>VGAK01000001.1 GCA_016870775.1 Actinomycetota bacterium
ACGAGCACCACAGAGCCGAGACCCTCGAGAGTTCCCGCGAGCGTCGCCTCGACGAGCGGGAACGGATCGCCGATCTCAGCCACGCGGTGCGAGTTCCCCCCGGTGCGCGTGGATCTTGGCGACCGCGCGCACCACGTCTCGGGCATCGTCCTGTGACCCCATCAGCACCGAGGTGGTGAACCAGAGCGTCGTGTCGGCCAGTCGCTCGCTCACGGGCAGGCAGAGCGATGCGAAGTCCTGCATTCGGGCGCGCGAACGGATGCGAGGTGCGAATCCCTGCGGATCGGCGAAGAGATCGAGGCGCGACAGGGGCGGATAGGCCATGGTGAGCGGGATTCCCTCGGCGAGGAGTGCCTCGCGCAGGGTGTCGCGGTCGAGACCGAATTCGTCCGCGTCGACCCTCACCACGTAGCAGTAGTTGCCCTGCGAGGTGCACGATGCGTGGCGTCCCTGCGGGTGGATTCCCGGAATCTCCGCGAGCTCGTGGTTCAACGTCGCGGCGTTCCGGGCGCGCCGCTCCTGCTGGGCGGGGAATCGCTCCAACTGCGCGAGCAGGACGGCCCCCTGCCACTCGGTCATGCGGTAGTTCCCGCCGAGCAGATAGTGCGAGTAGAACCACTCGCCCGGCCTGCGCCCACAGTCGGAGAAACTGCGGGCCGCCGCGAGCACGTCGGGGTGTCGCGACACGATCGCTCCCCCCTCACCGCCGGTCATCAACTTCGATGACTGGAACGAGTACGACCCGGCGTCACCGAGCATCCCCACGGGCGTGCCCTTCCACGTGGAGCCGTGCGCGTGGGCGCAATCCTCGAGCACCACCAGCCCGTGCTCACGGGCGATCGCTGTGAGTGCATCCATGTCGGCGACGCTGCCCGCGATGTGCACCGGGATGATGGCCCTGGTGCGGGGCCCGACGGCGGCCCGCACGGCGGCGGGGTCGATGCACCCCGTGTCGGGGTCGACATCGACCAGCACCGGGATCGCATTCACCATCAGCACCGCCGTAACGGTCGCCACGAACGTCCAGTTCGGCACGATCACCTCGTCACCCTCGCCGACGCCGAGTGCGAGGAGGGCGATCTCGAGGGTGTGCGATCCGTTGGTCACCGCGAGCGAGGTCTCCGCTCCGTGGAACCTTGCCCACGCGGACTCGAACTGGTGAACCTTGGTGCCCTGCGTCGCCCACCACCTGCGACTGTCGAGCACCTCGAGCAGAAGTTCGCGCTCGCGGTCATCGGCCGTCGGCCATTCCGGATACGGCGTTGATCGGAGCGGTGCTCCTCCGGTCAGTGCGAGTGTCGAACCCGTCATCTCATGCTCCCCTCGTCTGCCGGCCGACCGGTCGCACGACACGCTCGTCACCAACGGCCAGCTCGTCGCGGAGGATGTCCCGCAGGTCGCGTCGCGCGAGCGCCATCGCCCCCTCGAGTCCGGATCTGTTGCCGAGCCGCGACGTGACGACCTCGATCGGAAACGGCGCGATCCGCGCGAGGGCGGCCCGCACCGGTTCGAGCAGCAACGGATTGGCGCCCAATCCGCCGCCGAGCACGACCCGGACGGGATCCAGAACCGACGCGACGCTCAGGATCACCCGCGCGAGATCGGCAGCGAACTCCACGACCATCCGCACTGCGACCGCGTCACCGTCGGCGGCCCTCGCGAGGATCTCCTCGGCCTTGGCTGGCGCTGCGGCGGCTGCCCACCTGCGCTCCAGGGCCGACCCCGACGTCATCGTCTCGGCCGATCCATGCCCGCGCACAATCGGATCCTCGAGGTCCCCGAACAAGGGCAGGAACGCGATCTCGCCGGCGCGTCCAGTCGCACCCCGTATCACACGCCCCTCGTGGAGCACCGCCATGCCGAGCCCGGTGCCGATGCTCACCAGAACGAATGTGCCGTCACCGATCGCGGGATCGGCATCGAGTTCCCCCACGCCGGCGATGTTCACATCGTTCTCGACCGTGACCGGACACTTCAGGTGGCGCCGGAGCAGGGCCCGCACGTCCCCGCGGTCGAGGCCGGCAATGTTGCCACCGTGAGCGATGCGACCGGTCTCGTCGATCACCCCGGGAAGGCCGACGACGGCGGTCACCACGGACCTGAGCGGAACACCCGCGCGGCCCGCGACCTCGCGGCGCATCGCGGCGAGTTGGGCCGCCAATCGCTCGGCATTGGGTGCGGTCGGCTCGACCGACTCGGCGAGGACACGGCCGGCGAGATCCACGAGTGCCACCACCGCCTTGGAGCCGCCGACATCGGCCGCGAGACCCACCGCACGCGACGTGTCGATCGAGATCAACTCGGGGTTGCGTCCGGTTGCCCCGAGCGCCCGCGTCTCCACCGAGATGATGCCGCGGTGCGCCATGCGCGCCAGCGCATCGATCACCGTCGGGCGCGAGAGGCCCGTCGCGGCGCAGATCTGCGCGCGCGTCATGGGATCACCCCGCAACAGCACCTCGAGCACGGTCGCCTCACCCGGGGGTCGCGCCATCTGACGAACCACGGTGTGGGTCATGCGCTCCTCGCCCATTGCGACTCATGCTCGCAGAGCAAACCTGATTTTGTCAAGTGTGTTGACAGAATCGGCGAGTCCCCGCGCGGTGGCTGTGACAACATGACACCGCGCATCGACCAATGACCGCCACTCCGGGAGGACACCATGATCCGCATCGCTGCCGGGGCCGCGCACCGCGACGTGACGCCCGATTTCCCCGTGCCACTCGGTGGCTACGGCCAGCGCACCACCGCATCCGAGGGCGTGCACGACCCGGTCGCCGTGACGGCCCTGTGCCTCGGGGACGACTCCCCCGTCATCATCATCACCGCCGACCTGATCGCAATTCCCAGGCCGGTCACCGCGGCGATCGCCGAGCGGCTCACGACCCACGAGTGGTTCGATCCGGCCAGGCTCGTCGTGACCGCGACACATTCCCATTCGGCGCCGGTCGCCCACGACCCCTCGGGCCGGAGCGAGGCGACGGCGCGCTTCATGCACATGCTCGTCACGGGTGCCGTCGAGGCCGCCGTCGAGGCACACGCCGACCGTCGCGATGCACTCGTCCTCAGCCGCACGGGAGATGCACGGATCGGCTTCAACCGGTGGCGCCCCGACGATGAGGCGATGGTCGACACACGGATTCCGGTGGTGACCGTCATCGATGACGCCACCCGCGATGTGGTCGCCGTGCTGTTCGGCGCCGGGTGCCACCCCACGACCTTCGGCTGGGACAACATGCTGGTCTCGGCCGATTATCCCGGTGTCGCGAAGAGGCGCGTGCAGGAGGCCCTCCCCGGCGCAGTCGCCATGTTCGTGAACACCACCGAGGGAGACGTCGTCCCGCTCACCTCGGCCCGACGCGATGCACTCGACCCCCGCGGCTACACCGGGGTCGATCCGGCTCACGCCGAGACGATCGGCCAGATCCTGGCCGACGAAGTGGTGCGCACCGTCTCTGGGGCCGTCTCCGACCCGGGTTCGCCAGACGGCAAGCTCGCGCTCGTGTCGATGGAGGTCCAAGTTGCGACCAACAACGCCGGCCTCGACGAGGATGCCGCACGCGCGCGGCTCGACGAGAGCGCAGCGGTGCTGCGCGCACGACTCGGGGAGGATTTCGCCGACAGGGTTCCGATGGCACATCTGTGGGCGGCGTCGTCGGCCGCGGTCGTCGAGGCCGACATGGGCGAGGACGACATGCGCGACACGATGATCGCCTGCTGCCACTTCCTCGGGCTCACCGCCCGTCTCGCCCGCGGGGCGAATCCTGCACCGGTGCGCGCACCGATGCAGGCGATGGTGCTCGACCGTGCGCACATCTTGTTCCTGCCCGGCGAGGTGCTCGTCGGGGTGGGGCACCTGTGGAGCGAACTGATCGGCCGGGCCGACTCGTTCACCGTCGGACTGGCGAACACGCACCTGCGCTACCTGCCCCTCGCGAGCCATTTCGCCGAGGAGGGCGCCGACCGCCGCTACGAGACCGTCACTGCCGGTGTCGCCCCCGGCGAAGTGGATCGACTCGTGTCACTCGGCGCCGAGGCTCTCCTGGCCGACGCATAGCCAGCCCGTCCGCGAGCGACTGGGACCACCTCGGCCGGTCGGTGCGGGGGCGCGATCACCTCGTGGTCGTGGTCGTGCTCGGGATGGTGGTCGTGGTCGTCGATGTCGATGTCGAACTGGTCGACGTGGTGCTCGACGATGAGGTCGTCGACGATGTGGTGGTCGACGAAGTGGTGGTCGACGGAACTGTGGTGGTCGTGCTCGTCGTGGTGGTGGATGTCGTCGATGTGGTGGTGGTCGTGGCCTTCGGGATCACGAATCCATTCGCCCATCCCCATCGGATGTCCATCGGAGCCCCGACGGGGGTGCCGATCGTGGACGGAATCGCGTCCAGGTACCGGCGCACCTGTGACCAGCCGTCCCATGCCGAGACACCAGTCGTTGGACAGCCACCCTTGACCTGCGAGCATGCGGCCGTCTGGACGGTGATGGCGGCGAGCCTCAAGGGTCGTGCCATCGCCACGCCACGCGCAGCGAGAACCGCCCACTGGCGGGCCTGGGATCCGCTCTGGGTGTGGATCTGGGGCATCGCGAGCACGTTCGGTCCCGCGTGGCTCGACACCCACAACACGTCATCGATGGTCCATCCGTTGTTGCAGGTGAGCTTGGTGGAGACCGACTGCGGGCATCCGTCGGCTGAGCCGAAGTTCCAGAGTCTGACTGCCGTGGTGGCGACATAGCCGTCGACCCACGCACGGGCCTGCCCCGGCGGTCCCCACCCCGGCTCGAGATCGACCGACCCGGTCACCGCGACCCGCGGGTCCGACGCGGCGCGAGCCTGTTCCACGAGACGCGCCCACACCTGACCACCCGAGTATCCGTTGAAGGCAGTCACTGCCCCCGAGTTCGTCGTCCCGATCGAGACCTCCCACGGCCCGGTTCCGCACTCGGCCAGTCCGGCCGCCCACGCGGCCGTGGTCGCCACGATCTCTGCATGGGTGATGGTCGAGGAACTGAATCCGCTCGCCCCGCCCTTGACCTGACGGCCAAACGACAGGATCACGATCCCCCGGGGCACTTTCTTGGCCTGATCGCACGCGGCGTTGCGGATCACCGGCACCGCGGTGTCGATCGGCTTGACGTCGCGCGACCGCACGTAACTGCCGATGGCGACGGTCCACTCTCGGCTCCCGCGCACCGGCACGGCCGTCGGGTACCAGACCGCCTCGTTCGGCCCGGCCGCAACCACGGCTTGGGTGGGGGGAACAGACGACACCGGCACCGACGATGTGGTGACCACGGGGGCTGTGCTCGTGACCGGCGCAGGGTTGCGCTGGCAACCGGCGGCGCACCTGGCCGTCGTCGGCGAGATCGCATCGACGTTCACCTTGGTGCCCCTGCTGGAGCGGTTCCGGGTGGAGAGCACCACCACACGCACCTCGCTGACCGCGCCGGTGCCGCGGAGGGCGACCGCGCGACGCCTCGGCACCGGCGAGTACTGATCGACCGTGCGCACCCGCACTCCATTGACGAGAACGGCCATCTTGCCGTTCGAGGGACCCGCGACGTACCAGAGCGCGAACGAGCGTCTGTTCACCTCGAACACCGCCGAGGCCCCGGTTCCCGTCGCCGTGTAGAACTCGCCACCGTGAGCGGTGCGGCTCTTCGAGACCGACCACGCCGCGACGAGCGCACGTGCGCGACCGCTCCCCGCCTCGACCGCCGAAGCGGTCGCGCCCGCAAACAGCACGAGTGCGCCGGCAACGAGGGCAGTTCTCGTCCTCACGGTGCCACACGGTATTGGCGCGCGAGCCTCCGCCAACGTCGGCGGTTGCGTGCCCGCGGCAGGTCCGGGCTGAACACCGCGTCTATGTTGGGCTTGGGAGCCTTTGATGGATCGTCGACAATTCCTGTCCTTCGCTGCCGCGGGCTTCACCGTGGCGCTCGTGGATCCGCGCGACGCGCTCCACGCGTCGACGCTGCCCTCACCCGCCACGAGCGGTGAGGGCTTCGCGTACCTCACCTTCGACGACGGACCGGGTCCGGGCACCGCGCGCACGCGCGAGATCCTCGACAACGCGGGTGTCCCGGGGACCTTCTTCGTGGTCGGCCAACGAGCGAGCCGCCAGAAGGCGTTCCTCGCCTCGCTGGTGCGCGGGGGCCACTCGGTGCAGAACCACTCCTGGACACACCCCGACCTGCGCTACCACCCGAACCCGAAGCGCGAACTGGAGCGCTGCAGCACCCTGATCGAGGACTCCACGGGCACGCGCCCGACGCTGTACCGCCCCCCCTTCGCCGCCACGAACTCGCGCATCAGGCGCATCGGCAAGTCGCTCGGCATGAAGGAGTTGTTCTGGAACCTGAGTGCGACTCCCCCACTCGCGCACCCGAATCCTCCCGCGCGGTTCCGGGAGCGCATCGAGGAGGTGCGCGGGAAGAACGACTACATCGTCGTGCTGTTCCACGACGGCTCGGGCGACGTGGACAAGATGCTCGCGCTCCTGCCCGAGGCCATCGCGGGCTTCAGGGAACGCGGATTTTCCTTCAAGAAGTTCTGATCATCCGCCGGACGCCCGGTTAGCCTTCGCAGCATGACCACGGTGGATTCAGCCCGCTCCGACGCCTTCGTGAACGATCGCAGGCACGTGTTCCACTCCTGGTCGGCACAGGGTGCCATCTCGCCGGTGGTGATCGCACGCGCGCAGGGTTCGGAGTTCTGGGACGAGGACGGCAAGCGATACCTCGATTTCTCCAGCCAACTCATCAACGCCAACATCGGCCACCAGCACCCCAAGCTCGTCGCCGCCCTGAAGGAGCAGGCCGATCGGCTCTGCACCGTCGCGCCGTTCCACGCCAACGACGCGCGGAGCGAGGCGGCGCGCCTGATCGCCGAGATCGCACCGGGCGACCTGAACATGGTGTTCTTCACGAACGGCGGCGCGGAGGCCACCGAGAACGCGATGCGCATGGCTCGTCTGCACACCGGTCGCAACAAGGTGCTGAGCACCTACCGCAGCTACCACGGAGCCACGGGAGGCTCGATCCAGTTGACCGGTGACCCGCGCCGGTGGCCCGCCGAACCCGCGATGCCGGGCATCGTCAAGTTCTGGGGGCCCTACCCGTACCGCTCGGCGTTCCACGCCGAGAACGAACCCCAGGAGTGTGAGCGGGCCCTCGCCCACCTCGCGGACGTGATCATGGTCGAGGGCGCCCAGAACGTGGCCGCGATCATCCTGGAGTCGGTCGTGGGGACGAACGGCATCCTCGTGCCGCCCGACGGCTATCTCGCCGGTGTCCGCGAGATCTGCGATCGCCACGGGATCGTGATGATCCTGGACGAAGTGATGTCGGGGTTCGGTCGGTGCGGCGAATGGTTCGCAGTCGACCATTGGGGTGTGGTGCCCGACCTGATCTGCTTCGCCAAGGGTGTGAACTCGGGCTACGTGCCGCTCGGCGGTGTCGTCATCTCGGACCGGATCTCTGCCACGTTCCGCGACCGCCAGTTCCCCGGTGGGCTCACCTACTCGGGCCATCCCCTGGCGTGCGCGACCGCGGCGGCCTCGATCGAGATCTTCCGCGAGGAGCGGATCCTCGAGCATGCGCGCCACCTCGGCACCGATGTCATCGGGCCGGAACTCGCACGCATCAGGGACCGCCACCCGAGCGTGGGCGACGTGCGCGGACTCGGGGTGTTCTGGGCGATCGAGTTGGTGCGCGACCGCACGACACGCGAGATGCTGGTGCCCTTCAACGCCGCCGGCGAGGCCGCCAAGCCGATGGGCGACCTCGTGGCGGCGTGCAAGGCGCGCGGTCTCTGGCCATTCACGCACTTCAACCGGATCCACATCTGTCCCCCGGTCAACACCCCCGATGCACTGGTGCGCGAGGGGCTCGCGATCATCGACGAGGTGCTGGACCTCGCCGATGTCTACGCGTCCGGGTCCTGATCCGGGATCCGCTCAGCGGTTCTGGGGGAATCCGAGGTCGACAGACGACGTGCGCGGGTCGGGCCATCGCGAGGTGACGACCTTGGTTCGGGTGAAGAAGTTGATTCCCTCCGGACCGTACATGTGGTGGTCCCCGAAGAGGCTGCTCTTCCAGCCGCCGAACGAGTAGTACGACACGGGCACCGGGATCGGCACGTTCACTCCGACCATGCCGACATTGACGCGGAACTGGAAGTCGCGTGCCACGCCGCCGTCGCGGGTGAAGATCGCGACGCCGTTGCCGTAGGGATTGTCGTTGATCATCCGCAGGCCCTCCTCGTAGCCGGGCACGCGCACGACACTGAGCACCGGGCCGAAGATCTCGTCGTCGTAGCACCGCATGCCGGGCGCCACCCCGTCGATCACGCTCGGGTTCACGAAGAAGCCGCGGGGGGGAACACCCTCGCGACCGTCGACGACGAGGCGCGCGCCCTCGGCGGCGGCTCCGTCGAGATACGACACCACCTTGTCCCGGTGCTCGGCCGAGATGAGCGGGCCCATCTCGTTGCCCTGGTCGCTCGCGGGTCCGACCTTGATCGCGGGAATGCGCTCGCGGATCTTGTCGACCAGCGCGTCGGCGACCGAGTCCACCGCGAGCAGCACCGAGATCGCCATGCACCTCTCGCCCGCCGACCCGTAGGCGGCCGAGACCGCGGCATCTGCTGCCATGTCGAGATCGGCGTCTGGGAGCACGAGCATGTGGTTCTTGGCCCCACCGAGGGCCTGGACGCGCTTTCCGTTGCGGGTGCCGGTCTCGTGGATGTGGCGCGCCACCGGGGTCGACCCGACGAAGGAGATCGCCGCGACGTCGGGATGCGCGAGCAAGCGGTCGACGGCCTCGCGGTCGCCGTTCACCACGTTGAAGACACCGTCGGGGACTCCGGCCTTCTTGAGCAGTTCTGCGAGGTACAGCGACACCGACGGGTCCTTCTCGCTCGGCTTGAGGACGAAGGCATTCCCGCAGGCGATCGCGTTGGCGAACATCCACATCGGCACCATCGCCGGGAAGTTGAACGGGGTGATCCCGGCCACGACCCCGAGCGGCTGACGGATGCTGTGGACGTCGACTCCGGCCGAGGCCTGCTCGGAGTAGCCGCCCTTCAGGAGGTTCGGCACGCCACAGGCGAACTCGACGTTCTCGAGCCCGCGCGCCACCTCGCCGAGGGCATCGGCGATCACCTTGCCGTGCTCGGCGCTGAGCACCGAGGCGATCTCCTTGCGGTTCGCATCGATCAGGTCGCGGATGTTGAAGAGAACCTCGGCGCGGCGCGACATGTTCGCCGCGCGCCACTCGTGCTGGGCCGCCACTGCCGACGCGACGGCTCGATCGACCTCGTCCGCCGACGCGAAGTCGACCTCGGCGGTCTGCTCACCGGTGGCGGGATTGAAGACCCGACCCGTGCGCCCCGATGCACCCGCGACGACCGCTCCGTCGATCCAGTGCGAGATCCTGTTCACGTCGATCACCTCTCAGATGGGGCACAACGCACCGAGAGCGGCGCGTCCGAGAACCCCAACACTACGGGGTCGGCGCGGCGGTCTCAGCCGTCGACGCGCCGGAGCGTCGCGAGGAGCGACTCCATCATCTCGGGCCCCGACGCCACGACCGGCCGACGGCGCGCGGATGGATCGAGCACGAAGAGCTCGGAGTCGTCGGCCTCGGCGACCATCGCGCCGGCCTCCTCGCAGAACAGCAACGCGGCCAGGTAATCCCACACTCCGTGACCGTGGAAGTCGACCCACCCATCGAGTGCGCCGCACCCCACGAGACACACGTCGAGAGCGGCCGACCCCATTGCGCGCACCTGCCACCACGGATGGTCGCGGGGCGGCACACCGTTGACACCGACCACGGCCGCCGATGGCGCGGTCTCGGGTGCGACACGGGCGCGGTTGCCGTCCACGTTCGCGCCCGCCCCCCTGATCGCGCCGTAGCGCGTCTCGCTCCCCGACTGCTCGGCCACGAGTCCCACGCGGGGACCATCGGCATCCACCACGCACAGCGCCGTCGCGAACCAGGGCAACCCGCGGCTGGCATTGGTGGAGCCGTCGACGGGGTCCACGACCACGAGCAGGGTCCCGTCGTCGCCCGTCCAATGCAGCGGGGAGCCGGTGCTCTCCTCGCTCAGGACCACCAGCCCGGCTGCCTCGCACATGTCCACCACGACCTCGTCGACGGCGACATCGCCCGAATACTGCCCCTCACGCTCGCCCGTGAACTCCCACGCACCGGTCTCGTCGAGGGTGTCGGCGGCGGCGTCGACCACATGGTGGAGGAACGCGAGGATGTCGCGGTCGTCGCTGTCCACACCGAACCGCGCCATGCGCCAACGGTAGTGTCATTGTCGTGGCGGTCGTGGATATCGCGGGATACGTGGCCGACCTCAAGAACCATGCCGTCGACCACGGCTTCCACGTGCACGACGAGCGCCACTTCGTCGAGACCTACTCGCTGCGCCAGATGTGGGAGGTGGATCTCCACCCCGAGGAGGCCTGCAGCGGACCCATCGATCTCCACGTCGCCCTCGAGGTCGACCCGAGGACCCTGCTCAGTTTCGAGGATGCGGTGCTCGCGATGGACGATCCCGAGGGCGACCCACCGGGCGGCTCGACGATCCCCCTCGTGTTCACCTGGGCGTTCCCGCCCCTCGTTGCCCCGCCCGACCTCCTGGTGCTGGCCACCGAGGTCGCAGCCCTCGGTGGGATCGACCTGCCGTTGCAGGTGTCGGCCATCGATTCGTTCCAGCAGGTGACCGACGCACCCGAGCGCAGCATGACCGTGGTCGGCCGCGTCGAGGTGGACCTCGTCGAGGTGTACAAGGGGTCGAACGATCACCTCTGCGCGGTGTTCGAGCGCTGCCGCGAGGTGAGCCTCGACCTGCTCAGGCGCGTGCCGGCCTGGATCGACGACGCGGACTGATCCCGAGCCGGACCACGAACCCGACGGGCCCTCTGGCGCGCCGCTCCGGTGGCGAATCAGCGAGTCAGCGAGCCGCAGCCGCCACGGTCTCCACGACCGCACCCGCGGAGGCCCCCGGACCGAGCACGGCCCTCACCCCGGCCGCGAGCAGGTCGGGCACGTCCTGGTCGGGCACGATTCCACCGACCACCACCGGCACGTCGGCACCGCGCGCGCGCAACGCCTCGACCACGAGCGGCGCCAGCGTCATGTGCGCACCCGAGAGCATCGACAGCCCGACCACGTCGACATCCTCGTCGAGCGCGGCGGCCGCCACGGTCTCGGGCGTCTGGAAGAGCCCGGTGTAGATGACCTCCATGCCGGCGTCGCGCAGGATGCGTGCCACCACCTTGATGCCGCGGTCGTGCCCGTCGAGACCGACCTTTGCGACCAGCACGCGGACCGCCATCAGATGACCGGGACTTCCACGTGCCGGCCGAACACTCCCCCGAGCGTGGCCATCATCTCCCCGAGCGTCACGCGCGAGCGCGAGGCCTCGATCAGGGCCGGCATGAGGTTCGCCTCGGGGTCGGCCGCGAGTTCGGCGAGCCGCGCGCGGGCCGCGTCGACCCCGTCGGCACTGCGGCTCGTGCGCACCGAGGCGAGTCGCTCGCGCTGGCGCCTCTCCTGTTCGTTCGTGATGCGCAGGATGTCGATACCGGACTCGTCGTTGCCCTCGGTGAACCGGTTCGCCCCGACCACGATCCGCTCCCCGGCGTTGAACGCGCGCTCCAGTTCATAGGCCGAGTCGGCGATGCGACCCTGGAACCAGTTCTCGTCGATTCCGCGGATGCATCCCTCGAGCATCGACCCGCCACCCATCGAGGAGATCTCGGCGAACATCTCCTCGGCGCGACGCTCGATCTCGTCGGTGAGTTCCTCGACGAACCACGACCCACCGAGCGGGTCGGCCACCAGCGGCACGTTGGTCTCGTGGGCGATCACCTGCTGGGTGCGCAGCGCGATGCGTGCGGCCTTCTCTGTGGGGAGCGCGAGTGCCTCGTCCATCGAGTTCGTGTGCAACGACTGCGCCCCACCCATGACGGCCGCCAACGCCTCGATGGCGGTGCGCACGATGTTCACCTCGGGCTGCTGGGCGGTCAGCGACACACCCGCGGTCTGGGCGTGGAAGCGCATCTGCAGTGACCGCTCCTCCACGGCGCCGTAGCGACCGCGCATCCAGCGCGCCCAGATGCGCCGTGCGGCACGGTACTTGGCGACCTCCTCGAAGAAGTCGATGTGCGCGTTGAAGAAGAACGAGAGCCGGTGTGCGAACGAATCGACCGGAAGACCCGCCGACAGCGCGAGCTCGACGTAGGCGAAGCCGTTGGCGAGAGTGAATGCGAGTTCCTCGGCCGCGGTCGAGCCCGCCTCGCGGATGTGGTAGCCCGAGATCGAGATCGAGTGCCACCTCGGCATCTCTGCGGCGGTGAAGGTGACGACGTCGCGCACGAGCCGCATCGACTGGCGCGGCGGGAAGACGAATTCCTTCTGCGCCTGGTACTCCTTCAAGATGTCGTTCTGGAGGGTTCCCCCGAGGCTCGCCCGCGGCACGCCGGCGGACTCGGCCTGGGCGACGAACATCGCCAGAACCGGTGCGGCAGGTGAGTTGATCGTCATCGAGGTGGTGATCCGACCGAGGTCGATCCCCCGGAACAGATCCTCCATGTCGACCACCGAGTCGATCGCCACCCCGCACCGTCCCACCTCGCCGAGGGACATCGGATCGTCTGAGTCGAGACCGAGCAGGGTCGGCATGTCGAAGGCCGTGGACAGACCGTCACCACCAGCCGCGATGATCTCGCGGAACCGGGCGTTGGTGTCCACGGCGGTGCCGAAACCGGCGAACATCCGCATCGTCCAGAGCTTGGAGCGGTACATCGACGCGTACGGTCCGCGCGTGTAGGGGTAGAGCCCCGGGAACTCGCCGTCGTCGGGTCCGTACACCGGCTCGAGGGGAATCCCCGACATCGTCGAGTGCGACGCGGGACCGAGGCGCGACGCCTCGTAGGCCGCGCGCCACTGCTCGCGCGCCCCCACGTCACCGGCTCCGGCTCCGGCGCCCCGATTCGTGTCCTGCGTCACAGCCGAGATCGTATTGCCTCTGACAAAAAATCGAGGTGGCCGGGGACCTTCGTCGGGCACCGGCGCGTCCCCCGGTGGTACCGTCAGTTCAGGTCAAACACGGGGAGAACAGGTGACGACGATGGGCCAGGATCTCAAGCTCGGTGCGTTCTTCTTCGGTGGGGTCGAGATGAGCGACGCCGGCGCCGGCGCACCCGGGCCGATGGACCGACGCTTCTCCAACGACCAGTGCTGGGACGCCACCGTCAAGTACGTCGACGCCGCCATCGAGGCCGACCGCATGGGCTTCGACAGCTTCTGGACCACCGAGCACCACTTCCAGTACGAGGGCTACGAGGTGATCCCGAACGGTCTGTTGATCTCGATGTGGATCGCGGCCAAGACCGAGAACATCAAGTTCGGCGCGATGTTCAACGTTGTGCCGCAATGGAACCCGTTGCGCCTCGCCGAGGACTTCGCCACGTTGCACAACCTCTCGGGTGGCCGGGGGATGCTCGGAGTCGGACGGGGCACCGTGCCGCGCGAGATCCTCCACCTGAACAACGACCACATCTCGATCGGCTCCCACGACAACCCCGAGGCCAAGATCGACGACGACCGCAACCGCGAGTGGTTCGAAGAGGCCATGGAAGTGATCCGCATGGCGCTCACCCAGGAGAAGTTCTGCCACACCGGCAAGTTCTTCCGCTTCCCCGAGGCCGGCATTCCCGACCGCGGCTCGACCGTCACGCACCTCACGCTCATCCCCCGACCGATCTACCCGTTCGAGATCTGGCAGCCGGTCACGAGTCCGGGAACCCTCGATTATGTGCCCACTGTCGGGCACTGTGCAGTCTTCTGGAACCAGCATCCCCAGTTCATCAAGCGGATGTGGGATCGGTATGGCGAGTTGCACGATCAATCACACGGCACCTCGCTCGGATCTGGCGACAAGCGGATGCTGGTGGTTGCCACGCGCATCGAGGACACCCATGAAGAGGCGCTGCGCACGGCCAAGCCCGGCCACGACGAATTCTGGAAGTTCCTCGGGCCCTACGGATGGAGCCGCGGCTACATGGGCGAGGACGGAAAGCCCGTCGGGCCCGGAAAGATCCCGACAATGGAGGAGTCGATCCGCAACCGCACGATGCTCGTGGGCACTGCCGAGGAAGTCGCATCTCAGGTGCAAGAGTTGCGCGACCTGTTGGGATTCGACAACCTCACGATCTTTCCGCACCTGATCGGCGATCCCTACTCGAAGGCCGTCGAGCAGATGGCACGCTTCACGGAAGAAGTTCTGCCGCTCGTCTCCTGAGCATGCGCCGGTGTGCGAGCGCGACAGTGGCCCCTGCCCGGACTGGGTGCCCGCCTCGATGACGAGTCGATGATCGGCACCCGGAACCTCGCTCGGCACTTCGAATCACCCGGCGGTCCCGCCAGCCGCATCGGACTTCCGTCAAAATTCCGCACTCGTGTTCCGGTGGGGTGGTGGGCCAGGCAGGGCTCGAACCTGCGACCAAGGGATTATGAGTCCCCTGCTCTAACCAACTGAGCTACTGGCCCGGGAGGACCGGAGTGCGACGGGCACATCCGATCCGATGGCTCCGGGGGTGGGGCTCGAACCCACGGCCAACGGATTAACAGTCCGTCGCTCTGCCAACTGAGCTACCCCGGAAACCCCGACACGCTACCAGCGGCGACCCCGACCGAGCCGGGACGTCAGTCGTCGAGGAAAGCACGCAGGCGACGGCTGTTGTTCGGGTGGCGCAGACGCGCGAGCGTCTTCTGCTCGATCTGGCGGATTCGCTCGCGGGTCACGCCCTCCTGCTTGGCGACATCGTCGAGGGTCTGGGGCTCGCCGGTGTGGATGCCGAACCTGCGCTCGATGATGCGCCGGTCGCGTTCGGGGAGATGATCGAGCTCGGCCGAGATCGCCTCGATCAACTGCTTCCGAAGGGCGAGATCAGCCGGCGAGTTTCCCTCGTCGTCGAGGCTCACGTTCTCACCCCAGGTCGCGCTGTCCTCGTCGCTCCCGATCGGGGCGTCGAGGCTCACCGGCAGAACCGAGATCTGGCGCAGCTCCTCGATGCGCTCCGCATCGATCAGTGTGCGCGCCGCGATCTCGGCAACGGTCGGCTCGCGCTTCAGCTCGGCCATCAGGTCGCGCTCGGTCTTGTGGAGGCGGTTGATCAACTCGACCACGTGACTCGGCACGCGGATCGTGCGCCCCTGGTCGGCCATCGCACGCATCATCGCCTGACGGATCCACCAGGTCGCATACGTGGAGAACTTGAAGCCCTTCTCCCAGTCGTACTTCTCGGCCGCGCGCATCAGGCCGATGTTGCCCTCCTGGATGAGGTCGGCGAGCAGCAGATCACGCCCGTCGTAGCGGCGTGCGATCGACACGACCAGACGCAGGTTCGCCGTGATGAGGTGGTCGAGCGCCTCGGTGCCCTTCGAGATGTCGGCCCGCAACTCGCGACGGCGCGACGGGCTCACCGTGGCGGCGCCCATCTCGGCCCTGGCGCGATGCATCGCCTGGATCGCCCGCCCGAGGATCCTCTCGTCCTCGGCCGTGAGCAACTCGATCTGACCGATCTCGTGGAGGTACAGGCGCACCGCGTCCGCGGTGTCGCCGACCGGGGTGTGCGCCAGTCCCCTTCGCACGGCACGCGCCGTGGTGCCGGAGCGCCTCGGGCCCGTCTCGGTCGCGGCCGCCACGATCGGCTCGTGGGCCACCTGTTCGATGTTCAGTTCCCTCAGCACTGCCTCGATCTGACGGATCAAGTCCTCGTCCAGTTCCACGTTCCGCAACACGTGGGCCACGTCGTCGGCGTCCACGGTCCCCTCGGGGCTCCGGGTGGCCAGGAGCGAGGCCCACTCCACGGGATCGATCCCGGGATGAGGCGGCACCGCCCGCTTCATGCGACCTCTGCCGCCCTCGACGCGAGCCACTGGAGCAGCTCCACGGCCGCCCCAGACGCCCGATCAACCTTCGACAGGTCCTCGAGCGCGATCCTGATCCTGCGGTCCTGCTGTATCCGGTCGATGTCGTCGCCCGGTCTGCTGCGCCCGAGTTCCCTTCGCACCGCCGCCCCGATCAGCACCTTGGCCTCGACCTGGGGGTCGGCATCGGCGTCGCAGACCGCGGCCCGCTCGACGATGTCGGCGGCCTCGCCCTCGACCCGTGCCAACGCCGCATGGACATCACCCTCGCACTCGGCGAGTGCGCGGAACGCGGAACGCGCCGCATCGTCGACGAAGAGTTCCTCGATCAGCCACGGTGCGATCTCGTCCCACCTGTGGATGAGCAGTGCGATCGCGATGAACCCCGCGCCCTCGGGCGCCTGGGGAACCGGGGCTGCGACCACCACGGGGCCCGACCCGCCGCGCTCGGCGACCCTGGACAGCTCCGCGGCCGAGACGCCCGTCGTCGTGGCGACCTCACCCGCATAGAGGAGCCGCACGTTCACATCGGGGTGCTCGTTCACGAGCACCATCGCCTTCTGGGCCGCCCGGGCACGCGCCTCGGGCGAGCGCAGTGGAGTGGCGGCGAACAGCCGCTTCAACCGGAAGCCGAGGAACGGCATCGCCTCGTCGACCGCGGTGGCGAGCGAGCCGGGGTCCGACACCGCGAGGTCACCGGGGTCGCGACCGTCGGGGAACTGGGCCACGGCCACCGAGACGTCGTGTTTCCTCTCCCACGCATAGAAGCGCTCGGCGGCACCCTGGCCGGCCGCATCGGCGTCGAAGGCGAGCACCACGTTCTTGGCGAACCGCTTCAGGAGACGCACGTGGTCCTCGGTGAGCGCGGTGCCGCATGTGGCGACCGCGGTCGCGAGTCCGCTGCGGTGGAACCCGATCACGTCGGTGTAGCCCTCGCACACGATGACACGGTCCTGCCTGACGATGTCCCCCTTCGCCCAGTTCAGACCATAGAGCGTCCGAGACTTCGTGTAGATCGGTGTCTCTGTCGAGTTCTTGTACTTGGCCGGGTCGCTCGACCCGGGCAGGATTCGACCGCCGAAGGCGACGGGCGCACCCTTGTCGTCGAAGATCGGGAACAACACGCGGGCACGGAAGAAGTCCTGGAGCCGGCCGGCCTTGTTCACGAACCCGAGTCCGGCCTCGGTGAGCAACCCCGATGGCGCATCGAGTGCCCGGCACAACTGGTCCCAATCGTCGGGGGCCCATCCGAGACGAAAACTGCGCGCCACATCGCCCGCGAGGCCCCGGGCCCGCAGGTAGTCGCGGGCGGCCCGCGAGTCGGGGCCCTCGAGCAACCGCTCGTGGTACCAATCGACGGCCTTCTCGACGAGGGCGTGCAACTCCTTGCGGCGCTTGCGCTCGCCCTGGTCCCCCCCGCTCGTGTAGCGCAGCTCGATCCCGGCGCGCGAGGCCAACCTCTCGACCGCTCCGACGAAGTCGAGGTGCTCGATCTGCTGGATGAAGTTGAACACGTCGCCCTTGGCCCCGCAGCCGAAGCACATGTACCGACCGGTCTCGTCGTTCACGTTGAACGAGGGCGTCCGCTCACCGTGGAACGGGCACAAACCGACCTGACTGCGGCCGGTGCGGCGCAACTGCACGTGCGGCGCGACGATGTCGGAGAGAACGGTCGCGGAGCGGACTCGCGCGATGTCGTCGTCGGCGATCCCCACCCGCCCGACACTAGTGCCGGGGCGTGTCTGCCTCCGACGGCGCCGTGCGCTTGGTCCCGGCGCGCAAGGACGCCACGATCGACACCGTGAGGATCAACCCGATCACCGCGAGCGAGATCGCAATCGGCATGTGCCACCAATACGACACGGCCATCTTGATGCCGACAAAGGCCAGGATGACCCCGAGGCCGGTCTGGAGGTACCGGAACCGTTCGCGCATGTCTGCCAACAGGAAATAGAGTGCCCGTAGGCCCAGGATCGCGAACGCGTTCGAGGCGAACGCGACGTATTGGTTGCCGGTCACGGCGAGCACCGCGGGCACCGAGTCCACCGCGAAGATCACGTCGGTGACCTCGACGAGCACCAGCACCGCGAACAGCGGCGTGGCGAGTCGCTTGCCGTTCTGGATCGTGAACATCCTCTGGCCATCCATCTGGTCCGTCGACGGGACGAACCTGTGGAAGAGGCGCATGGCGCGACTGTCGGCGGGGTCGAACCCGGCGTGCTTGGCGTTGAGGAGCTTGACCCCGGTGTAGAGGAGGAACAGCCCGAACAGGATCAATGTCGGTTTGAAGGCATCGATCACCGCGACGCCGGCGAAGATGAACCCGAGGCGCATCGCTAGTGCTCCGAAGATTCCCCAGAACAGCACCCGATGCTGGTACCGACCGGGCACCTTGAAGTGGCTGAAGATCACCGCCCACACGAACACGTTGTCGATCGAGAGGCTCTTTTCGATGAGATAGCCCCCGAGGTACTCCCCCGTCGCCCTCGAGCCGAACTGCCACCACATGAACAGGGAGAACGAGAGCCCGATCCCGACCCAGACGACCGAGGTGATCACGGCCTCGGTGGACTGGATCTCGTGCGCCTCCCGGTTCACCACGAAGAGATCGACCAGCAACAGCCCCGCGAGCACCGCGAGAAGGAACGGCCAGTGCCAGTCGGCCAAGTCGAGTTGCAACGTCCCACCCGATGGCTCAGACGGCGCGAGCGCCCGCGCCAGACCACTCATCATCACCCCTTCTAGGTTACGCCGGTGCACTACCTGGTGTCGGTCATCGTGCTGGCGGATTTTGTGCCGTTGATCACCGCCTGGGCAGCCGACAGTCTGGCGATCGGCACCCGGTATGGAGAGCAACTGACGTAGTCGAGTCCGGCCCGATGGAACAGTGCGATCGATTCGGGATCCCCGCCGTGCTCGCCGCAAACCCCGAGTTTGAGTCCGCGCTTGGTCTTGCGGCCCCGCTGGGCCGCGAGCACCACGAGTTCACCCACGCCCGACTGGTCGATCGTCTCGAAGGGATTGCGCTTCAGCAGACCAGCCTCGAGATAGGCGGGCATCATCCGGCTCTCGACGTCGTCGCGACTGAAACCGAACGTCATCTGGGTCAGGTCGTTGGTCCCGAACGAGAAGAAGTCGGCCACCTCGGCGATCTCGTCGGCGCGCAGTGCGGCGCGTGGTGTCTCGATCATCGTCCCGATCGTCACGGTCGGCCGCTTGGCGAGCTTAGTGCCCTTCCTGGCTCGCGGTGCCGGCCGGGAGTTCACGTCGTCGAGGACGTCCTCGACCCAGCCCCGCGCGAGCCCGAGCTCCTCGCGCGTGACCGTGAGCGGGATCATCACCTCGACCACGGGGAGGCCCCCGCGCGAGGCGACCTCGTCGGCGGCCTCCATGAGGGCCCTTACTTGCATCGCATACAAACCGGGCTTGATCACCCCCAGGCGCACACCGCGCGTGCCGAGCATCGGGTTGAACTCGCTCCACTCGCGCGCCGCCCCGAGGAGATGCTCCTCGTCGGCGGTCAGACCCTCCAAAGCCTTCTTGATCTCCAGTTCATCGACACGGGGAAGGAACTCGTGCAGCGGCGGATCGAGCAGGCGCACGGTCACCGGCAGACCCGACATCTCGGTCAGCAAGCCGATGAAATCCTCCTTCTGGACCCGACGCAACTCCTCGAGCGCCTCGCGCTCCTCGGCCTCGGTGGAGGCAAGGATCATGCGGCGCACCACCGGCAGCCGGTCGGGCGCGAGGAACATGTGCTCGGTCCGGCACAGACCGATTCCCTCGGCCCCCAACTCTCGCGCCTTGCGCGCATCCTCGGCGGTGTCGGCGTTGGCCCGCACCGCGAGGCGTCCCTTGCGCTCGTGGTCGGCCCACTCCAGGATCACGCCGAACTCGCTCGGGGGTTCGGACCCCTTCAACTCGAGACGCCCCAGCATCACCTCTCCCGTCGCGCCGTCGAGGGAGATCCATTCACCCTCGGCGACCCGCGTGGACCCGACGGTGAATGCACCGTCGTCGATCTTGATTGCCTCTGCGCCCACGACGGCCGGCGTTCCCCACCCGCGCGCCACGACGGCCGCGTGACTCACCAGTCCCCCGCGCGAGGTCAAGATGCCCCTCGAGGCCATCATTCCGTGCACGTCCTCCGGGCTCGTCTCGCTCCGCACCAGTATCACGTCCTCGCCGCGTCTCATGGCGGCCTCGGCGTCGTCGGCCGTGAAGTACACGCGGCCAACGGCCGCACCCGGCGATGCGCCGAGTCCCGTTGTGAGGATCTCGGACTTGGCGGCGAACTGCGGATGGAGCACTTGGTCCAGATGCTCCGCGCTCACGCGCGTCAACGCCTCGCGCCTCGAGATCTTCCATGCGTTCTTGCCGGTGCCCGTCGGGGCGGTCATCTCGACGGCCATTCGGAGCGCGGCGGCACCGGTGCGCTTTCCGATGCGCGTCTGGAGCATCCACAACTTGCCCTGCTCGATCGTGAACTCGGTGTCGCACATGTCCCGGTAATGGCGCTCGAGTCGCTCGAAGATGGAGAGCAACTCGTCGTGGATCACGGGGAACTTCCTCCGCAACGCGTCCAGATCCTCGGTGTTGCGGATCCCGGCCACGACGTCCTCGCCCTGGGCGTTCACGAGGAAGTCACCGTAGGGGACGGCCTCGCCCGTGGCGGCGTTGCGAGTGAAGCCCACGCCCGTTCCGGAGTTCTCATCCCGATTGCCAAAGACCATCGCCTGCACGTTGACGGCGGTGCCGAGTCCGTGGCTGATCTTCTCGCGCACGCGATAGGCGATCGCCCGGGGACCGTTCCAAGAACGCAGCACCGCCTCGATCGCGCCGCGCAGTTGCTTGGCCGGATCCTGCGGGAACGGCTTGCCGGTCGCGGAGGCGACGGCGCGCTTGTGGTCCTCGCAGAGGGCACGCGACACCTCGGCGGAGAGCTCGGCATCGGTCTCGACGCCCGAGGCGACCCGTGCGGCCTCGAGCGCGTGCTCGAAGACCGCCCCCTCGACTCCGAGCACGATCCGCCCGTACATCGCGATGAACCGACGGTAGGAGTCCCATGCGAACCTCTCGTTGCCGGTCGAGGCGGCAAGACCCTTGACACTCCGGTCGTTCAAGCCCAGATTCAGGACGGTGTCCATCATCCCGGGCATCGAGAACTTGGCCCCCGAGCGCACCGACACGAGCATCGGATCCCTCGGATCACCCAGGCGACGGCCCATCTTCGCCTCGAGGGCCGCGACATGGCGCTGGACCTCGTCGTCGAGACTCTTCGGCCACCCGCCGTGCATGTAGGCGCGGCACGCGTCGGTTGTGATCGTGAAGCCGTGCGGAACGGGCAATTTCAGGACCGTCATCATCTCGGCGAGATTGGCACCCTTGCCGCCGAGGAGATCCTTCATCTCCATCGGCGCGCGACGATGCTTGTGATCGAAGGCATACACGTACTTCACTTTCGGCGAGTCTAGGGCCGGGGTCTCCCTACACTTGGGGCGTGGAACGTCTCCCGCGCGCGGCCCGCTCGAGCGGATCACTGCGGGTTCTCGGCTTCCCGACATCGGTGAGACCCGGGTTCTGGTTGTTCATGGTGCTGTTGGTGCTCCTGTACCCGTTCCCCCTCGGTGCGTGGATCGCCGGTGCGGTCGCGGTGTTCACGCTCGTGCACGAACTGGGGCACGCGTTGGCGGCCAGGGCATCGGGATGCGAGGCGCGGATCTCGCTCGACTTCATGGTCGCCTACGCCGCGTTCGAGTCGCGTCGACCGCTCGCATGGTGGCAACGCGCGGGGATCGCGCTGGCAGGTCCCGCCACGCAAATGGGACTCGCCCTCGGCACGCTCGCGATCATGGGCATCTCGCCGTTCTCTCGCGACGACATCGTCTCGTCGCACGCATCGGCGGCGATCTGGTGGGCCGGACTCGCACTGGGGATGCTCAACCTGGTGCCACTGGTCCCCCTCGACGGCGGGGCGATCGTTGCCAGCCTCATCGACGCGGTCGCCCCGGGCCGCGGCAAGGCGGTCATGGTCCGCCTCAGCTTCGGCGCCACCTTGTTCCTGGTCGTGGTGCTCCTGTTCACGCCCCTGCGCTCGGCGGTGCCGTTCCTGGGCCTGCTCGCATTCGCCCAGTGGCAGCAACTCACACTCGGCGGGATGACCCCGTTCGCAGTGATGGACCACCTCGTCACCGAATGGCACCGGGAGCCGAGCACATCGGCCGCGATGCAAGCGGCGAGGGTGGCCGCGTCGCTCGATCTCCCGGGTTGGACACTCGCCTGGCTCGAGGCCGCCGAGCGCGCCCAACTCTCACCGGGGGAACTCGCTGCCGCTGTCGGCGACGCGCGCGATCTCGCACCCGTGGCGCAGGACCCCGGCGTGCGCGACTTCCTCGCGCGCATCGGTCCCGGTCGCGCCTGATCGGTGCTCGCCGCCGGTCAGGGGCGGTTCGTGTCGGGGGCGATCGGCTGGCCCACCCGCGTGCCGCGCGCCACGCGTGCGATCGCAAGTGTCGCACCGACCGACGTCACCGTTCCCACGTCGCGGCCATCGTCGACGATGCGCGTCCCGACAGCGAGCCCGTCGCGCGGGAACACCCGCAAGTGGACGGGTGCCTGCGAACCCCGGGAATCCATCCGCTCGACGAGTTCCTGGCCGGGGTAGCAGCCCTTGGTGAAGCTCACCGCGGCGCCCAAGATGCCCGAGGTCGCGGGGACATCACCGGCGAGGAGATCCACCCCGAAGGCGGGCCACCGCGCATCGACACGCAGGACGTCGAGGTGGGCCGGCTCGGTCGGTGTCGCATCGATCGCGATCCGCGCCAGATCCTCGGCCGCCGCGACCACATCGATCTCATCGGGCGACCCCCACCCGGGATCCGCGCGCCCGGCAACCGCACCGACTGCGGCGCGTGCGCCGGATCCGCGCCATCCGCGCACCCGCCACTCGACGGGGGTCATCGTGACCTTGGCGCGCAGGATGAACCGTGCGAGCCTCTCGATGACAGCGGCACCGTGACCGGACTCGACATCCATCGTCCACACCGTCTCATCGCGGCGCACGACCCTCACCAGCGCGGCGACATGTCCGGTCGGCTCGAGCAGGAGCGAGTGCGCGCCCGCACCGACGGGGACGACCAGGATGTCGGCTGCGAGCTGGGAGTGGAGGAACGTGCCCGAGTCGGCGCCCTCGACCAGGATCACGTCCCGGTCGCGATCGGCCACGACGATCCCCGTCGACCCGGTCATGCGCGGGTCCCGCTCCGGCGTCGCGCGCGTGTCATGCGCTCGGCGGCGGGGACAGTGGCCAACAGGGCGCGCGCCTTGTTGTGGCACTCGAGGTCCTCGTCGGCGGGGTCGCTGTCGGCCACGATCCCCGCACCGGCCTGCAGGCTCGCTCCGTCCCGCCACACGAACATCGTGCGAATCGCGATCGCCGTGTCGAGATTCCCGGAGAAGTCGACGTAACCCACCACCCCCGCATACGGACCGCGCTTCACGGGCTCGAGCGCATCGACGATCTCCATTGCGCGCACCTTGGGTGCCCCGCTCACGGTTCCAGCCGGGAGCGTCGCACGCAGCACGTCGATCGGGCCGAGCCCGTCGCGGAGGTCGCCCGACACCTGCGAGGTGAGGTGCATGACGTGGCTGTAGCGCTCCAGCGTCATCAACTCGTCCATCCTCACCGAACCCCAGACCGACACCCGGCCCACGTCGTTGCGCGCGAGGTCGACGAGCATCACGTGCTCGGCGACCTCCTTGGGATGCTCGCGCAACTCGGCGGCGAGGCGCCTGTCGTGCTCATCGTCGGTTCCGCGCCTGCGGGTTCCCGCGATCGGCCGCGAGATGATGCGACCGTTCACCAGTTGGACCATCGGCTCGGGTGAGCCCCCCACGATCGTGAGGTCCGGTCGGCGCACGAAATACATGTAGGGGCTGGGGTTGACCTGTCTGAGCACGCGATAGATGTCGAACGGGTCGGCATCGGTGTCGAGGTCGAACCGCTGCGAGAGCACGACCTGGAAGATGTCACCGGCGCGGATGTGCTCCTTGGCGACCTCCACCGCTTCGCGGTACCGGCCTCCGGGCATCGACGAGCGCACCTCGGGCAGGTCCTCGCCGGGGATCGGGGGTTCGACCGCGGCGTACGAGAGCGGCTGGGTGAGATCGGACACCGCCGCGTGGACGCGCGCGACCGCCGCGTCGTAGGCGGCCGAGACACCCGCGGCATCGAGACCGGCGACCGGCACGCTCTCGAGCACGTAGACGCGCTGACGCCAGTGGTCGAAGGCCGCCAGGGACCCGATGATGCTGATCGCGGCGTCGGGTATGCCCCGGTCGTCGGCGGGGATGTCGGGGAGGTCCTCGATCTCGCGCACGACGTCGTAGCCGAGATGACCCATGAGCCCTCCCTGGAGCGGAGGCAGATCCGGGAACAGCGGAGCGCGGTAGATGCGCGTGAGTTCCTCCATCGCCGCGAGGATCCCGCGGTCGAGCGGCACTGCGGCTGGCACATCGCCGGTCACCGTGATCCGACCGTTGGACAGGGTGAGGGTGCCGCGCGGGTTGCGCCCCACGAACGACCACCTGCTCCAGCGCTCGCCATGCTCGACGGACTCGAGGAGGAAGCCCTCTCCGTCGCCGACCAGTTTCACGAACGCGGCGACCGGCGTCTCGAGGTCGGCGAGGATCTCGGTCCACACCGGCACCACCGTGTGCTCGGCTGCCAGTGCGGCGAACTCCTCCGGTGTCGGCCTGACCGTCGTGTCAGCGGTCATGAATCACCGAAGGCGCGAAAGAAGCACGACACCGCTCCGGTGTGGCACGCGCCGCGACCCTCCTGGACCACCTTGAACAACAGGGTGTCGCCGTCGCAGTCGTACCACGCCTCCCGGACGAACTGTCGATCACCGCTGGTGTCGCCCTTGCGCCACAACTCGGCGCGACTGCGGCTCCAGTAGACCATGCGACCCTCCGCGAGGGTCATCTGCAGTGATTCACGGTTCATCCACGCCATCATCAGCACCTGGCCGGACTCGGCGTCCTGGGCGATCGCGGGCACGAGGCCCTTCGCGTCGTAGACGATCGCCTCGAGTTGCTCTGCGGTGGCAGAAATCTGCACTGCTCGGGGGTCCATCGGCTCGCCTCCCTCGTTCTGGTCGGTCAAATGTAGAGCCCGGTGCTCGCCTCGTTGCGGGCGGCGGCCACGGCGTGGATGTCGCGCTCGCGCAACATGATGTAGTCGGTGCCGCCCACCTCGACCTCGTAGCGGTCGTCGGGGCTGAACAACACCTGGTCACCGGCCTCGGCGGCGCGCACATTGGCCCCGAGCGCGACGACCTCGGCCCACACGAGGCGCTTCGAGATCTGCGCGGTCGCCGGAATGAGGATTCCGCCCGATGAACGGCGCTCGCCCTCGCTCTGGGGGATCCTCACGAGCAGGCGGTCGTTGAGCATCTTGATGGGGAGGCGCTTGGTCTGGTCCGACACGCACCGCACGGTACCGTCGGGACGGTGCTGGCCGAAACCGTTTCCCTCGAGACGATCGACGGCGTGCTGATCGAGGCGGACCTCGTGCGCACCGACACCGACCGGGCCAGAGCGACCCTGGTGATCGGTCATCCCCACCCCCTCCACGGAGGCGACCGCCACAACCACGTGGTGGCGGCGATGCAGCGCGCGGCCCATTCGCTCCGGTGTCATTCCGTCGCGGTCGACTTCCGCGGGGTGGGCAACTCGGGTGGGATGCACGACGACGGGGACTCCGAGCGCCTCGATCTCGCCGCGGCGTGCGAGTTCGCCGACATGATCGAACCCGACGGACCGATCGTGATGGCCGGCTACTCGTTCGGTGCCGCCGTGGCCCTCGACACCACGCATCCACTCGTGGCGGCCTGGCTCGCCGTCGCACCACCGGCGGCCATGATCGCGCGCGGTCCACTCGCGGCACGCAACCCGCGACCAAAGATGATCCTGTCCCCCGAGCACGACCAGTTCGGCGACCCCGACACCGTGGCACACGTGGTCAAGGACTGGAGGGACACGACCGTGTCGACGATCCAGGGGGTCGACCACTTCCTCGCTGTCGGTGCGCAAGCCGCAATCACCGCCGCACTCGCCGATCTTCTGGACTGAGGCACGACCCCGGCTGGTGCACCATCACGTTCCCGGCGTGCGACGTCGGGGCCACCGATCCAGTCTCAGCGCGCGGGGCGCACGGCGATGCCCGCAGTCGCCATCGCCGCCTTTGCGTCACCGACGGTGAATTCACCGAAGTGGAAGATGCTCGCGGCGAGCACACCGGTCGCGCCGCCGCGCAGGACCCCCTCGCACAGGTGCGCGAGCGTGCCGACTCCACCGCTCGCGATCACCGGCACACCCACCGCCGCCGAGACCGCCGAGGTGAGTGCGATGTCGAACCCGTCGCGCGTGCCGTCGCGGTCCATCGAGGTGAGCAGGATCTCCCCCGCGCCGGAGGCGACCGCGCGCTCGGCCCAGCCCACCGCGTCGATGTCGGTGGGAGTGCGCCCCCCGTGCAGGTGCACGAGCCAGGCACGGCGGGACTCGTCCCACTTGGCGTCGATCGCACAGACCACGCACTGGGCCCCGAATTCGGCGGAGATCTCCCCGATCAGGGACGGTCTCTCCACGGCCGAGGTGTTGACGCTCACCTTGTCGGCACCGGCCCGCAACAGCGCGCGTGCGTGCGACACCTCGCGGATGCCGCCGCCGACCGTGAACGGGATGAAGACCTGCTCGGCGGTGCGCGCCACCACGTCGAGCATCGTGTCGCGACCGTCCGACGACGCCGTGATGTCGAGGAACACCAACTCATCGGCGCCCTCGGCGTCGTAGCGAGAGGAGAGTTCGACCGGATCACCCGCGTCGCGGAGACCGACGAAGTTCACTCCCTTGACGACCCTGCCCCCGGTCACGTCTAGGCACGGGATCACGCGCGCCACCACCCCGGTCACCTGAGCACCTCCACGGCGCGCGCCACGTCGACGCGCCCCTCGTAGATCGCCCGACCCACGATCACACCCTCGAGCCCACCGACCGAGGCGAGCGCGATGAGATCGTCCTCGCCCCCCACTCCCCCGCTCGCCACAACCGGTGAGGGCGCCACACCCACCAATGCGCGCAGGCCCTCGACATCGGGACCCGTCAACATCCCGTCACGCGCGATGTCGGTGACGACGAACGCCGCGGCCCGGGGGAACTCACCCACGAGGTCCTCGATCCGCCGACCCGAAGACTCCGTCCAGCCGTCGACGGCCGCGACTCCCCCGCGGTGATCGAGACCCACCGCGACCGCGACGATGTCGGCGACCACCGAGACGAGCCCCGGGTCGCGCACGGCGGCCGACCCCATCACCACCCGCGCCACCCCGGCCCGGGCGAGCTCGTCGGCGTCGGCGGCGCTGCGCACGCCGCCCCCGCATTGCACCCGTGCCGCACCCGAGAGGTGCCGCGCGACGCGCGCGATGGTTGCCCGGTTGGTCGGGGCACCCGTTCGCGCCGCGTCGAGGTCGACGAGGTGGACCCACTCGGCCCCGGCCGCCGCGAACGACTCGGCAACGGACACAGGATCGTCCCCATAGGTCGTGACCGCGCCGTAGTCACCCTGGCGCAGACGCACGACCGCACCGTCGAGGAGATCGATCGCGGGATACAGCCTCACGCGCGCGCCGCCACGCTGACGAAGTTCGCCAGGAGCGCAAGACCCGACGCGCCCGACTTCTCGGGATGGAACTGCACCGCAAAGATCGGGCCCGAGCGGAACGCCGCGTTCACCGACGCGCCGTAGTCGACGGTGGCGGCCACGACCACCGGATCCGCAGGGACGCCGTGGAGCGAGTGCACGAAGTACATCCACGGCTCGGGCCCGAGCCCGGCGAACATCGGGTCGTCCCCGGTGGGTCGGAGGCGGTTCCATTGCATCTGCGGCCGCGGCAGCGACTCGGGAAGCCACCCGACATTGCCGGCGATGATGCCGAGCCCGGGCACTCCGGGACTCTCGTCGCTCGTGGAGAACAACATCTGCATCCCGACGCAGATGCCGAGGAAGGGGACCCCGCCGGTGGCCGCATCGCGCACGGGATCCTCGAGGTCGGCGGCACGCAGCGACTCCATGCAGGCGCCGAACGCGCCGACACCGGGCAGCACCACCGCGTCGGCCGCAGAGATCGTGGCTGAGTCGGAGGTCAGTGACGCCGCG
The DNA here is from genome assembly GCA_016870775.1 of Actinomycetota bacterium. Taxonomy (GTDB): domain Bacteria; phylum Actinomycetota; class Acidimicrobiia; order Acidimicrobiales; family Ilumatobacteraceae; genus UBA2093. The sequence goes on from VGAK01000001.1 coordinate 28,170, forward strand.
GCCCCACACCTCTCCAGCGCCTTCTGGGCCGAGCGCAGGTTGCCGATGCCGTAGTCGACGACGGCGATGCGCGGCACCGGACTCATCGTGGCGTCGGACTCAACGCGCACCCGGGGCGCACGCGCGGCACCTCACAGGGTCCCCTTCGTGGAGGGCACCCCGGTCGACTCGACCCGGATCGCGTCGCGGAGGCAGCGCGCGAGTCCCTTGAAGGTGGCCTCGATGATGTGGTGAACGTTCCGGCCCGCCTTGAGGTTCACGTGCAGCGTGATCTGTGCGCTCGTGGCGAGCGAGGACACCGCATGCTCGGCGAGGGAGGGATCGAAGGGCGGGTTGCCGAGGGGGAGGCACTCGGGCAGCGGCACATTCCACTCCACATGGGACCGACCGGAGAGATCGAGTGCCACCTCCACGAGAGCCTCATCGAGTGGATACAGACCGCTCGCGAACCGCCGCACCCCGGCCTTGTCCCCGAGCGCGGTGCGCAGGGCCTCGCCCACCGCGAGCGCCACGTCCTCGACGGTGTGGTGGGTGTCGATGTGCAGATCACCGGTCGCGGCGATCCCCAGATCGAATCCACCGTGGCGCGCCAACTGCTCGAGCATGTGGTCGTAGAACGGGATGCCGGTGGAGATGTCGGACGAACCCGATCCATCGAGGTCGAGACGAACCTGGATCGAGGTCTCCTTGGTGTTGCGGGTCACGGTCGCGGTGCGGGGCATGGGCACAGTCTCGCCGTTCGCGGGGTGCTTCGGCGCGCCAATTCGCGCGGCCTCAGCCGCGCACCCCGGCGAGAACCCTGCCGAGCGCCCCGAGAAAGATTCCGTTCTCCTCGCCACTGCCCACCGTGACCCGCAGGCACCCGGCGAGACGATCCCAACCCGAGCAGTCGCGCACGAGCACACCCTCGGCGAGCAGTCCGTTCCACACCGCCGGAGCATCATCGGTGCGGAACAGCACGAAATTCGCCCCCGACGGGAACACCTCGAGGCCGAGCGCCCCGAGACCCTCCTCGATGCGACGCCTCTCGGAGCAGATCACCGCGACGCGCTCGTTCATCTCGGCGACGTGGCCGAGGGCGGCCATTGTCGCGGCCTGCTTGAACGCATCGAGGTGGTACGGCAGGACCGCGACCGAGAGGGCCTCGACGACCGCGGCGGGCGCGATCGCGTACCCCACACGGAGCGCGGCGAGCGAGAGGGTCTTGGAGAACGTGCGGGTGACCACGAGGTTGGGGTGCTGGTTCACCATCGGCACCGCCGACCACTCGGAGAACTCGGCGTAGGCCTCGTCGACGACAACGAGGGCATCGGTCGCGCCGAGGAGCGCCTCGAGATTCGCGCGCGGCTCCACGGTGCCGGTCGGGTTGTTCGGGTTGCAGAGCATCGTGATGGACGGTGAATGCTCCGACACCACGCGGCGCACCTCGCGCGCGTCGAGAGTGTGGTCGTCGCGGCGCTCACCACTGACCACCGTCGCCCCGGTGACGCGGGCGATCTGTGCGTACATCTGATAGGTCGGCTCGAAGGTCGCCACGGTGCGGCCGGCACCGCCGTAGGCCAGCATGATCGTCTGGAGGACCTCGTTCGAGCCGTTCGCGACGAATATGTTCCCCGGCTCCACGCCGTGGCGGCTCGCGATGACGGCGCGCAGACCGGTCGCCTCGCGATCCGGATAACGGTTCCATGCGGTCCGGCCCGCGACCGCGGCGAGCTCCTCCACCCACGCGGTCGGCGGGGGGAACGGTGACTCGTTGGTGTTCAGGCGAACAGCGACCTCGACCTGGGGTGAGTGGTAGCCCGACATCGCGCGGATGTCGTCGCGGGGCGATGGTCCGGTCATCAACGATGAACCTAGCCAGTGCAACCGGGCTCAGCGTGCGAGTTTCTCGGCGCGTGCGAGCAGTCGCTGCGCGGCGCGCAGACCGCGCTCGGCTTCCCACATCGCCGACACGAGCTCCCCGTCGTCCCCGTCCGCACCGAACTTGACGACGAGCTCCGCGACACGAACCCTGTAGCGCTCCACACCCTCGGCGGCCGCCGACAACTCGGCACGCACCACCTCGGGACTCGCACCGGACACGGCTCGACCCTACTTGCCCGACTTCTTCGTGGGAGGCGCCACCTGCGATGACGGGCAGATGTCGGCGAGCTCGCACTCCGCGCACCGTGGCTTGCGGGCATCACAGACGCGACGGCCATGCAGGATCAGCCGGAGACCGAATCTCCCCCACTCGGCCGGGGGCAGGAACGCGTTCAGTTCCCTCTCCACCTTCACCGGGTCCTCCTCCGCGGTCAGCCCGAGACGGCGGGAGAGACGCCCGACGTGGGTGTCGACCGCGAGACCCGGGAGATCATGGACGACGCTGCGCAGCACGTTGCCCGTCTTGCGCCCGACTCCGGGCAGGGTGACGAGGTCCTCGAGCTCGACGGGGATCTCACCGCCGTAGTGGTCCACCACGCGGCGCGCCATGCCGACCAGGTTGCGCGCCTTGCTCGCGTAGAACCCCGTCGAGCGCACGATCCTCTCGACCTCGGCGACATCGGCCTCGGCGAGATCGTGCGGGGTGGGAAAGCGGGCGAAGAGCGACGGCGTCACCATGTTCACCCGTGCGTCGGTGCATTGCGCGGACAGGATGGTCGCGGCCAGCAGTTCGTAGGCGTTCGAGTGCGTGAGTTCGCACACGGCCTCGGGATAGAGCACCGCGAGCCTCGCGGCGACCTCTCTGGCTCGCCCCGCTGGCGTCCTCGGCTTTCCCATCGCACCGAAGGTACCCTGACGGACGTGAGAGCACTCGATGTGAAGCGTGAGATGGACTCCACCAGCATCGAGAAAGTCTCGGCTCTTCTCACCGCGGCATGGAACGCCGACGCCTCCCGTCCGCTCTCGGACCATCTCTGGCTCGACCTGCGCGAGGGCGGGCGACGCGGGTTCGCCGGCATCCTCATGCACGAGGACCACCACGACCACCTGATCGCCTACTGCCAGATCTCGCGCGGCAACTCATCGTGGTCGCTCGACCTCGTCGTGCACCCGCATCACCGGTACGACTCCCACGAGATCGCGCCGGTCCTGATCGAGACCGCCCTCGAAGTCGTCGCCGAGGAGGGTGGCGGCCACGTGCACTGGTGGGTGTTCGAGCCCACCAATCTCCACGCGGCACTTGCCCGTGACGCCGGGTTCACGCCGGGCCGACGCCTTCTCCAGATGCGCGTGCCCCTCCCGCTCGGGGGTCCGGCGCCGTCGCTGACCGTCGAGCCGTTCCGGCCGGGCATCGACGACGACGAGTGGCTCGCCCTCAACAATGCGGCCTTCGCCCACCACCCCGAACAGGGCGGCTGGGACCGGGGCGTCCTGAGTGCCCGGTTTAGCGAGGCGTGGTTCGATCCGGCGGGATTCCTCGTCAACCGCCGTGACGGGGCGATGTCGGGCTTTTGCTGGACCAAGATCCACTCCGACAACGGATCGGTCGACGACAAGGGTCGACCGATGGGCGAGATCTACGTGATAGCAGTGCACCCCTCGGCCACGGGCGGCGGCCTCGGCACCGATCTCGTGCGCGCGGGTCTGGCCCATCTCGCGTCGCGCGGTCTGGCCACCGCGATGCTCTACGTCGACGAGGACAACACCTTCGCCGTCTCGATGTACCGGCGACTCGGGTTCTTCGCACATCACACCGAGGTCGCCTTCGTCGGGGACGTCAATCCGTGAGCACCGGACTCTTCGACCCGGACCGCGCGGGACTGGCGACACTGCTCGACGGCGAGCCGCGCTACCGGCTCGACCAGGTGTGGTCCGGGCTCTATGAGCAGTTCGCCGAGCCGGCCGACATCACCACCCTGCCGGCGCCGCTCCGCGACAGGATCGCCGAGGCCCTGCCGGTGTCGCTGCACGAGGAGCGGCGGAGCGTGTCCGATGGTGGCGACACGGTCAAGTTCCTCTGGCGCCTGCGGGAGGGCTGGCACCCGATCGAGACCGTTCTCATGTACTACGACGACCGTGCGACGGTGTGCGCGAGCACCCAGGCCGGATGCGCCATGGGGTGCGGGTTCTGTGCGACGGGACAGGCGGGCTTCACGCGCCACTTGTCGGTCGGCGAGATCGTCGAGCAGGTGGTGCGCGCGGCACGCGAGGCCCGCCGCAGGAACCGCCGCATCGACAACGTGGTGTTCATGGGAATGGGTGAGCCGCTCGCCAACCTCGAGGCGACGTGGGGCGCCGTCGAGCGCCTCCACGGCGACATCGGGATCTCCGCGCGCCATCTCACGATCTCCACCGTCGGGATCGTCCCGGGCATCCGCTCACTCGCCGAACGACCGCTCCCGGTGAACCTGGCAGTTTCCCTGCACGCGGCGCGCAACGACCTGCGCGACGACCTCGTGCCGATCAACGTGCGCTACCCCATCGAGGATCTCCTCGACGCCTGCGGCGACTACCTCTCGGTGAAGAACCGTCGGATCACATTCGAATGGGCACTGATCGACTCGGTCAACGACACCGATCGTGACGCGCGCGAACTGGCCGACCTGTGCGTGCGACTGCGACCGGCCGCCCACGTGAACCTGATCCCGCTGAACCCCACCCCCGGATGGCCAACGAGGGGCTCGGCCCCCGGGCGCGTGGCCGCATTCCGATCGTGCCTCGAATCGCTCGGGGTCAACGCCACGATCCGGCGGAACCGCGGCACCGAGATCGACGCCGCGTGCGGCCAACTCGCGGCTGGTCAGCCAGTGAGCGCGCCCCTTCGCCGCCGCCCCGACACCGTGTGATCCGGCGCACAGTCGGGACTCGGAGTGGTCCGGGCCTCAGTGGCGCAGGTGGCGCGGGTTCGCAACCCGCACCTTGTCCTCCACGGCACCGCGCAACTCGGCCAGCACCGCGCCGAGGTCGCCGTCGAACCGGCCGTCCCTGATCGCTCCCGCCAGTGAGGCATCGTCTGCGTGGCCGAGCCGCGCCAGCCGCTGCGCGTGTCGCTCGGCCTGTTCGGGGCCGAGATCGATCTCGCGCAGGACGATGTCGAGCGAGTTCACTGCGACGCGCGCATGGAACTGGAGGCGTCCCTCGACCTGGGCCATGACGTCGTTCTCGATCCACTCGCGGACCGACTCGACGAGCTCGGCCACCGTCGGGCGATCGTGCGGCTCGGTCATGTCATCAACCCCCCATCAATTCCTCGAGCAGGACCACGAGGTCGTACTCGTTCTCGCACACCCGCCGGCCGATCGCGGCCAGCTCGTGGCTGCGCACGACACCCTTCAGGTGCGTCTGGGCCTGCATGATGCACATGATCCCCCACTTGAGCGTCCCGAGCGCCTCCCACCACCGCAGCGCCGCGGTCGTGGCGGTCGTCCCCGACTCTGCGGTCCAGGCCTCGAGGATCTCGTCGTAGCCGGAGAGTCCGGCGGCGGGTCGCGCACCCCCGAAACGCCACGCGCGCACGCACATCCAGCCGAGGTCCTCGAGCGGATCTCCCAGGTGTGCCAGTTCCCAGTCGAGCACCGCCGCGAGTCCGTCGCGGTCCACGATCATGTTCCCGAGCCGGAAGTCGCCGTGCACCACCCTCGGTGCCGACATCGGTGGCCGGTGCGACTCGAGCCACCGGAACGCCACCTCGAAGACCGGGTGCGCCTCGCCGGTGGCATCGAGCACCGCGCGGTACTGCCCCAACTGATCGTCGGCGACGAGACCCGGCACGTCGGCGGGGTCGATCCGTGAGATCCGCGCGGCGGCACGGGCCATCTGGGTGGCCAGCGTCCCGCGCGCGCCGGCGTACTCCTCGTCGCGCAGGATCTTTCGCGCGATGGTCTCGCCCGGCACCGCGCGCACCACCATGAACGGTCGCTCGAGAGCGGCGGACTCCGATCCGTCCACGATCAGCTCGGGCACCGGCACCCCCGCGCGCGCCGCGGCGCACAGCACGGCAGTCTCGGTCGCCAGGCCCCGGAGCGCACCGGGTCTGGCCCGCTGCAGCACGAACCGACCCTGACCCGAGTCGAACATCCAGGTCTCGCGCGAGGCACCCCCCGAGAGTCTCCGCAGATCCGTCACCGTCGCATCGCCGGTCGCCCCGGCCATCACCGCTGCGAGCGGCGCCGCGAGTGCTTCCCGCTCGCCGCCCGCCATGGCATTACTTTGGCACGATCGACACCGCGAGCCAGACGCCGGGATCGGGCCCACCCACGGTCGAGGCAGTGGGTGTCGTCCTGCTGCGGGACGGACAGCGGATCGTCGACCGAGTGGATCTCGCCATCGGACCGGGTGAGCGATGGGTCCTGCTCGGCCCGAACGGGTGCGGCAAGACGTCCCTCGTGCGGATGATCTCGCTCTGGCTGCACCCGACTTCGGGTGAGATCAGGTTCGCCGGCGCTCCAGTCGGGCGTTTCGATGTGCGCCAAGCCCGGCGGGCGATCGCCCATGTCTCGGCCTCGCTGGCGGCCGACCTCAGACCGACCATCGACGTGCACGGTGCGGTGATGTCCGGGATCGAGGGCGCACTGGAGACCTGGTGGCACACGTGGGGCGCCGACGATGTCTCGCGGGCCGAGCGGAGCCTCGCGCGACTCGGGATCGGTCACCTCGCGCGTCGCGAGTTTGGCTCCCTCTCCTCGGGCGAGCAGCAGCGCGTGCTCCTCGCCCGCGCACTGGTGAACGAGCCCTCACTCGTGGTTCTGGACGAGCCCACCGCGCGTCTCGACGCTGGTGGTCGCGAGATGCTGATCGCCACCGTCGAGTCACTGGCCGCCGAATCCCCCGACCTTCCGATGGTGCTCGTGACCCACCATGTCGAGGAGATCCCCCGAACAACGACCCACTGTGCGCTGATGAACTCCGGACGCATCACCGCGGCAGGTGCGATCGGCGCGGTCATGGACTCGAGGTCCCTGAGTGACTGCTTCGGTGTCGATCTCACGCTGGAGCGACGGCGAAACGGCAGGTTCACCGCCTTCGCGAGGTGACACGACCCCGGGGAGCATCGCTCACCCCGGGCCCACGAGCCTGGCGAGGCCCTCCTTGCCCGCATCGATCTGGGACGCGAGGACCCGGTCGAGGATGCCACCTGTCCACAACGACCCGCCGTACTCGAGCACCATCGTGACCCTGGTGTGTCCCGGCACGGTGTGTCCCGAGACAGCACCTCGCGTGAGCGGTTCCACGCGCGCCTCGAGGCGCCACACCGCATGGTGTCGTCCGTCGTCCTCGTCGCGCTCGAAGACCCACCGGCCCGCGTCTGCGACCGTGCGTCGCATGCGGAGCCTCTTGGACCTCGCGAACAACCCCACACGCGCCCGCAACTCGACCCGCCAGAGACCCTCACCGTCCGGCGTCGCCTCGACCACGAGGGGCATCCACTCCGGGTAGCGGGCGAGATCCGACACGAGCGGCTCGATCGATGCGACCGGGGCCGCCAGGTCCACCGACGAGTCAGACCTCATCATGGGACCACCGCGACGTATCGGCGGTCGTGATGCACCGTCCATCCGGGCTGATCAGATCATTCCGCCTCATCAGATCACCCGGGCTCGTCGGGCTCGCGGTCGCGCACCCCGAAGGCGCGCCCGAGGAGTCGGCCGAACACGGGCCCGGAGGGATCATCGGGAGAGTCCGTGCGCACGAGCCTCGGAGACCACGGCAACGCACGGGTCTCGTCGGGGTCGATGACCGGCTCATCGGCGTCGGACTCGTAGGTGAGTTCGCGCGCAACGCCGACGAATTCGTCGGCGGGTGTCACCGGTCCCCGAGCCACTGGTGCCGACTCGCGCGTCGGCGCCGGAGTCTCCAGCTCGGCCGCGGGCTCCGGTGCGGGGGGCGCCACGGCTGGGGGGAACGCCAGCACCGGGGCGACTTCCCCACGGTCGGCTCTCGTGGCGGCGCGACGGGGCTTTGGTCTCGGTGCGGGCTCCTGCGCGGGGACCCGGAAGAGCCTGGGGATCGGCTCGCGGCGGTCGTCGAGCGTCCAGCCCCGCGGGGGCACGAGCGCATCGGCATGTCGTCGGCACAGACGCCCGGCGAGTTCGCGCTCGAGAATCGCCCGGTTGTCGACCCACACGAGCAGGCTGGATGCGTTGATCCCGTAGGCGACCTCGGCGGGTGCCCCGCACCCTGGTCGCTCGCACAGTCTTCGCACGACGCCGAACGCTACTGGTCCGCACTCGCCACCGACCGACATCGGCACTGGTGGGCGATACGGGCCTCGATCCCATGACCTCCACGGTGTGAACGTGGCGCTCTTCCAACTGAGCTAATCGCCCTCGCGGGACCCTCAGGCTATCCCGACTCGTCTCCCGCTCGCACCTCCACCAGGTCGACGCAGGCGATACCCATGCCCTGACGGTCCTGGTGGCTGGAGGTGTCCTGCGGACACGAGCGGTCGAAGGCGATCAGTTGACGCACCACGCCCTCGTGCGGCCCGTCGCATCGCACCTCGAAAGCGGCCGACATGTCGTCGATGTCGACACAACTGCCCGCCTGGATCAGTTGGTCCGGGGCCCCGGGAGGTGCCGGGCGGGTGTTCGCGTGCGCCGTGAGCACGGCGGCGGATCCGAGCACGACGATGCCGAGCATCAGGCGCCAGGGAATGCGCGGTCGTGCGAGCGGCTCGACGAGCACCGGTCCGGCTCCGGCACCATCACCGACCCGGGTGCCGTGGTCCGTCGACGGTCGTTGACGCGCCGCGTCGTGGGCGCGACGCCGCGCGGGATCGGACAGGGTCGACCATGCCGCATTGACCTCGGCCATCGTCGGACCCGCCGGACCCGCATCACCACCCACGTCTGGGTGCAGTCGCCTCGCCAGACGCCGGTAGGCGTCACGGATCTCGGACTCGCTCGCGTCGCGCGCGACCCCGAGGACGAGGTACGGGTCGCGATCAGTAGCCATTGTGTACGTCCACCAAACCGATCAACTCCCGACCGCCAAGGTACCGCCGGACGTTCGAGGTGATCCGCTCTGAGAGCAGGGGCACGGCCATCTCGGGTGTGTTCCCGACGTGCGGGGAGATGATGCAATTCGGGAGACTCCACAACCGATGCCCCGCCGGGAGGGGTTCGGGATCGGTCACATCCAGTGCCGCTCCACCGATGACACCGTTCTCGAGCGCCCACACGAGGTCCTCGGTCACGATGTGGCGGCCCCGCGCGACGTTCACGATCCAGGTGTGCGGCTCCATCGACCCGAGTTCCGCGCGACCGATGATCCCCTCGGTTTCGGGCGTCAGCGAGAGCGCAAGCACGACGAGGTCCGCCCCCGCGAGTGCGTGCTCGAGACCCTCCATGCCGAGCACCTCGGCGGCACCACCCAGGTGCCCCACCGTGCGCCGCACCACCGTGACGCGGCATCGAAACGGCGCGAGCAACCGCAGGAGCGACTCTGTGATTCCCCCGCCACCCAGGATCGTCACCCGCGCACCCAGCAGGTTGCGGCCCGCGGGCCCGGACCACGAGTGCTCCCGCGCGTACCCGGCCACGTGGCGCATCCCCGCGAGCGCGAGCGCGAGCGCGTGCTCGGCAACCGGCTCGGCATAGACACCCTTGCCGCATGTCCAGACGCGCCGGTCATCGAGCACCGAGACGAAATTCTCGATGCCCGCGAACGGCACCTGCACCCAATCGAAATGCGGATGCTCCGCGAGAAGTGCCACGAGCCCCTCGGTGTCGCGCGCCGCGGTCCACACGAGCGCGGACGCCTCGGCCGGTTCGCAGACCGTCCCACCGCCGGCGACCACCGCGTCGGCCACCCACGCGGGCGACGACTCGGGGCGCACCGTGATGCCCCGGGGCGCACTCATCCCGCGACCACTCCGTGCCGCTTGCGCCTGCGCGCACCGAACGCGGCACCGAGAGCCATCAGCGACACGCTGACCATCAGCAGCATCGTGGCGAGCACGTTGATCTGCGGCGGGATCTTCACCCGCGACGCCCCGAAGATCTGCAGGGGGAACGTCAGCAGGGAGCCCGCGTTGAAGAAGGTGATGATGAAGTCGTCGATCGAGAGCGCGAACGACAACAGCGCGGCGGCCGCGATCCCGGGCAGGATCAGGGGGAATGTGATGCTCCAGAACGCGCGCATGGGGGTGGCACCGAGGTCCATTGCGGCGTGTTCGAGGGTCCAGTCGAAGCCCCTGATCCGCGCGCGCACCGTGACGGCAACGAAGGAGACCTGGAACCCGATGTGGGCGATGATCACCGTGGTGTAGCCAAAGTCGACTCCCCGGTCTATGAACAGGGTCGCGAGCGAGGAACCGAGCACGATCTCGGGGGCCGTGAGCGGAATCACGAGGAACAGGTTGACCCCGTTGCGACCGCGGAAGTCGTAGCGGCTCAGCGAGACCGCGATCAACGATCCGAGCACTGTCGCGCACACCGTCGCCACCGCTGCGATGCGCAGGCTCACCCACAGGGCCCTCGTGAGCTCGGGCTCTGCGAAGGGATCGGCCCAGTGCTTCAGCGTGAACCCCTGCCACTCGATGTTGAATTTTCCCACCGGATCGTTGAACGAGAACACCACGATCACGATGATCGGCAGGAACACGTACAGCAGGCCGAGGCCCGCGACGGTGTTGACCGCCCGGCGACCGAGACGCTGGCGCGTGCTCGTGGCCGCGCTCATGCGGGAATCCTGCTCACACCAGATCCTCGGTGTCGAGGTACCGCGAATAGAGGAGCACCGCGACGCTGATGATGATCATCAACACGAACGACATCGCGCTCGCGAGCGGGTAATTCAACTGCCGGAGGAACTGATCCTGGATCGAGTTGCCGATCATCGTGGTGCCGGGGTTCCCGAGGAACTGGGCGTTCACGAAGTCACCGGCGGCGGGGATGAACACGAGCAGGCTGCCCGCGAAGACCCCGGGCAGCGACAACGGCAGCACCACCTTGCGGAACGCCCCCGCGGCCGATGAGTAGAGATCCTGCGCCGCATCCACCAACCGTGGGTCGATCTTCTCGAGGCTCACGTAGAGAGGGAGCACCATGAACGGCAGGAAGTTGTACGTGAGACCCCCGATGACTGCCGTGGGTGTGTTGAGCAGTCGACCATTGTCCATAATCCCGAGCCAATTCAACGGTCCGTCCAAGCGGATCGCCTCGAGCGCAGCCACCACGGGACCGGCATCGGCGAGCAGGTTCCCCCACGCCAAGGTCCTGATGAGGTAGGACGTGAAGAACGGCACCACTATGAGTCCCATCAGCACGTTGCGCAACCTGCCACCGCGGAACGCGACGGCATACGCGAGCGGATACCCGATGCAGATGGTCAGCACGGTGGCGATCCCCGCATAGAGGAAGCTGCGTCCGAATTGTGGCGCGAAGTCGGTGAGGGCACGCGAGTAGTTCGACCAGTCCCACGTGAACGAGGGGAAGAAGTCGAACCGGCTCTTCTTCGACGACAGTGACATCACCGCCATCGTCCAGAGCGGGGCGAGGAAGAACAGACTGAGCCAGAGGATGCCCGGCTTCAGCAAGCCGTACGGGGCGATCGCGCGGCGCACCTCGAGCCCGCCGCCCACGCCTGCCCACACCAACAACACCAGCACCGTGAGCATCGCCACCGCGACGAGGACCGCCCAGGGTCCCGAAACCCACCCCGCGCCCAGGGCGACCATGCCGACGCCGAGGCCGGTCATCACACCGAGCCCGACCGCGTCGGGCTTGCGGGTGACAGCGGGAGGTGCGCCCAAACCAACCCCTCCCCGCGCGAATCGCGCCTAGGCGCCGGTGATCTTGGCGAAGGCCTCGTCGAACTTGGCCTCTTCATCCTCCGATAGCGGACCCCAGGTCTGCAGGCGCGACAGCGTCGCCTCGTCGGGGAACAACAACGGGCTCTCCGCGATCGCGGCGGCATCACCGCCCAACTTGACGAGTTCGTCCTTCACGCCGGCGACCGGGCTCATGTAGGCCACGAAGGCGGTGATGCGCGCGGCATTCACCGGGTCGTAGCACCAGTTGATCCACTGGGCGACCGCGTCGGAGTTCTCCGAACCCGTGAGCCAGATCATCGTGTCGTACCAGGACGTGCCACCCTCCTCTGGGATCACGAACTTGATGTCGGGATTGTCTCGCGACAACTGCACGACGTCACCGGACCACGCCACGCACGCCGCAAAGTTCCCCGCGTTGAGGTCGTCCATGTAGTCGTTTCCGGTGAACGAACGGATCTGGCCGTCACTCTTGGCCTTCTCCAGCTTCTCGAACCCGACGGCCGCCTCGTCGAAGGTCGAGATCGTCTCGATGTTCTTGCCCTCCCCCATCAGGATCAAGCCCATCGTGTCGCGCATCTCGGTGAGCATGCCGATCTTGCCCTTGAACTCCGGGGCGAACAGGTCCGCCATGCCCTTGATCTCGCGACCGGTGATCTTGGTGTTGTAGGCGATGCCGGCGATCCCCGTCTGCCACGGGAGACTGAACTCACCGTTTGGGTCCCATGCCGGGTTCTTGAGATCTGGACGCAGGTTCGCCGCGTTCGGGATCTTGTCGAGCGGGAGTTTCTGCGCCCAGCCGAGCTTCACGTAACGCGAGGCCATCCAGAAGGTGGGCGCAATCAGGTCCGGGTCGGCCTTGTCTCCCTTGGCGAGCAGCGGCTGCACCTTGGCGAAATACTCGTTGTTGTCGTTGTAGGCCTCGGTGTACTTCATCTCGATGCCGGTCGCGGCCATGAAGAGCTTCACCGTCTCCTCGTCGATGTAGGCGGGCCAGTTCTCGAAATACAAGGACCTCCCGGGGGATCCGCCGGTGGTGTCGGAAGCAGTGTCGGAGGCACCACACGCGGACAGGATCGCGGGTATCGACATCGCCCCCACGCCCATCAGGCCGGACCTGATCAGAAATTCCCTGCGATTCATGGGTGTGGGCATCGAAGCGTCCCTCCTGTCAGAAAGCCGATGATGAGCACCATAGTCCGATCGGCCGACACGCGAGCACGCCTCCGCGACGGGCGGTCCCCCTCAGAGTGCGGCCTCGACACGATCGACGTCGGTGGTCGTCGCGCCGGCGACAGCCGGCCACCCGCTGAGCACGTACGGCGCATCGGCTCGCCAGCCGAAGTGCACCCCGGCACCGGGCCGCAGGAACGACACATCGGCATCCCCCGCCACGACTGCTGCGACCTCGGCACCATCCCCGGTGCGCGCGACGAGCCGCACCGAGGCGCCCTGGAAGACCACGTCGGTCACGCTCGACTTGATCGAGTCACCGTGCGATGGGCTCGCCGACGCGACGAACTGCTCGGGGCGCACCATCACCGTCACCTTCGCCCCCGCCGAGACATCCGCCCCCGCTGCCACCTGCGACCCCGGCACCGTCACCGTCGCCCCCGCGGCGAGCGACACCCGAACTTCCACCGCGTCAGACGATGCGACGGTTCCGGGCAAGAGGTTCGCTGAACCAATGAAACCCGCCACGAAGAGGGTGGCAGGACGCCTGTAGATCTCGGTGGGGCTCCCGATCTGCTCGACGCGACCCTGGCTCATCACCGCGATGCGGTCGCTCATGGTGAGGGCCTCCCCTTGGTCGTGCGTGACGAAGACGAAGGCGATTCCGACGTCACGCTGGATCCGCTTCAACTCGATCTGCATCGCCTCGCGCAGTTTGAGATCGAGGGCCGCGAGCGGCTCGTCGAGGAGGAGTGCGCTCGGGTAGTTCACGAGCGCCCGGGCGAGCGCCACGCGCTGCTGCTGCCCTCCCGACAGTTGCGCCGGTCTCCGAACGGCGAAATCGGCGAGGCGAACCACCGAGAGCATCTCGGCGACTCGCGTCGCCACCTCGGACTCGGGGATCTTGTGGTTGCGGGGCCCGAAGGCGACGTTGTCGGCCACCGACATGTGGGGAAAGAGCGCGTACTGCTGGAACACCGTGTTCACGTTGCGCTTGTGCGGCGGCACCGCCGACACGTCGTCGCCACCGATCAGGACCCGGCCGGTGGTGGGTTGCTCGAATCCCGCGATCATCTTGAGGATCGTGGTCTTGCCGCACCCCGACGGGCCGAGCAGCGAGAAGAACTCTCCGTGGGTGATCCCAAAGTTGGCCTCGTGCACGGCGGTGAAGTCGCCGTAGCGCTTCGTCGCGTGATCGAGACGCACGACCTCGCCGCTCGCGGCCCGATTCTCGTTGCCGTCCAGAAGCCCTCCCGGTCGATCCGCCCCGACGGGGCGAGACTAACTGTCGATGTTCGCCATCACGTGCTTGATGCGCGTGTAGTCGTCGAGCGCGTACGCGGACAGATCCTTGCCGTAGCCCGACTTCTTGTAGCCGCCGTGGGGCATCTCGGCAACGATCGGAATGTGGGTGTTGATCCACACGCAACCGAAGTCGAGGTGCTTGGCCATCCGCATCGCCTTGCCGAAGTCGCGGGTCCACACCGACGAGGCGAGCCCGTACTCGACCCCGTTGGCCCACCGGAGGGCCTCGTCCTCGTCGGAGAATCGCTGCACGGTGATGACCGGGCCGAAGATCTCGTTCTGGATCATCTCGTCGTCCTGCTTCAGGTCCGCCACGACGGTCGGCGAGTAGAAGAACCCCTCACCCCCGAGGGCCGAGCCCCCCGTCACCACGCGCGCGTGGGACGGCGTTCGGTCCAGGTAGCCCGCGACGCGCGCCAACTGGTTCGCATTGTTCAGCGGCCCGAACGTGTTCTCCCCCGCCGAGGGCGCACCGGTGGTCGCGCCGGATGCCTGTTCGGCGAGAGCGGCGACGAACTCGCCGTAGATGCGCGGTCCGCACAACACGCGCGTGGCGGCCGTGCAGTCCTGGCCCGCGTTGAACAACCCGGCCACCGAGATCCCCGCGGCGGCGGCCTCTATGTCGGCATCGTCGAACACGATGACCGGTGCCTTGCCCCCGAGCTCGAGGTGCACGCGCTTCACGCTTCTTGCCGCGGCCTCGGCGACCTCCATGCCCGCGCGCACCGAGCCGGTCACCGACACCATCGAGGGGATGTCATGGGCGACCATGCGGCGACCGGTGTCGCGGTCTCCGCACACCACGTTGAACACCCCCGCCGGGAGGAACTCGGCGGCGATCTCGGCGAGCAGGACCGTGGAGGCCGGGGTCGTGTCGGAGGGCTTGAGCACCACCGTGTTGCCGGCAGCGATCGCGGGCGCGAACTTCCACACAGCCATCATCATCGGGTAGTTCCATGGTGCGACCTGGGCGCACACGCCCACGGGCTCGCGCCTGATCATGGATGTCATGTTGCGCATGTACTCGGCGGTCGCCTTGCCCTCGAGCATGCGCGCCGCACCGGCGAAGAACCTGATCTGGTCGACCATCGGGGGGATCTCCTCGGAGCGGGTCAACTCCGTCGGCTTGCCCGTGTTCTGCACCTCGCAAGCGAGCACCTCGTCGGCACGCGCCTCAATAGCATCGGCGATCTTGTAGAGCGCGCGCGATCTCTCCGATGGCGTCGTCTGGCTCCACTCGCCGAATGCGGCCGCGGCGGCCCGCATCGCGTCGTCGACATCGGCGTCGGAACTGAGCGCCGCCGTGGCGTACGTGCGGCCCGTCGCCGGGTCGATCACCTCGGTGGTGCGCCCGTCGCGGGCATCGACGCTCCGGGAGTTGACGAAGTTCCTGATGTTCTTCATGCCCCATAGGTTCCCACAACGGCCGCACCGATGCGATGGGCACCCCTGACGCACCAGCCGGCTGGCGGCACGGTAGACACGGGAACGTGGAACGAATACGCACAGTCGGGGTGCCCAGGGAGATCAAGGCCGCCGAGGGCCGGGTGTCGATGACCCCCGACGGCGTGCGCGAATTCGAGCGTCTGGGGATCGAGGTGTTCATCGAGACCGGGGCCGGCGAGGCGGCCTCCATCACCGACGACGACTACCGCGCCGCCGGCGCCGACATCGTGTCGTCGGCCGCCGAGGCATGGGCGCGCGACATGGTGGTCAAGGTCAAGGAACCCAAGGAGAGCGAGTTCGCACATCTTCGCCCCGACCTCGTGCTGTTCACGTACTTGCACCTCGCCGCCTATCCCGCCGTCGCCGATGCGCTCCTCGCCGCCGGCACGACCGCGCTCGCCTACGAGACGGTGCAGGCACGTGACGGATCCCTGCCGCTGCTCGCTCCGATGAGCGAGGTCGCAGGGCGCCTCGCACCCCAGATGGGGGCACGATTCCTCGAGCGACCCCAGGGCGGACGCGGCGTGCTGATGGGTGGCGCGCCCGGCGTTCGACCGGCACGGGTCGTGGTCCTCGGGGCTGGGAACGTCGGGTGGAACGCCGCGTGGATCGCGGCCGGAATGGAGGCCGAGGTGGTGCTCCTCGACAAGAACCTCGACCGCCTCCGATACGTGGACCAGATCCACCGCGGACGGATCATGACGCTCGCCTCGAATCGTGGCGCCGTCGAACGCAGCGTCGCAGAGGCAGATCTCGTGATCGGGGCAGTCCTCGTTGCGGGTGATCGTGCGCCCGTGGTCGTGAGCCGGGAGATGGTCGCGAGCATGAAGAAGGGAGCCGTGATCGTCGACGTGGCCGTCGACCAGGGCGGTTGTGTGGAGACGACACGCGAGACGACGCACGACGACCCCGTCTATGTCGAGAGCGGCGTGGTGCACTACGCAGTCGGCAACATGCCGGGCGCCGTGCCCAACACCAGCACCTACGCGCTCACGAATGCGACCCTGCCCCACCTGATCGAGGTGGCCGCTCGCGGCGTGCGGGACGCCGTCGCGCACAACCCGACACTTGCGCACGGAGTCAACACGGTGTCGGGCGTGGTGACGCACTCCGCGGTGGCCGAGGCACTCGGCAAGCCCCTCGTCGAGGTCACCACGGCCCTCGCCGGATAGAGACAACCGGCCCTCGCCGGATAGAGACAACCGGCCCTCGCCGGATAGAGACAACCGGCCCTCGCACTCCCGATCGGGCGTTCCACTTGGCCAGGCCGTAGGTTCTGGTCCATGGCAACCCCCGTCGAGTCACTCGACCTGCCGCTGATCCCGTTCTTCGGGGAGCAATCCCGCGAGGTTCGCCAGGCCCACATGCGCACGGTCGCCAAGGAGTCCGGACTCGCGAGGACCGAGATCGGCTACACCGTGCTCACCTACGACTCGGTGGTCTCGATCCTGCGCGACAAGCGCTGGCACTCGGCGACGGGCATGGCGGCACAGATCGCCGGTGTTGAGGATGAGAAGCTGAGCGCGCGGCGCCGTGTGAACATCCTGAACGCAGAGGGAGACGTGCACGTGCGCCTCCGGAGACTCGTCGCCCCGGCCTTCTCGCCCCGCAGCGCCGACCGCCTGCGTCCGTTCATGCGGGAGGTGGTCGCGGGTCTCGTCGCTCCGGTGCTCGCCTCGGGGCACACCGAGGCCGTGGCCGACATCTGCGAGCCCTATCCGATCCCGATCATCTGCGAACTCCTCGGCGCGCCCAAGGAGGACTGGCAACTCTTCAGTCGCCTCGCCACCGACGTGCTGCGCATCTTCGGTGGAAATCTCGCCGAGGAGGTCGATCTCATCGTGGCGGCCAGTGAGGAGCTCGACGCCTACACCAAGAACCTCATCGCGGAGCGTCGGCGCAAGCCGGCCGACGACCTCATCACCGACCTCATCGCGGCCGAGGAGGCCGGCGACCGGCTCACCACCGACGAACTGACGATGATGGTCGAGGCCGTCATCGTCGGTGGCACCGACACCACCCGCAATCAACTGGGACTCGCACTCGCCCTCTTCGCCGCGAACCCCGACCAGTGGAACATCCTGCGCGGGGATCCCTCGCTCGCACCGCGTGCTGTCGAAGAGATGATGCGCTTCCACGGGGCCGTGGCCGGAACGATCCGTTTCGCATCCGAGGACATCGAGCACGAGGGCGTGCTGTTCCCGAAGGGCACCCTCATGTCCACCTCGATGGGGACGGCGAACCACGACGAGTCGGTGTTCCCCGACCCCTCCAGATTCGACATCACCCGCGAGGGCGTCGGTCAGCCCCACTTGTCCTTCGGATCGGGGATCCACTACTGCCTCGGCGCATCGCTCGCGCGCGCCGAATTGCAGGAGGCGCTCATCGTGCTCTCCCAGTCGATGCCGAACCTGGCTCCCGACGGTGACGCCGTCTACAAGCCACTTGCGGTCGGGATCTTCGGCCCCTCGCGCCTTCCCCTCAGGTTCACCCCGGCGACGTGACCGTCACCGGCCGGTGATCGTCAGTCGCAGCAACTGTCGCGCCAGCCGCACCCGAAGCACTTGAAGTGGGCATGCTCGGGCACGAGCGCGCTTCCGCACAGGGGGCACTGGGCGAATGTGCCGTGGCGCGTGCGGCACGATCCGTCGGGGTCACGAGAGATGCCGTCGGGCAGCGGGCCCCGTGCGGGTGCCGATGCCGTCGTCGTGTCGCGCGAGTCCATGGACCCATTGTCGCCCGCGCCAGCGAGCCGACCGCGGATCCGTCACCGCCGCCGCGGTGCGACTCGGTTAGCGTCGAGGCGCCCCCGTATGACAGAGACCGACGGACCGCGCCGCAAGAACCCGCCCCGACCCGGGACCGTCAGGGCAGCATTGACGCACCGGGATTTCCGGGTGATGTGGACCTCGAGCTTCGCCTCGAGCGTGGGCGTGTGGATGCAGCAGGTCGTTCTGCCGGCCTATGTCTATTCGCGCACCGGGAGCGCGGCCCAGGTCGCAGTCTTCTCCTTCGCCCAGCTCGGCCCGCTGCTGCTGCTCTCGATCCCGGCCGGCGTGATGGCCGACAGGTTCGAGCGACGCAAGTGGCTCGTCACCGCCCAGTGCATCCAGATGCTCGGCTCGATCCTGCTCGGGGTGATCTCGTCGCTCGACGGACCGATCGTGGCGCTCTTTCTCGCCCAGCTGGTCGTGGGCGTGGGAAACTCGCTGAATGCCCCCGCGTTCTCGGCGGTGCTCCCGAGTCTGGTGCGCCCCGAGGATCTCGGCGGCTCGATCAGCCTGTCGTCGACGTCGGTGAACGGCTCGCGTGTGATGGGACCGATCCTGGCGGCGCTCCTGATGAACCTCGGCCTCGACACCCCGCACATCTTCTTCATCAACGCGGCCACCTACCTGATCGTGATGTCGGCGGTCGTGCGCGTGAACCTGCCGCCCTCGGGTCGCACCCCGGAGTCGGGCTGGAGGTCCCTGACCATGGGGTTGCGCGTCGCGCGCGACCGACCCGTGGTCGGCCGGATCCTCCTCACGATGTTCACGTTCTCGTTGCTCAGCCTCCCCTATGTCGGCCTCTTCCCCGCCGTCGCCGACCTCACCTTCGGAATCGAGCCCCGCACCGGCCTCTACAAGTGGCTGTATGCGACCTGGGGGCTGGGCGCGATGTTCGGTGCTTTGTCGATCGGCACCGTGCTCGCGGGCATCGACAAGGGGCGCACCACCCGCATGGGGTTCGCCGCGTTCGCGGTCGCAATGTGCGCCTTCGCTTCGTCACCGACCGTTCCGCTCGCCTTCGCCAGCGGTTTCCTGCTCGGCGTCGCGTACTTCTCGACCACGACATCGCTCATGACCGTGCTCCAGAGCCGCCTCGAGATCGAGATTCGCGCGCGCGTGCTGTCGCTGTGGTTCATGGCCTTCGGGGGCACGATCCCGCTCGGCAACGTGATCTTCGGACCCGTGATGGATGCGATCGGATCGCGCCCGGTCCTCTACCTCGCCGCGGCGTGGTCGTTGTTCCTCGCCTGGTGGTGCGACATAGCCGCCGTCGACTCGCAGACACCGACGCGGTCCTGAACCCGGCCCGGGCTCACGACCCCATCAGCGCTGCGACGACCCTTTCGGTGCGGGCCGAACGCGACCCCTTCACGAGCACGCTGCAGGGCCCCGCGGCGCGGATCACCGCGACGATCTCCTCGAGCGACATGGCCGGCACCCCGTACAGGGTCGTGGCGTGGGCAAGCACCGTGACGCCGAGCCCGGTGGCACGCTCGGCCACCGCACGATGCGCGCGCTCCGACTCGTCGATCTCGGCCATCTCGCCGAACACCGCGAACAACTTCCCCGTCCCCGATCCCGCGAGCGCCGACAGCGCCGCCGACATCGAGCCCGAATTCGCGTTGTAGGAATCGTCGAGGATCCGCACCTGACCCGTGGTGGACCACGACCCGCGACCCCCGACTCCCTCGGCCGTGGCGAGGGCCCCGACCGCGTCACCCAGCTTCAGCCCGCACACGAGCCCCACCGCCACTGCGGCTGCGGCGTTGGCGACCATGTGATCCCCGACGAGGGGCACGAGCCCGGTCGCCGACGAGCCCTCATGGGTGAACCGTGCCGTGGCACGACCGATCGTGTCGCGGGACTCGATCGCGAAGCGGACCCCCGCCGAGACTGCGCTCCCGTAGGTGACCACTGCTGCGCGAGTCGCGCCGCCCATGGCCGACACCCGCGGGTCGTCGGCGTTCAGGATCGCGGTTCCGTCGGCGGGGAGCGACTGGGCGAGCTCGGTCTTGGCGCGCGCGACCCCGTCCCGACCACCGACGCGCGCAGAGTGCGCATCGCCCACGTTCGTGACGACCCCGATCATCGGACGCGCGATCGCGCACAGTCGGGTGATCTCGCCCAGTCCACGCATGCCCAGCTCGACAACGATCGCTGGCGTCGTCTCGGGTGCGCACACGAGCGTGACCGGGACCCCGATGTCGTTGTTCAACGAGGCGGTCGCGGCCACCGCACCGGGAAAGCCCGCGGAGAGGACCGCGCCGATCAACTGCTTCGTGGAGGTCTTGCCCGCCGATCCGGTGATCCCCACGATCCGGTTGCCGCAGGACCGTGAGAGTCGGTCGCGACAGTGTCCGCCGAGCGCGGCGAGGGCTGCGAGCGTGTCGTCGACCTCCACGCACGGCAGGTGCGGATGCGCTCGACCGCGCTCGACGAGGGCGAACGGCGCACCGGCGGCGAGCGCGTCACCGAGGTGGTCGTGACCGTCGCGTTCGGCCCGGATGGCAACGAACGCCCGACCCGCGGTGAGGGACCTGGTGTCGAACCAGATGCCGTCGGCGACCACCCCGCCGTCACCACCGACGAGCGTTCCCGACACGATGCGCGCAGCGCTGGCGGCGTCGATGCGCATGGCGCGACCCTAGCGGCGAGTACCGTTTCCCCAATGGCAGGGGCGTCGGCGGGGACCACGCTGGTCGTGGTGTTCGGTGGCCGCTCGGCGGAGCACGATGTGAGTTGCGTGACCGCGGCGCACGTGATCGCCGCCGTCGACCGCTCGCGCAATGACGTCGTGGCCTACGGCATCGACCGGGCCGGCTCATGGCACCGGGTCTCGGTGCCGGAACCGGGGATGCGCGTGGACCGGCTGGAGCCGACCGGGACCCCGGCATCACCGGCTGATCTCGCGGCACACACCGCTCCGGTGGTCGTGCCCCTCGTGCACGGTCCGCTCGGCGAGGACGGCACGCTCCAGGGCGTGTGCGAGATCCTCGATCTTGCGTACGTGGGAAGCGGGGTTCTGGCGAGCGCCCTGGCGATGGACAAGGCGGTCGCAAAGCGCGTGCTCGCCACCGCCGGCATCCCCCAGGTGCGCCACGCGGTGCTGCGCGAGGACCGGCTCACTGCGGACTCGCTGGCCGCGATCGCCGACGACCTCGGGTATCCGCTCTTCGTCAAGCCCGCGAACATGGGGTCCTCGGTCGGGGTCGTCAAGGTCGCAGACGCCGGTGCGCTCGAGATCGCCGCGCGCGAGGCGAGCTCCTACGACGAGTGGATCGTGTTCGAGGAGGCCGTCGTCGGCCGCGAGATCGAGGTCGCCGTGATCGGCAACCGTGAGCCCCGCGCCTCGCTACCCGGCGAGATCGTGCCCGGGCACGAGTTCTATGACTACGAGGACAAGTACCTCGACGACGGCGCGTCGTTGTCGACCCCGGCCGATCTTGCCCCGCACGCCACTGCACGCGTCAGGGAACTGGCGATCGCCGCCTACGAGGCGCTGCACTGCGAGGGAATGGCCCGCGTCGACTTCTTCTGGGAGGAGGCCGGACGCGGGTTCCTCTGCAACGAGGTGAACACGATCCCGGGCTTCACTCCGATCTCGATGTACCCGCGGATGTGGCGTGCGACCGGGCTGGACTACCCAGACCTCATCGACGAACTCGTGTCCCTCGCCCTCGAGCGGCACCGACGGCGCAAGCGCAACACCGTCCGCTGATCAGGTGCCCGCGGGCGGGATGTTCATGACCGCACCCGGCAGGAGCAACTGGCTCGTGTCGGCCCAGTTGTTCGCCGACAACAGCGCCGCGATCGACACGCAGAACTTCTCCTTGATCGCATAGAACGAGTCGCCACGCTGGATGGTGTAGGTGCCGGCGGGCCTCGTGCCGCACCCGGGGCCCGCCGGAGCGGTGGGCGGCTGGGTGACCCCGGTCGCGGGATCCACCGGATCGGGGTTCACCACCGCCTGGGCCGGGATCCTGATCTCGGAGCCCGGGTAGGGGAACTGTGCGGGGCTCACCCAGCCGTTGTAGGCGAGCAGTGTCGTCAGCGAGATGTTGAACTTGTTGGCCACCGCGAGCGGGGAGTCGCCGGCCTTGACCACGTACATGGTCTCCTGGCCCACCGCGTTCGGGGGAAGGGTGGTCGCGGGACCGGGCAGGGTGGTGGCCACCGGTGGGATCGTCGCGAAGTTGGTCGGCGTCACATTGACCACCGTCGTGGCCACCCCGAGGGTGTCGTTGCCGCAGGAGACCACGAGCAACCCCGACACCACGACGGTGGCGACGCGGGACGCTCGACGGGAGACGCGGTGCACGGAAGCCAAGCGTAGATCGCTCGGCACCCCCGATAGTGGCGCCCGGGTCGGATGCCCGGGGGACGAGGAGGCTCAGACCAGCGGTCGCGCGGTGGGTGGAATCGGTGCGGGCAACGCGGTCTCGCCCATCAGATGACGATCGACACCGGCCGCGCACGCGCGGCCCTCGGCGATCGCCCACACGATGAGGCTCTGTCCCCTGCCCATGTCACCGGCCACGAACACACCCGGGATGTTCGACATGTAGTCGGCGTCGCGGGCAACGTTGCCCCGTTCGTCGAAGGCGACCCCCATCTGCTCGAGCCACGAACCCTTCTCCGGTCCGACGAAACCGAGCGCGAGCAGGACCAAATCGGCCTCGATCTCCTGATCGGTTCCCTCGACCTTGACGAACCGACCGTCGCGCATCTCGACCTCGTGCACGAGCAGCGCGCGCACGTTGCCCGCACCGTCGTCGACGAAGCGCTCGGTGTTCACGCTGTAGACGCGCTCACCACCCTCCTCGTGCGCCGACGAGACGCGGTAGACCATCGAATACTGCGGCCACGGGTTGGCGTTGGCGCGCTCCTCGGGCGGGCGGGGCATGATCTCGAGTTGCACGACCTTGCGGGCCCCCTGGCGCAGCGCTGTGCCGAGACAGTCCGCACCGGTGTCACCGCCACCGATGATCACGACGGCCTTTCCGTGGGCGTCGATCGGCGCCGATGCCGCGTCGCCCTCCTGGACCTTGTTCGACATCGGGAGGTACTCCATGGCCTGGTGGATTCCGGCCAGTTCGTGCCCCGGCACCGGCAGGTTCCGCCACGCGGTGGCGCCGCAGGCCAGCACGAGCGCGTCGTGGGACGCACGCAGCACCTCGATGTCGATCGCGCCGCCGACATCGGCACCGCTGCGGAACTCCGTGCCCTCCGCGCGCATCTGCTCGAGCCTCCGGTCGAGATGGTGCTTCTCCATCTTGAACTCGGGAATGCCGTAGCGGAGCAGACCGCCGATCCGGTCGGCGCGCTCGAGCACCACCACCTCGTGGCCGGCGCGGGTGAGCTGCTGGGCCACCGCCAGCCCCGCGGGACCGCTCCCGATCACCGCGACGCGCTTGCCCGTGGAGATGGACGGAGGCTGGGGCACCACCCAGCCCTCGGCGAAGGCACGATCGATGATCTCGACCTCGACCTGCTTGATCGCCACCGGGTCCTGGTTGATGCCGAGCACGCACGCCGACTCGCAGGGCGCGGGACAGAGCCGACCGGTGAATTCAGGGAAGTTGTTCGTGGCGTGCAAACGCTCGATCGCATCGTGCCAATGCTCGCGATACACCAAGTCGTTCCAGTCCGGGATCAGGTTTCCGAGCGGGCAACCGTTGTTGCAGAACGGGATGCCACAGTCCATGCATCGCCCTGCCTGGTGGCGCAATTCCTCCCGGTCGAAGGGCTCGTACACCTCGCGCCAGTCACGCAGGCGCAACTCGACGGGACGGCGCTTGGGACCGCTGCGTCCCCATTTCATGAAGCCCGTCGTCTCACCCACGGGCGGCCTCCATCACTCGCTCGACTGCCTCATCCTCGGTGAGGCCCGCCGCGCGCGCCTCGGCCATCACCTCGAGCACGCGCTTGTAGTCGCGCGGCATCACCTTGCGGAACGAGGACACCTCGATGGACCACGCACCGAGGATCCGTGCCGCGACCGCCGAGCCGGTCAGTGCCCCGTGGCGCTCGACGGTGGCGCGCAGCCATTCCTCGTCGTCGCCCACTGGCTCGATGTCGACCATCTCGTAGTTCATGTTCGATGGCAGGCGACCATCCGGGTCCCACACGAAGGCGATGCCCCCCGACATACCAGCCGCGAAGTTGCGCCCGGTGTCACCGAGGACGACGACGCGCCCGCCGGTCATGTACTCGCACCCGTGGTCACCCACGCCCTCCACCACCGCGGTCGCCCCGGAGTTGCGCACGCAGAAGCGCTCCCCGACCGTGCCGCGGATGAAGATCTCACCATCGGTGGCGCCGTAGCCGATCACGTTGCCCGCGATCACGTTGTCCTCCGCCACGAACGGGGCATCGGGGTGCGGGTGCACCACGAGGCGCCCGCCCGAGAGACCCTTGCCGAGGTAATCGTTCGAGTCGCCGACGAGACGCAACTCGATGCCGCGGGGCACGAAGGCCCCGAAACTCTGGCCGGCCGAGCCGGTGAAGCGGATCGAGATCGTGCCGTCGGGCAGACCCTGCCCACCCCACGTGCGCGTCACGAGGTTGCCGAGCATCGTGCCGACCGTGCGGTTCACGTTGCGGATCGGCATGTCGAGCACCACCGGCTCGCGGTTCTCGATCGCGGTGCGGCACCGGGCGATCAACTCGGCATCGAGGGCCTCATCGAGGCCGTGGTCCTGGGGCTTGGAGGCGTGGGGCGTCTGGGAATACGGGTTTTGTGCGGGCTCCAGGATCGGGGCGATGTCGAGTCCCTTCGCCTTCCAATGGTCCACCGCGGCGCGGGCATCGATCATCTCCACACGACCGACCGCCTCGGCGAGCGAGCGGAACCCGAGAGACGCGAGGATCTCGCGCACCTCCTCGGCGACGTACTCGAAGAAGTTCACCACGAACTCGGCCTTGCCCGAGAATCGCGCGCGCAGCGTCGGGTTCTGCGTGGCGATCCCCACCGGGCAGGTGTCGAGGTGACAGACGCGCATCATGATGCACCCGCTCACCACGAGCGGTGCGGTCGCGAACCCGAACTCCTCGGCACCGAGGAGTGCGGCCACGACGACATCGCGTCCGGTCTTCATCTGCCCATCTGCCTGCACCACGATGCGGTCGCGCAGGCCGTTCAACATGAGTGTCTGCTGGGTCTCGGCGAGGCCGAGTTCCCACGGGGCACCCGCGTGCTTGAGCGAGGTGAGCGGCGAGGCGCCGGTGCCGCCGTCATGGCCCGAGATGAGCACCACATCGGCCTTGGCCTTGCTGACTCCGGCCGCGACCGTGCCCACACCGACCTCCGCCACGAGCTTGACGTGCACGCGCGCGGCCGGATTCGAGTTCTTGAGGTCGTGGATCAACTGCTTGAGATCCTCGATCGAGTAGATGTCGTGGTGCGGGGGCGGACTGATCAGCCCGACCCCCGGCGTGGACAGCCGCGTCTTGGCGATCCATGGGTACACCTTGTGACCCGGCAGTTGACCACCCTCGCCGGGCTTGGCCCCCTGGGCCATCTTGATCTGGAGATCGTCGGCGTTCACGAGGTACTCACTGGTCACGCCGAAGCGACCCGAGGCGACCTGCTTGATCGCCGAGCGCCTCGAGTCCCCGTTGGGCAGCGGCACGTACCGCTCCGGGTCCTCGCCGCCCTCGCCCGTGTTCGACTTCCCCCCGATGCGGTTCATCGCGATCGCGAGCGTCTCGTGCGCCTCGGCAGAGATCGATCCGTAGCTCATCGCACCGGTCGAGAACCTCTTGACGATCTCCGAGACCGGCTCGACCTCCTCGATCGGGACCGGTGGGCGCGCCCCCGCCCGCAACTCGAACAGACCGCGCAACGTGGCGAGCGTGCGCGACTGGTCGTCGACGGCCGCCGTGTACTCCTTGAACAAGTCGTAGCGACCCGCGCGGGTGGCGTGCTGGAGCCGGTAGACGGTCTCGGGATTGAACAGGTGCAGTTCGCCCTCGCGACGCCACTGGTACTCACCGCCCAGCTCGAGTTTTCGGTGCGCCCTGAGATCGGGGCGCTTCGGGTGCGCGGTGGCATGGCGCATCGCCACCTCGCGGGCGATCTCGTCGAGGCCGATGCCCCCGAGCCGCGACACGGTGCCCGTGAAGAACTCATCGACGACCTCGTCGGCGAGGCCGATCGCCTCGAAGATCTGCGCGCCGGTGTAGGAGGCCACCGTCGAGACCCCCATCTTGGACATCACCTTCAGCACCCCTTTTCCGGAGGCCTTGATGTAGCTCTTCACCGCCTTGACCGGGTCGATGCCGCCCATCTGATGCAAGCCTCGGCCCTCGTCGGCGGTGATCATGTCCTCGATCGACTCGAACGCCAGGTACGGGTTGATCGCGCCGGCTCCGAATCCGATGAGCAGCGCCATGTGGTGCACCTCGCGTGCGTCGCCGCACTCGACGACGAGGCCCACCTTGGTGCGCCGCTTCTCGCGGATGAGATGGTGGTGGACCGCCGCCGTCAGCAGGAGCGAGGGCACCGGGGCCCACACCTCGTCGGAGTTGCGGTCCGAGAGCACGATGATGCGCGCACCCGCGTCGATCGCCTCGCTCACCTCGGCTCGCACGCGGTCGAGCGCCTCGCGAAGTCCCCCGCCGCCGCCGGCGACGCGGAAGAGCCCGCCCACGACGACCGATGCGAGGTGGGGGTGCGTGCCGTCGTCGTCGATGTGGATGATGCGGGCGAGATCGTCGTTGTCGATGATCGGGAACGGCAGCACGAGTTGGCGGCACGAGTCCGGTCCCGGGGCGAGCAGGTTCGCCTCGGGTCCGACCGAGGTGCCCACCGAGGTCACGACCTCCTCGCGGATCGCATCGAGCGGCGGGTTTGTGACCTGGGCGAAGAGCTGCTGGAAGTAGTCGAAGAGCAGGCGCGGACGCTCCGACAGGACCGCGATCGGGGTGTCGGTGCCCATCGAGCCGATCGGCTCGGCGCCGGCGCGCGCGGTGGGGGCGATGATGACCTTCAGTTCCTCCTCGGTCCAGCCGAACATCTGCTGGCGGCGCAGGACGCTGTCGTGGCTGTGCACGACGTGCTCGCGGGCGGGAAGGTCGGCCAGTCGCGTGAGACCCTTCTCGAGCCACTCCGCGTACGGGTGCTCGGCGGCGAGGGACAACTTGATCTCCTCGTCGTCGATGATGCGGCCCTGCTCGGTGTCGATGAGGAACATCCGCCCGGGCTGCAGGCGCCCCTTGCGCACGACGCGCGCGGGGTCGATCTCGAGCACGCCCGACTCGCTCGCCAGGACCACGAGTCCGTCCGAGGTGACCCACCAGCGACCGGGGCGCAGGCCGTTGCGGTCGAGCACCGCACCGATCACGGTGCCGTCGGTGAACGCGACGTTGGCCGGGCCGTCCCAGGGCTCCATCAACGAGGCGTGGTACTCGTAGAACGCGCGCTTGCGGGGATCCATGCGCTCGTTGTTCTCCCAGGCCTCGGGGATCATCATCAACAGCGAGTGCGCCAGAGAGCGACCCGAGAGGTGCAGCAACTCGAGCACCTCGTCGAACGAGGCAGAGTCGCTCATCCCCGGCGCGCAGATCGGGAAGGCGCGCTCCAATCCCGGGATCGCCTTGCTCTCGAGCATCGACTCGCGGGTGCGCATCCAGTTGCGGTTGCCCTGGATGGTGTTGATCTCCCCGTTGTGGGCGATGTAGCGGTACGGGTGCGCGAGCGGCCACGACGGGAAGGTGTTGGTGGAGAAACGACTGTGCACGAGCGCGAGCGCCGATTCGATGCGCTCGTCCCACAGATCGGGGTAGAACTCACCGAGCTCGGGCGTGGTGAGCATGCCCTTCCACACGAGCGTGCGCGCCGACAGTGACGGGAAGTATGTGCGCATCGGCCCGGAGAGCTCGCGCTCGATGCGCTTGCGGACGACGAGGATCCTGCGATCGAGGTCGATCCCCGCGGCGCCCTCGGGGTCGTCGAGGAAGAAGAGACGGAACGAGGGCATCACCGCGCGCGCCGACGCACCGAGACAATCCGGATTCACCCGCACCCCGCGCCACCCGAGCGAACGCAGACCCTCCTCGGCTGTGATCCGCTCGACCGTCGACATCGCCGATGCACACCCGGTCGGATCGGCCGGGAGGAACGCCATACCGACCGCATAGGACCCGGCCGCGGGGAGGTCGAAGTCCACGGTCTCGCGCAGGAACCGGTCCGGCACCTGGATGAGGATCCCCGCACCGTCGCCCGTCTCGGCCTCGGCGCCGGTCGCACCACGGTGCTCCATGTTGCACAGGGCCGTGATTGCGAGAGTGACGATCTCGCGGCTCCGCGCCCCGTTGATGTTTGCCACGAACGACACACCACAGGCGTCGTGCTCGAACCGGGGGTCGTAGAGACCGTGGCGCGCGGGCAGATCGGGATTCATGTGCGACGTTCGTCCTTTGCGGAAAGAGACGGCCGCGGGAGCGGTCGATTCTGGTGTCCGCCGGGACAACGCTGGCCCGAACAACTGTTGATGGTACCGGTGCCCACGGCCGCGCCGCAATCAAATTCGGCACCCGCGAGGGCGACAGCGGATCAGCCGGAAAACCGTGTGCCTGTCGTCTCAGCCGACAGGCACCGGCGCGTGGGCGGCCGGTCTCAGACGGGCTCGGCCCACGCGGGCGCGCGCTTCTCGAAGTCCGAGAGAACGGCCTCGCGCTGGTTCGCCTTGCCGATCAGACCACCGATGACCTCGCGCTCGGCGGCGAACTGGTCGGCGGCGTAGTCGAGTGCGAGCCTGTTGAGGAGGCGCTTTGCTCCGCGCACCGCATCGGGGCTGCGCCCACAGATCTCCCGCGCCCAGGCGAATGCATCCTCGAGCGGTGTCTCGGAGAGCCGGGTGACGACACCGATGGCGTGCGCCTCGCGACCGTCGAAGATGCGTGCCGACAGGACGATGTCCTTCATCACGTCGGGGCGCACGAGCCCCTGCAGCAGCACGGTCCCGGCCATGTCGGGAACGAGACCCCAGTAGGTCTCGCGCACCGAGAACTTCGTGTCGGGGTGCGCGATCCGGATGTCGGCGCCGAGCGCGAGTTGGCATCCACCACCGAGGGCATGCCCGTGCACCGCGGCCACGACCGGCATCGGCAGTTCCTGCCACACCCACGAGGCCTGCTGGCCGAGGTGCGTGATCCCCGAGGCCGCCATGTCGCCCGCCTGCGGTGTGCGCTCGCCGTTTCGCCGCTCCCCACTGGCCATCCCGCCGAGCGAGGCGAGATCGATGCCGGCACAGAACGACTTGCCCTCGCCCGAGACGACGACGACATTGACCCTCTTGTTTGTCTTCAGGCTCTCGCCGGCCTCGACGATGGCGGCGAACTGGTCGCCGTCGAGTGCGTTTCGCTTGTCGGGACGGTTGAAGCGCACATGGGCGATGCCGTCGGAGATGTCGATGAGGACGCGGTCTGACATGCCCACAGTCTGCCACCACGGGTGAGCCGCCGTTCCATCGGAGAACGGGCACCCGACCGGGGCGTGGCAGACTGTGTGCGTGAAACTGAACCTGTCCTCCGACGAAGTCCTCTCCACCACGCGCAGCGTCCGCAAGCGCCTCGACTTCGATCGTCCGGTCGAGCGAGAGATCGTGGAGGAGGCACTCGAGTTGGCCCTCCAGGCCCCGACCGGCTCGAACAGCCAGGGCTGGCACTGGATCATCATCGAGGATGCCGCCAAGAGGAAGGCCCTCGCCGACATCTACGCCGAGAATTTCAAGATCTACGCATCGATGCCCGGCCGCGAGTACTCCGAGGGCGACACTCGCGGCGAGCGCATGGATGCGGTCCGCGACTCGGCCTGGTACCTCGCGGAGAACTTCCACCGCTCGCCGCTCATGCTGGTGCCCGCGATCGAGGGGCGTCTCGACAACCTGCCCTCGTTCGCGACCGCCTCGGTGTGGGGTTCGCTGTTGCCAGCAGTGTGGAGCTTCATGCTGGCCCTGCGCGAGCGCGGCATGGGTTCGGCCTGGACCACGATCCATCTCATGAACGGCGGCGAGGAGAAGGTCGCCGAGATCCTCGGGATCCCGCACGACAGGATCAGCCAGGCCGGCTTGTTCCCGATCGCCTACACGATCGGCACCGACTTCAAACCCGCCAAGCGCGAGCCCCTCTCGAGCGTCCTCCACTGGGACAAGTGGTGAGATTCGCTCCGTCGGGCGACTGACCCGACGGGCCTATTCGACGAGGCGCAACCCGCTCGGGGCGATCGATTGATCGGCGAACGGGAGATCCACGACGAACTTGGTGCGATGCGCGGGGAACACGTGGTGGCTCACGAGCACCACGCGCCCCGATGTGTCCGTGGTCGTCCTCGTGCAGCGCAGCACCGGCGACCCAACCGGGACCGCGAGCAGCGCCGCCTCCGCGGAGTCTGCCGCATCGGCGCCGATCGTCTGGGTCGCACCGCTCAACGGGATGTCGAGGAGTTCGTAGAACGGCGACCGCTCCACGTCGGCCCGCGAGAGGTGCTGTGCGAGATCACCCGCGCACCACACGGTCACGATCGCAAACGGCTCGCCGTCGGCGAGATTGAGGCGCTTCACGCGCAACGCGTGGGGATTTCCGAACGCGCGGGCCACATCGCGGGGTGCCTTCTCGAAGGCGAACTCGAGGATCCGCCGCTCGGGCCTCACACCCGAGGCACGCATCTGCTCCTCGATCGTGGCGAGCCGCGCGAGCGGCTGGCGAACCGTCTCACCGGCGACGAACCACCCGAATCCCTGGCGCGCGTCGACGAGCCCCTCGTCGCGAAGCATCTCGAGTGCCTTGCGGATCGTGACGCGGCTCGCGGAGAACTCCACCGACAACTCGGACTCGCTCGGCAACAGACGACCGGCGGCGTACTCGCCCGAGTCGAGCCGCGCCCTGAGCTCCTCGGCGATTTGGTGGTATCGAATGGTGCGCACTTGTATTAGAGTTGTCTACACAGGTCCCGAATGCAAGCCCCCCGCTTGCCGAGCGAAAGGCAATCCTCGATGGTCGTGTCCGCAGGTACCCCGATCGATCTTGTAAATGCCGTGTACCGACGCCTGCCGGGCAATGTCGAGACCGGGCGAGGGCGCCTCGGGCGCCCGCTCACCTTGGCCGAGAAGATCCTCGTGAACCACCTCGTCGATCCGGCCACCCAGGAGATGGAGCGTGGACGCAGCTACGCCGACTTCCGACCCGACCGCGTGGCGATGCAGGACGCCACCGCCCAGATGGCGCTGCTGCAGTTCATGACCGCCGGGCTCCCCGCCACGGCGGTCCCCTCGACCGTGCACTGCGACCACCTCATCCTGGCAAAGACGGGAGCCGCACTGGACCTGCGCGATGCCAATGACACCAACCGCGAGGTCTACGACTTCCTCCGCTCGGTCAGCGCCAAGTACGGGATCGGCTTCTGGGGACCGGGTAGCGGCATCATCCACCAGGTCGTGCTCGAGAACTACGCCTTCCCGGGCGGAATGATGATCGGCACCGACAGCCACACGCCGAATGCGGGCGGGCTCGGCATGGTCGCAATCGGCGTCGGTGGCGCCGATGCCGTCGACGTGATGACGGGATTCCCCTTCAACGTGCGCTTGCCGAGGGTGATCGGGGTCAATCTGACCGGGTCCCTGTCGGGGTGGTCGAGCCCCAAGGACGTCATCTTGGAGGTCGCACGCCTGCTCACCGTCGAGGGCGGCACGGGCGCGATCGTGGAGTACTTCGGCCCGGGTGCCGACTCGATCTCGGCCACCGGCAAGGCGACCATCTGCAACATGGGTGCCGAGATCGGCGCGACCTGCTCGGTGTTCGGCTACGACGACAACATGGCCGAGTATCTGCGCGCAACCGGGCGGGCAGCGATCGCCGCTGCGGCCGACGGGGTGCGCGAGCACCTGCGGCCCGACGACGGTGCGCACTACGACCAGGTGCTCCAGATCGACCTGTCCACACTCAAGCCGCTCATCAACGGTCCGCACTCCCCCGACCGCGCCCATCGGGTCGGCGACGAGGTCGGTGCTGCCGCTCGGTCGAACGACTGGCCACTCGAGGTCTCGGCGGCGCTGATCGGATCGTGCACGAACTCCTCGTACGAGGACATCACGCGCGCCGCATCGATCGCGCGTCAGGCCGCGGCCAAGGGACTGCGCGCCCGCACCGAACTGCTCGTCACCCCCGGCAGCGAGCAGATCCGTGCAACGATCGAACGGGACGGTCTCCTGGCCGATCTCGAGTCGATCGGTGCCACGGTGCTCGCCAATGCGTGCGGACCGTGCATCGGCCAGTGGGCGCGCCCGGCATCGGTCACCGGCACACCGAACTCGATCGTGAACTCCTTCAACAGGAACTTCCCGAAGCGCAACGACGGGTCGGCGAACACCCTCTCATTCGTGACGAGCCCCGACACGGTGATGGCGATCGCGCTCTCGGGACGCCTCGACTTCGACCCGACCACCGACACGATCACCGCGGCCGACGGAACCGAGGTGCACCTCGACGAACCCGTCGGCGAGGTGCTCCCGGCACGCGGATACGACCCGGGCGTCGACACCTTCACTGCGCCCCCGGCGGACGGGTCCTCGGTCGTGGTGGAGGTCAGCCCGACGAGCAATCGGCTCCAGTTGCTCGACCCCTTCCCCGCATGGGACGGCAACGACTACGTCGACCTGCCGGTCCTGATGAAGACCAGGGGGAAATGCACCACCGACCACATCTCGGCGGCCGGCAAGTGGCTCGCCTACCGGGGCCACCTCGAGAACATCTCGGGCAACCTCTTCCTCGGTGCTGTGAACGCCTTCGGTGGTGCCGTCGGCGAGGGACTCGACCACACCGACGGTGCGCGCCGGTCGTACCCCGACATTGCCAAGCGTTGGTCGCAGGCCGGGATCCGCTGGTGCGCGGTCGGCGACCAGAACTACGGCGAGGGTTCCTCGCGCGAGCACGCGGCGATGGAACCGCGCTTCCGCGGTGGTGTGGTGATTTTTGCGCGGTCGTTCGCGCGCATCCACGAGACGAACCTGAAGAAGCAGGGTCTCATTCCCCTCACCTTCGCTGATCCGGGCACCTACGACCAGATCGAGGAGTCGGACCGCATCAGCGTGCTGGATCTGCCGCCGGTGCCGGATCGTGCGGTGACCTGCCGGATCACCAAGCCCGACGGTCGCACGATCGAGTTCCGGGCGGTGCACACCTTCTCCGATGAGCAGGTGGAGTGGTTCGAGGCCGGCTCCGCCCTCAACATCGTCCGGGCCAAGGTCGCCGAGGGGAAGAAATAGGTGCGGTTGCCGACGTCGAACGGGCGCTAGTCGGTTCCCGGTCGCCGCTCGAATTCAGCGTCCGGATCACCCCTGTAGTTGGAGGGCAGCGCACGCCTTATCTCGTCCTCGGTGGGCTCGCGGTGTTCCCGTGCCTCGACGGGGAGAAGCGCGGTGATCGCCGCCATGATCGCCTCGGTGTCCGTGTCCGGGTCGCTCCCGCCCACCGAGAAGGGCTCCCCCACCGTGATCGTGATGGTGGGTGGAGACGTGATGTTCGTGATGTTGGGCAGCTTGGCGTTGCGCGGCCACACGAGCTCGGTCCCCCAGATGCCCACGGGCACCACGCGCGCGCCGGTCTGGGCAGCGAGGCGCGCCGCCCCCCATCTGCCCTTCAGCACCGGGTCGTAGAACGCGCGACCGCGCGGGATCGTGCCCTGGGGCATGATCGCCACGATGTCACCCGCCAGGAGTGCCTCCGATGCGGCACGCAGCGGCTCGTCGCTGCCCGTTCCGCGATCGACTCGGATGCCACCGAGGGCCGTCGCGAGCGGACCGATCACCGGCGCGTCGAACACCTCCTTCTTCCCGAGGAAACGAGCCGCGCGACCCGTGCGCGCCACCGCGAGCGCCACGGCGACGACATCGAAGTAACTGCGGTGGTTCCCGCAGATGATCGCCGGTCCGTCCGCGGGGATGTTCTCGGTGCCGGTGATCACGAAGCGGGCGTACGGGAACACCTCGGGACGCGCGACCTTCATCAGTGCCTGCTGGGCCTCGAGCCCCACGACCGGGATCTTCACCACACCCGGCGGGACATCCAGGTTCATCACCGGCCACCGTCGCGCGGCCGCCATGAGGCGAAGGCGCCAGTCCGGGTTCACGCAATGCGGGTGCGCGACGCCCGACAGCAACGGCTCGTCGTAGACACTGTCGGAGTAGGCCCACGAGGCCGCGAAATCGACGTCGTTCGCCTCGCACCATGCGCGCACCGCATCGCGCTTGCCGCGGCTCCACACATAGGACCCGACGATCTCGCCGGTGTAGACGCCATCGGCATCGACGTCGTAGACCGTCGCCACGACCGCATCGAACTCCATCGCCCGCGCGAACGGCTCGATCAAGTCGAGCGGTGTCGTCGTGGCGAGCACGACCTTGCGACCCGCGACGCGATGCGACTCGATGACCTGTCGCGCGTACGGCTGCACCATGGCGACGAGATCGGGGGCGGCACGCTCCGCGGCGGCACACACGTCGGCGCGCGCGTGGCCACGCATCGCATGCACAGCTTGCCGACCCAGGATCATCGACGGCAGGTTTTCCCCGAAGGTCTCGAACACTTGGTAGAGCAGCGACTCACCGGGGATCGACCGGTTGACAACACCGGTCTCGCGCAGCACCCGGCTCACGACATGGGCAGATGCGCCCGACAGGAGCGTGCGATCCAGATCGAAGAAGGCTGCCGGCGCCACGCGCGCAGGTTATGCCCCAACCCCAATCGGCAAACAGTGACACTCGGGTGCGAACCGACCCGACGGATCGAAGCAAGAAACGGGAAAGGCCCCGCAGGGGGTGCGGGGCCTCTCAACCGAAACCCGATGGTGGGGGACCATCGTTGGGTTCTTGTGACCGGGATGGGGGGACATCTCCGGTCTTTTGTATGAAAACAAGTATCCACGGTGCCGTGTTATTTCTCAATGTGAACGGAGCGATACTCGCTATCGTTTTTTGTGATAGACCTCGTCGGGCATCCGGGGGACACGAAAGGCGCACAAAAAGAATGGACCTCAAGCAACTCAGGAGCCTGGTCGCAATCGCCGACCACGGCACGTTCTCGGCGGCGGCAAAACACCTCGGCACGGTTCAGTCGAACATCTCGGCCCACCTCGCCAGACTCGAAAAGCACCTCGGCTTGTCCCTCGTCGACCGGACCACAGGGCACCTCACCGAGGAGGGAGACCTCGTCGTTGCCCGCGCGCGCCGGATCATCCACGAGATCGAGGACATCGACGCCGACATCCACTCCCTCGGGGGCGAGGCCGCCGGGGACTGCCGGATCGGAACCATCGGCACCACCGCGAGATGGTTGATGCCCCCGCTCCTCAACAGCGTCACCCGACGCCACCCGGACGTGCGCATCACCCTCGTGGAGGGCGTGACCAGCTCGCTTCTCACCGGACTCGCCGCGGGCGAACTCGACGCTGCCGTGGTGCACCTTCCCGTCACCGACCCGGGACTCGAGGTGCGAGAGATGTTCGCCGAGGAGCTGATCCTTCTCACTCACGCCGAGCACCCGCTCGCCGGGCGCGAGACGATCTCGATCACCGAACTCGCGGAGCACCCGATCCTGCTCACGCCGCGCGGGACCGGTCAGCGGCGCATCGTGGACCGTGCGGCGGCGAACAAGGGGGTCTCGTTGCGTCCACAGGCCGAGATCGACGGCGTGCGCCTGATGGCCTCGCTCGCCTTCGACGGGTTCGGTGCCGCGATCGTCCCGGCCTCGGCCGTGCCCGGCTGGCTGAGGGGCGACTTCGTGCGCATCGCGGTGCCGGAACTCCCGCGCCGCGTGGTCGGGTGGGTGCAGCGCACCCGCCCACGACCGAACAGGGCGACACTGGCGGTGCGCGACGCGGCGATCGAGGTCGTGTCCAGGCACGGGGCCCGTCAACCCGGGGTGACCGTCGATGTGGCACCGACGCAGGGCCGTGGATCCGCGGTCTCGCGAGTGGCCCGCGCGCGAGAAGGCGACCGGGACCGCGGGGGCCCGCAATGATCGCGTCGCGATGCCGGGGTCTAATCTCGCCGTCGTGAGCGTGGTGGCCGGCGACTCCAGACGCGTGGTGCTCGATCTCCAGAGCAAGGTCCGGGGTGCAGCGACCGCGGCGGTCCTGCGACTTGAGACGAATCGTGACGTGGTCTGGTTGGCCGTCGACGGCTCCCACCACCGCGGGGCGCTGTCGGCGGAGGCCTCGCACCTCATCGCGCACGCGGCGCGCACCGCGCGCGCCGAGGGACTTCCCCTGGTGATGCAGATCGAGTCCTCCGGAGCAGACATCGTGGAGGGGATCGCCGCGCTGCACGGTTGGGGCACGGCCGCCAAGGCGATCGCGGAGTGCTCGGGTGTGGTGCCCACGATCAGCATCGTGACCGGACCGGCTGTCTCGGGTCCGGCACTGCTGATCGGGCTCTCCGACTTCGTCGTGATGACCGAGGATGCCTACGCGTTCGTCAGCGGACCCACGATGGTGGCCGAGTTCACCGGTATCACGGTCTCGAACGAGGAATTGGGTGGTGCGGGTGCGCATGCCCGCCGGAGCGGTGCCACGAGCACGGTGGTCGCCGACCTCGCGGACGCGTGGGCATGGACCGAGGATCTCCTGTCGTACCTGCCCGCCAACGTCGCGCAACTCCCCCCGCTGACCCCGACCGACGACCCGGACACGAGGCTCGTTCCCGAGGCCGGGGCCCTGATCCCGGGCTCCTCGACCGGCAGTTACGACGTGCGCGACGTGATTGCGATCCTCGTCGACGACACGGTCTCGCTCGAGGTGCGGGCGCACTGGGCCCCCAACATCGTCACCGCGTTCGCCAACATCGCGGGCTACCCCGTCGGGATCGTGGCGAACCAGCCGATCTCGCTCGCCGGAACCCTCGACATCCCCGCGTCGCAGAAGGCGGCCCGTTTCGTCGCCTTCTGCGATGCATTCAACGTGCCCGTGCTGACACTCGTGGACACACCCGGGTTCTATCCGGGCAAGGACCTCGAGTGGCGGGGCATGATCCGCCACGGGGCACAGCTGGTGTTCGCGTACGCGCGCGCGACGGTGCCGCGCATCTGCGTGATCCTG
Source organism: Actinomycetota bacterium (assembly GCA_016870775.1). Classification (GTDB taxonomy): domain Bacteria; phylum Actinomycetota; class Acidimicrobiia; order Acidimicrobiales; family Ilumatobacteraceae; genus UBA2093. The sequence goes on from VGAK01000001.1 coordinate 65,650, forward strand.
CGCAAGTCCTACGGGGGCGCCTACATCGTCATGGACTCCAAGCGCATGGGCAACGACCTGTGCCTCGCATGGCCCTCGGCCGAACTCGCGGTGATGGGGGCCGGCCAGGCGGCCGCGATCCTGCAGCGCCGCGCGAGCCCCGACGAGCGCGCCGACTTCGAGCGCGACTACTCCGAACGTCTCCTCAACCCCTACATCGCGGCCGAGCGGGGGTATGTCGACGCGGTCATCGACCCCGCCGAGACGCGCGCCGAGATCTGCGCCGCGTTGCACATGCTGCGCGACAAGCGCGAGAGCCTCGTGTCGCGCAAGCACGACAACACTCCCCTCTGAGTCGCGGAGCATCGCAGCGGTCGAGTGGGCTGCGGACCCGGGCAACCACTATCATCGTGTGCGGGGGAAAACGGCCCCCGCCACACCGTCGCACCAGGGGGACCCCGAATGGCCGACACCATCACCATCATCGACGACCGGACGGGGAAGAAGGTGACGGTCCCGATCACCGGGGGCACGTTCCCATCCTCGGCGCTGAGGGAACTCGACCCCTCGCTTTTCATGTACGACCCGGCGTACCAGTCGACCGCCTCATGCGCCTCTGCCATCACCTACCTCGACGGTGACGCTGGGGTCCTGCGCTACCGCGGCTATCCGATCGAGCAACTCGCGGAGAAGTCGACGTTCCTCGAGGTGGCCTACCTGTTGCTGAAGGGCGAACTCCCGACTGCGGAGCAGTACGCCCAGTGGACCTGGGACGTGACCCACCACACCTACGTGCACGAGAACATGCGCAAGCGCTTCGTGGACGGCTTCCACTACGACGCCCACCCGATGGGGATGTTCGTGTCGGCCACTGCGGCGCTCGGCACCTTCTACGACGACGCCAAGGACATCTTCGACAAGAGCTCCTTCGACAAGCAGGTGATGAGGCTCGTGGCCAAGGTCCCCACCATCGCAGCGATGTGCCAGCGGTTCAGCCAGGGCCTGCCCTTCGTTCTGCCCAACAACTCACTGTCGTACTCGGAGAACTTCCTCAACATGATGTTCCGCGTCGGTGACGACTACAAGATCGACCCCGTGCTCTCGCGCGCCATGGACGTGCTGTTCATCCTGCACGCCGACCACGAGCAGAACTGCGGCACCACCACGATGCGCGTGGTTTCGAGCGCCCAGACAGACCCCTACACGGCCACTGCGGCCGCGGCCGCGGCGCTCTACGGACCGCTCCACGGCGGCGCGAACGAGGCGGTCGTGCGGATGCTCACCGAGATCGGCTCGATCGACAACGTGCCGGGTTTCATCGAGGAAATCAAGAACGGCTCCGACCTCCTGTGGGGATTCGGCCACCGCGTCTACAAGAACTTCGACCCGCGCGCCACGATCATCAAGAAGACCGCCTACGAGGTGTTCGATGTGACCGGCCGCAACCCGCTGCTCGATGTCGCGCTCAAACTCGAGGAGGTGGCGCTGAACGACGACTACTTCAGGTCGCGCAGGCTCTACCCGAACGTCGACTTCTACTCTGGACTGATCTACCAGGCGCTCGGGTTCTCGGTCGACGTGTTCACGGTCCTGTTCGCGATCCCCCGCACCGTCGGCTGGCTCGCCCACATGCAGGAGCTCTTAGGCGACAGGGAGCAGAAGCTCAGCCGCCCGCGCCAGCTCTACGTCGGCGTCGAGGAGCGCAACTTCGTCCCGATCGCGGACCGCAAGTAAACCGACCGGCACCGGGAGACCGGCGTCTGGTCAGCAAACGACGTCGAGGACGATCTTGCCGATGTTGGCGTTCGCCGCCATGCGCTCGTGCGCCTCGGCGATCCGCGAGAGCGGGAACACCGTGTCGACGACCGGCCGCAGGCGACCAGATGCGAAGTGGGGCACCACCTCGTCGGCGAAGCGGCGCGAGATCGCGATCTTTTCCTCGAGCGGGCGCGGCCTGAGCACGGTTCCGGTGATCGTGGCCCGCTTGCCCATCAACGACGCCACGTTGAACGGCACGGGCTTGCCCGCCATCGTGCCCACCTGGATGATGCGACCCCGCAGCGCCAGTGCCGAGACATTGCGTTCCACGTAGTCGCCACCGATCACGTCGAGCACCACATCGACCCCGCGACCGCCCGTCGCCGAGCGCACCGCCTCGACGAAATCGCGCGAGCCGTAGTCGACGACCACATCCGCCCCGAGCGTCTCGCACGCGGACACCTTCGAGGCCGAACAGGTCACGACGACGCGTGCCCCGACCATCGCACAGATCTGGATCGCCGCGGTTCCCACGCCCGACGCACCGGCGTGGACCAGGGCCCACCTGCCCGATGCGAGCCCTCCCTGGACGACGAGTGCGTCCCACGCGGTGAGGAACACCTCGGGGATCGCGCCCGCATCGAGGAGCGAGAGATTCCCCGGCACCGCGATCGCCTGGCGCTCGTGCACACACAGCCTCTCGGCGTGCCCGCCGCCGCTCACGATGCCCATCACCGCATCCCCGGGTCGCCACATGCGCACCCGCTCCCCCGCCGCGGCGACGGTGCCGGCGAACTCGAGACCGGGGATCTCGCGGGCCGAGGGGAACGGATCGGGATACATCCCCATGCGCTGGAGAAGATCGGCGCGGTTCATCGCCGAGGCGACGACATCGACGAGCACCTCCTCGGGCCCCGGCACGGGGTCGGGCACCTCGGCGAGATGGAGGACCTCGGGGCCCCCGTGCTCGGTGAGCACGACCGCACGCACGGCTCAGGCCATCTTCTGCTGGAGGCGACGGTCGATTGCGACGAGGTAGTCCTCGGTGGTCAGCCACGGCTGGTCCCGCGAGATGAGGATTGCGAGGTCCTTGGTCATCTCGCCGGCTTCGACCGACTCCACGCACACCCGCTCGAGGCTGTCGGCGAAGGAGATCAGCGCGGGGTTGCTGTCGAGCGTCCCACGGTGCTTGAGACCGCCCGTCCACGCATAGATCGACGCGATCGGGTTGGTGGAGGTCTTGTTGCCCTTCTGGTGCTCGCGGTAGTGGCGCGTCACCGTGCCGTGGGCCGCCTCGGCCTCGACCGTGCGACCGTCGGGGGTCATGAGCACCGAGGTCATCAGGCCGAGCGAGCCGAAGCCCTGGGCCACCGTGTCGGACTGCACGTCACCGTCGTAGTTCTTGCAGGCCCAGACGTAGCCACCCTCCCACTTCATCGCGCACGCCACCATGTCGTCGATGAGTCTGTGCTCGTAGGTGAGGCCGGCCGCGTCGAACTCGGCCTTGAACTCGGCGTCGAAAACCTCCTGGAAGAAGTCCTTGAACTGGCCGTCGTAGGCCTTCAGGATCGTGTTCTTGGTGCTCATGTACACCGGATAGTTGCGCGCGAGCCCGTAGCGGAACGACGCGCGCGCGAAGTTGCGGATCGAGTCGTTGAAGTTGTACATCCCCATCGTGACGCCACCATCGGCGCCGAACGTGGCGACATCGAAGTGCATCGGCTCGCCACCGTCCTCGGGCGTGAAGGTGATGGTCACCGTCCCGGCCCCCGGCACCTTGAAGTCGGTCGCCTTGTACTGGTCGCCGTGGGCGTGACGCCCGATGATGATGGGCTTCGTCCAACCCGGCACCAGGCGCGGGATGTTGGAGCAGATGATCGGCTCGCGGAACACCACGCCGCCGAGGATGTTGCGGATCGTGCCGTTCGGCGACTTCCACATCTTCTTCAGACCGAACTCCTCGACGCGCGCCTCGTCCGGGGTGATCGTGGCGCATTTCACACCCACGCCGTGCCTGAGGATCGCGTGCGCCGAGTCGATCGTGACTTGGTCGCCGGTCGCGTCGCGGTGCTCGATGCCGAGGTCGTAGTAGTCGAGCTCCACGTCGAGGTACGGCAGGATCAGCCGCTCCTTGATGAACTGCCAGATGATGCGCGTCATCTCGTCGCCGTCGAGTTCGACGACGGGGTTGTCCACCTTGATCTTGACCACGGCTCCACCTCCCGCCCGGCGGTGTGCCGGGCACTTGTATCAGACTTGTACAAAATAGCGTCGGGGCCCCAAGTGGCTCGTACCATCGGAGTGGATGGATTTCGCCTGGACTCCCGAGCAGATCGACTTGCGCGAGCACGCGCGAAAGGTCGCCGAGAGCGCCGTGGCCCGCCACGGTCGCCACAACGTCGCGTGGATGAACGGGTATTCCAAGGAGTTCTCGCGAGAACTCGCCGCGCTCGGCTGGATCGGGATGATCTGGCCCGCAGAGCACGGAGGTGGCGGTCGCCCACCGATCGACCGACTGATCGTGGGCGAGGAGATGATCAAGGCCGGCGCCCCGATCGCTGCCAGTTGGTTCGGTGACCGCCAGATGGGACCCGCGCTCATCCAGTACGGAACGCAGGACCAGCGCGATCGGTTCCTGCCCGGGATCCTCGCCGGCGAGACGACGTGGTGCATCGGGATGAGCGAGCCCAATGCTGGCAGTGACCTCGCCTCGTTGAAGACCTTCGCCGCCGACGATGGCGACGAGTGGGTGATCAACGGCCAGAAGATCTGGACGAGCTTCGGGGCCGACGCCGACTACTGCTACCTGATCTGCCGCACCTCCAACGACGGCCCTCCGCACGCCGGGATCAGCGAGATCATCGTCCCCATGGACACCCCGGGCATCGAGGTGCGACCGATCACGGACATGACGACGAACCGACATTTCTGCGAGGTCTTCTACACCGACGTGCGCGTGCCGAAGGACAACCTCGTCGGCCAACAGGGTGCGGCGTTCTCCCAGACCATGCGCCAACTCGAGCACGAGCGCGGCGGCATCGATCGGCTCGTGTCGAACTGGGCGCAGTTCCGTGCCGCCTGCGAGCGCGCGGACACCTCGCACCCCCTCGTGCGACAGGAGATCGCGGCCCTCGAAACCGGGTACCGGATCGGTCGGATACTCGTCATCCGAGAGGTGCTCCGCCAGGCGCCGGCCGGGTTCTCGGCCGCAACGAAGTGCTTCTGCACCGAGCACCAGCAGAGGGTCGACGAGTTTGTCTCGCGCACGCTCGGAGCCGATGCGATGCTCTGGGACGACCTCATCGAGGGGATGATCTACGGTCCCGCGTACACCATCATGGGCGGCACATCGAATGTGATGCGCAACATCCTGGGGGAACGGGTCCTCGGACTCGCCAAGGGTTGACCTTCACCCCGGGCGCGCCGCCCCGGGAAGCCACACAGTCGACGGGGGACACCGACATGGCCGATCTTTTGGCACTGAGCACCAAGGTGATCGACTCGGGCGTCGCCGACGGCCCCGTCAACCGCACCACCAACGAGTTCTCCGAGGTCGCCGACGGACTCGGGATTGTGGAGTCGTTCTCGCACTCGGTGGTCTGGGACTCGGGCGAGGGTCTGGTGGCCTTCGACACCAGCCACGTGAACACCGGTGAAGCCGTCGTGTCCGCAGTGCGCGGATGGCGCGACGTGGCGTTCCACTCGGTCGTCTACACCCACGGCCATGTCGACCATGTCGGGGGCAGTGGATTCTTCGCGGCCCACAACGAGCGCGCCGGGGCGCCGTCACCGGCAGTGACCGGCCACGAGAACGTGCAACGCCGGTTCGACCGCTACCGCGACACCAACGCATGGAACCTCCTGATCAACGCCCGCCAGTTCGGCGGTGTGCGCGACGACCTCGGCATGGTCAACGACCTGCGGCCGGCCGCAGGCGGCAAGCGCCTGCGGGACTTCCTCGATCCCACGGTTCTCGGGGTGACCGACGTGATCGGCGAGCACGCCGTGCGCACGATCGGGGGGACGACACTGGAGTTCCACCACGGACGCGGCGAGACCGACGACCACCTCTGGACATGGTTCCCCGACAAGAAGTGGGTGATGACGGGGGACTTCGTGATTTGGAATTTCCCTAACGCGGGGAACCCCCAGAAGGTGCAGCGTTGGCCGATCGAGTGGGCCCGCGCCCTGCGTGCCATCGCGGCGCGGGGGCCCGAATTGCTCCTGCCCGCGCACGGATTGCCGATCGCCGGACGGGACCGGATCGCCCGGGTGTTGGACGAGATCGCGACCGCGCTCGAGGACCTGGTCCGCGACGTGCTCGAAATGATGAATGCAGGCGCGACCCTCGATGAGATCGTCCACACCGTGCGGGTCCCCACCGACACGCTCGCCAAGCCCTACTTGCGACCCCTCTACGACGAGCCCGAGTTCGTGGTGCGCGGGGTGTGGCGCCAATTCGGCGGCTGGTGGGATGGGGCGGCCTCGCGCCTGAAGCCCGCCAGGGATGCAGAACTGGGTGCCGAACTCGCGCGGCTCTCCGGCGGGGCCGACGTGCTGGTGCGCCGTGCGCGCGATCTCGCCGTCGCGGGTGATCTGCGCCTCGCCTGCCACCTCGCCGACTTCGCGGGGTGGGCCGCACCGGACGACCCCGACGTGCACCGCGTGCGATCCGAGGTCTACGAACTGAGGCGCAAGAACGAGTCATCGCTCATGGCCAAGGGGATCTTCAAGGGCGCATCGCGCGAGTCCGATCGGATCGCACGGGACACTTGGAGCGCCTGACGCGCCGCCGTCAGGCCAAGAAGGGCACCCCGGGCGCTCGACACATGGGGGACGGCACACGATCGGGATGAGTGCGACGGCTGCGTCGGCGGTGCCGCGGGTGACGGTGGTGAGCGATGCGAAAAGAATCGCCGTGCGCGCGGGTCAGACTGTCGCGGGACGTCGACGCCACGTGCGCCAAAGAGCGCTGATGCCGAGCACGCACACGACCAAACCGATCAGCCGCGCTCCCGATCCGACCTCGAGGGCGGCCAACCAACCGCCGCTCAGCACTGCGAACACCGCAAAGACGCTCCCGAGGATTTTCCCCCACGTCGCCCGGGGCCTGCGCCACGCCACCACGAGCGAGATCGCCCCTCCCGCGATGATCGACAACATGATGATCGATACGAGCAGTACCAACGACTCCACGACGCCACCCTAGACCCCGATCGACGAACGACTGCGGAGCACGATCCGAATGGTGGGCGCGACGGGACTCGAACCCGGGACCTCCACCGTGTCATGGTGGCGCTCTAACCAGCTGAGCTACGCGCCCGTCAAGAACCGCGAGGTTATCAGCCATTCAGGCGGGTGCTGATCTCGTTGGCGAGCAGCCGGCCGGCTCTCGTCAGCACCACCCGATCTCCGTCGACCTCGACGAGGCCCGCGAGATCCTCGTCGTCGGGATCGAGTGCATCCACCGGCACTCCCCGGTTGGTGCGCAGCGAGAGTTCGAGGCGCTCGAAGGTGCGCGTCGCGGGTGACAGGATCTCGTCGGCGGCCATCGGCGACTCACCGCGCGCGATCAGGTCGACATAGCGATCGGGTGTGCGCACATTCCACCAGCGTCGCCCATCGGCGTGCGAGTGCGCGGCACAGCCGAACCCGGTGTAGTTCCCCTGCTCCCAGTAGACGAGGTTGTGTCGGCACTCGTGACCGGGCCGAGCCCAGTTCGAGATCTCGTAGTTCACGAGCCCCATCCCGGTGAGCATCTCGTCGGCGAGCACGTACTTGTCGGCCTGGTCGTCGTCATCGGGATGGCGCGCCGGATCATCGGCGAGCGGCGTCCCGGCCTCGACGGTGAGTGCGTACGCCGAGACGTGGTCCGGCGCGAGCGAGAGTGCGCCGCCGAGCGATGCGCGCCAGTCGATGAGCGACTCCCCGTGGGCCCCGTAGATGAGATCCAAGTTCACCGATCCGATCCCGGCGCGGCGCGCGATGTCCACCGCCCGCACCACGTTGTCCGGGTCGTGCTCACGGCCGAGCGAGGCGAGCACGGTCGGCACCATCGACTGCACCCCGATCGAGACCCGGTTCACACCGGCCGCGACATAGGCACCCATCTTCTCGGCGGTGACATCGTCGGGATTGCACTCGATCGTGACCTCTGCGCCCCCGGTGCGCGGGATCGCCGCCAGGATCCGCGCGATGTGGTCGGCCCCGATGAGCGTCGGGGTCCCACCACCGAAGAAGACGGTGTCGGCGGCAGGCATCCCCGCCGCGACCGCGCGCGAGATGTCGGTGACGACCGCCCCGGTGTAGTCGTCGACGATGTGGCCGCGGTCGGTCCACGTGGCGAACGAGCAGTAGTCGCAGCGCTTCCGGCAGAAAGGGATGTGGACGTACACCCCGAAGGCGGCAGGTCCGGCTCCCATGGTCTCAGGCCGTCGGCGGCACGAAGAGCAGACCCAGATCCCCGAGCCGCTCGCCCACATTGTCGACGGGGACATCGAGCATCACCGCGATCGCGCGCGTGTCGTGGGCCCGCACGGTGATCACCTTGCCGTTGAAGTCCTGCCGTTGCACCTGGATCATGCGCAGGAACCGCTCGAGCATCTCGAACTGGGCACCCGCCATCGTCGAGAGTTTTGCGACATCGAGACGCAACTTCTTCGGGGCGGCGTCGCTCCCCGCGTCGTCGGAGTGCAGCGCCTCGCGCGGGAGCAACTGGTCGATCCCCACGCCGTACAGTCGGGCGAGGCGCTCGAGTCGCGGCACCGAGATCGCCCGCTCTCCCCGCTCGTAGGCGCCGAGCACCGAGGCCTTGAACTCGCTTCCGCTGGAGTCCTCGACATCGGAGAGGGACCACTTCTTCTGCTGACGGATCCGGCGCAGCCGCTCCCCCACGAGTCGCGAATACGGGGAGTCCTCGAGGAGTTCGTCATCGGTGGGCATGGCACCACCCAGTGTGGTGCATTCGCCCACCCTCTGTGGTGCATCGGGGACTCAGCTGCGGTGGAGCGCCGCCAGTCGCACTCCGGCCGCGACAGCCGCGGTGCCGGCCCGCAGGATCGAGGACCCCATCGACACCGTGCGCGCGGCCCGAGCGACTTCGGCCGGCGAGAATCCCCCCTCGGGCCCGACCACCACAGCCGTCACCCCGTCCCAGACCGTGTCCCCACCCGGTTCTGCGAGCGCGACCCCCTCGCCCGCGAGGACGTCCTCGAGCGGAACGGGCCCGCGAATCGTCGGCAGGTGCACCCGGCGGGACTGCATCGCGGCGGTGCGCACGAGCCGGCCGAGGCGTTCGATGTGCACGGCCGCACGGTCAGCATCCCACCGCACGACACTGTGCTCGAGGGGGGCCAGGATCACGATTTCGTCGATCCCCACCTCGACGAGTTTGGTGACGGCGTCCTCGGTGCCGTCACCCCTCACGGGGGCGATCCCGACGGAGAGTCGCGCACTCGGCGCCGCGACCTCGATGACGTTCTCTCTTGCGGTGAGACCTCCGGCCACCCACGTGCAGGACCGCCACCGACCGCGTCCGTCGGAGCATGTGACGGGCTCGCCGTCGCGCAGGCGCAACACGCGTGCGAGGTGGTGTGCGTCGTCGGACGCGAGCACGGGATGTGCGACGTCATCGACGAAGACGTGCGCCGACGAGCGCCGCAACGTCTCGTCGGTCACGAGAACGCCGATTTGATGCGCGAGAAGAGCCCCTTGTCGGCCGGGGCGACCTCCTCACCGGAGATCTCGGCGAGCCGGCGCAGGAGCGTCTCCTGCTCCTCGGTGAGATCCTCGGGCACGACCACGCGCACGAGAACCCGCAGGTGCCCGCGACCCCGACCGTTCAGGTGCGGCAGACCGCGACCGCGCGCCACGAACTCCTGGCCGTGCTGTGTCCCCGCGGGCACCACGAGGTCGATGTCGCCGTCGAGGGTCTCGAGCGTGGTGTGCATGCCGAGTGCGGCTTGGGCGAACGAGATGGGCAACTCGGTCACCAGATCGTCCTCGTCACGGGTGAACCGGGCATGCGGGGCAACCCGCACGTGCACGTACAGATCACCCGCGGCGCCACCGCGCGGGCCCACCGCCCCGCGTCCGCTCAGGCGCAGGGTCTGGCCGGACTTGATGCCGGCGGGCACGTCGACGGTGAACGACTCGCGCGAGAGCCGTCGTCCCTCACCCGCGCACGCCGAGCACGGGGTCATCACCACCTGACCGATTCCCCCGCATCGCCCGCAGGGTCCGGTGGTCATCATCTGACCGAGGAGGCTCTGGCGCACGCGGCGCACCTGTCCGGTTCCCTCGCAGTCGACGCACCTCACCGGGGAGGTTCCCGCGCCGGCACCCGTGCCGTTGCAGTCGTCGCAGCGCACAGCCGAATCGACCGACACCGACGCCTGGGTCCCGGTGAGGACTCCGGCCAGATCGACGAGCGCGGTGACCTCGAGATCCTGGCCGCGCGGTGGACCCGATGCACCGCGCGTCGAGAATCCGGATCCACCGAAGAAGGCCTCGAAGATGTCGCCGAGTCCGCCCCCGAAGGGGTCGCCCCCTGCCTGTCCGCCACCGGAGAGCCCCGCCTCGCCGAAGCGGTCGTAGCGCGCGCGAAGGTCGGGATCGGAGAGCACCTCGTAGGCGCGGCTCAACTCCTTGAACTGCTCCTCGGCGCCGGGATCGTCGGGGTTGGCATCCGGGTGCAGTTCGCGGGCTCGCTTGCGATACGCCTTCTTGATCTCGTCGGCCGAGGCATCGCGACGAACCCCGAGGAGGGAGTAGAAGTCGCTCACGATGCGGTCTCGGCGATGTGGCGGCCGAGTTCGCCGCTCACCACTTCCACGGTCCCGAGCGCCTGGGGATAGTTCATGCGGGTCGGGCCGAGCACGCCGACCGAGCCGACCACCTCGCCGTCGGCCACCACGGGCGCCACCACCACCGAGCACGCCGCGAGTTGTTCGACGCCGTGTTCGGCCCCGATCGCCACCGACAGACCACGATCGAGGAGATCCTGCAGGAGCGTCACCACGATGAACTGCTGCTCGATCGCGGCGAGCACGTCGCGGACCACATCGACGGCCTCGAAGGCGCCCGCGATCGACGACGCCCCCCCGACGAACACCGGCTTGTCGTTGCGATGGCGTGCGAGCGCGGTGAGCGTGGCATAGGCGACGGCATCGACACGCGAGTCGTTCGCGCTCGCGACGCCGTCGGCGTCTCCGAGGCTGCGGCCGACGAGCACCCGCGACAGGTGCGCGGCGGCGAGGTCGATGTGGGCGTCCTCCACGTCCTCGGACAACTGGATCGTGTCGTTCTCGACCGCATGGTTCGACAGCACCACCACCACGGTCGCGGTCCGTGCCGTGACGCGACTGATGTGGACCGCGCGAACCGTCGCCACCTCGACCTCGGGCCCGACCACGACCGCAGTCTGGCGGGTCAGGTTCGCCAGCAGCGTGGTGGTGTGGCGCAAGAGATCCTCGAGCCGACCGTGTGTGGAGGAGAAGAACCGACCGACCTGTGTCGCCTCCTCCGAGGCGAGGAGACCATCGGGGCCGATCGAGTCGACGAAGTGCCGGTACCCCTTGTCGGTGGGCACACGACCCGCGGATGTGTGGGGCTGGACGAGGTAGCCCTCCTGCTCGAGCGCGACCATCTCGTTGCGCACGGTGGCAGGGGACACCCTCACCGTGGGCAGTGCCGCGATGTGACTCGACCCGACCGGCTGGCCGGTCGCGATGTACTCCTGCACGATCTCGCGCAGGATCGCGGTCTTTCTCTCGTCGAGCACGGTGCGAATTTTACTTGCCCGTGACTGCCTTGTACCGCGCGAGCGCCTCGTCGCGCTCGACGGCGTGATCGACCATCGGTGCGGGATAGTCGGCCGGAGCGAACACCCCGAGCGTCCACGGCTCGTGGATGTGCTTGGTGTCCACCTCGGCCAACTCGGGGACCCAGCGACGCACGTACTCCCCCGTCGGGTCGAACTTCTGGCCCTGCGAGACGGGGTTGAACACCCGGAAATACGGCGCGGCATCGGTGCCCGTGCCCGCCGTCCACTGCCACCCGTGGTTGTTGGAGGCGATGTCGGCGTCGACGAGGCGCTCCATGAAGAACCTCGCCCCCCACTGCCACGGCAGGTGCAGGTCCTTGACCAGGAAGCTCGCCACGATCATCCGCACCCGGTTGTGCATCCACCCCGACCCGAGCATCTGACGGATGCCGGCATCCACGATCGGATACCCGGTCTCGCCGCGGCAGAACCGATCGAAGCGTGCCTCGGCGGCCGCGTCGGTGTCGAGACGCATCGAGTCCATTTTCGGCTGGAGGTTCTGCCACGTCGTGTGGGGCAAGTGGAACAGGACATCGGCGTAGAACTCGCGCCAAGCGATCTCGGACCTGAAGTGATCCGCGCCGGCGGAGGCATCGAGGCGTTGGAGGAGCTGTCTCGGGTGGATGATCCCGAACTTCAAGTGTGCCGACAACATCGAGGTGCCGTCGAGGGCGGGGCTGTTGCGGTCCTGCTTGTAGGCGCCCAGTGCGCGCTCGGACCACGACTCGAACCTGTCCCACGCCGCGGCCTCCGAGGCCGGTTGCGGCGACACCGCCGACCAACCCCCGGGCCCGCGGGGGCCGACGGACAGGTCGCCATGGTCGGCGAAGCCGACATCGGCGTCGGGATGACTGCGCCACTCGTGGGTGAGCCAGCGCTTGTAGAACGGCGTGAAGACCCTCAGTGGCGTCCCGTCATCCTTCCTCACGGTGCCCGGTGCAATCGCGTACGGAGTGTCGGCACGCACCAACTCGACACCCGCGCCGGAGAGTGCGCGCTCCACGCGTCGGTCGCGTGCCCGCCCCCACGGCGCGAAGTCCTCCGTGATGTGCACGCTGTCGGCCCCGACGAGGCGGCAGAACTCGGGCAGGGCATCCACCGCCGGGCCCACCCGGTACACGAGCCTGCCCCCGGTGGCGGAGTCGAGCGATCGCAGCGCCTCGAACACGAACGCGCGCCGGATCTCGCCGGCAGCCGCGAGGAGATTGTCCTCCCACACGAAGAGCGGCACCACGGCACCGCGCGCGGCCGCCGACACGAGGGCACCGTTGTCGGCGAGGCGCATGTCGCGCCGGATCCACCAGACAGCCGTCATCTCGCCACACCATCCATCTCAGTGCACTTTACGCAACAGCGGAATGCAGGCCAGGGTGGCCAGTCCGCCGTAGCCGAGCGACCACTCGATGCTGATGGTGTCACCGATCCACCCGGTGATCGGCCCACCGATCGGGGTCGACCCGAGAAAGGCCACCGCGACGAGAGCCAGCATGCGACTGCGCATCTCGGGCGGCGTCTTCTGCTGGCTGAGGCCGTTCATGGAGGCCACCATCGCCGTGCCGCCCATGCCGAGCGGAAGTGCCACGATGAAGGCGACGACGAGGTTCGGCGCCCAGGCCAGCGCCATGCAGGCGAGACCGTTCAGGATTGCAGCACCCGCGAACCACCGACCGTCGATGGCGGGCAATCGGGCGGTGGCGAGCGAGCCGGCGATCGAGCCGATGCTCACCACCGTGAGCATCCACGGAAAGGCAGCCTCGTTGCCCCACCGCACGTCGCAGAGCTTCGGGAGCACCACCGAATAATTGAACGCGAACGTCGACACGATGGTGAAGACGATGAAGGTGCGCCGCAGCAGGTCGTCGGCCATCACGAAGGCGAGCGCCTCGCGCACGGGCTTGGGCGTGCGGGGCGCGATCGAGGCGGGGAACATCTCGTGGCGGCGAATCAACGCGAGCGACGCGAGAACCGCGAGATAGGACGCGGCGTTGATCGTGAACAGCCACGCAGTGCCGAGGGGTCCGATGAGCAGGCCGGCGAGGGCCGGCCCGAAGATGCGCGAACCCGTCATGACGGCGGTGTTCAGGCTCATCGCGTTGCCAATCTCGTGCGGCTCCACGAGTTCGGTGACGAGCCCGCGGCGCGAGGGGTTGTCGATCGCGTTCACGATGCCGAGGAAGAGCGACAGCGAGTACACGACGGGACGCGAGATGTTCCCGCTGAAGTCGGCCACGGCCATCATCACGGCCTGCAGAGCGAGACCCGACTGGGTGAACAGCGCCACCGTGCGCCTGTCGTTCCTGTCGGCCAGTCCCCCCGCCCACGCACCGAGCACGAGCATCGGGGCGAACTGGAACAGGGTGTTCAGACCCGCATCGGTCGCGCGACCCTCGAGCCGGTACAGCAGGAACGAGGTGGCGGTGAACTGGAGCCACGTGCCGATGTTGGAGGCGAACAGACCCCCCATGTAGAGACGCATGTTCGCGTGGCGCAGGGAGCGGAACGTGCCGCTCCTGTCCCCCTCGGCGACCTCCATCAGTCGTCCAGTTTGAGGGCGCTGATGAAGACGTCGCCGGGCACCTCGACGCGACCGATCGCCTTCATCTTCTTCTTGCCCTCCTTCTGCTTCTCGAGCAGCTTGCGCTTGCGGGTGATGTCGCCGCCGTAGCACTTGGCGAGCACGTCCTTGCGCTTGGCCTTCACCGTCTCCCGGGCGATGACCTTGCCGCCGATCGCGGCCTGGATCGGCACGTCGAACATCTGGCGCGGGATCAACTCGCGCAGCTTCTCGCACATGCGGCGCCCGTAGTCGTAGGCCTTGTCGCGGTGCACGATCGTGGAGAATGCGTCGGCGGGCAGACCGTTCAGCAGCAGATCGACGCGCACGAGCTCGCTCGGCCGGTACCCCTCGAGCTCGTAGTCGAGGCTCGCATACCCCTGCGTGCGGCTCTTCATCTGGTCGAAGAAATCCACCACCACCTCGGCGAGCGGGATGTAGTAGTGCAATTCGACACGTTCGGGTGACAGGTACTCGATCTTGACCATCTCGCCGCGGCGCGTCTGGCACAGGTCCATCAGGGTGCCGGTGTAGTCCTTGGGCGTGATGATGGAGACCTTGAAGAACGGCTCCTCGATCATCTGGATGTTCTGGTTCGTGGGAAGGTCGGCCGGGTTGTCGACCACCACCACCTCGCCGTCAGTGCGCGTCACGCGGTACTCCACCGACGGCGCGGTGGCGATGAGGGCGAGACCGAACTCGCGCTCCAGGCGCTCCTTCACGATCTCCATGTGGAGGAGACCGAGGAACCCGCACCGGAAACCGAATCCGAGCGCACCGGAGGACTCCGGCTCGTACGTCACCGACGCATCGTTCAACTTGAGCTTCTGGAGGCTCTCGCGGAGGTTCTCGAAGTCGTCGCCATCTATGGGATACAGACCGCAGAACACCATCGCCTTCGGATCGCGGTACCCGGGGAGCGGTTCGGTGGCCGGCGCCGACGCCAGCGTGACCGTCTCACCACTGCGCGCCTCGCCGACGTCCTTGATGCCCGCGATGAGATAGCCCACCTCGCCGGGGCCGAGCTCGGGCAGCGGAGTCGTCTGCGGACGCCGGGCTCCGAGCTCGATTGCCTCGTGCGTGGCGCGCGCCTGCATGAACAGCAACCTGCTACCGGCGGTGAGGTGGCCGTTCATGATGCGCACGCTCGAGACGGCCCCGCGGTACTGGTCGAACTGGGAATCGAATATCAAGGCCTGCAGCGGAGCGTCGGGGTCGCCCTGTGGGGCCGGGATGCGCTCGATGATCGCATCCAACAGATCGGGCACTCCCTCACCGGTCTTTGCCGAGATGCGCAGGATGTCCTCGGCCGGAATGCCGAGCACTGTCTCGATCTCCATCGCGTACCGATCCGGGTCGGCGGCCGGGAGGTCGATCTTGTTCAGCGCCGCCACGATCTCGAGGTTGTTCTCGAGTGCGAGGTAGCAATTCGCCAGGGTCTGGGCCTCGATGCCCTGGGCGGCGTCCACCACGAGCACCACGCCCTCGCAGGCCGCGAGTGACCGGCTGACCTCGTAGCCGAAGTCCACGTGGCCGGGGGTGTCGATCAGGTGGAAGGTGTGGTCGCGCCAGTCCACACGCACGTTCTGAGCCTTGATCGTGATGCCGCGCTCACGCTCGAGGTCCATGGAGTCCAGATACTGGGCCCGCATCTCGCGCGCGTCCACCGCGCCGGTCAGCTCGAGGATGCGGTCAGAGAGCGTCGACTTGCCGTGATCGATGTGGGCAATGATCGAGAAATTGCGGATTTTCGCGAGGTCCATGGGGCTGTCTCGACTCTACCGGCGGGGATGTGGACGCTCCGGGACGGCGTTGGGGTGCCCCGGGCCCACCGCTAGCCTCGTCATCCGTGGCAAACATCAAGAGCCAGAAGAAGCGCATTCTCACGAACGCCAAGGCCGCCGAGAGGAACAAGGCCGTCAAGAGCGAGCTGCGCACCCGCGTGAAGAACGCACTCGGCTCCGGGGGCACCGCCGACGGCGATGCCGATCTGCGCCTCGCCATCAAGCGCCTCGACATGGCCGCGGCCAAGGGTGTCATCCATCCCAACACCGCCGCCCGTCGCAAGAGCCGCCTGATGCGCAGGCTCAACGCCGCCGGCTGAGCTCCCGCCGTGTCACGTGTCGTGACCGTGTTCAGGAACCGACTCGTCGAGTCGTCACGTCCCGCCTACGGGACCGTCGCCGACGAGATGTCGACCCTCGCCCGCACGATGCCCGGCTTCGTCGACGTCAAGACCTTCACCGCCGACGACGGCGAACGGGTCACCGTCGTGACCTTCGCCGACCGTGCTTCTCATGATGCATGGCGCGACCATCCCCTCCACCGCAAAGCCATGGAGAGGGGTCGTGACGAGTTCTACGAGACCTATTCGATACAGGTGGCCGAGGAGACCTACCGCGCCGAGTTCGAGCGCTGAGCGGTGCGGCCCCGGCCGGTGGCCGGGCGTCCCGAGCCCGCCAGCCGGGCGAGACGAGCGACCAGCACCTCGAGCACCAGCATGTCGTCCCAGTCCTTGCCGCCGCGCAGATCGACGTCGGCGGTGGCGATGAGCGAGACGGCGCGAGCCAGGTTCGCACTCCCGAGTCGCATCTGCTGCTCGAGGATCTTCTTGGCCGCGAAGGGATGACCGCCCAGGACCGCAGCCGCGTCCTCCCCGCTGCGCAAACCCCGACCGTCGATCTTCATCATCTGGGCGTAGCGGTTCGCGAGGAGACCGAGCACCTGCAGCGGGTGCGAGTCGGAGAGCAACCGGTGCAGCATCACGAGGGCAGTGGACACGTCGCCCTCGTCGATCGGATCGGTGAGCTTCCAGGGCTCGATCCGGCCGGCGTCTCCGAGGAACACCTCGACGTCGGTGCGCACGAGCTTGGCTCCCTCTCCGTAGGTCGAGATGAGTGTCTGGAGCAGGCCCGCCATGCGCGCGTGATCGCCCCCGTACCAGGCTTCGACCAGTCGCGGCACCTCCGCTGCATAGGTGAACCCGGCCTCGACGAACTTCTCCTCCACCCACCTGATGCGGTCGGCCTGCTTGTTGACGACCGCCGCACCGATCTTCTCGGCGCGCGCCGCCTTGAGGGCATCCTCGATCGGCTTTGCCAGCCGACCAGTCGCGGTCACCACGAGATCGACGTCATCGATGCGACCCTCGATCGCGGCCGCCATGTTGCCGATCAACTCAGCCGACAGTGCGTGCAGATCGCGCAGGACCACGACCCTGCGGTCGGCAAAGAGCGACATGGTGGTCAGTGCATCGAAGACCCTGCCGATCTCGAGGGACTGGTCGGTGCAGTCGATCTCCTCGACGACAAGACCTCGATCACCGTCGCCGACCAGTCGGTCGACGAGCGTGGCGAGTTCGATCCCCACCAGGGATTCATCTCCCGAGATCTGCCAGACCGCCACATCCCCACCCTGCCACACCGGTGGATCCCTCAACCGGTGGCGTGCACCGCCGCGCGCCCCCGGCGCAGACGCCACAGCACCGGCACCGCGAGCGCGCACCACAGCAACGCATTCGGCCATCCCCGGGGCCCGACGCGGGATGCGGTGGCGGCCACGTGGGCGATCCACGACAGGGCAGGCTCGAGCACCACCGCGACCGACGGTGACAGAGGTGGACACACCACGGCCGCGAGCGAGAGCGGGATACCCAGCGTCATGACCACACCTGCGACAGGCACCGCGAGCGGATTGGCAACCAGTCCCACCACCGGCAAGGTGCCGAACACGACGAGCGACACCGGGGCCGTGCCGATCTGGGCCGCGAGTGTGGGCACGAGGACGGCGGCCATCCTCGACGACCCGACGAGGCGACCGAGGGGCACCGACAACCATGCGAGCCCCGCCGTCGCACCGACACTGAGGGCAAAGCCCACGCTCCACGCGAGCATCGGGTCGACCGCGAGCACGACCAGGACCGCCACCGCCAGGACACTGCGGCCGTTGATCGGCGACCCGACGGACACCGTGAGCGCCGACACCATCGCCATGGCGGCCGCGCGCACCACCGATGGTTCGGCACGCGTGAGCACCACGAACCACCCGACGAGACCGAGCCCGACGACGAGTCGCGGCCACCGTCCGAGCAGGGCGAGCAACGGGCCCGCGAGAATCAACAGATAGGTGATGTTCTGACCGGACACCGCGGTCAGGTGCGCCAGTCCCGCCCCACGGAATGCCGCGATCGTCTCGGTCGTCTGTGCGCGGTCATCACCGATGATCAGACCCATGAAGAGGGCCCGATTCTCCCCATCCATCGAGGAGGCACCCTGTGCGAGCGCGCGCCTCAACCGGTTCGAGGCGAGTGCCACGCGCGAGACGGGCCTGGACACCTCGCTGACCGCGGTCACCGACGCGGTGCCGAGCACGTGGCGCACCCGGTCCATCCGTGCAAAGCGACCCCGGCCGGGTGCACAGGTGGCCTCGATCAGCACGCTCTCGCCGGCTGAGGCGCGCGCGAGACGCGGCGACACGCGACCGTGGGCGATCGCTCGCCACCGTCGTCCGTCGATCTCGACCACGGCCGTCGTGCGCGCACCACGCGACTCGGGATCGGTGCGCAGCACCGCCATCCCCGAGCACTCGCCCACCCCGGGTACATCGACCCCGTGCCACGCCGCCGAGCCGGCAGCGAGACCCGCGCCGATCACTGCGCCGACAACCACCGCGCGTCGGCCGACGAGACATGTCGCAACGGCGACCGCAACGACTGGCCAGCGCGTCGGGGCGAACACCGCCGTCGCACCGCCCACCCTGACCGCCGTCCACCCCGCTGCGGCGAGGAGCGCGAGCCCCGTGGTGCCGAATCCACGCAGTCCTCGCCCCCGATGCACCGGTGGCAGCGGGGCGGGGCCGTACTCTTCAGCGGTGGCCGACAGAGACCGAGACCTCGCGGCGTTTCCCCCGGTGCCCGGCGGGATCCTTGCGACCCGCAGGGCCGTGCGTCGCCGTGGCGGGGTGACCGCGATCGGTGTGGCCGTCGGGCTGTGGGTGGTCGGGCTGGGAGTCGCCTGGGTGATCGAGGGTCCCGTTGGTGGGGCGCTGTCGTTCGTGCTCCTGGTGCTGGCGTTGCCCGTGATGCCGGTTCTCGGGATGCCGGCCGCCGGCGGCGGGATGCGCCTGTTGGTGGCGATCGCCGGCAGTGGCGCGCTGTGGTGGTTCATCGGACAGATCGCAGCAGGACGCGTGAGCCGTCACCCGGTGGTGGGCTGGCGGGAGTGGACACGCGAGTTCCTCGCGGTGGGACTCGGGGTGTGGATCGGGGCAGCCGGTGGATTGCTGCTCGGCGCCCTCGCTCTCGGCGCCCTCTGAGCCGTGCCGGATCACGCGCCTAGAGAACGACATGGGCCCTGAGCGACTCGAGTTTCTTCGGGCCGATGCCGTCGATGTTGAGGAGATCCTCGACCTTGGCGAACGGCCCGCGCCGGGTGCGGTACGACACGATTGCGCGCGCCGTCGCCGGTCCCACGCCCGGGAGCGTGTCCAGTTCCTCCGTGGTGGCCGTGTTGAGATTCACCGTCCGGGCCGGAGTCACCGGTGCAACCGAGGACGCAGGTGATGGTTGTGAGGACCCGGGCGCGACGACCACCGGCACGCCCGGCACAGATCCCGGTGTCGATGCCGTGGGTCGGGTGCGCCGGGGCCGGTGACGAGGAGCCACCGTCGTAGCGGTGCGCGATGCACCGCGACGGGGAACAAAGATCTGCTCGGCGTCGAGAATCGACTGTGCGAGGTTGATGCGCTCCAGATCGGCCGTCTGTGTCGACCCCCCGGCGGCGCGCAGCGCATCGATGATGCGCGCATCGGCGGACAACGAGTAGACCCCGGGCCGTTTCACCGCGCCGGCCACATGCACGCGAACCTCGCGCGGTGCCCCGGAGCCGCCGGTGTCCGGACCACCGGGAGCCACGCTCACCGGTGACGGTCCCGACGTCTGGTTCGACCCGGCCGTCGCCACCACCGGCACCAACGTCTCGAGCGCGGGAGCAGGCGGTCGGAGCAACCACCATCCCCCGGCGCACACCGCCACCAGCACCAATGCGATCCCCGCGAGGCGAGCACCCCCGTGGAACGTGACGAACCGCGCCGCCTCGTCGCGACACCGGGCTTCGATCACCCTCACTCGGGCGAGTGAATCGCGCGCGCGATCGGCGAGCCGCAGCAGGGTGTCGTTCCTCGGTGATGCGCCCTTCACGGCGGCAATGTGCGCCGGTCACGGTCGCGGGGGCAAACGCCGTCATCCATCGCGACGATGGGAGGCGTCAGAAGAGGCGCGCGGTGAGTTTCCTGCGGTACTTGGTGGTCCGCGGGTCCTCGGGACCCATCGTCTGGAGAATGTCGAGGAACTCGCGTCGGGCGTCCTCGTCGGCTTTCACCCGGTCGAGAAGCGCGGTCAATGTCGCGTCGAAGTCGTCCACGGGGTTCTCGGCGAGACGTGCCGCGGCGGCGATCCGCCGTGCCCGCTCGGTCTCGGGCAGGCGCGCCAAGAGAGCGAGGGCCTCGTCGGTCTTGCCGGTGCGCACGCAGAACTCCGCGAGGGAACACACGGCATCCTCATTGCCCGGTGCGAGGGCCACCGCGTCGCGCAGGGCCTCCTCGGTGCCGCGGGCGACCAGTTCGGCGACGCGCTGGGCGGTCGGGTCCGGCAGGAGCGCCTGGACGAGCGCGTTGATCACGTGCTCGGGCTGGGCCCCCATGAACCCGTCGATCGGCTGGCCATCACGGAAGATGTACACGGTCGGGATCGACTGGATCTGAAGTGCGCGCGACACGGTGGGGTTCTCGTCCACGTTGATCTTGGCGAGCACCACCTGGCCACCGGTGGCATCGGTGGCGCGCTCCAGGATCGGACCGAGCGTCTTGCAGGGACCGCACCACGGGGCCCAGAAATCGACGATGACGGGCACCTGGTGCGAGCGCTCGACGACATCGGCCTGGAACGTCGCATCGCTCACGTCTACGGCCACGGTGTCACGATAGCGGTAGTTTCTCGGCGTGGTCCTTCCGCACGGCATCAGCGACAGGGTGGAGGGCTGGTTCGTCTCCCACATTGCTGGCGCGATGGCGCCGTTGTCCTACACCCAGATCGCGGGCGGACACTCCAACCTCACGTTCCGTGTCGATGATGCCGCCGGGAACAGCTACGTGCTGCGACGCCCGCCACTGGGCCACCGGCTCGCGAGTGCGCACGACATGGGTCGCGAGCACCGCATCATCGCCGCCCTCGCCGGGTCGCCGGTGCCGGTTGCCCCCGCGCTCGGATTCTGTGACGACGAGTCGGTGAACGAACTGTCGTTCTACGTCATGTCGTTCGTGGACGGACACGTGGTGCGCGACAAGCAGACCGCCGAGACGATCCTCGGGCCCGCTGGGTGCAGGAGAGCGAGCGAGTCGATCCTGGACACCATGGCCGCGATCCACGCCGTTGACATCTCGGCGGTCGGACTCGCCGACCTCGGCCGTCACGAGGGCTACATCGCCCGCCAGTTGAAGCGCTGGCACGGCAACATCGTCGAGCAGCGCACGCGCGAGCTGCCCCTCGTCGACAGCGTCTATGAGGGCCTGATGGCCCGCATCCCCGAGCAGGGGCCCGCCACGCTCGTGCACGGGGACTACCGGCTCGACAACTGCATGGTCGATGCGTCGGGCCAGGTGATCGCGGTGCTCGATTGGGAGATCTGCACGCTCGGCGACCCGATGGCCGACCTCGGCATGTTGATGGTCTACTGGACCGGCCCCGGCGACGAGGCGAGCGCGTGGACCAACCCCGTCTGCACCGCCGACGGCTTCATGGACCGGGCCGACCTCGCGGCGCGCTACGCCGACAAATCGGGCCGCGACATCTCCCATCTGCCCTTCTACGTGTCGTTTGCGTACTGGAAACTGGCGTGCATCGTCGAGGGTGTGTACGCGCGCTATCTCGGTGGCGCCCTCGGCGAGCGCGACCCCGCCGAGTTCGACCATTTCAAGGTTCAGGTCGACGGGGCGTGCCACAAGGCAGCCGACGCGCTCGAGACACTCGGGTGACACCGTGCCTGGACCGGGTGGACTCCCCTTTGCCGTCGAGGGTCGGCTCCCCGACCTCGTCGAGCCGACCCTGGTGGTCGCGCTCACGGGCTGGATCGACGCGAGCGGCGCGGCAGCCGCTGCGATGGACCACCTGATCGCCGCTCTCGGCGCTCGCACGATCGTCACGTTCGACGGCGACACCTTCATCGATCACCGTGCGCGTCGTCCGGTGATGGAACTGCGCGACGGGGTCAACACGCGGATCTCCTGGCCCGTGCCCGAGCTGCGCCACGGGCGCGACGACGCGGCTCGCGACGTTCTCCTGCTCACTGGACCCGAACCCGACACGGCGTGGCACCTCTTCGCCGACACCGTCGCACAACTCGCACGCCAGATGGGAGTGGTGCGCACGGTGGGACTGGGCGCCTATCCCTACGCCGCCCCGCACACCCGCCCGATCGGGATCACCGCGACCTCGCCCGATGCGGCCGTTGTGGAGCGACTGGGATACACGCGCTCGAGCCTCGATGCGCCCGCCGGTGTGACCGCCGTGCTGGAGCACTCCCTCCACACCGCCGGCATCGAGGCATTCGGTCTGTGGGCCCAAGTGCCCCACTACGTGGCGTCGATGGCGCATCCCGCGGCGAGTGCGGCGCTCGTGGAGGAGTTGAACCGGACGACCGGACTCACCGTTGATCCCTCCACCCTGCGCGCCGAGGCCACGATCCAACGCGAGCGCCTCGACCAACTGGTCGCCTCGAATCCCGAGCACGCAGAGATGCTCCGCACCCTCGAGGCCGCGCACGATGCGGCGACTCCTCCGATGACGGCGATCGAGACCCCGATCCCTAGTGTGGACGAGATCGCAGCACAGGTGGAGCAGTTCCTCAGGGACCAACAGGGAGGGTCGCGGTGAAAGTTGACGGATCAATCGGCAACGATCTCACGAAGGCGGGCGCACAGGCCAGGGATGTCGAGGCGGCCGGCTACTCGGGCGCATGGACAGCCGAGACCGCACACGATCCCTTCTTCCCGCTGCTGCTCGCGGCCGAGCACACCGACAAGCTCGAGGTGGGCACCTCGATCGCGGTCGCCTTCGCCCGCAACCCGATGACACTGGCGAACATCGGATGGGATCTGCAGAGCTTCTCCAAGGGCCGGTTCATGCTCGGCCTCGGGAGCCAGATCAAGCCCCACATCACCAAGCGCTTCTCCATGGAGTGGAGCCACCCCGCGGCGCGCATGCGCGAGATGATCGTGGCGATCCGCGCGATCTGGGACACGTGGCTCAACGGCACGCCGCTGAACTTCCGCGGGGATTTCTACACCCACACGCTGATGACGCCGTTCTTCACCCCGGATGCCGCCGAGATCGCGCCGTACGGTCCGCCCAAGATCTACCTCGCCGGTGTGGGCGAGTTGATGACCGAGGTCGCCGGCGAGGTCTGTGACGGCTTCCTCTGCCACGGCTTCTCGACCGAGAAGTACATGCGCGAGGTGACCCTGCCCGCGCTCGCGCGCGGGCGCGCCAAGGCCGGTAAGACCATGGAAGGTTTCGAGATCGTCGGCCCCAGTTTCGTCGTGACCGGCTCGAACGACAAGGAACTCGCCGACGCCGCCACGGGAACGCGGCGCCAGATCGCGTTCTACGGATCGACCCCGGCGTACCGCGGGGTGCTCGACATACACGGATGGGGTGGTGTCCAAGACGAACTGAACACGCTGTCGAAGCAGGGCAAGTGGGCAGAGATGGGCGATCTCATCACCGACGAGATGTTGAACACCTTCGCCGTGGTCGCAGAGCCCGAGAAGGTGGCGCCCGAGTTGATCTCGCGCTACGGCGACGTGATCAGCCGCATCTCGTTCTACGCGCCCTACAAGGCCGACCCAGGACGCTGGCTCCCGGTGATCGACACGCTCAAGCGCGGCTGAGCCCCGACGGCCCCGGCGTGGGCGCGGATTCAGTCGAAGGAGGGCCGGGTGCGCAGCGAGCGCTTCAGTTCGGCCATGCCCGAGGTGGTCGCGATCGTCTCGATCGCATCCCACAGACGCACCGCATCCCCACCGCGAGGGATCGACGAGATCACGGGTCCGAAGAAACTGGCCTCGGCGTCCGTGCCGGGATGGAACGTGATGATCGGCGTGCCGACATCCTTGCCGGTTCGCGCGAGGGCGAGGGCGGTCTCGGAACGGATCAGACCGTCATGCTCCTCGTTGTCGAACTGGGCCGCCCACTCACCGGGCAAACCCTCGGCGGTGAGCAGGGCGCGGATGCGGCCCTGCTTGTCGGAGAGATAGGCCTCGCGCTCGGCGCGGTTGTGGAACGAGGTGCCGATGGCGGTGTAGATCCGCGCGACGGCATCGTTGCCCCCCACGGCACGGGCGTGGGCGGCGACCCTCAGGCACTCGGTCCCCGCGAAATGGACGTCCCTGTGGCCGGCCGGCATCGAGTCGTAGTCCATCTTCTCCTCGTTCAGGAAGCGCAGGGAGATGAACCGCCAATCGACCGAGTAGGACCGGATCGACTCCACCTCGCGAACCCAGCGCGAGGTGATCCAGGCCCATGGGCACACCGGGTCGAAGAAGAAATCGACGTCGGCCATCAGACGCGCGCGATCTCGCGCTCCTCGAAGGTCTCGATGATGTCACCGGACTTGAGGTCCTGGAAGTCCGAGAGACCGATGCCGCACTCGAAACCCTCGCGGACCTCGCGCACGTCGTCCTTGAAGCGCCGCAGCGACTGGATCGAGCCCTTCCAGATGATCGTTCCCTCTCGGAGGAAGCGCACCTTTGTGCCGCGGGTGATGACGCCGGTGCGCACGAAGCAGCCCGCGATCGCCCCGATCTTGGGCACGCGGAAGATCTCGCGCACCTCGGCCTCTCCGGTGACCACTTCCTCGAACTCTGGCGCGAGCAGACCGAGCATCGCCTTCTCCATGTCCTCGAGCAACTTGTAGATCACCTCGTACGTGCGGATCTCCACTCTCTCGCCCTCGGCGAGGTCGCGGGCCTTGCGGTCCGGACGGACGTTGAACCCGATGATGGTCGCGTTGGTCGTGGCCGCGAGGGTGATGTCGTTCTCCGTGATGCTGCCGACGCCGCGGTGCACGAAGGCGACCTTCACGTCGTCACGCTCCAACTTGCGGAGGCTCTCGGTGACCGCCTCGAGTGAGCCGTGCACGTCGGCCTTGATCACCAGGTTCAGGGTCGCGACCTCCCCCGCCTGGATCTGGGTGAAGATGTCCTCGAGCTTCACTCCGCGCTGCACGCGCGCGTCGCCGCGCTGGTTCAGCACGCGTATGCGCTGCTCGCGGGACTCACCCACCACGCGGGCGGTCTTCTCGTCCGGTGCGGCCCGGAACTCGTCCCCGGCCTGGGGGACGTTCGACAATCCGAGCACCTGCACCGGACTCGACGGACCCGCCTCCTTGATCTGCTCGCCGCGCTCGTTCACGAGCGCGCGCACGCGACCCCATGCGGCTCCCGCCACGATCGGATCCCCCACCTTGAGCGTCCCCTTGTCGA
This sequence comes from Actinomycetota bacterium, assembly GCA_016870775.1. Lineage (GTDB taxonomy): Bacteria > Actinomycetota > Acidimicrobiia > Acidimicrobiales > Ilumatobacteraceae > UBA2093. Next base: position 91,299 of record VGAK01000001.1, read on the forward strand.
CGAGGATCGTGGCCACCGGGCCGCGTCCCACGTCCAGGTTCGCCTCGAGCACGATGCCCTTGGCGCGGCCGGTCGGGTTCGCGGTCAACTCCTCGACGTCGGCCACGACCGTGAGTTGCTCGAGCAGGTCGTCGATGCCAAGGCCCTGTTGGGCCGCCATCTCGACCACGATGGTGTCGCCACCCCATGCCTCGGGGACGAGTTCGTACTCGGCGAGCTGGGTGAGGACGCGCTGCGGGTCGGCGTTCTCCTTGTCGATCTTGTTGACCGCCACCACGATCGGCACGTCGGCCGCGCGCGCGTGGTTGATCGCCTCGATCGTCTGGGGCATGACACCGTCGTCGGCCGCGACCACCAGGACCACGATGTCGGTCACCTGCGCTCCGCGCGCGCGCATCTTGGTGAAGGCCGCGTGCCCCGGGGTGTCGATGAAGGTGATCTTCCGGCCGCTCTTGTCGACTTGGTAGGCACCGATGTGCTGGGTGATTCCACCGGCCTCGCGGGCGACCACATTGGCCGACCGGATCCGGTCCAGGAGCGTCGTCTTGCCGTGGTCGACGTGGCCCATGACGGTGATCACCGGCGGACGCGACTGTTGTGCCTCCTCGAGATCGTCGTCGGAGTCGTCGAAGAGAGCCTGGAGCTCCATCTCCTCTTGTTGACCCGGGTCGACGAGGAGGATCTCGGCGCCGATCTCGAGCGCGAACAGCTCCATTTGCTCGTCGCCCAGGCTCATGGTCGCGGTGACCATCTCCCCGTGCTCGAGGAGGAATCGCACCACGTCGGCTGCGGTGCGATTCAGTTTTGGCGCGAATTCCTGGGCCGACGCGCCGCGCTCGACGATGACCGTGCCCTCGGGCACTGGCGCGTTGCTCGCGGTGTACGAGGTGAACTGCGGCTGCAATTCCTCGAATTCGCGACGGCGGCGCGCCCGGGTCTTCTTGCGGGGCGCGCGACGCTGGCCACTCGGACGACCACCAGGACCACCAGGACCACCGGGGCGGGGTCCGAAACCGGGGCGCCCACCCGGACCAGCACCGGGACCACCAGGACCACCGGGGCGGGGTCCGAAACCGGGGCGCCCACCCGGACCAGCACCGGGACCACCAGGACCAGGACGCGACCCAGGACCAGGACGCGACCCAGGACCAGGACGCGACCCAGGACCAGGACGAAAACCGCTCGGACCAGGACGCGACCCAGGACCAGGACGCGACCCAGGACCAGGACGCGACCCAGGACCAGGACGAAAACCGCTCGGACCGCCGGGACGCGGCCCGCCCGGGGGCACGCGACCATCCGAGGGCGGAGGAATCGGTCGACCACTCGGCGACAAGCGTCCACCCGGGGGCGGAGGAATCGGTCGACCACTCGGCGACAAGCGTCCACCCGGGGGCGGTCCCGCGGGAGGACGCCCCTGGGGCGGACCGGCGGGTCGGGACACGGGTGGTTGCGCCGGTGCGGGAGGCCGCGGAACACCGCCGGTCGGTGCGCCAGTGGGTGCACCGGGTCGACCCGAGGAGATGAAACGCGACTCACCAGATGGGCGCGGCTCGGCGCGAACCCCTTCATCGGTGGTGGATCCGGACGCTGCGGCCGGAACCGGAGCGGCCTCGGGTGTCGCCTCGACAGCGGGAGCAGGCGCCGGCGCGGGCTGGACGACCTCGGTGGGGCGCTCATCCACGGTCTCGGTCGCTGCGACCTTCTTCGCGGGCGCCTTCTTGGCCGGCGCCTTCTTGACCGGCGCCTTCTTGGCGGGCGCTTTCTTGACGGGTGGGTCGCCGCCGCCGTCTCCGGCGTCGGACTTGGCGGCGGTCTTCTTCGCAGGTGCCTTCTTCGCGGGTGCCTTCTCCGCGGGCGGGCCCTCGTCGGGTTGGACGTCGCGTCCCAGACCGTCGCGAACGGCACGACGCCTCACGCGGTCGGCCTGGGCGTCCTCCATCGTGCTCGAGATGGTCTTGACGGGCACGCCCATCGACATCGAGAGGTCGAGGGCCTCCTTGTTGGTGAGGCCCAACTCTTTGGCGAGTTCGGAGACACGGATTTTCTTCGCCGGCAAGGTGTCAGCCCTCCGCCGCTGTCTCGTCGGCCGCGGGTGCGGCAGCGGAATCGCCGGCCCACTCGGACTCGCTCACCACGGAGCCGTCGGCCGCGTGGAACTGCAACTCGCCGGTCTGGTCGTTGCGTCGCCACTCACCGGCGGCGTATCCGCCCTCGTTGTCGCGGAAGATTCCCCGGGCCTCCTCGCCGGCCTGGGTCTCGCTCTTGATGTCGATGCGCACACCGGTGAGGCGCGCTGCGAGACGCGCGTTCTGCCCCTCGCGACCGATCGCGAGCGACTGCTGGAAGTCGGGGACGATGACGTCGGCTTGTGTGCCGTCGCCAGAGAGGCGCACCTCGGTGACCTTCGCGGGCGAGAGGGCCTTGGCGATGAACTCGCGCAGGTCCTCGGACCACGAGATGATGTCGATCTTCTCGCCACGCAACTCGTTCACAACCATCCGCACGCGCCCACCACGGGCGCCCACGCACGCGCCCACCGGGTCGACGTTCTGGTCGTTCGAGAAGACCGCGATCTTGGTGCGGTGGCCCGGTTCGCGAGCGCACGCCTTGATCTCCACCACGCCGTCGGCGATCTCGGGGACCTCGAGTTCGAAGAGACACTTGATGAGTCCGGGATGCGTGCGGCTCACCACGATCTGGGGACCCTTGGCAGTCTTGCGAACCTCGACGATGTAGGCCTTGAGGCGCGCCCCGTTCTCGGGGCGCTCGTAGGGGACCTGCTCGGCCTGGGGCAGCAGGGCCTCGACCTTGCCGAGGTCGAGCAGTGCATAGCGGCCGTCGGACTGCTGGATGATGCCCGTGACGAGACCACCCTCGCGGTTGGCGTACTCCTCGAACTTGCGGTCGCGCTCGACCTCGCGGATGCGCTGGCTCATCACCTGCTTGAAGGTGGCGGCGGCGATGCGTCCGAGCTCGTTCTTGCTCGGCGTGTCGTCGCGCTCGTTGATCCAGTTGCCCTCGTCGTCGACGTCGTAGGCGGTGAACCGCATGTCGAGGTTCTCCGGGTTGATCTCCACGATCACCTCTTCGGCGGCGCCCGGTCGCTTCTTGTAGGCGGTGGCGAGTGCCTCCACCAGCACCTGCAGCAGCGCATCCACGCTGATGCCGTGGTGGTCGGCGAGCATCCTCACCGCATCGGTCATGTCCATGTTGCTCACGGCGCGGTCGCTCCTTGTCTGCCCGTTGAAACTGCGCTCCCGGGCGCTGCATCCCCGGGCGAGTCGCTGTCGAGGGTGTCCACCTTCTGCTGGTCGGCTCGACCCCGACGGCGTGCCTCGCGCGCCTCGGGCGAATTGGGCTTGGGCTGGGTCTCCCACACGAACACCGTCTTGGCCCGCTCCACGGATGCGATCGGCACGGTCACGCTCTCGCCGGAGTCGGCGAGTCGCACGGTGAACTCGGTGCCGGTGGAAGCCACGAGCACGCCGTTGAGTCGGCGGCGACCCTCGATCGGGGCGGTGAGGCGGATGCTCACGGTCTTGCCCGCCTCGCGAGCGAAGTGCGCCGGGGTGCGGAGGGTGCGTTCGAGTCCCGGGCTCGTGACCTCCAGGACGTACCGGCCGGGGATCACGTCGTCATGGTCGAGGGTGCGCCCGAGGGTGCGGTTCACGAGGGCGATCTTGTCGATGTCGACCCCCGAGGGACCACCGGCTGGGGTGTCGATCGTGACCTTCAGGGTCCCCCCGGCGAACTCGAGGTCGTAGAGCTCGAGTCCGAGGTCGACGAGGATGGGCTCGACCATGCGCGCAACGGCACGCAGCACCGTGTCGGTCATCTCCCCACCTCCTTGGCTCGTCGCGTTCGGGTATCTCTGTTCTCGTCACCCCGGCGCCGAGAGAGAAAAAGGCACGGGGCGAACCCCGTGCCTTTCGTTCTTCGAACTCCAAAGGACGGACACGAGCCTAGCGGTCGCCACTAGGGTTCTCACCCGATGCTCCGCCTGTCCCGCCTCTTCGTGCGCACCCTGCGGGACGATCCGGCCGATGCCGAGGTGCCCAGCCACCGCCTGCTGGTGCGGGCCGGCTACATCCGCCGCGCTGCCCCCGGGGGCTACACCTGGCTCCCGCTCGGGTGGCGAGTGTTGCGGAGAGTCGAAGAGATCGTGCGCCGGGAGATGGACGCGATCGGGGCACAAGAGGTGCATTTTCCCGCCCTCCTGCCCCGCGACGTCTACGAGGCCACCGGGCGCTGGACCGAGTACGGCGACAACCTGTTCCGACTCGTGGACCGCAAGGGAGCCGACTACCTCCTCGGGCCGACCCACGAGGAGATGTTCACCCTGCTCGTGAAGGACTTCTACTCCAGTTACAAGGACCTCCCCGTGTCGCTGTATCAGATCCAGACCAAGTACCGCGACGAGGCGCGCCCCCGCGCGGGCCTGTTGCGGGGTCGTGAGTTCCTGATGAAGGACAGCTACTCCTTCGACATCGACGACGACGGTCTCTCACGCTCGTACGCCGAGCATCGCGACGCCTACCAGAGGATCTTCACCGCGCTCGGTCTGCCCTATGTCGTCGTGCGCGCGATGAGCGGTGCGATGGGTGGCTCGATGAGCGAGGAGTTCCTCTCCCCCGTCGAGGCCGGTGAGGACACGTTCGTGCGGTGCACCGCGTGCTCCTACGCCGCCAACACCGAGGCCGTCACGACAGCGGGGCGGCCCGCGCGCGACGAGTCGTCGACACCCCTCACCCGGATCGACACCCCCGACTGCGCCACGATCGACAACGTCGTGGGATTGCTGAACCGCGAGTATCCACGCACGGACCGTGCGTGGACCAGCGCCGACACCCTGAAGAACGTGGTGCTCGCGGTGCGCCAGCCCGATGGTGCGACCGAGACGCTCGTGGTGGGCGTGCCCGGTGACCGCGAGGTGGACCTGAAGCGTCTCGAGGCGCAGCTGTCTCCGGCCGCACTCGCCCCGCTCGACGAGGCGGGATTCGCCGCCCAGACGGCCCTGGTGCGCGGATACATCGGGCCCCAGATCCTCGGAGCCTCGTCGGCCACCGGCATCAGGTACCTGTGCGACCCGTCGGTCGTGGCGGGGAGCGCGTGGGTGACCGGGGCGAACGAGCACGGCGTCCATGTGACTGGCCTCGTGCGCGGGCGCGATTTCACCCCCGACGGCGAGATCGAAGCGGTCGAGGTTCGCTCGGGCGACCCCTGCCCGGTGTGCGGGAGCGCACTCAGGATCGCCAGGGGTATCGAGATCGGCCACGTCTTCCAGTTGGGTCGCAAGTACGCCGACACCCTCGGTTTGTCCGTCCTCGACCAGAACGGCAGGCAGGTGACCGTCACCATGGGTTCCTATGGCATCGGCGTCTCGCGTGCCGTCGCCGCGATCGCCGAGTTCGCCCATGATGATCTCGGTCTCAAGTGGCCGCGAGCGGTGGCGCCCGCCGATGTGCACGTGGTCATCGCGGGCAAGCCCGGTGACGCGACCACCACGGCCGCAGAGTCACTGTGCTCGGACCTGGAGCGCGCCGGCCTCGAGGTGATCCTCGACGACCGGACGGGGGTCTCGCCGGGTGTCAAGTTCAAGGATGCCGAGTTGATCGGCGTGCCGACGATTGTGATCGTGGGCAAGTCGCTCGCCGACGGCACCATCGAGGTGCGCGATCGTCTCACCGGCGCGCGCGACAACATCGCGGTCGCCGAAGCACCGGCCGCTGTCATCGGACTCTGCCGGGGAGGCTGAGAACGGTGCCGCGCACGATCGTGGGCGTCGAGCAGGACTACGACTGGGGCGACACGGGCACCCTGCGCGAGATGAGGGGACTTCCCCCCGGGCGTGTCGCCGAGGTCTGGTACGGAACGCATCCGCGGGGCCACGCGCGGCTCGACCACGAGGACGGGCCGCGTCTCGCCGAGCTCACCGGCGAGATGACGATCCTCGTGAAGTTGTTGTCGTGCCACGAACCCCTGTCGCTCCAGACACACCCCACCAAGGAGCGTGCGCGGCTCGGATTCGACCGGGAGGAGTCAGCCGGGATCGACCGCGACGCACCCGGGCGCCTGTACCGCGACCCGAGCGACAAGCCCGAGATGCTGGTCGCCCTCGGGGAGTTCGAGGCTCTCTGTGGTTTCGCGGATGCAGCCGGCACGATGGCCCTGCTCCACTCGATGGGTTGGGACGACGAGGCCGCGGTGCTCGCCGAACACGGGGCACTGCGCTACATGCAGTGGTGCTTCGAGCAGACCGTGCCCGCCGATCTCGCCCGCTCACCACGGTGGCTCTCGCGCATCGCCGATCGGCATCCGGCTGATCCGGCCCTGCGCATCGCGCCGCTCCTGAACCATGTCGTGTTGCGTGCCGGCGAGGCCCTCTGCCTGCCCGCGGGGAACCTGCACGCGTACCTGCGCGGCACGGGGCTCGAGATCATGTCGTCGTCGGACAACGTGGTGCGCGCCGGGTTCACCACCAAGCACATCGACACCAGCGAGTTTCTCGCGATCGTCGACCCCTCGCCGCTCGCCTCACCCGTGGCCGAGCCGGTGCGCGACGGTGCGTGGCTGCGATATCCCTCCCCGACACCCGGGTTCACGGTCGCGCACGCCGCGTCGACTCTGATTCCCGCCGATGGGCACCACCGAATCGTGGCGTTCCTCGACGAGCGCCCGGTGCGCGTGGTGCATCTCGGCCCCGACGAGTCGCTCGATGCGGGTCGGGGGGCCTGGGTCTGCACTCAGGGCTGAGGCGGACGCTCCGGAGCGAACCGGGCCGGACCACCGAGTGGATCGAATCAGGAGATCGTGCGGCGGATCTCCACGATCCGTTGCTCGGAGTTGTTCGCGTCATCGCCCCGGTCGTCGAGCAGCTTGGCGCGATCGCGCTGGGCCTCGCGCTCGGCGCGGGCGGTGTCGGCGCGCGCGATCGCGGCGTCGGTCCCGTTCTCGCAGATGAAATCGGCCCACTCCACGAGTGCCTCGACCATCTCGTCCTCGGGCACCACGGCCACGTTGCGGCCCTTCACGAAGAGGTGCCCGCGCTTGTTGCCGGCCGCGATCCCGAGATCGGCCTCGCGCGCCTCGCCCGGGCCGTTCACCACGCACCCCATCACGGCGATCTGCAGGGGGATCTCGCGATCGGCGAATGCCGCCTGAGCACGGTTCGCCACGTCGATCACGTCGATCTCGGCGCGACCACAACTCGGGCAGGCGATGAGATCGACGTTCTTTCGCTCGCGCAGCCCGAGAGCCTCGAGCAACTGGCGCCCGGCGCGCGCCTCCTCCACCGGATCGGCCGTCAGGCTGTAGCGGATCGTGTCACCGATTCCCTCGAGCAGCAGGGTGGCGATCCCCGCAGTGGACTTCACGAGTCCCGCCGGGGGCGGCCCGGCCTCGGTGACCCCGAGGTGGAGCGGTGCGTCGGTCGCGTCGGCCAGCATGCGGTAGGCCTCGACCATCAACGGCACGTTGCTCGCCTTCACCGAGATCTTCACCGCCTCGAAGCCGACCTCGTCGAAGTAGGCCATCTCCTGCATCGCCGACTCGACCATCGCGGCGGCGGTGAGGCCCCCGTGCTTGTCGTAGAGCGCGGGATCGAGCGATCCACCGTTCACGCCGATCCGGATCGGGAGCCCCCTGTCGCGGGCCTCGGATGCGACGGCCTTGATGTGCTCGGGCCGGCGGATGTTGCCCGGGTTCAGGCGCAGACCGTGCACCCCGGCCTCCATCGCGGCGAGAGCCATCTTGTACTGGTGGTGGATGTCGGCCACGATCGGCAGCGGTGAGCGGGGCACGATTCGTGCGAGTCCCTCGGCCGCCTCGGGTTCGTTGCAGGTGCACCTGACGATGTCGCACCCCGCGGCCGCGAGCGCATAGATCTGCTGGAGGGTTCCCTCGACGTCGGCGGTCTTGGTGGTGGTCATCGACTGCACCGTGATCGGTGCACCGCCGCCGACGGCGACCGTCCCGAGGTGGATCTGCCTGGTCGCGCGACGCTCGAACATCGGAGTCAAGTGTGGCAGGTGCGGGCTCAGAGCGGGCGCGTGACGTCGAGCCACAACCCCGTCAACAGCAGGAACGCGAGCATCCCCACCACCGCCGTGGCGACCGGAACCATTTTTGAGATGTCTGCCACGTGGCGCCGTCCCCCGCGCGAGCGGATCCGCTCATAGATCGCAATCGCGGCGTGACCACCGTCGAAGGGCAGGAGTGGGAACATGTTGAACACGCCCACGAAGACGTTCAGCAGTGCCAGTAGAACCAGCACGCCCTTCAAGCCGTCGGAGTCACCGATGTCTCCCCCCACTTGGCTCACACCCACGAGCGTGGTGGGTCGCGTCTCGAGCGGTGCATCATCACCGGTGAGATGGCGGATCGAGTTGACCGGGTTCAGGGCGACCGCCACGCCCCGCACCGAATCCACGATCGTGCCACCGATGCGCGAGATGGCACCCGCGATGGCCGCCACCGGAGACAGGCGCACCCAACCCCGGTCGTCGGCGTAGATGCCCATGTAGGGCCGTGTCGGATCGCTGGGATTGGTCGCAAGGACCGCTGCGGCCGCGCCCTGCTCGCCGTCGCGCTCCCAGACGACCCGCACCGAGTCGCCCGGCGATTTGGACAGGATCGCGGCCACCACCGAGGCGTTGTCATCCACGGGTTGCCCACCGATCGACACGAGCACATCGTCTGGCTGGAGACCGATCTCGCGCGCGGGACCGAGCGTCGCATCGACCGACTTCACGATGGCTGCACCCGTCGACTGTTCGCGCCCGGCGATGGCAAAGACGCCCGTGAAGAGCACGAGGGCGATCAGCATGTGCATAAGCGATCCGGCCGTGATGACGAGCAACTTGCGCGGGAAGGACTTGGACCGGTACGCCATCGGCTCGTCGACGGGCTCGACCTCGTCGAGGTTGTTCATCCCGATGATCCGCACGAACGCACCGAGCGGCAGTGCGCGCACGCCCCACTCCACACCGCGCCGCGTCGTCGACCACACCCTCGGACCGAAGCCCATGTAGAACTGCGTCGCCTTCATTCCGGTCCACCGCGCGGTCGCGAAGTGGCCGACCTCGTGGAGGAAGACCGACACGAGCAGGCCGAGGACGAACACGAACGTCCAGGTGTTCGCCACTGCGAGCCACACGAGCAGCGCCAGGAGCAGGAGACCCGTCAGACGCGCGGAGCGGCTCGGGGCGCCCTGGGTCTGCTCGGTGGCGCCACCGGCGGCGATCTCCGAACGAAACTTCTGATAAAAGTCGCTCACCGACCGATCACCTCGGACGCCAGTCTGCGTCCCTCGGCGTCGGCTGCCAACACGTCGTCGAGGGTCACAGGCGTGCTCGGCGCGAAACGGGACATCGCGGTCTCGACCACCCCGGCGATGCGGCCCCACTCGAGGCGTCCCGCAAGGAACGCCTCGACCGCCGTCTCGTTCGCCGCCGACAGGGTGGCCGGTGCGGTGCCGCCGGTGCGTCCGGCCGCGTACGCGAGATCCAGGCAACGGAACGTCGTGCGGTCCGGTGCCTCGAAGTCGAGCCGGCCGAGGGTGGTCCAGTCGATGCGCCCGAACGGGACGGAGATCCGGTCGGGCCAGCCGAGCGCGTACCCGATCGGCAGGCGCATGTCGGGCATCGACAACTGAGCGATCGTCGAGCCGTCGGTGAACTCGACCATCGAGTGCACCACGGACTGGGGGTGCACCACCACCTCGATCGATTCCAGGTCGACACCGAAGAGTTCGTGGGCCTCGATCACCTCGAGGCCCTTGTTCATGAGCGTGGAGGAATCCACCGTGACCTTCGGGCCCATGCTCCACGTGGGGTGTGCGAGCGCCTCGCCCACCCGCACCGTCGCGAGATCGGCGGCACTGCGCCCGCGGAACGGCCCCCCGCTCGCGGTGAGCACCAGCCGGCCGACCTCGGCCGCCGACCGCGACGACCGGAGGCACTGGTGGATCGCACAGTGCTCGCTGTCGACTGGAACGAGCACCGCACCGGGCACGTGGCGCAACGGGCGCACGATCGGACCCGCCGCGATCAGGCTCTCCTTGTTCGCGAGACCGAGCGTCTTGCCGGCACGGAGCGTCTCCATCGTCACCGGCAGCCCGGCGAAACCCACGACGCCATTGATCACCACGTCGGCCGGGCCGACCACATCGGCGAGGTTGGCCGAGATCTCGACCCCGGGGAGGGCCGCGGCCACCTCGGCGCGGGCCGCGGGGTCGGTCACGACCACGAGCGCGGGCCGCAGTGCGCGGGCCTGGGCGATGACGACCGACGATGACGAGGCGACGGCGAGCGCGACGACCTCGTAGCGGTCGGGCTCGGCGAGTGCGACCTCGATCGTCTGGCGACCGATCGAGCCGGAACTCCCGGCGATCGCGACTCTTCTGCGGGTCACGCCCAGGGCTGAAGCACGAGCATCAGGTAGTAGGTGGCCGGCAGAGCGAACAGGAATCCGTCGAAACGGTCCAGCACTCCCCCGTGTCCGGCCACGAGCGACCCGAAGTCCTTCACATCGAGATTGCGCTTGAACATCGACTCCACGAGATCGCCCAGCGGGGCCATCACCGCCACCACCAACGACAGGAGGAGGCACTCGCTCATCTGGTTCCAGGTGCCGTTCTGCGTACCGATCAGCACCACGGCGATCAACGATGCGAGCGCGCCACCGAGTGCTCCCTCGGCCGTCTTGTTCGGACTGACCCACTCGCGAAGCGGTGTGCGTCCCGCCGAGGACCCGACCACGAGAGCGCCGACGTCGTTGGCCACGACGGCCACGACCACCATGAACAAGGTGTCGGTGCCGGCGTGCGGGGTGGCGCTCCCCGACACCGAGTAGCGCAGCATCAGGGCGGCGAACGAGCCCATGAGACCGATCCATGTCATGGCCATCGTGGTGATCGCCACGTTCGGCATCGGCCCGCTCTGGATGCTCGATGCACCGAGGAAACCAATCGAGGCCGCGAGGAATCCGAACGAGAAGACGAGGGGCAGCGCCGCATCGCCGATCCAATAGGCCGCCAGTGGTGCCGACACACAGGCGAGTAGGCCCGCGAACGTCGCCGGACGGTACCCCTTCTCGGTGACCTTGCTGAAGAACTCGACCGACGCCAGTCCCACGACCGCGACGACGTAGAGCATCACCGCTGCCGGGCGCCACATCACCGTGAGGATGAATCCCGCGATCAGCACGAGCCCCGTGGCCACGGCCGTTGGCATGTCGCGACCGGCCCCGCCGCGCGGACCCCGCGGACCCGATCGACGGACCGGGCCGGTGCCGGTGCGCACGGTGCCACCCGTGATGTCGCGGCTCGGATCGAGGTCGTAGCCCCCGCTCGGATCCCCGTCGACATCGGCGGTCGGTGTGCGCGCACCACCGGTCGGGTCGCTGCCGATCACGAGGCGCTCGGACCGGCGCGTCGGCTGGCTCGGTGTCTGGAAGCTCGCCCACACGTCGGTGTCGTCATCGTCGACCGAGCGCACCTCGCCCGTCGGGGGCTCGGTCCAGTGCGGGAGCTCGCCGGTGTCGCCCGAGAGACTGATGGCCGGCTCGCTGGAGGGATCGTCGGCAAACTGGACCTTGCCGAAGTCCGACCCGAAGTCCGTGCCGTATTCGCCGGTGTCGCGACTGTCGTCGCCCCGGTCTGTCCTGCGCCAGATGTCGTCGCTCATGTGCTCCCCCTCGTCGGGTCCGTGGGTGCCGCCGGTGGCGGCAACGTTCTACACCTCGAGAAGCTCCTGTTCCTTGCGGGCAAGGGCCTTGTCGACCTGGTCGACATGCTCGTGGGTGTACTTCTCGAGGTCCTTCTCGGCGCGCTCGAGTTCGTCCTTGGAGATCTCCGAGTTCTTCGCGGCCGTCTCGAGGCTCCTGCGGGCGTCGCGTCGCACGTTGCGGATCGCCACCCGCGCCTCCTCGGCCATGTTCTTGACGACCTTGACGTACTCGCGCCTGCGCTCCTCGCTGAGGACCGGAAACGCGATCCGGATCACGACGCCGTCGTTGTTGGGCTGCAGTCCCAGGTCGCTCTCGCGGATGGCCTTCTCGATCGCGGCCATGGCACCGCGGTCGTGGGGCTTCACGACGAGCGTCCTGGCCTCGGGCACCTGGAACCCGGCCAGTTGCTGGAGCGGCACTGGCGAACCGTAGTAGTCGACGGGCAATTTCTCGACCAGGGCCGCGTTGGCGCGACCAGTGCGGACGGAGGAGAACTGCCCTTGAGCGTGCCCGACGGCTTTTTCCATCTTGTCGACGGCGTCGAGCAGGGTTTCGTCGATCACCCCACCAGCGTACCCACGGGCTCGCCCCTGAGGATGGACTTCACGTTGCCGCGCGCGAGCAGGTCGAAGACCACGATCGGCAGATTCTTGTCCATGCAGAAGGTGATCGCGGTCGCATCCATCACCTTGAGACCCTTGGTGATGACATCCATGTGGGTGATGCGGTCGTACCGGGTTGCGGTCCGGTCCTGTTTCGGATCGGCGGTGTAGACACCATCGACCCCCGAGTGGGTGCCCTTCAGGATCGCATCGGCCCCGATCTCGGCGGCACGCAGCGCTGCCGCGGTGTCGGTGGTGAAGAACGGGTTGCCCGTGCCACCCACCAGGATCACCACGCGCCCCTTCTCGAGGTGGCGCTCGGCGCGGCGACGGATGTAGGGCTCGGCGACCTTTGGCATCTCCACCGCCGTCATCACCCGCGAGTGCTGACCGGCACGCTCGAGCGCGTCTTGCAGGGCGAGGCCGTTCATGACGGTGGCGAGCATCCCCATGAAGTCGGCCTGCGCGGGGTCCATGCCCTGGTCGGCACCCTTGATGCCGCGCCAGAAGTTGCCACCACCCACGACGATTGCGATGTCGGCACCGATCTCCTCGCGCGCCTCGTGAACTTCCTCGGCGACCTGGGAGAGCACGCCGTTGTCGAGGCCGAAACCACTCGGCTCGGCCAGTGCCTCACCCGAGAGTTTCAGCACCACCCTTGACCAGTGCGGGCGCGACGCCATGTCAGCCGAGCTCCACCTGGGCGAAGCGCACGATCGAGGCCCCACCGATCAGCTGGGTGATGCTCACCTTGTCGTCCTTGGCGTAGGGCTGCTCGAGCAGGCAGATGTCCTTGTAGAAGCCGCCGATGCGACCCTCGACGATCTTGGCGATGGCCTGCTCGGGCTTGCCCTCGTTGCGCGTCAGCGTCTCGAGGGTCTGGCGCTCCTTGTCGATCACCTCGCCGGGCACATCCTCACGACGCATGTACCTCGGGCGTGCGAAGGCGATGTGCACCGCAAGATCGTGGGCGAGTTCGGCGCTCGCACCCGACATCTCCACCAGCACGCCGTTCACTCCCCGTCCACCCTGGACGTGGGTGTAGGACTCGATCACGTTGCCCGCCCCGGCGACGAACTGCACGACCTCGCCCACCTCGATCTTCTCCTTCAGGGTCACCTTCAGGTCGTCGACCTGCTCGGCGCGCGAGGCTGCGGCGGACTCACCGCCCTCGAGCACGGCGCGGGCGATCGCCTCGGCCTCGGCCTTGAAGTTGTCGCTCGAGGCGACGAAGTCCGTCTCGCACTTGAGCTTTGCGATCGCACCGCGGTCACCCTCGACCACGAGAGCGACAACGCCCTGGGAGTTGTCGCGGTCGTCGCGCTTGGCGCTCGCGGCGAGGCCCTTCTCGCGCAGCCACTGCTTGGCGGCCTCGATGTCGCCGCCGTTCTCCTCGAGCGCCTTCTTGCAATCCATCATCCCGGCGCCGGTCGACTGGCGCAGGCTCTGGACGTCCTTGGCTGTGTACGACATGGTGGGGCGTCTCTCCGGTTCTCGTTGTCGTTGGCGGGTCGTTCAGCCGGGCGTGTCGGCGGATGTGTCGGCGGCGAGACGCGCGTCGCGCTCCGCCATGGCGGCGGCCGCTTGACGGCGTGCCTCGGCCTGCTGACGAGCGAATTCGGCCTCCTCCTCGGCGGAGCGCGCCGGGGCGGCCGCAGCGGCGGCCGCGGCAGGGTTTCGCTTCTGTGCGATGAATCGTCCCTCGATGACGGCCTCGGCGATCACGCGGGTCAGCAGGTCGTTCGAGCGGATCGCATCGTCGTTGCCGGGGATCGGGAACTGAACGACATCGGGGTCCACGTTCGAGTCGACGACGGCGATCACCGGGATGTTGAGCTTGTTGGCCTCGGTGACGGCGATGTGCTCCTTCATCGTGTCGAGCACGAAGATCGCATCCGGTCGGCGCGAGAGGTTCGCGATGCCCGACAGGTTCTTCTGGAGCTTCTCGAGCTCGCGCGAGATGAGGAGGGCCTCCTTCTTCGGCATCGCCTCGAAGTCACCGGCGGCGCGCATGCGCTCGTACTCCTGCATCTTGCCGACACGCTTGGAGATCGTCTCGAAGTTCGTGAGCATGCCACCGAGCCAACGCTCGTTCACGAAGTGCATGCCGCACTTCTCCGCATAACCGCGGATCGGATCCTGGGCCTGCTTCTTGGTTCCCACGAACAGGACGGTCCCACCGTTGGCGACGAGGTCGCGCACGAACCCGTATGCGGTCTCGATGCGCTGGAGGGTCTCGTCCAGGTTGATGATGTGGATGCCGTTTCGCTCGCCGAAGATGAACTGCTTCATCTTGGGGTTCCAACGGCGGGTCTGGTGGCCGAAGTGCACTCCGGCTTCCAGCAGTTGACGCATCGTCACGACGGCCATGGTTCTGACTCCTTCTGCGGTTGTCCACACACCGGGCCGACGCCGAAGCGACCGCAGGTGGCCGGTGTGCATGAAGTTGTTCGGTGTCCCCGGGGCATTCCGAGGGCGACTCGGAGGCTACCGGGACGGGTTGAACGCGCCCACGACCGACTCCGGAACCGGCACCAGACGGACCCTTCGCGCCCAGCACGGGAGTGGGTCGGTGTACCGATCGCCCCTCCTCACCCCGAGATGCACCCGACCCGACGACCCCCCCAGCGTGGCGCCCCGCGGGATCTCGACGCCCTCGGAGACTCCGGTCGCGATCGAGCTGAGACGGCCGTAGGTGACCCGCACGTTCGGTGCGACCTCCTGCACCACCCACAGCACACCGGCCACGTCGCCGGCGAAGGTGATGCGCCCGCTGCGCGTGGCCACCACCGGGAGGTGTCCACCGGTGTCCACGGTGATGCCGCGCCGTCCCGCGCACCGGGCGCAGGACGGGGCCGCGTACCGCGACACGACCTCGCCGCGGACCGGAGCGACCGCGTCACCGGTGGGGAACGCACACGCCACCACGGCCGCAACGAGCACCTGCATCACGGGGCGAATGTGTGCGGTCTCAGCCCATCCCTGCCGCGGCGAGTCGCGAGCGCAGTTGCAGCACCGCCTTGGTGTGCACCTGCGAGATGCGGCTCTCGGTGACCCCGAGCGCCTCTCCGATCTCTGCGAGCGTGAGCCCGTCCTCGTAGTAGAGCACGAGCACCGCCTGCTCGCGCTCGGGTAGGCGCCTGATCTCGTCGCGCATCGCCTCGCGCAACTCGCTCTGCTCCATCGCGTGCCCCGGCTCACCGTTGGGCGTTCCCGCCGAATCGAGCGCGACATGGTCGAGCGGGCCGACCGCGCCGGCCGCGATGTCGGCGAGCCACTTCTCGAGCTCGGTGGTCTCGATGCCGAGGGTGGCGGCGATCTCGTCGTCGGTGGGTTGGCGACCGAGCGTGCCCTCGAGCTCGGTGAGCGCATCCTGGACGCTGCGTGCGCGCGCCCGCACGGTGCGCGGAACCCAGTCGAGGGCGCGCAGGCCGTCGAGGATCGCACCGCGGATGCGCGGGATCGCGTAGGTCTCGAACTTGGCACCGTGCGCAGGGTCGTACTTGTCGATCGCATCCATCAATCCGAACACCCCGGCAGAGACGAGATCACCGGTGTCGACACTGCGCGGCAGACCGGCCGAGAGACGACCGGCCACGAACTTGACGAGCGAGGCATAGTGCACGACCAGCCACTCGCGCGCCGCCGTGTCACGCGAGTCGTGCCACGCGTCCCACGCCGTCCCGATCGTGTGCCGGACGAATCGTGCGTTCATGCGCGCGGATGCGACTCGGAATAGGCCAGTCGCAGGCGCTCCTTGCTCACGTGCGTGTAACGCTGCGTCGTCGAGGCGTCGGAGTGGCCGAGCAGTTCCTGGATCGAACGGGTGTCGGCACCGTTGTCCATCAGGTGCGTGGCGAACGAGTGGCGCAGCGCGTGCGGATGCGCGCCACCGGCAACGCCGGCGCGTGCGCAGGCATCGTCGAGCAGCCGTGCCACATCGCGCCGGCCGACGGGGGCGCCGCGCGCGCCCAGGAACATCGCGGTCCCACTGGCCGGCGCCGCGACCTCGTCGCGGACGGCGCGCCACGCGCGGATCGCCTCGACCGCCGGACCGCTGAGGGGAACCATTCGCTCCTTGGAGCCCTTGCCCATGACCGTGACCGCATCACCGCGCGACGACACCGACTGGAGCGTGAGCGAACACACCTCGGACACGCGCAGGCCGCTTCCGTAGAGGATCTCGAGCACGGCACGGTCGCGGAGGCGGCGCCACTGCGGGGCCTCCTCGTCCTCGGTGGTGAGGATCGCCACGACGGTCGCCTCGTCGAGCGGACGCGGCAGTCGACCCTTCGGGGCCGGCGAATGCAGGGCGGCCGTCGGGTCGTTGGGGCACAGCCCATTGCGCGTGGCCCAAGTGAAGTAGCGCCGGAGCGCGGCGATGCGCCGTGCGATGGTGCGCGATGCCGCGCCCCTCTCGCTCAGGATGCCGAGATGGTCGCGGACGACCGCCTTGTCGGCATCACCGGGCGAGTCTCCCCACCCTGAATCGAGCATCCACTCGGCGAGAAGTTCGACGTCGCGCCTGTAGGAGTTCCTCGTGTTCGCCGACGATGCGGTCAACGACGCCGCGAAGTCCGCGACACGCCAGGTGCGCAGGCGCGCGTCGCGCACCGTGCACCGTGAGCGACCCGCGCCGCGCGATGCGGTGCAGGCCGCGCACCCCGACACGTGGGACGGCGCAACGCCGGCGGCGGGGTTGGTCCGGCGCGTTTCGCCGCGACGCACCGGCCGGGTGCGGATCCACCAGCGAACGTGGCCCTTCAGCGCCGCGAGTCGCTGTTCGACCGTCTCGACGGTGTAGTCGGCGCCCTCCATGGCGAGCACCCACTCGGCCACGGATTCGGCGGTCAGAGCGTCGGGATCGCGCACGCCGTGGGCGGCGAACCATGCGGCCGCCGACGCGACATCGGCGACGCGGGAGTTCCTGGTCGCCTCGGCGATGCGCAGGGTGCGACCCCAGCGCGCCACCTCCCAGACATCGCCCGGCACGCTCTTGGAACGCTCGGGGGCACCCATGCGAACCACGGTAGTTGTCGCGCCATCGGCGCCGACGCCTTCCGCCGCACCGGCACCTACCCCGGCAGTGCCTCCCACCAGCCGTCGGCATGGGCCACCCATCCCTGTGCCTCGAGACGGCCCAGTGCCACGGCCACGTCGAGTGCGGCGAATCCGGTGGCGAGCACGATCCCATCCACCGTCTGTGCCGCACTGCGCAGCACGGCGAGGATCTCTGCACCGCGCGACGACGGTGCGACGCGTGTGTCGATGCGTGCCCAGGTGCGCGACGTGTCGAGTCCGAGCGCGACGAGCACGTCGCAGGCACCGGTGACCGGGGCGCATCCATCGGCGAGCAGCAGGTTCGTTCCCTCGCTCGCGGGGCTCGAGGGTGCACCGGGCACCGCCATCACCGGGATCGCGCGCTTGGCGGCCTCGCGCACGGTAATCATCGAACCCCCGCGAGCACGGGATTCGACAACGACAAGTACCTCGGAGAGCGCGGCGAGGATCCTGTTGCGCAAGGGGAACAATCGTGCCGTGGGTGCCGTGCCCGGCGGAGCCTCCGACACGATCAACCCGCACTCGGCGATGTCGTGCCAGATCCGGTGGTGCTCCGGCGGATACACCGTGTCGCACCCCGAGGCCACCACGGCCACCGGCGGTGCACCATCGCGGTCCGCCGCCAGAGCACCGGCGTGCGCCTCGACGTCGATCCCGCGCGCGAGCCCCGACACCACGCACACGCCCGCGCGCGCGAGTTCATCGCCGAGCACGCGGGCGAACGCTCGCCCCGCTCGCGTCGCATGACGGGTGCCCACGATGCCGACACGGCGCCGACGCACCGCATGCGCATCGCCGCGCATGAAGAGAACCGGTGGCGCCCACGGATCGCCGACGAGGGCCGGCGGATACCCGTCCCCGCCGTGCACGGCGACTGTGATGTTCGCGGCCTCGCACTTGGCCGGCACGGTCGCGCGCAGCGTCGCCACGCTCGGGGCCCACGCCGCCCACACGGAGGGATCGAGTCCCGCGATCGCTCGCCCACCGACTGCGATCGACTGCAGCGTCTTGCACGGATCGCCCCCCGCGAGGAGTCGCCGCAGTCGCGCGGGGCTCTGGCGTGGAAGAGCCGCGAGCACGGCCAGTGCCGCGTCGTGGTCGTTCACCGTGGATCGAGACCGGGCATGAAGTCGGCGCGCAGTGCCACGGCAGTCTCCACGTGCTCCACGCCGAGGGGCCCCTCGTGACCGGCGAGATCGGCGACCGTGCGCGCGACACGGCGCACGCGATGGA
This sequence comes from Actinomycetota bacterium, assembly GCA_016870775.1. Classification (GTDB taxonomy): domain Bacteria; phylum Actinomycetota; class Acidimicrobiia; order Acidimicrobiales; family Ilumatobacteraceae; genus UBA2093. Next base: position 109,925 of record VGAK01000001.1, read on the forward strand.
ACCCGCGACCTGAGAGCGAACCCGAGTCGAGCAGCACGCGCATCCGCGCGAGTGCGCCGGCATCGAGGGGCGCGACATCATCGATCATCCACGCCGGCACGGCGCCATTGGGGGTCCCCTGACGGCCACGCGCGATCTCGCGGGCACGCTGCACCCGATCTGCAACCGTGGCGCTCGACTCCCCCGCCTCCAGACTCGTCAAGTGCTCGCCGGCTGTGCGACCGAGCACCACCCTCACATCGAACCGATCGAGCAGCGGACCCGAGAACCTGCGCAGGTACCTCTGGCGCGCCGATGGCGTGCACCGGCATGCCCCGGGTTCACTTCGTCCGCACGGGCACGGGTTGGTGGCGGCCACGAGCAGGAAACGTGCCGGCATCTCGACGGCGATCCCCGACCGCGAGACGCGCACCACCCCCTCCTCGAGCGGTTGACGAAGCGCATCGAGGACACTCGGTGCGAACTCGCCCATCTCGTCGAGGAACAGCACCCCGTGCGAGGCGAGGCTGACCTCCCCCGGATGGACACGCCCGCCACCACCACCGACCATGCCCGCGAGCGACACCGAGTGATGGGGCGCGCGGTACGGGGCGGTGCGTGCGAGCCCCTCCACGTCCTCTCCGGCGGCGCTGCGCACCATCGCGCACTCGAATGCGGCGGCATCGTCGAGCGGGGGGAGAATGCCGGGCAACCGGGAAGCAAGCATCGACTTCCCCGCACCTGGTGGCCCCACCATGACCATGTGGTGGGCACCGGCCGCGGCAACCTCGAGCGCGGCGCGCGCGAACTGCTGACCGCGCACATCGGCCAGGTCGGCGCACCGATCACCGGCTGCGCAGCGTTCCGGGGCGCGATGGTCGGGCCACCGATGGCCCCCGCGGAGCACCGCCACCAGTTCGGCGAGACACGACACCGCCCGCACCACGACATTGGCGCCCAGGCTCGCGGCGCCCGCCGACGCCGGCGCGACCACCACTTCTTTGTCGGTGATCGCGGCCGCCAGCGGCGCCGCACCCCGCACCGCGCGCAACGACCCGTCCAGACCGAGTTCGGCGAGGAACGCCAGGTTCTCGATCTGTCGTGCCTCGATCGTCTCGGTGGAGACCAGGAGCCCGACCGCGATCGCGAGGTCGAGCGAGGCACCCCCACCCTTGTCGGTGCGACGCTCCCCGGTCGCCACGTTCACGGTCACCCGACGATTCGGCCACTCGAGTCCACTGGAGAGCATCGCGGCGCGCACCCGATCGCGTGCCTCGCGACAACCCTCGTCGGGTTGGCCGACCACGGTGAATCCCGGGAGACCCTGCCCCACGTGGACCTCGACGGTGATCGGTCGACCGGTGATACCCACGAGGGTCGAGGACGAGACGGCGGCGTACATGCGGACCTTCCGTGGGCGCGGGGTGGGATACTCGGAGGTGATGTGTGCGGCCACCACCACGAACCGGTCGCCCGTGCGGCGCATGCTCGGCACCGGATCGTTGCGCGCGGTCCTCGTCGTCGCGATGGTCACGGCGATGGCCTCGTGTGGTTCGCCGGAGCGATCCAGTGCGAGTTTCTGCCGTCAACTCGGCGAGGAACTCCCCGGGATCGGGCAGAAGGTGGTGAGCACCCGCGATGTCGAGACGATGATCGGGCGGTGGGAGCGACTGCTCGAGCGCGCACCACTCACGATCGAGGGCGACATGGCGGTGGTCACCGATCTGTTCCGGGAGGCGGCCGCGGTCGATCCGGCCGATCCCACCGAGGTCCAGGATCTCGCCGACGCGAGCTACGCGGCGAACCAGGCGGCCGAGGCGGTCAGAAAGTGGGTGCAGAGCACGTGTGCCGTCGATGTCGCGACGGGCCTCACGATCGCACCGCCGCGCACCGCCCCGCCGGCAACATCCCCCGCGACGACCGTGCCGACGACCACGGAGCCCGCACCGACCCCGGCGCCCACGGTGGCGCCGTAGAAGAAGGTGCGGATCAGCGGATCTCGCCGCGGCGAACGATCACCTTGTCGACGAGACCGTACTCTTTGGCCTCCTCGGCCGCGAACCAGCGGTCGCGCTCGGAATCGGCCTGGATGTCCTCGATCGTGCGCCCCGAGTGGTGCGCGATCAACTCGGCCATGCGGCGCTTCGTGAAGCGCAGTTGCTCGGCCTGGATCGCGATGTCGGCTGCCTGGCCGCGCAGGCCCGCGAGGGGCTGGTGCATCATGATGCGCGCGTTCGGGAGTGTGTAGCGCTTGCCCGGTGCGCCCGCCGTCAGCAGGAACTGACCCATCGAGGCGGCGAGACCCATGCAGACCGTCGCCACATCGCACGAGACGAACTGCATGGTGTCGTAGATCGCCATACCCGCGGTGACCGAGCCACCGGGGCTGTTGATGTAGAGCCAGATGTCGGCGTTCGGGTCCTCGCCCTCCAGGTACAACAACTGGGCGCAGAGTTGGTTCGCGATGTCATCGTTGACGTCGGTACCGAGTATGACCACGCGGTTCTTGAGGAGCCTCGTGAAGATGTCGGAGCGGGGGTCGGCCCCCGCGTCGAGGGCTTGGGGCAGGTCGGGATGCGTCATAGTCGTGTGGAGGCTATCGGCTCGGCAACAATGGGGGCGTGTCTGACCCAGGTGGCTTCCGTCCCAGCACCGACGAACTCCTCGGCAACAACGCCGCGTTCGTCGAGGGGTTCGCCCATCGAGACCTAGAGCCTGCGCCCCGGCGTCAGCTCGCCGTGGTCGCGTGCATGGACAGCCGGATTGACGTCTGCCAGATGCTCGGTCTCGCCCACGGCGATGCCCACATCATCCGCAACGCCGGTGGTGTCGTGACCGACGATGTGGTGCGCTCCCTCGCGATCTCCCAGCGCCTCCTCGGCACACGAGAGATCGTGCTGATCCACCACACGGATTGCGGCCTCCAAAAAGTCACCGAGACCGGCATGAAGGCTCGCCTCCGAGAGGAGACGGGGGTCGAGCCCCCATGGGCGATAGGGGCCTTCACCGACCCGTATGAGGACGTGCGGCGCGCGATGCGCCTGCTGGAGGAGAACCCCTTCATCGTCCACAAGGAGCACATCCGGGGTTTCGTCTACGACGTCGACGATGGCCGGCTCATCGAGGTCGGCCGCCAGCACGACGATGGCTGACCGCCCCGGTTGAGTCTCATCGGCGCACGCCGCTGAACACGACCGCCACGCACTCGTCGTGGCCGACCTCCTCGCGCATCGCGATCAGTCCGGCCAGTCCCGCCGAACCGGTCGGACTGACATCGATGTCGGTGAGCTCGTGGGCGAGCCGGTGCGCCCCCACGATCACGTCCTCGGGTGCGACCACGGGCGATCCGCCGGTCTCGGCCATCGCCTCGACGACGCCGATCCAGTCGTAGGTCTCGTCGTCGAGGATCCCGTCGGCGAGCGAGACCGGCGTCGAGTCCCACGGCCACATGCACTCGCGCCACCTCTTGCCCGCGCCGTGGGCACCTCCCGTGGCGCGTGCGCGATCCCACGCCCGCGCGAGCGGCGCACATCCGGCCGCCTGCACCGCGTGCAGTCGGGGATGCACCCCCGAGGCTCGCAGGCTCGCACCGACACACGCGGCGAAGGCTCCCCCGCCCACCTGGATGAAGATGCGATCCAACATCGGGCCTTGCGCGGCGATCTGGTCGGTCATCTCCCAGCCGATCGTGCGACCACCATCGAGACACCACATGTTCTCCGGCCCCTGGACACCGAAGGGCACTGCCCCGTCGCGCACCACCTCACGGAACCGCAGCACACAGGGATCCCCGGACGGATCACTGGCGCGCCGCTCGCACACACGCACATCGGCTCCGAGCCGCTCGAGCATGCCGAGCACCGTCGCATCGGCCGCGACCGGGACGTGCACCGCGATCGGCCAGTCCACCGCGGCCGCCAGCGTGGAGGCCGCGACGGCGGCATTGCCGCACGATGCGACCGCGAGCGGCGCACGCCCCGCGGGCGAGGACCATGGCGCGAGCCCGGCACGTTCGGCCATCACGAGGTGCACGAGTTCGGTGAACAGATGCCGCGCCTTGTGGGACCCCGCGACGTTGTGCGTCTCGTCCTTGACCCACACCCCACCGGACTCCGAGAACCCGAGCGACTCCGACAATCGATCCGCGCGCAGCATCGGCGTTCGCCGGAAGCCCGTCCCCGCGACACGCTCCACGGCGGCATCGAGATCGGCGATCACCCGCGCGCGTTCGCCGTCATCGAGCCCGACGGCTGCTCCGAAGGCATCGACAGCGAGCCACCGGCGATAGGCGAGGAAGGGGTTCTCGTCGTCGATCGGCCGGAACGGGACGACATCGGAGTCGAAGCGGACCACGTGTCGGCGATCCTCGGGCGAGGCATTGGGGCATCCGAACACCAAGCCACGGTCCACGACGACGATCGTCCCGCAGACCTCGCAATGCGCCCCGGTCACGACCGGATCGGCCGGGCCCGCCATCGCGTCGTCAGCCGGCCTTTGCGACGCGGGAGTTGAACTCGTCGATGAGCCCGTCCCACACCGGGGCGTGCGCGCGCACGGAGCGCCAGAACGACTGCGACCGTCGGGCCTCGAACACCTCGAGCGGCGTGCCCTGCTGCTCGACCCACGTGTAGTAGCCGAGGTTGAAGATGCGGTTGCGGTCGCGCTCGGTGCAGTCGATCATGCTGTCGGTGCCGACATGGCCGAGGTGCTCGCTGAACACCTCGGCCGCGTCGATCGCACCGAAGTCGTCCCCGAACCGCCGGGTGAGCGTCTTCTCTCGCTCGCTCGGGTACAGCACACTCCCGTCGGTGGCGATCGTGATGATCGCGTCGTCGGCACCGAGGCCGAGCATCTTGGCGGTCTTGATCGCGGCCAGCACGTTGCAGATCGCCGAGAAACCGAAGTGGGTGAGCGCGTCGATCAGGTCCGGGCCCGCGCCCTGACGATCGGCGAGGTACTTCTGGCCCGCCGGGGTGTTGAAGAGGACATCGAGCTCGTCGGTCGCACGGTCCGAGATCGCCACCACCACGTCGGTGTTCATCACGTTGTGGATGAGAGGGATGTGCTTGTCGCCGATGCCCTGGATGTTGTGCTCGCCGAATCCGTTCTCGAGCATCGTGGGGCACTCGAGTGCCTCCACGGCCACGATCCTTGTCCCGTAGAGATCCTTCAACCTGTCACCAGCGGCGATGGTGCCGGCCGACCCGGTGGCCGAGGTGAACGCGGCGAGGCGGAGACCCGAATGGCCGTTCGCCCTGACGTGCTCGAAAACGTGCGCGAGCGCCCGGCCCGTGACCTCGTAGTGACCGACATGGTTACCGAACTCGCAGAACTGATTGAGGATGAAGTTGCCCGGGTCCTTCGCCATCTCGTTGCAGGCGTCGTAGATCTCCTTGACGTTGCTCTCGGTGCCGGGCGTGCGCACCACATCGGAGGGGTCGGTCACCCACCGGTCGAGCCAGTCGAAGCGCTCCTTCGACATGCCCGCCGGCAACACCGCGACCCCGCGCGAACCCATGAGGCGGCTGATGGCAATGCCGCCGCGCGCATAGTTGCCGGTGGAGGGCCACACGGCCCGGTGGCGGGTGGGGTCGAACTGACCGGTGATGACGCGGGGCACGAAGCACGAGTAGGCGGCCAGCACCTTGTGGGCAGTGATCATCGGGAAGCGGTCGCCGAACACCGCGATGATCGGGGACTCGACGCCCGTGAGGCTCGGGGGCAGCACGACATGGTCGGGCACCCCGACACGGTCGCCGGCGAGATCGTTGTACCAGTGGACCCGGAAAAGGTTCCGCGGGTCGGCGGCGTCCTTGTCGACGCCGGCGGTCCAAGAAGTGGGGATCAGCGACGGATCGGCCAACTGGGCGAACGTCGGGAGCACGATCTTCTGGGCCGCGAACCGGGCCACGCTGTTGGCGAGGGAGGCCTCGTCGATGACGGTCTTGGCGAGACCCAGTTGCGCTGCGAGCACCCCCTCGTCGAGGGTGTGGGTCCCGTGGGGCGCCGCGTCGCGGGCCGGGCTCGTCATCGTCACTTCGCCAGTCTGCCACCGGGAACGCGCAACGGTTCGGCTGCATTGACTCGGCTGAGCAGGTTCCCGCGGCGCACCCGGGACGGGACCCGCGGGTACCCTTCACCTGCACGCCGGTGTAGCCCAATTGGCAGAGGCAGCAGGTTTAGGTCCTGCGTGTTGGGGGTTCGAGTCCCTTCGCCGGCACCATGCATGTGAACGACCTGCCCACACCCGCACTCGTGGTGGACATCGACCTGCTCCGCCAGAACCTCGAGACCATGGCCTCGGTGCTGCCCGGCGAGCGGCTCCGGCCCCACGTGAAGGCGCACAAATGCACTTCGCTCGCGGCCGAACAAGAGGCGCTCGGCCACGCGTCCTTCACGTGCGCGACCCCGCGCGAGATCCTCGGGATGATCGAGGCGGGTGTCGGCGACGATTTCCTGCTCGCGAACGAAGTGATCGACCCCCGGCGTCTGGAGGCGCTCGCGGCGGTTCAGGACAGTGCCTCGATCGCGGTCGCGGTCGATTCAGAGGAGACACTCGACGCCGCAGAGCGCGCCGGGATCCGCGACGTGGTGGTCGACGTGAACATCGGTTTGCCGCGCTGCGGGTGTGATCCGAAGATCTCGGGGCGCCTCGCCGACTCCGCCCGTGTGCGCGGCATGCGCGTGCGCGGGGTGATGGGCTACGAGGGCCATTTGATGATGGTCGAGGATCGCGCCGAGAAGAAACGCCTCGTCGAGGAGGCCATCGGTGTGCTCGCAGAGGCCCACGAGGACGTGGGTGGTGCGATCGTGTCGGCGGGCGGAACGGGGACCTTCGATCTCTACGCCGGCACCGCCGTCACCGAGGTGCAGGCCGGAAGTTATGCACTGATGGACACCTACTACGGCGGGCTCGGGTTGCCCTTCGTGCAGGCGGTCTGGGTGGTGGGCACCGTGGTGGCGGTGCAGCCCAAGTGGGCCGTCGCCGATGTGGGTCTGAAGGCCCTCGGCATGGACCACGGTAATCCCACCATTGCCGGGCACAAGGTGTGGTTCTGCTCCGACGAGCACGTCACCTTCGCCCCGGACGACGGCACGCCCGCGCCGAAGATCGGCGATCGCGTCTTCGTCGCGCCCGCGCACGTCGACCCGACCATGGCGATGCACGAGACCGCCTGGGTCGCCAATCAGTACGGCGAGGTGCTCGCCCGGTGGCCGATCGACCTGCGCGGCTGGTGACTGCCGTCGGGCCCGTCGGCTACTCGGCACGCCCGGAGATCCGCGCCACGAGCACGGGCAATTGTGCGAGCGCGCGGGCGCGGTGCGAGATCGAGTCCTTCTCGATTGGATCCATCTCGGCGAACGTCCGGCCGTCGCCGTCATCGGGCACGAAGACACTGTCGTAGCCGAACCCGTTCGCTCCACGCTCGGCGATGGTGATCGAACCGCGACACTCACCGTGGAGCAGGTGGATCTCCCCCGAGGGGTGGACGAGTGCGACCACGGTGCGAAACCGGGCACGCCGGTCGTCGTGCCCCTCGAGTCGCGCGAGGAGGAGTGCGCGATTGGCCGCATCGTCGGCGGATGGTCCGGCAAACCGGGCGCTGTGCACCCCAGGTGCGCCCCCGAGCGAGTCGACCTCGAGCCCGGTGTCGTCGGCGATCGCCCAGGTGCCGGCATGGTTCGCGATCTCGACAGCCTTGATCACCGCGTTGCCCTCCAGGGTCGGTGCGGTCTCGTCGACATCGCCGACCTCATCGGGACGGGGCAGCAGAACGACGTCGACCGGCAGGAGCCTCGCGATCTCTGCGACCTTGTGAGCGTTCGCGCTCGCGCACACGATGCGCACGCGAGCTTCTATCGGCTGCTCGGGGGCTCGGCCAGCAACTGGGCCTGGAGATCGAAGATACGACCGAGTCCCCTCTCGGCCAGACCGAGCAGATCGTCGAGTTCGCCGCGCGTGAACGCCAACCCCTCGGCGGTGCCCTGCACCTCCACGAAGCGCGACTCCCCTCCGGCGGTCGGGCGCAGCATCACCACGTTCATGTCGACTTCTGCGGTCGAGTCCTCCACATAGGGAAGATCGAGCACGGGCACTCCCCCGCACACACCGACCGAGATCGCCGCGCAGAACGAGTGCAGCGGGTGCTGCCGGGTGGCCCCGGTCTGCACGAGCCTGGTGAGCGCGTCGTGGAGCGCGATGAACCCGCCGCAGATGCTCGCGGTGCGGGTGCCGCCATCGGCCTGGAGGACGTCGCAGTCCACCACCACTTGTCTCTCCCCGAGAGCCACCATGTCGCAGGCGGCCCGCAGTGAGCGACCGATCAGACGCTGGATCTCCACGGTCCGTCCGCTCTGCTTGCCCTTTGCGGCCTCGCGGTCGACGCGCTCGGGCGAGGACCCGGGCAGCATCGAGTACTCCGCGGTCACCCATCCCTTGCCGGATCCCTTCATCCACCGCGGCACGTCCTCATCCACCGATGCGGTGCACAGGACCCTGGTTCGGCCGAACGACACGAGGACAGAACCTGCGGCCATCTCGGTGAAGTCGCGCTGGAAGGCGACGGGGCGGAGTTGTTCGGGTGTGCGCCCGTCGGGTCGTGTCATGGCGTCTTGTCTAGTCGGTGACGCGTGCGCTGCGTCGCATCAACCTCGCCGGCATCATTCGCATCGACCCCGGTGGCAACCACGTGGCATAGGGTCTCTTGCCGTGCTCGCCGCGACGCTCCTCGCCCTCGGGGCCGCGGTACTGCACGCCTCGTGGAACCTCTGGGTCAAGCAGAGCGGCGACCGGTTCATCGCCCTGTGGGGCCAGATCACGGTGGCCGGTGTCGGGTGCCTGGTCATCGTTCTCGCGGTCGGTTGGCCGTCGAACCTGGCGTGGTGGCCCCTCGTCGTGAGCGGGATCGTCCACCTCTACTACGTGGTGGGGCTCGCGCGGGCCTACGACATCGGGGACTTCTCGGTGACGTATCCGATCGCGCGCGGAGGCGGCGCCCTGCTTGCCGCGCTCGGAGGTATCGCGTTCCTCGGTGACGAGATCTCGTTGCTGGCCTCGGCCGGTATCGCCGTCGCGATCGCGGGCATCTTCCTCCTCTCGGGGCGCGCCGATCGCGACCATGTCCGGGCTGCGCTCGCTGTCGCGGCCACGATCGGCATCTACTCCGTGGTCGACAGCCACGGCTCGCGCACGACCGGCGGCAACCTCTATCCATTGCTGCTGTTCACCTCGGAAGCAATTTTCATCACCCTGCACGGTCTCATGGCCGGGCGCCGGCGTGACATGGCGATCGCGATGCGCACGATGTGGCCGCGCTTCGCCCTCGCGGGCGCCGCCTCCGCGCTCACCTATTGGATGGTGCTCCTTGCGGTCCAGGACGCACCCGTGGGGTATGTCACCGTGCTGCGCGAGTCGAGCGTGGTGATCGTGGCACTCGTGGGCACCAAGTGGCTCGGTGAGGCGCACATGGCGCGCCGCGTCGGGGCCGCCGCCGTGGTGATCGCGGGACTGGCCCTGCTTGTCGTGGGCGGGTGAACACCGCACCACGGGCATCTGGTCAGAAGTAGATGATCTTCTCGGCGTTGGCTTCGGCGGCGTCGAGATCGTCGGTGTAGGCGCCGGTCGAGAGGTACTTCCACCCACCGTCGCAGACGATGAACACGATCGTGCCCTCCTCGATCTCCGAGGCCACCTTGGCGGCACCGGCGAGCGAGGCACCAGAGGAGATGCCCGCGAAGATGCCGCACTCCTGCACGAGGCGCCGCGTCCACTCGAGCGACTCGCGCGGACGCACCACGCGCTTGCGGTCGAGCAAGTCGCGACCGTGCCAGTTGTCGAAGACAGGTGGGATGTACCCCTCGTCGAGGTTGCGCAGACCCTCGACGCGCTCGCCGAGGGGTGGCTCGACGGCCACCACCTTGATGGCGGGGTTCTGCTCCTTGAGGTACCGGCCTGTGCCCATCAGGGTCCCGGAGGTGCCGAGCCCGGCCACGAAGTGGGTGATCTCTGGGCAATCGCGCCAGATTTCGGGCCCAGTCCCCTCGTAGTGAGCGCGCGGATTCGCGTCGTTGGCGTATTGATAGAGGAAGCACCACTCCGGATTCTGGGCCGCCATCTCTTGGGCGCGACGCACTGCGCCGTTGGAACCCTCCTCACCGGGAGTGAGGATGATTTCGGCGCCGAAGACCTCGAGCATCTGTCGCCGCTCGATCGAGACCGAGGTCGGCATCAAGATGGTGATCGGATAGCCCTTCATCTTGGCGATCGCAGCGAGGGTGATTCCGGTGTTGCCCGACGAGGGTTCCAGGATCCGCTGGCCTGGCACGAGGCGTCCGGTGCGTTCGGCATCCTCGATCATCGCCTTTGCGATCCGGTCCTTCACCGAACCGAAGGGGTTCTGGTTCTCCAATTTGGCGACGAGCCGCACGTTCGGATTCGGCGACAGGATCGAGACATCCACCATCGGGGTGTTGCCGATCAATTCGAGGGAGTGCTGCAGCACGAAGACCGAACCGCCGTTGCGACGAACATCTGCCACCGACATGTGCCACCTCCTCGCGAGTGTCTGTGAACCTGTGTCAACATCTGGCGCCTCTGGGCTATTCCTGATGAATCTGGTCATAATTGTAACCATCGGGACTGCACATGTCACCCCTCTGGGCAGTCCCCGGATCGAGACACCCAAACGGGGTCTGTCGCGGGTCGCCGGGCTCAGGCCGGCACGATCATCTCCTCGGTGATCTCGCCATCGACGATGAGGTAGGAGCGGATCTCGGCCGCACCCCTCTTGAGACCGACGATGACGTAGTGCCAACCGGGGTCCGGCGCCTGGTTCACGTCGGTGGGGCTCGGGTAGGGCTCGGTGTGGGTGTGGGAGTGCACGACACCGACGACCTCGAGCCCCTCGGCCTCTGCGGCGAGCTCGGTGCGCAGATGCTCCTTCGGATCGATCGTGTAGAGCTTGGCGCTGGCTGCGACGTTGGTGATCGGCACGAACCGAGCGACCCTTCCCGCAGCGCGCTCACCGATCAGCAGGCCGCAGCACTCCTCGGGGAAGGTCTCGTAGGCGCGCGCCACCATCGCATGCAATGCCCCCGTGGGGATCGTGACGTGCGGGGAATTGGGCCGGAACACCGGCGCGAAGGCTAGCGGTACGCTCGAGGACCCCTATGGCAAAGGCATCCACCGCGACGCTGGCGAGCAATCGCAAGGCACGCCACGACTACGCGATTCTCGACGTGGTCGAGGCGGGAATCGTGCTGCACGGCAGCGAGGTCAAGAGCCTCCGCGCCGGCCAGGTGCAGATCGCCGATGCCTTCGCGCGCGTGATCGACGGCGAGGTGTGGCTGGACGGCGTGCACATCCCGCCCTACCAGTACGCCGTGGGGGTTGGCTCCCACGACCCGGACCGTCCCCGCAAGCTGTTGCTCCATCGCGACGAGATCGAGCGCCTCGCCGACCGGGTCGCGCGCGAGCGGCTCTCGCTCGTGCCGCTCGCGTTGCGCTTGGTGGACGGGCGCGTCAAGGTCGACCTCGCCCTCGCCCGCGGTCGCCGACGAGAGGACAAGCGCCGGGTCATTGCCGAGCGCGATGTGAAGCGCGAGATGCAGCGCGCGCTCGGCCGCCAGCGCAAGGGGATGAACTAGTCCCCCGGCATTTGAGCAGGCCGCGCCGCCGCGGACATCGCGGCACGGGTGCGCGCGAACCGCACCACCCCCAGCGCCGCGATTGCTCCGAGGGCCCAACCGGCGATCACATCCGTCGCCCAGTGGACTCCGAGGGCGAGTCGCGTCCAGCCGACCGCGAGGCTCACCACCGAGGCGACCGCGAGGCACACCCGGCGCCTGATCGAGGGCACCGCCCAGGGCACCACGAGCGCGAGCGCGACGGCGAGTGCCGTGGTGTTCGAAGCGTGCCCCGACGGAAACGACATGCTCGACAGCCCCGCGCCCGCCTCGGGGCGGGCACGGCCCACGATGTCCTTCAGCGCCGAGGTCAGGACAGCACAGAGCCAGAGCGATGCCGCCGGCGCGCCGGCACCCCACCATGCCAGCCCCGCCCGGCGAAAGAGGTACCCCGAGGCGACGGTGACCGCGACGAGGACCTCGGTTCCCCCGAGACGGGTGAGTCCGTTCGCCAGATCCTCGAGCGTCCCCGAGGTGCGGAAGAAGTCGTGGAGGGTCGAATCCATTCGTCCCCGACGCTAACGGGGCTACCGGGCCCCGACCCGACAACCGACGACGCTCCCCTGCCGTACACTGGGAACACACAACCGATCACGGGGCTGACAGGTTTCGACAGCAGAGTCGTTGTTCGAGTGTGCGACCCGAGTTGCTCAGACTCGCTAAACGGGGCAACCAAAAGAATTGCCAACGAGCAGTTCGCTCTCGCGGCCTAATCCGTCGTAGAGAGACATCGTGACCAGCAATGGCGCACGGGGCCGATCCACCGCAGCCCGGCAACAGAAGCGGGGGATGACAACGGGAAAGATCGTTGGCGCCGGGGAAGACCGGTGACATGGCGGAAAGACGCCACGCGACCCCGCAAGGGGTGGTCGACCCGCCGATGACGTTGCGTCAGCGTCGAAGCTGGGAATGGTCGTAGCACGTTCGTTCCGCGCCTGATGGACGGGGGTTCGATTCCCCCCAGCTCCACCACACCGGCTTTTGCTGGGTTTCCCCTGCTCTTCAACATCTCCAGGTGGGTTGCTTGGCGGAGCACTCTGGCGTCTGTGATCTCGGTGACGCCAGAGCGGCACGAAGGGTGACACCGCCATCACATCGGCGAAAGAGCCGGGGATGCGCAGGGGCCCGACCAGGACCGCGACCCCATCTCAGGTCACGCAAACCCTGGTCACGGTGCGAGGGCGGATTCGGCGGCGCGTTGGATCGCCCGCACGGCGTCGTCGGGGGTTGAGTGTCCCTCGAGCGCGCGTTGGAGTGCGCTCCACCCGGCGTCTTCCACGGCCGGGAACTTCGCCAGAGGCGGATAACAGATCATCGCCTCGTCGATGGTGCGACGGGTGATCTCCAGTCGTCGACGGTCGACCTCGTTCGCGGGAACGACCGCCGCCAGCGCCGCCTCGTGGGCGCACATGTTTCCACCGGCCGCGTCCACACCTTGAGCCTCGTGTGACATCAGGAGGTGCACGAGATCGAGCGCGGCGTCCACGTCCCCGCACGTCGTCGGAATCGCCCACGCATGGCAACCCGAGTAACTCACCCGTCGACTCGACCCGGCGGGATACATGTGGGGAACGAGCGCATCGGCGAACCGCGAGCGGGAGATCGCATCCCAGGCACCGGGCCATGCCGCGGCAGCGTCCACCGCGCCGCTCAACAGAGCCTCATCCACCTGGTCGTAGTGCCAGGTGGGCAGATCGGAGGGGGCACGCCCGGCCAGAGTCACCAGTGTCTCGGCGGCCCGCACCGCCGCCGGTGATTCGATCGTGGGTGCTCCATCGGCCGCGAACAACGTGCCGCCATCTCCGCTCACCAGCTCGAAGAACGTCCCGAACAGTCCCGACTCGCGTCCGGGAAAGCCGAACACGACCGAACTGTCCACGAGTTCAGCCCACGTGTCGGGCACCGACGCGACGCGATCGGCGTGGACCCACATCACCCGCACGTCGATGAGTCGCGGCACGCACAACAAACGCCCGTCGAAGCGACCGAGCTCGACCGCGACCGGAGCGAGTTGAGAGAGCGCCGCCGCGTCAACGAGGTCATCGAGCGGTCGCAGCCACTGCGCTTGGGAGGGTGTGTACTTCGCGTGCGTGGCCAGGACGTCGATCCTTTCGCCCCGCGACAGCATGTCCGCGACCAGTCGGTTGAGGGTCGGATGATCGCCATGGGCAACCACGTCCACGTCGACGCCGGCATCGTCAAAGACGCGATAGAGATGGTCGTACATCGGGCCGGCGATGAGTGCGAGGCGAACGGTCACGACTGCTCGACGATGCGAACGCTGGTGATGCCCCCGTCGAGCAGGAAGTCGGCTCCCGTCGTGAACGTCGACGGAGCGGCGAGGTACACGATCGCGTCAGCCACCTCATCGCACGTCACGAGTCGGCCTAGTGGCTGCCGGCGCCGAAGGCTGTTCATGGTGACATCGGGATCGGGTGCGGCCGCCGCCAGACGCTCGACCCACGGACTCGACACGGTTCCGGGCGACACGCAATTCACCCGCACTCCATGGACTATTTCGTCGGCGGCCATCGCCCGGGTGAGGGCGAGCACGGCACCCTTGGACGCGGAGTAGACCGCCCGCTCGACCAGACCGACCGACGCGGCCACCGAGCAGACGTTCACGATCACCCCCGAACGCGCTGATCGCATCGCGGGCAGAACAGCCGCGCTCATGTGGGCGAGGCCGAACACATTGACGGAAAAGACCCCCTGCCAATCGGACTCGTCGGCTGCCACCACATCACCGACCGCGCCGATGCCGGCAATGTTGCACAACACGTCGATGCGGCCGTGAGTGCCGATGATCTCCGCGACCACTCCCTCGCAACCCCGACGATCACGGACATCGAATCCGTCGGTGATGTCGAGCCCGATCACCTCATCGCCGAGATCCCGAAAACGTGCGGCCGTCCTCTCTCCGATTCCGCCTGCCGCACCCGTGATCACGACGACTCGACGACTCATGTCCGCACCACTGCGCAGTCTTGCACGGTTTTTGAGGTTCGTCTAGGGTCCGTCGACCATCTCCATGACGACAATCACCCACGTCACGACACACGATCTTCGTGCCCGCACATCTCGCACACTCGCCGGATCGGACGCGGTCCACGTCGACCCCGATTACTCGGCTGCCTACGTGGTGCTGCACACGAACGGAAACCACCAGGGCCATGGAATGACCTTCACGATCGGTCAGGGAAACGATCTGTGTTGCGCGGCCATCGAGATGTTGTCGACCATGGTCGTTGGACGTCGCCTGTCCGACATCGTCGACGACATGGGCGGGTTCTGGCGTCAAGTCACGAACCATTCGCAATTGCGCTGGCTCGGGCCCGACAAGGGCGTGATGCATCTGGCGACGGCGGCACTCGTGAACGCCGTGTGGGATCTGTGGGCCAAGGAGCGCGGTGTCCCGGTGTGGAAGCTGATCGTCGACCTCTCGCCCGAGCAGTTCGTCGATTGCATCGACTTCCGTTATCTGCACGATGCACTGCCACCCGATCGTGCACTCGAGATCCTGGGCTCGCGGCGCGCCGGACGTGACGATCGGTTGGCCGAACTGCGTCGTGACGGCTACCCGGCGTACATAACGTCGGCGGGATGGCTCGGATACAGCGAACAGCAAGTGCGCGACCTCTGTCGCTCGATGCGCACCGACGGTTGGACCAGTTTCAAGACCAAGGTGGGTGTCAGTGTCGAGAGCGACATTCGACGATGCGAACTCATGCGCGAGGAGTTGGGGGACGGAATCCAGTTGATGGCCGATGCGAATCAGGTGTGGGAGGTTCCGGAAGCCATCTCATGGCTGGGCCACCTCCGCAGATTCGATCTGCGATGGATCGAGGAGCCCACGAGCCCCGACGACGTGCTCGGCCACGCGGCCATCCGTCGCGCAGTCGCCCCGCTCAAGGTGGCAACGGGTGAGCACGCGGCCAATCGGGTGGTCTTCAAGCAACTCATGCAGGCCGGCGCCATCGACTATTGCCAGGTCGACGCCTGTCGCCTCGGAGGGTTGAACGAGGTGCTCGCGGTCCTCCTGCTGGCCGAGCACTTCGGAGTGCCGGTGTGCCCGCACGCCGGCGGCCTCGGACTCTGCGAGTACGTCCAGCACATTTCAGTGGTCGACTACCTCTGTGTGAGCGGATCCCTCGCTGATCGAACCACCGAGTACGCCTCTCATCTGCACGAGCACTTCGTCGACCCGGCACGGGTGCACGACGGGCGTTACCTCGTCCCGGAGGCACCCGGTTACTCGATCCAAATGAGGGCCGATTCGATCGCCGCCCTCGCGTACCCGACTGGTTCGGAATGGGAGAATTGAGCGGAGCACTCACCGTCCTCGGTGAGCGACCGTTGGGGCGTCGCGGTCAGCGGGTGACGGCACTCGGCCTGGGTTGCGCGCCACTCGGGAATCTCTACCGCGCCATCGACGACGAGTCCGCCGCGGCCGTGGTCGATGCCGCCTGGGAGGCGGGGATCCGATTCTTCGACACCGCGCCGTTGTACGGGAACGGCTTGTCGGAACGCCGGGTCGGGGCGGCATTGGCCAGACGACCGCGCGACGAGTTCATGTTGTGCACGAAAGTGGGTCGGTTGTTGCGGGAGCCGGCAGCCGGGGCGGAACTCACGACGATTTTCGCCGACGCACCCCGACTCGACCCGGCACACGCCTACTCACGGGACTCTGTGCTCCGTTCGATCGAGGAGAGCCTGTCGAGGCTCGGGCTCGATCGAATCGACGTCGTGCACGTCCATGACCCGGATGATCATGAGCACGAGGCGCTCACCGGTGCGTTTCCCGCGCTCATCGAATTGCGCGAGCAGGGAGTGATTTCCGCGGTGGGTTGCGGAATGAACCAGTGGCAGATGCTCGACCGATTCGTGCAACGTGTCGACCTCGACTGCGTCCTGCTCGCAGGGCGCTACACACTGCTCGATCAAAGCGGCGGGGAGGTTTTGTTGCCCCGGTGCGTCGAGCGCGGAGTCGGCGTCGTGATCGGAGGCGTCTTCAACAGCGGACTGCTGGCCGATCCGGTCGCGAATTCGATGTTCGATTACGGACCGGCTCCCGCAGCGATGCGCGACAGGGCGCGCGAGCTGGTGGGGGTGTGCGCGGCGCGAGGGGTGTCGATCGTGGCGGCCGCGGTGCAGTTCGCCCTGCGACACGGGGCGGTCTCATCGGTCGTGGTGGGAGCCCAGACGGTGGCCGAGTTGGAGATGGACGTGGGGGCCGCGGTGGCTTCGCTGCCGGCCGACCTCTGGGTGAATTTCTGAGCCTCGGGCCCGCTTCGGCTGTCATCGGAGTCGGGCACCCCGATCGAACTCACCCGGGTGGAGCCATTCGTGCCACATCCCGGAACCCGAACCCGTTGTCGCTCGCGCCGTGGGCCATGTAGTGGTCGAGTCGCCTCTTGCCCTCCCCGAGCGAGGGCCTCTCACCCGGATCCACCCACCACAGCACGACAGCTGAGGAGTCGAACCACTCCTTCCGTCGACGGAAGACGTCCCGATGGAAGCCGCCGTAGACAAAGTCCTTCAGGTGTTCGACCGAGACCCACACCGACAGGTTCACCGTGACCAACGGGTCGCCGTAGACGTCCTCGTCCGGGGCGCGGGTGTCAATGCCGTGACGCCACACGAACCCCGGACTGGCCTCGGCACGGGCATTCGTCTCGTCGATGAGATCCTCGAACGGCTTGGTCAGCGGGTGACCGAGCGGATGCCGGAGGCGCGCGATGTTGAACTGTGCGAGGTGCAGGATTCGCTCAGGTGATCCGGGTGCGATCGCAGAACGTTACTTGCAACCCGTGGCCACGATCGACCGCACACACCCCGCTCACGCCACTCGCAGGCCCGCGACCATCAGGTCGGGGCATCGCTCCGGGTGTGCCACACTTTGGCGATGTCGACACGCTCCGAGCACCTCGCCTCGTGGGTGAGCCGCCTCGTGCAGATCCCGAGCGTCAACCCTCTTCATGCGGGCCCGCGCGCGGGTGAAGTCGGGGAGGCGCGACTGGCGCGCAGTCTCGCCCAATGGTTCGCCGACATGGGTGCTGATTCGGTCGAACTGGTCGACGTGGTGGAGGGTCGGCCGAATGTGTACGGGATCTGGGAGGGCACGAGCGACAGGTGGGTCGTGCTCGACGTGCACACCGACACCGTCACCGTGGAGCACTGCACGGGTGATCCATTCGACGGACGCATCGCCGACGGTCGGGTCTACGGACGCGGTGCCGTCGACACCAAGGCCTCGCTCGGGGTGATGCTCGCGGTGCTCGAGCGCGCACGTGGCGAGGGTCGCCGACCCGTGCCGAATCTCGTCGTGGTCGGGTCGATCTCGGAAGAGGCGGGTGGTCTGCTCGGGGCGCGCGGATTCCGCGAGTGGGCCGAGCGCCGGGGCCTGCGCCCCGACGAGGTGATCGTGGCCGAGCCGACGATGTGCGAGCCGATCCACGGACACAAGGGCGGGGCATCGCTCGAGATCGAAGTGAAGGGGCTCGCCTCCCATTCGGCAAACCCGCACCTGGGCCAGAACGCGATCACCGGCGCGGCGGCCCTCGTGCTCGCCCTCGACGCCGAGAACCGCCGGCTCCAGACGCTGACCCCCGCCACCGAAGTCGGCAACGGGACCCTCACCGTCACCCTGGTGAGGGGTGGCACGGGCGGCAACGTCGTGCCCGACTCCTGCACGATCACCGTCGGACGCCGTATCGCCCCGGGTGAGAACAATGCCGAGGTCGTGTCGCAACTCAAGGAACTGGTGGAGCGGGAATGCCCGCTGCCGGTCGAGTTCGTACGCACCCACGTCGGCGCACCGGCGTTCTATCGATCGCCCGATTCCGAACTCGTGCGACGGCTCGCCGGATGGGCGGGCACGCAACCCGCGGTCGCGGCCTACGGCACGAATGCGCTGCGCTACGAGGGTTTCGCCGACGAGATGGTGGTGTTCGGTCCGGGCTCGATCGACAACGCCCACACCGCGGTTGAATACGTCGAAATCGCACAACTCGAGTTGTGCGCCGACGTCTTCACCGAGTGGCTCGGTCTGGGCTCCTGAGCCGACCGGGAAATCCCGGGTGCCCCGACGCGCGGGGCCCAACCGGGGGGATGGTCGTCAGCGGCCGCGGATCACGCCGTCGGCGATCGCGGCCGCGGCAACGGCCGGCGCCACGCGCTCGACCACGCTGCGATCGAACACCGACGGAACCACGAACTCGGGCTTGAGGTCGGCCTCGGTCACCGAGTCGGCGATCGCGACGGCCGCGGCCAGTTTCATGTTCTCGGTGATGTCGGTCGCCTGCACATCGAGCGCCCCGCGGAAGATGCCGGGGAAGGCGAGCACGTTGTTGATCTGGTTCGGGTAGTCGCTGCGGCCCGTCGCCATCACAGCGGCGAGTCCGTCGGCCTGCTCGGGTCGGATCTCGGGGTTGGGGTTCGCCATCGCGAACACGATCGGATCCACGGCCATCGCGCGCACATCGGCCGCGGTGATGAGGTCCGGTCCACTCACGCCGACGAACACATCGGCCCCACGCATCACCTCGCCGATGGTTCCCATGCGGCGGTCACGGTTGGTGTGCTCCGCGAACCACTCCTTGGCCCAGTTCATGTCGCCGCGGCCCGAGTAGATGGCCCCCACACGGTCGCACCCGATCACCTCGCCGATTCCGGCATTGAGCAGGATCTTGCCGATCGCGACGCCGGCTGCGCCGACACCGGCGATGACGACGGTGAGGTCCTCCATCTTCTTGCCGGTGATCTTGAGCGAGTTCCACAGTGCCGCGAGCGTGACGACGGCGGTTCCGTGTTGATCGTCGTGGAATACCGGGATGTCGAGGCTCGCGCGCAGGCGCTCCTCGATCTCGAAGCATTCCGGGGCCTTGATGTCCTCGAGGTTGATGCCGCCGAAGGTCGGGGCGATTCGCTCAACGAACTCCACGACCTCGCTGGCCGTGCGCGCGTTGATGCACACCGGGAAACCGTCGACCCCCCCGAACTCCTTGAAGAGCAGCGCCTTGCCCTCCATCACCGGCATCGCACCCTCCGGGCCGATGTCGCCGAGACCGAGCACCGCGGTGCCGTTCGAGACGATCGCCACGGTGTTCTTGCGGATCGTGAACCGGTGCGACAGCGCC
Source organism: Actinomycetota bacterium (assembly GCA_016870775.1). GTDB lineage: Bacteria > Actinomycetota > Acidimicrobiia > Acidimicrobiales > Ilumatobacteraceae > UBA2093. The sequence goes on from VGAK01000001.1 coordinate 129,727, forward strand.
GGGTCGTTCTCTATCGCGGTGCACACGCGAGCCACGCCGGGTGTGTAGGCCATGGACAGGTCCTCGCGATCGTTCACGGGCGCGGTCGACAGCACTTGGATCTTGCCGGCCTCGTGCATCCGGAAGGTGCGATCCCACCAATCGATGAGCGTCACGCTCTTGAGCGCGCGCACGGCCTCCACGACGACCTTCTGGTGCTCCTCGTCGCGACAGTGCACCACCACCGTGCGCCGCAACACGGGCCCGCGCACGTCGAAGCCGTCGAGGGCGCCGATGTTGCCGCCGGCATCACCGATCGCAGAGCAGAGGCGCCCGAGAGTGCCGGGAACGTTGTCCAACTGACAGTCGAGGGCGATTGAGAAGGCGGCGGTGGGGAGAGCCGGCATACGAGTACCCGAGGCTACGCAGCATTTGCCGGGGTGGGGCGGGCCCGGGTCAGCCGATCCGGCGCAGCACCCACCGACCCCCTGCGAGGGGGCGTCGGGCCGTCCAGAAGGTGACTTCGTGGTCCCCCGGGCCGATCAGACGTGACATGAGGGACGCCGAGAAGTGCGTCCACTCCCCCGGCCGAGCGTCGGAGGCCTCCCGGACCTCGCCGACGATGATGCCATCGACGGCGACCAGCACCTCCGTGCCGTCGGGCAGGGCCGTGGACGCCTTGATCGTGCCGACGGCGCGCGTGGGGACCGGCTCGAACGGCGCTGACCCGACGCCCGTGAACTCCTCGTCGTTCCCGAGGCGCACCCGGAACCGTTCGTCACGTCCCGCGTCGGTTGGCGCACGCGTGCCGACGAGTTCTCCGGCCGGTCCGGTGCGGTAGATCGCATCCACGTCACCGTCCGCGTCGACCCATCGTCCATACCACGCGACGCGCTCCTCGAGGTCGTCGGTGTTCACAGTCATGGGGGTCGAGCCGCCGGGCCACGTGGCGACCCGGTTGCGCTCGTCGGGGCACGACGAAGAGAGATCGAGCCCATCGGTCTCCCATCCGGAGTCGATGCGCAGGGTCGCCTGCACCGTGGCGAACAGATCCAGCGTCGAGGCTGCGCACTCGTCCACGAGTCCCTCGCGCTGACCGGGATACTTCACGAAGAACGGCACCCGGTAGATGTCGTCGAGGGTCGATCGGTTTTGTGGGTTGACCGTGTCGCGGTACGACTGACCGGGCACGAAGGTGATCCCGTGGTCGGCGGTGACGATCAGCATCAGGTCGTCCCAAACGGGCGATGCCGACAGGGACCCGATCATGCGGGAGATGATCCCGTCGACGGCGACGTATTGGTTCAGGAGCGACTGGTAGTTGTCACGGCGACGGTCGGGGATCGTGTCGGGGCGCGGATCGGCCGACATCTTCTGCGACTTGCGCAGGTCGGGTGCGAGCACCCACGGCCGGTGCGGCAGCAGGACATGGATGAACCGGAAGGCTGGGTCGGTCGATGCCAGGGTGCGCGTCACCATCGCCTCGATCGCGGCCGTGCGCCCGGCATGCCCGCGCGGCTTCTCACGCGACGGGGCCACCGAGGCTGCACCACCGGGGCTCGGCTGATTCGCGCCCGGCTCCGTGTCGTCATCGGTGCCGATGTTCCCGGAGCCGCCGGCCTGGTCGCCGAATCCTCCCCACCCCTCGTCGATCGGGGGAAGCCAGTCACGCAAGCCTGCGGGAAGGAGTCGATGGCCGAGAACCACGGCGGCGTCGCTCAGGAAGGCACCGAACGACGCGCGCCGCCGAACCACTGGCCCAGAATTGTCGGTCCCGCGCTGGCCCGGGGCCGATGTCGGGGTGACCGCCCCCGCGACGCACTCGATGCCCGGACACAGTGCCGTGACTTCCTCGACGACATCGAGCACGTGCGACGACCCGACGAGAGAGAACACATTCCTCCGGTGGTCGCCCGACACGGGCTGGCGCGAGTAGTCGGGCGCGAGGCCGCTCAACATCGAGGGGACTGCGACGGCTGTGTGCTGGGAGACGGTGAGGGCGTTGGGGTACCACGTGGACCGGGCCGCGAGCGCGGCGAACCCCGGAAAACGAGCGGCATTCGCGGCACCATCGGCACCGACCAGCGGGAACAACGGGGCCTCGTCGAGTTGGATCCACAGCACGCTCGTCGTCTGTGCACCGCCACCGGGGGTCGCCTCCACGGTCTCTGGAGCCGGCACCCACACGAGAGACGACACAGAGACGACGAACAGCACCAGGACAGCCGGGGCCAGCGGTGAGATCCAGGTCAGCCAGGTGCGCACCGGGGCGACCCTCCGATATCCCACGACCCCAGCGACGGCCACCGCCGCAGTGAGGATCGCATCGATGGGCCACGGACCGACCGACACCGAGTGGAACACCGATGCCATGCAGGCCCACAACCCGACAAAGACAACGGCGGGATGCGCGGCCGACGCGAGGCGCGGGGCACGCCGGGACAGGGCGGCGGTGATCCCGACATCGAGGATCGTGAGCACCAACGGCGGCACCAGGATCGCGGCCACCGCGAACCACACGATCACCGCACCCTGGAACCGCGCAGAGGTGAACACGGCAAGGTTCTCCCCGTAGAGACCGAGCAGGGGTTGAGCGATCGCAACCGTGGAGAGCGACAGGTGCACGAGTCCGCGGCGCGCGAACTCGCGCACGGGGAACCGCGTCAGCACCTCGTCGGTCACCGGGGACACCCGGGCGATGTCAGTTCTCCGAATCGGCGGTGATGCGTTCGCGCAGGTGCACCGGCTCGACGTGCTGCTTCTTGTTTTTGCGAGACCCGATGTTCAGGACCTCGACGAAGATCGAGAATGTCATCGCCGCGTAGACGTAACCCTTCGGAATCTTCTCGCCCATTCCCTCTGCGATCAGGGTGAGACCGATCAGCAACAGGAACGCGAGCGCGAGCATCTTCACGGTCGGGTGACGGTTCACGAACGAATAGATCACCCCCGAGGCGACCAACATCACCACGACCGACCCGATGACGGCGATCACCATCACCGGAACGTAGGGTGTCATCCCGACGGCCGTGATGACCGAGTCGATCGAGAACACGAAGTCGAGAATCAACACCTGACCGATCACGGCAGCAAAGGTCGGTGCGGCCTTGCCGGCTCCATGCCCCTCTTCGCCTTCGAGTTTGTTGTGGATCTCCTTGGTGGCCTTGAAGATGAGGAACAGACCACCTGCGAGCAGGATCAGCTCTTTCCCGCTGAACCCGAGCGAGCCGACGGTGAACACTTCCTTCTTCAGGGTCACGATCCATCCCACGAGAAGGAGCAGCACGATCCGGATGCCGGCGGCCATGACAATCCCCAGCCGGCGTGCCTTGTCCTGGCTTTCTGCGGGGAGCTTGGCCGCGAGGATCGAGATGAAGATGACGTTGTCGACGCCGAGGACGATCTCGAGGGTCAAGAGAGCCGCGAGCGCACTCCATGCATCAGGGTCAGAGAACCAGTCCATGGGTCACTCTCCGATCAATTCCTTGCGCAGGTCGCGCTTGACGAACTTGCCGTTCGCGTTCCGTGGCAACGGCTCGGTGCGGAACCAGATCCGCGAGGGGATCTTGTGCTTGGCGATGCTCTTGGCGAGGAACTTGCGCAGCTCGTCCTCACCCACGGTCTTGCCGGGTTGGAGAACGACGGCGGCTGCGACCTCCTCCCCGAGGCGCTCATCGGGGATTCCGAAGACGGCCGCCTCGGCCACCGCATCGTGGTGGTAGATCGCGGTCTCCACCTCGCTGCAATAGACGTTCTCGCCACCCCGGATCACCATGTCCTTGGCGCGGTCCACCAGGTAGATGAAACCGTCGACATCGATGCGGGCGATGTCGCCTGTGTTCAGCCAGCCGTCCTTGATCGTCTCGGCGGTGGCCTCCGGGCGGTTGAGGTAGCCCTTGATGGTCACTCCCCCGCGCACGCAGAGCACGCCCACGGTGTCGGGCCCGGGCGGAAGGTCGTTGCCATCCTCGTCGACGAGCTTGCCCTCGAGTGTCGGCACGAGCGGGCCGCACGACTCGGGCTTGGCGATGAAGAACCGCGCTCCGTTCGCAGTGATGATGCCGTGGGTCTCGGTCATGCCGTACCCGGTGGAGGGCGCACCGTTCTTGAGCGCACCTGCGATCTTGTGCACGAGGTCGGGCTGGAGCGCGGCTCCACCACCGCCCATTCCCTGCAGCGACGACGTGTCGCGCGTCGCCCAGTCGGGGTGCAGGAGCAACTCGCGACTCATCGTCGGAACGCCCGAGAAGTTCGTGACGCGCTCGCGCTCGATCAACTCGAGTGCGCGACCCGGGTCCCACTTGTACATCAGAACGAACTTGGCACCCGATGCGGTCGCTGGGTGCAGGAGACAGTTGCACGCGGTGACATGGAACAGTGGCGTCGGTGCCATGAAGACCGGCGGCAACGCGGCCGGCACTTCCTTTGGCGGCTCGACATCACCAGCGGCGATCGCTTTCTGCTCTGCCATCGTCATTGCCGTCGTCATCGCGACGAGATTCAAGACGTTCGTCACCGAGCCGCGGTTGGTCAGCTGTGCTCCCTTCGGGAACCCCGTGGTTCCGGAGGTGTAGAAGATCGTCGCATCATCGTCGGGATCGATGTCGACGGCGGGGAGCGCGCCGGGGTCGTCGGTGGCCATCACCTGTTGCCACGAGGTGCCTCCGGCAGGCACCCGGTCGCTCCGGACAGCGATCACGTGCATGTCCGGGCGCGGGTCGAGTTGTGCGAGGCGCTCGAGGCGCTCATCGTCGCCGATGAAAGCGGTCGGCACCGAGTCATTGAGTGCGTACTCCATCTCGGGTGCTGTCCACCATGCGTTCATTCCGACGACCGCCGCACCCATCGACACGACCGCCCAGTAACCCACCACCCACTCGGGGTAGTTGCGCATCGCGAGCGCAACCCTGTCGTGGCGCTTGACACCGTTCGCGGACAGGTGTGCGACGAGCTTGCGCACCTGTGCGTGCACCTCGGCGTAGGTGTAGCGCTCGTCCTCGTAGACCAGGTAGTCATTGTCGCCGTGGGCGGCGGCGAGCTCCCAGAAGAAACGCATGTGCGGTGGTGCGGCGGCAAAGACCCTGGTGGGTGCTCCACGCAGTTCAATCGTCATGACGGCCAGGGGCGAGCCCTCGGCCTCGAGTTCACGCCGGGCGGCCAGGTAGTGCTCGATCATGCCCCCATCATTGCGGGACTCGGGGTTCAACCAACAATCAGAGGAGTCCACTGCGGCGACCGGAGATGACCGCACGGGCAACTATGGTCGCCGCCGAGAGCAGGAGGCTTCCGTGTCATCCACCACCAGCACACCGGTCAGCGTCGTCACCGGGGCCAACTCGGGCATCGGCCGGGCGACGGCCATTCATCTCGCGACCGAGGGCCACCGGGTGTTCGGCACCGTCCGCTCGCTCGATAAGGCCGCCAAGTTGAACGCGATGGCCGAGGCTGCCGGGGCCGACATCGAACTAGTCGTGCTCGATGTCGCCGACGACGACTCGGTCGAGCGCGGTTGGGCCGAGATCGTCGACCGTGCCGGTCGGGTGGACACCCTCGTCAACAACGCCGGCGTCGGCGGGAACGCAGTCACCGAGGAGTGCCCCGTTTCGTTGTACGCCGAGGTGATGAACGTGAACTTCTACGGTGCGGTGCGCCTCATCCAGCGGGTGCTGCCCCAGATGCGCGAGCGGCGCGGGGGCACGATCGTGAACATCTCGTCGGTGGTCGGTCGTGTCGCGGCCATCGCCCAGCAGCCGTATGTCACCTCGAAGTGGGCGCTCGAGGCAATGAGCGAGGGTCTCGCCCAGGAGGTCGCCCCGTTCGGCATCCGCGTGGCGATCGTGGAGCCGGGCATCACCAAGTCGGCGATCTTTGCCAAGAACATCGACGCTCCGAATCAGACCGGCGCGTACGACGCGCATTACCGGCGCCTCTTCCAGTTCTACGCGCGCGGCATCGCCGAGGCGACCGACCCGATGGAGGTCGCCCGCACGGTCCATCACGCGATCACGACCTCTAACCCGGTGCTGCGGTACGCAGTCTCGTGGGGAGGACCCGAGATGGTGGCGAGGCGCCGCGCGATGACCGACGAGGAGTGGGTGGCAATGGGGGCCCACGCCGACGATGCCGACTACTACGGCGACTTCGAGCGACTGCTCGGGGTGGACATCAGTCCACAGTGAGCCAACCGGTGGCGCGACGTGCGTCGACAGGCGTCAATGCGGCAGTGCGGCAATCGATGCCGCGTACACCCGACTGCGCGACTCCCAATCACCGAGTGCCTTGGGTGTCGGCGCACCGGGGCTGAACGAGACCGTCATTCCCGGTCGGGCGAGCCCGTGTGCGGTGCGCACCGCAGCATCGATGTCGTGACCGCGAATGCGCACAATCGGAAGTGGTGCCACCGTCAGCACCCGCACGAGGGTCTCGTCGTCACCACCCATGAGCACGATCGCCTCGATGTTCGTCGCGGCAACGAGATCAGCGACCAGCGGGGACAGATCGATCCCGCGATCCTCGCCGCCCATGAGCAGTATCAGCCCCTCCCCCGCGAACGACTCGAGTGCGGCAGCGACACCGGTGGGGTTGCTCGCGAGCAGGTCGTCGACCCATCTGACACCGTCCACCACCTCGACCACCCTCTGGCGCGACGGGAGTGCCTCGAAACCCACCACCGCGGCGGCCACGTGCGCGCTTCGCACACCGGCCGACCACGCCTCGGCTGCGTTCGCCGCGAGCAGAAGGTTGCGTCTCACATGGGCGGGCACCGATCCGGTGTCGACTGGCGCATCACCGTCCCGAACGGCGAGCACCCCATCGAGGCGCCACGGACCGTCCACGAACACATCCACGCCGAGCGCCGCGAGTCGATCGCGCCCCACGGAGGTGACCATCGCCCGCAGACCGGGATGCGCGAAAAGGTTCAATTTGTCCGCGTGGTAGCGCCCCACCGAGCCGTGCCACGACACGTGATCCTCGCCGAGCGCGGTGAGCACACCGACACACGGGGATGTGGCGCAGTCACTCGCCTGGTACGAGGACACCTCCACCACGGCCACCTCGGACCCCGCGGGAACCGCTGTGACCGGCACTCCGATGTTCCCGGCGAGGTGCACCCCGCGACCAGCCGCCGAGAGAATCCCCGCGATCAGCGATGTCGTCGTGCTCTTGCCCTTGGTGCCGGTGACACCGATGACGGTCTCGGGATCCCTCTCGGCGAGCCACAGAGAGAGCAGGCCCGATGAGCGAATCCCGGCGGCGCGCCACGCGGCGACCTCGGGGCGGTAGCGCGAGATGCCCGGCGACCGCACCACGAAACTGACGCCGGAGGAACCCACGTCGGCCGGACCGCGCACCTCGAGACCGTGTTCGGCGGCGAGACCCCGCGCGGCATCGTCGATCTCGTCCACGACCAGGACGATGTCGCAGCCGAGTCGACGGAGCTCTCCGATCGCGGCTCGACCCTCGCGGCCGGCCCCCCACACTGCGACGCGCACGGCGGCCAGATCGGACAGACGCACGATCTCGTTCACGCGAAGAAGCCCCCCATCGCCTCGCGGACCGCGGACGGCACGTGGTCCCCGAGCGCACCCTGAGACACCCGGTGCGCCGGGCCGGCGAGATGTGCGAGTCGTCGCACGACCTCGTGGTTGCTCCACGACGCCGAGGCCGTGAGCGTCCCGATGGCGGCACGCGCTTCTTCGACGGTCTGAACGCACTCGAAGGGCCTCCGTTCATCGTCCAGAAGGTCCGCGAATCCCCCGACCTGGGATGCATCGTCGAGCATGTCGACCCCGAGGATCGCCGTCAGCGCCGCCGGCGCCATGTGTGGGGCGAGCGAGAGCGTGATCGATCGGCACTTCGCGCAGTCACCACACCATCGCACCGATCGCCTCGAGCCGTCGCGCACCCCGACCCTGTTGCAGGAGACGAATTCCGGGTGGAGGGGCGCGCAACGCGCCGCGAAAACCCGTGCGATCTCGGCGTCGCTGCGGTCACGGAGCGCAGAGACACAGGCAGCCGACGATCCGATGCCGTGCAGTGCCGCCACGAGCAGCATCTCGAAGGCGTGCGACTTGCTGTGCTGGTGGTTGATCGTGCGGCCCCCGACGGTGCGCGTGGGGATCGACGCCGAGGCCTCGTTCGCCATCACGACGACGGGTGAGCCGAGGAGTATCGCAGACACGGTCGAGGCGAGCATCGTGATGGCGGTGATCGGGATGTGACCGTTCGGTGCGCCGGCCGCGTTCAACTCGAGAATCCCCGGGTCGATCGCCCGATCCACGACCACGAGGTTCGAGCCGAGGGTCGAGGCGACTCGTCGCGCGGCATCTGACCCGCCCACCGAGAGCAGGATCGGATCGAGTGGACGAAGTGCGGTCGCGACCACGCACGAGTCCCTCCCGCCGCCCACCGGGATCAACGGGCGACCCGGAGACTCACCGACCGGGATTGCGCTCCGTGCCCCGGGCCTGTGAGCCGTCCCGCCGAGCACGATCGGGTCGACGATTCCGCTGGTGTGGGCGAACTCGGCCATCCCCTCGCCGAATGCGGACTCCACGAGCGCGCGACCCTCTGATGTGAGGGCGATGTCGGGTGCTTCGACGATGCACGGCGCGAAAGCCTTCGCATAACTCACCGCCGCCACCATCGCCAGAAGATCCAGGACCGCGACCACCGGTTCCCCGACCTCGTCGGGGAACCGGAACGACTCGCGGAAAGTCCTTCCACCGGCGGTGCAAAGAAGGTCGACCTCGGCCCCGCGGGCGCGCCACCGCTCCACGACGAGGCGCGCGCGACCGGGCGTGTTCGTCACCGTCGGCACGTGATCGAGACTATGACACCGGCAGCGGATGGAGCCGGGCACCACCCGGCGATGCCCCGCGGGACATCTCGGACCCGGCACTGGTCCGCCGTTAGCATCGTTTTTCAGTGGGTTCCGACAACACCGTCAATGCCGAATCGATCGCTCTCGCGAAGGCGCGGGCCGAAGCCGCGGCCGCGGCGCTTGCGGCTCAATCCGCGGGTCAGGACGACTCGCACGGCCATGGACCTGTCTCGGGGATCAGCAACCTGGCTCTGACGCTCGGTGCGCTCGGCATCGTCTACGGCGATATCGGCACGAGCCCGCTGTACGCGCTGAAAGAAGCCTTCACGGAGGAGGGCCACGTCCTCACCGTGGACAGGATCAACGTCTTTGGCGTGTGCTCACTCGCGTTCTGGTCGCTCGTCATCATCATCTCGATCAAGTACCTGATGTTCGTGATGAAGGCCAACAACAAGGGGGAGGGTGGCATCCTCGCGCTCACGGTGCTCGTGATGCAGCGCAAGGACACCAAGAAGGTCCGTGGGGCGGGCGCTCTGATCTCGCTCGGGGTCTTCGGAACCGCGCTCCTGTACGGAGACGGTGTGATCACCCCGGCGATATCGGTGCTCTCGGCCGTCGAGGGGCTCGAGGAGGTGTCTGCATCGTTCGCAGACTGGGTGGTGCCGATCGCCATCGTCATCCTCGTGTTGCTGTTCGTGGTGCAGAGTCGTGGAACCGGCGCCGTCGGCAAGGTGTTCGGCCCGGTCATGCTGCTCTGGTTCACCGTGCTCGCCCTGCTCGGTCTCTCCAAGATCGCCACCGCCCCAGAGATCCTCCAGTCGGTCAACCCACTGCATGCGGTGCGCTTCTTCCGGCACGAGACGCAACACGCGTTCCTCTCGCTCGGGTCGATCTTCCTCGTCGTCACCGGTGGCGAGGCCCTGTACGCCGACATGGGCCACTTCGGCCGTCGCCCAATCGCCATGGGCTGGTACTCGATGGTGCTCCCCGCTCTCGTGCTCAACTACTGGGGCCAGGGTGCGTTCCTGATGAATAACCCCGGGGACATCGAGAGCGTCTTCTTTCGCATGGCCCCCGATGCCCTTCTCCTGCCGCTGGTGCTCCTGGCGACCATGGCAACGATCATCGCATCGCAGGCACTCATCTCGGGGGTGTTCTCCTTGACGCACCAGGCGGTGCAGCTCGACTACCTACCGCGCATCAAGATCCGCCACACATCGTCGCAGCACTTCGGGCAGATCTACGTGCCGCTCGTCAACTGGATCCTGATGGTGGCCTGCGTCGGACTCGTGCTCGGGTTCCGCTCGGCGAGCAACCTGGCCGCGGCCTACGGGATCGCAGTGACGATGACGATGGCGATCACCACATTGATCTTCTACCGGGTGCTCACCGACCGATGGAATTGGAGCACACCGCGGGCACTCGCGGTGTGCGCACCGTTCATCATCATCGAGGCCGGATTCCTCGGCGCGAACATCGTCAAGATTCCCCACGGCGGCTGGTTCGCCCTCGCAGTCGGGGTGATCCTCATGGTGCAGATGCAGACCTGGCGACGCGGTCGCGCGCTTGTCGCGGCACGCATCCAGCGTGGCGAGCGACCGATCGAAGAGGTCCTCGATGGGACCGGCGAGGTGAAGCGGGTTCCGGGCACCGCAGTGTTCATGTTCAAGGATCTCGGCAAGGCACCCCCGGCGCTCGTCAACAACCTGCGGCACAACAAGGTGCTGCACAAGTGCACCCTGCTGGTGTCGGTCGACACCGCCGGGGACCCCCGGGTCGCACCGCAGGACCGGACCGTGATCACGCGCGTCGAGCCCGGTGTGTTCCAGATCCAACTGGAGTTCGGCTTCATGGAGGAGCCCGACGTGCCGAGGGCCCTCGCTGCGATCGACCACGCGGGACTCGACTTCGACCCGGAGGACGTGACGTACTTCCTCGGCCACGAGTCGATCATCGCGGGCAAGGCACCGGGGATGAACCCGGCACAAGAATGGTTGTTCGTGTTCCTGAACCGAGGAGCCGACAGTGCGGCCCGCTTCTTCAACCTGCCGGCGGATCGCGTCTTCGAGGTCGGGACGCAGGTCGTCATCTGAGCACTCCGGCGGCGATCTAGAGTCGGATCGCACGCACCGGAGGCTCGCCGATGTCGAACAGTGCCGCGTCCATAGGCAACGATCCGCTCTCTCGCATCGCCGTCCTCGAAGTGATCGAGAGGCGCATCCTCTGGCTCGCCACGAGGATGATCGACTGGGCGAACCACGACAGACCGGCCGATGAGATCAAGGTGGGTGGACATCAGGCATCGTCGGCTTCGATGGCCAGCATCATGACCGCGCTCTGGTTCGGCCACCTCGGGGGCGACGACAAGGTCGCCGTGAAGCCGCACGCCTCCCCGGTGTACCACGCGATCAAGTACCTCACGGGCGAACTCGATCGCTCTCACCTCACCCGACTGCGCAGTCTCGGGGGCCTGCAGGCATACCCGAGTCGCACGAAGGATCCCGATGTCGCCGACTTCTCGACGGGTTCGGTGGGACTGGGCGTTGTGGCACCACTGTTCGCCGCAGCGGCACGCCGGTACGCCGAGTCGCACTTCGGCGCGGCCTCCGACCGTGGCGCACGGTTCATCGCGCTCGCGGGCGACGCCGAACTCGATGAGGGGAACATCTGGGAGGCGATTGCCGACCCGTCCCTCCAGGATCTGGGCAACGTGATGTGGGTGGTGGATGCGAACCGCCAGAGCCTCGACCGGGTCGTGCCCGGCCAGAAAATCAAGAAGCTCATCCAGTTCTTCCGCGACGCTGGCTGGCACGTGGAGGAGATCAAGTACGGACGACGCCTCCAGGAGGCCTTCGCACGCCCCGGCGGCGAGCATTTGCGCCGACACATCGATGAGATGTCGAACGAGGAGTACCAGTCGCTCTTCGCCCACGACGGGGCCGACCTGCGGGAGCGCTTCCTCGCCGGAGCCGAGCCCAGCATGCGGGAATTCCTCGCCCAATGGGACGACGCGTCCGTCGGTGCGCTGATCCGCAACCTCGGGGGCCACGACCTGGGTGCGCTGATCCAGGCGTACAGGCGCTGCGATGAGGTCGCAGATCGACCGAGCGTGGTGTTCGCCTACACCGTGAAGGGACACGGACTACCGATCGCTGGCGACCCGTTGAACCATGCGGCACTCCTCACCGCGGGGCAGATGGATGCGTTGCGCTCCGCGGTGGGTCTGACGCCCGGGACCGAGTGGGATCGGTTCGACCCGGACTCCGACGAGGGTCGGGTGTGCGCCTCGACCGGGGGCGAATTGAACAACCGCGCCGTCGAGCCGAGGCCGCGCCTGCCCATCCCGGTCTCGGTTGGGGGCGCACCATCAACGCGGACGAGCACCCAGGAGACGTTCGGGCGGCTGCTCGTGCGACTCGGTGGGATCGAGGGCGTCGGGAGCCGGATGGTGACAACGTCCCCCGATGTGAGCGTGAGCACCAACCTGGGTGGCTGGATCAACAAGATGGGGGTCTTCGACCCGGCGGGGGCACACGACTGGCTCGGCGACGGGCGCCTCCTGCGCTGGAAGCAGACCGCATCCGGTCACCACATTGAACTCGGCATCAGCGAGATGAACCTGTTCCTGATGCTGCACGCGCTCGGGCTCGGGCACGAACTGCACGGCCGGCACCTGTTGCCCATCGGCACGGTGTACGACCCGTTCGTGTGTCGTGGACTCGACGCACTCATCTACGCGCTCTACAACGGGTCGCGCTTCGTGGTGGTGGGCACCCCGGCTGGAATCACGCTCGCGCCCGAGGGTGGCGCCCACCAGAGCAGCATCACCCCCTCCATCGGACTCGAGCTGCCGGGACTCACCTATTCAGAGCCCGCGTACGCCGCCGCGCTCGACTGGATCCTGTGCGACGCGCTCGAGGCGCTGGCCCGACCCTCGGGTGGGTCGGCGTACCTGCGTCTCTCGACGCGACCGATCGAGCAGTCCCCCTTCGAGGAAGCCCGGCGCCGAAGGGGTGAAGTGGAACTCCGCTCCGACGTGCTCGCCGGCGGGTACCGGCTCCGCGAGCCGGGACGCCCCGCCGACGTGGTGCTCGCCACGTGCGGACCGGTGGTCCCAGAGGTGCTCGATGCCGCGGTGCAACTCGCCGACGAGGGAGTGGAGGCCCTGGTGCTCGACATCACGAGCAGCGATCTCCTCTACCGGGGCTGGCGAAACGGATTGCGCGATGCGACGCGCGTCGCGGGCACCAGTGGCGGCGGGCACCATCTCCAGTCGTTGCTCGAACCCCACGAGCGGCGCCTGCCGATCGTCACCGTGCACGATGCTGCCAGCCACCACCTCGCCTGGCTCGGGTCGGTCTTCGGCGCACGCACCATCCCCGTTGGCGTCGACGAGTTCGGCCAATCGGGCACGATCGCCGAGCTCTACGGGGTGTTCGACCTTCTGGCCGGTCAGATCGTCAACGCGGCACTGCTCGCGCTCGCGTGACGTTTCCGGTGCCTCACTTGAGTGTCGCGATGACCTTGCCCGTCGAGCTGCGCACGGTGTAGACCGATCCCTTCGCATATCTCACCACCGTGGAGTTGACGCCGGCCTTGGCCTTGACGGTCTTGACGAGGGTGGTCTTGCCCTTCAGTTTGCGATAGATCTTGATCGTGCCGGCCTTGGCCATGCGCACAGAGATCGTGGCCTTGGTGCCCGCCACCTTGAGCGTCGCCACGGCCCCGCTCGGGTTGGAGCCACCAGTCGTCGAGCCACCAGTCGTCGAGCCACCAGTCGTCGAGCCACCAGTCGTCGAGCCCGCAGAGGCCGCGCGCAGGAGGCTCTTCAAGATGTAGTCGGGGTTCGAGAACGTCATCTCAGCCACCGAGACAACGACGCCCGCCACCGGCGTGGTCACCGCCTCGGAGGTGAATGTCGGGGTGGAGGTTCCCTCCGACGCTTCGGTGCGGGTGAGCGTGAGTTGCTTGGCGATGTCGGCGAGCGAACTCGTGGAGGTGCCGAAACACTTGGTGGCGATCGGGGACGGAATGAAGATCTTCAGCGACCCCCTGTTGATCGTGACCCCGTCGGACTTGAAGCGCGGCGTGCCCTCCATCGAAACCTTCAACTCCGGTGCCGAGGTGCCGCCTCCGGTCGATCCTCCCGACAATGCCATGAGTTGGTCCTGTGTGTACTCGTTCCCGTCCGGTCCCCGGAACTTTCCACTCGGTAGCCGCGTGTAGGTCTTGCCTCCGATGGTGACCGTGTCCTGGGTCGGCTGGGCACTCGCTCCCGACGTTCCACCCGAGCACGACATGCTGATCTGGAAGCTATTCACGTTCGCCCCCACCCACAGACCCCGCATCGTCTCCTCCATGGAGTTCAACGCCGCGTCGGTGTACCCGACGTGCTGGATGATCGTTGCCACGTAATCCTCATCGGCCTTCACCACCGAGCACTTGTTGATCGTGCTCGTGTCGAGGGATGCACACTCGGGGTGGCGGTTCTTGAAGGCCGCGATCGAGTCCATGTTGATCTTGGACAGACTCGCCGGCTTGGCCTCGACGAGCGCAGACCCGGTCTGCTCCACGTAGCTGACCATCGTCGAGTATCCCGCCACATACGTCGTGGTGTCTCCGGTCCTGGTGGGGATGGTCGCACGGAACTGCAGACCCGCCGCCTGACCCGCGCTCGCCATGTCCTTGATGCTCCCCGTGGAGGGTCCGATGATGAACCAGTACTGCTTCATCGGCGTGGTCGTGCGGCAGACCACGATTCCCCACGGGGACCCCGACGCTGACGCATAGCTCGAGCCGCCGTTGGTGGAGAACTCGAGGCTCGGTTTTGCCCATGTCCAGCTGGCCGTGCTCGCGTCGATGCCGTTGCAGGCACCCGTCAACGACGAACTTGAGTCGATCGCGCGCAGACCGTCACCCGGCGCGGCCGACACCGGTGGGACCGGCGCGACAGCCACCGAGGCGATGCCCGAGAACAGGAACACTCCCGCCACAGCAAACTTGCGGACACGCATCTGCACCCCCGGAATTCTTGTCTGCAATCTTAGTCCCGAGTCGCCATCGTGTGAACCACTTGTGCTGGGCATCTCACCGGCTGGGCATGGCCGTTCCCGGGGAACCGTGGACTCCCACGTTCATCGCCTGTGCGGTCGCGCGACGAGAAGACGCAGAACATCCTCGATGCTGGCCCGACCCGATCCGCCCGCTCGGTCCACGGGTGCTGAAGGTGCGCCGCTCGGTAGCCGCGTTCACCATCGACGGCACTCGACTCAGATGCGCTCGGCACGCAAGGCGGCGCGGCGAACCTTGCCCGCGTCGTCGCGGAGGGGTCGGTCCACCCATTCGAAGGTGCGGGGGATCTTGTAGGTCACGAGCCGCTCGGCGAGGAACAACCGCAGGGCATCCTCGTCGACCGCGGTGGGATCAGCCTCGACGATGGCGTGCACCGTGTTGCCCTTGTCGTCGTCGGGAAGCCCGATCACCGCGCACGAACGCACCTCGGGATGCTCCTGGATGGCGGACTCGACCTCGGCCGGGTAGATGTTCGCCCCACCGGACAGGATCATGTCGGCAGCGCGATCACCGAGATAGAGGTAACCATCCTCGTCGAGACGCCCCATGTCGCCGAGGGACTCCCATCCACCCTCGAGCGTGCGCGCCGACGCACCGACGTACCTGTACGTGGGGGTTTCGCGCAGACTGCGCAACCACACCTCGCCCATCACGCCGGCGGCCACCTCGTTGCCGTCGTCATCGGTGATCTTGACCGTCCCTGGCTGGACACGACCGACCGATCCCCGGTGAGCGAGCCACTCCGGGCCTGAGATGACCGTGGCGGTCTGGCCCTCGGTTCCGGCGTAGAGCTCGAAGATTCGCTCGGCGCCGAGCCAATCGATCCAGGCCTGCTTCAACCACTCGGGGC
Source organism: Actinomycetota bacterium (assembly GCA_016870775.1). Taxonomy (GTDB): domain Bacteria; phylum Actinomycetota; class Acidimicrobiia; order Acidimicrobiales; family Ilumatobacteraceae; genus UBA2093. Next base: position 145,452 of record VGAK01000001.1, read on the forward strand.
ACGGCTCGGCGAGGTGCCACACCACGCGCAGACTCGCCAGATCGTGAACCCCGCGCACGTCCTCGGGAAGCCGCCAAATGCGCTTCATCATCGTGGGCACCATGTAGAGAACCGACCCCCGGTGCTCGGCGATCGCAGCCAACGTCCCCTCGGCATCGAAACGGGGCAGGATCACCACCTTGAGTCCGTTCAGCCACGCCTGACAACTCCACACCGCGGGACCGTTGTGATAGAGGGGTCCGGGCATCACGAGGCATCCGCCCGGATCCATCAGCAACGGTGGTGGAGCGTCGTCGTCCAGTTGCGCCGGATCCCCGGACACGATCAACTTCGGCCGGCCCGTCGACCCACCCGACGTGGGGGCCTTCCATGCGCGCGAGACCGACTTCGGAATGTGCGAGACATCGCGGTCCCGCGCGCGATGCCCGGTCGGGATGCACGTGCGCCCCGGGATCGACCCCCCCGGGACACCCACGACGGCCGATGGGTCGGCGAGTTCGATGATGGCGTCCAATTCACGCTGCGGAAGCCGCGACGAGATGGGTTGGGGCGTGGCACCCAACCGCCACGCCGCGACATAAGCGATGAAGAAGTCCACCGAGTTCGGCACGGCGACGGTGACCATGTCCCCCTCGCGGGTTCCCGCATCGTGGAGTTCCGCGGCGAGGTTGTATCCGAGTCTCAGCACCTCGGTGCGCGTGAGACGGTCCTGCCCGCACACGAACGCGATCGCGTCGGGATCTTTAGTTGCGAGCCGTTCGAGCCGGTCGATGAACGAAATCACGACTGCACGGTAGTCAGACGCGGCCACCCGTGTCGTCCCGGGAACCGGTCCTAGAGCAACAACGAAACCAGCGGCACCCACGCGAACGCGGCGAGCGTCCCGAGCCCGACGAGAGTCGTGGACACATCCTCGTCGAGGCTGGCAGCGACCGCGAGGAGCCCGGCGCTCGCCATCGGTGGCGCAGCCGCCTGGAGGATCGAGGACTCCCACGCGGTCTCACCCCATGCGCCGGCGAGCACGGCCGCCAGTGCCACCGCCGCGGGAGCCAGCACCATCTTGACTGCGACGCCGACGAGCACGGGAGGCGAGCCGATACCCCGCAAGCGCGGCACGAACCGGAGCCCGACCGCGGCCATCGCCACCGGTGCGACGGTGCGGGCGAGCGCATCGAGAATGCCCCAGACCGGCTCGGGGGGCGAGAGTCGTCGCACCGGGATCGACACGAGCAGCGCGATGAAGGGCGGGAATGTGACGAGTCTCGTCACCACCGGCCGCCACCCCGCGCCCCCCGATCCCCACCGACTCGCCACGAGAGCGCCCCACGTGGCCAGAGCCAGGAACGTGCCCGGCTGGTCGTAGGCAACCGCAGCGAAGAGATGCTCGCGCCCGAGGAGACCCTCGGTCATCCCGAGGCCGAGGAAGCTCGTGTTGCCGAGCACCCCGACCAGCAGGAGCGCACCGGTCGTCTCGCGCGTCCAGCCGGCACGACGGCACACCAGGGCGATCACGGCCGCACACAACGCCATCACACCCCAGGCGGAGGCGATCGGAACGACCAGATCTGCACCGATCTCGATCCGGGCCATCGTCGACACCACCATCGCCGGCAGCGCGATCCGCAGGACCCACGAGTCCGCGAGCGACAAGACCCGCGCCGGCACCTCGATGCGTGACCGGGCGGCCCAACCGACGAGGAAGACACCGATGACGATCCCGATCATCTGATCACCGGCGAAATCCGGTCACTGCGGGGGGCACGCCTCGGCGCGACCGGGGAGGTCCCCACCGACCCGGTACAGCGTGAATTCGGCGTTCGACCACACCTTCACGAGCCCGTACCCCGCGTGGTTGGACTCGTTCACCTTGGGTTCGTAGTAGTCCACGTCGTCGTTCGAGAGCACCATCCAGTCGGCACGTTGGAGACCGAGGTTCACGTCCCCGGTCTGGATCGCGCGGCGGTTGGTGTAGAGGTTCATCGCGCGCGCCCGGGCGAACAGCACCACGTCGTCGCCCCGTGTGCAGCGCACCACCGCGTCGAACATCTCCCGGGCCGTGGGGTTCTCCGGGCCATGGACGGTGTAGTCGTATTCGCGGTGGTACGACCACGAGTGATGGAATCCGTCGGCGTTCTGCACGATGAGCGGTGCGACGAGCAGGAGCGGCGCGACGGTGGCGAGCGCCCCCCGGCCGCCCGAGTCCCCCCGGCCGGGCGAGACCAGCCACGAGACTGCGATCCACGAAAAGAAGAGCAGCATGGGGCTGAGGGCAAAGATGTACCTCCCCTCGTGGAACGGCCGGGTGAGGATGACCCACGAGACGCAGACGGCATAGACCGCGAGCGCGAACTCGGACTCGCGCCGGCGCAGCATTGCCACGACCAGCCCGAGTGCGCCCGAGAGGGCGAGCACGCCGATCAACCAGAGCCCGAGCCGGTGGCTCCCGAAGACCTCAATCTCGTTGGGGCCGATCTCCTTCAGGCCGACGTGCTCAGCGAGGATGTCGCGGTACCACGTGAGGTTGCCCCAGATCTCCCCGACGCCGCCTCCATCGACCTGCTGCTCCAGACTCGCCGGGAGCACGAGATGGAACGTGCCCGTCGAGAGAGCGAACGTCCAGTAGGGAGCGGCGACATCCAGCCATCGCGAGCGCGGGCCCTCACCGCTCGGGGAGACCCCTGAAACTTGCGTGTCCGTCCCCGGCGCACGGCGGCGTGCACGGTGAAGCTCGAGCGCCTGCACCGCGGCCGCGGCGAACAGCACCACGACCACCTCGCGACGGATCGCGAACGCCCACGTCGCCAGGAGACCGACCACGACGAGGGGCGTGCGTGTGGACGCCGCGAAGTGACCCAGCCTCCGACACCGGTCGATCCACCAGAGCGCGACCATCACCGACGCGATCGCGGGGAAATCCGAGGTGACCGATCCCGACCACCACACGTACGGGGTGGACAACGCGATGACCGCGGTGATCGACGTCGCGCCGAGCGACCCAATGACGGGTGCGACCAACCGGCGGAACAGCCAGAGGAAGACGACCAACGAGATCACCGTGACCCATGCGAAGGCGCGGTAGTTGATGCCCGCGACCAGGTACACCGGGGCGAGCAGGATCGGCAGACCCCATGGATAGACGAAGGGACTGAAGGAGTCGGTGCCCGAGTTCTGCAGGATGTAGCGGGTGTCCGAGACGACCTGGCCCACGTCGCCCCGCACCAGTGCGCGGGCCTGGTTGATGTACAGGGAGAAATCATCGCCCCAGTCGTGGCCCTCCTCGAGGAACGACCGATACACGAGGACGATCCCAACCAACACCATCCCGACGCCGATGTGCCTCCAAGAGGGACGGCGCCGACTCACCCGCGCGAAACTACCAGTCCTCATCGTTGGCGCCGAGGGACCCCACACCGCTGAGAATCAGCGACATCGCCTGTGGGACAATGAACACATGTCCGAGGCGCAGCACCGTGTGGTCTCTCCCCTCATAGGAACGGTTGCGCGCATTCTCGTCGGGCCCGGCGACGAGGTGCATGCCGGCGACGAGGTCGTGGTCATCGAGTCGATGAAGATGGAGCATCCGGTGACGGCGGGATGCGACGGCATCATCGCCGCGGTCGGCGTCGCAGAGGGCGAGACCGTCTCCGCCGGCCAGATTCTGCTGTCGGTGGAACCCGGAGTCGTCGGTTCGGCCGCCACTGCGGACCGCGGCGCGACGCACACCGGCGAGCGCTCCGATCTCACGCGGTGGCGTGAACGACGCGACCTCACGCTCGACACCGCGCGACCCGACGCCGTGGCACGGCGCGCAGCGAAGGGACAGCGCACCGCGCGTGCAAACATCGCCGACCTGGTCGACGAGGGCTCCTTCGTCGAGTACGGGACATTCGCGATCGCCGCCCAGCGTCGCCGCCGCGGGCTCGACGATCTGATCCGCAACACTCCCGCCGACGGACTCGTGGGCGGGCTCGCCACGATCGGGCGCGAGACCTTCGGCGAGGATGCATCGCGCGTCGCCGTCGCCTCGTACGACTACACGGTGCTCGCCGGCACCCAGGGTCAGTTGAACCACCGCAAGAAGGACCGCCTCTTCACCGTGGCCGAACACTTGCGACTGCCGTTCGTGCTCTTTGCCGAGGGCGGCGGGGGCCGGCCGGGCGACACCGATGCGATTGGTGTGGCCGGGCTCGACTGCATGGCCTTCGCGCTCTTTGCGCGACTCTCTGGCCTCGTGCCGCTGGTGGGGATCACCTCGGGCTACTGCTTCGCGGGGAATGCGGCCCTCCTCGGCTGTTGTGACGTCATCATCGCAACGGAGAACTCGAACATCGGCATGGCCGGCCCGGCGATGATCGAGGGTGGCGGACTCGGAACCGTCGCCCCCACCGACATTGGACCGATCGACGTGCAAGTGGGCAACGGCGTGGTGGATGTCCGCGTCACCGACGAGGCCGAGGCGGTGCGAGTCGCCAAGAAATACCTCGCTTTCTTCCAGGGCCCGTCGCGTGACTGGCGTCGCCACGAGGACTCGGTCCTGCGCGACGTGGTCCCCGAGCAACGCACCCGCGTCTACGACGTGCGTCGCGCTGTCGAGGGACTCGCAGACATTGACTCGACGCTCGAGTTGCGCCCCGAGTTCGGCATCGGGGTCCTCACGGTCCTCGCGCGCATGGAGGGGCGCCCCGTGGGCATCATCGCGAACAATCCGGCTCACCTCGGTGGCGCGATCGACTCGAACGCGGCCGACAAGGCGTCCCGGTTCATGCAACTGTGCGACGCCTTCGACCTGCCGATCGTGAGCCTCTGCGACACCCCCGGGTTCATGGTGGGACCCGATGCGGAGAAGTCCGCCCAGGTGCGACACTTCGGCCGGATGTTCGTTACAGCGGCCAGCATCGAGGTGCCGTGGGTGACGGTGGTTCTGCGCAAGGGATACGGCCTTGGTGCACAGGCGATGGCGGGTGGGAGCTTCCACGGCAATGCAATGACCGTCTCGTGGCCGACCGGGGAGTTCGGCGGGATGGGACTCGAGGGATCCGTGCGACTCGGTTACAGGCGCGAACTGGACGCCGAGCCGACCGAGCAGGCGCGAGCCGACCTCGAGGCGCGACTGATCGCGGCTGCCTACGAGCGCGGCGGTGCGCTGAACATGGCGAGCCACAACGAGATCGACGATGTCATCGACCCCGCCGACACCCGCGCACGGATCCTGTCGGTGATCGGATCACCCCGCGATTGGCGGTTGCACCCCCAAAAGAAGAGGCCCATGATCGACGCGTGGTGAACCACGCACGGTTCGCCCCGCCTCAGAATGCGGCGAGCCCGTTGCTCAGATCGGTCGCCAGCTCGTCGTCGGTGATCACATCGGAATCCGGCGCGAACTTCTCGTGGACCTTCGCCGCCCCGACGCTGGCCACCACGGTTCCGCCGAGAAGGCCGAGCAACTTGCCGAGGTCCTCGAGGCAGTGCCTCCCACCGCCCGGTCCGGGACCGACGGCGATGACCATCGACTTCTTGCCGAGGATTGGCCCCTGCATCAGCGGGCGCGACGCCCAGTCGATGATGTTCTTCGTGACAGCCGAGTAGGAATGGTTGTACTCCGGCGAGGCGATCACCACGCCATCGGCCTCGGCGACCGCGGTGCGCAGTGCCGCGACAACCTCGGGGACCGTCTCGCCGTCGAGGTCCTGGTTGTAGAAGGGCAGGTCTGTCACGTCGAATTGCACGATGCTCACGCCCTCGGGTGCGAGTGCCGGCAGGGCCCGGATCACGCGGGAGTTGAACGAGGCGGCACGGAGCGAGCCGGAAAAGGCGAGCAGGGTGGTCACGGGATGGAAAGGGTATGCAATCGGGCGCAGGGGCCTCGTATCGGACTGTGACGAAGGCTCCGCGACCGTCACCGTGCGGGGAGGCACCCGTCACCGGTGTGGTGACCCGACCTCTGTGCTGGAACAATGGAGCCGTGAGCGTCTCGGCCCTGTTCGATCCCTCCGCGTGGCGCGAGGTCCCCGGCTTCTCCTTCACCGACATCACGTACCACCGCGCGCTCGACCAGGGCACGGTCCGCATCGCCTTCAACCGTCCCGAGGTGCGCAACGCCTTCCGGCCGCACACAGTGGACGAACTCTTCGCCGCCCTCGACCACGCCCGGATGTCCACCGACGTCGGCTGCGTGCTGCTCACAGGCAACGGTCCCTCCCCGAGGGACGGCGGCTGGGCGTTCTGCAGCGGTGGTGACCAGCGCATCCGGGGCAAGGACGGCTACAAGTACGCCGATGGGGAGACTGCCGAGACCGTGGAAGCGGGCCGGGCGGGGCGGCTCCACATCCTGGAGGTCCAGCGACTGATCCGGTTCATGCCAAAGATCGTCGTCTGCGTGGTTCCCGGGTGGGCCGCCGGCGGTGGGCACAGCCTGCACGTGGTGTGCGATCTGACCCTCGCGAGTCGTGAGCACGCGCGGTTCAAGCAGACCGACGCCGACGTCGCATCGTTCGACGGTGGGTACGGCTCGGCCTATCTGGCGCGCATGATCGGCCAGAAGTTCGCGCGGGAGATCTTCTTCCTCGGCCGCGAGTACAGCGCCGACGAGATGCACGCGATGGGTGCGGTCAATGCCGTCGTGCCCCACGCCGACCTCGAGCGGACCGCGCTCGAGTGGGCCCGCGAGATCAACGGCAAGAGCCCCACCGCACAGCGCATGCTGAAGTTCGCCTTCAATCTCGTCGATGACGGGCTCGTGGGACAACAGATCTTCGCCGGGGAGGCGACCCGACTCGCCTACGGGACCGACGAGGCCGAGGAGGGGCGACGCTCGTTCCTGGAGAAGCGTGATCCTGACTGGTCGGGTCACCCCTGGCACTTCTGAGTCCCGATTGGGTCGCTTCGGGAGGGGTGATCCCGTGATCGTTCACGTCGAGCGCGCCGACGACACGAGACTTGATGCGTTCCGCTGGCGCGAGCGCCAACTCGCCAGCCGCGCGGATCGTCTCGAGACGGTCGGCTCGGGGTTGTTCGTCGCCGAGGGCGACCTGGTGGTCGAGCGGGCACTCGCGTTGGGAAACCAGCCCGTTGCCCTCCTGTGCGCCGAGCGGGTCGCACCGGGATTCGCGATGCGGGTCGTCGATGACGTGCCCGTCTATGTGGGCGACGACGACCTCAGGCGCGACGTCACGGGACTCGGGGTGCCCCTCGGCGTGACAGGGCTCTTCCGCAGGCCGCCGATGCGTGACCCGGACTCCCTGTTCGCCGCATCGCGGCGGGTCGTGCTCATGGAGTCGGTCGACAATCCCACCAACCTCGGGGCAGTGGTGCGCAGTGCAGCCGCGCTCGGGTGGGATGCGCTCGTGCTCGATGCGACGAGTGCCGATCCCCTCGCACGGCGCGCACTGCGCGTTTCGATGGGAACCGCACTGGTGCTCCCCTACGCGCGGCTCACCCCAGGGGACTCGATCGCCTCGCTCCTGGGCCGGCACGCGTGCTCCGCGCTCGCCCTCACCCCCGATCCCTCCGCACGTGCGATCGGATCTTTCCGGGACGACATCTTTGGCCACGAGCGGATCGCGCTCGTGCTCGGCAGCGAGCGGGAGGGCCTCTCACCGAGCGCACTGGCCGCCGCGACGGAGCACGTGCGCGTCCCGATGCACGCTGGTGTCGACTCACTCAACGTCGGCGCTGCCGCCGCGATCGCGCTGCACGCGTTCGGACCCGACGCACCCTGAACTCGGACGCGCAGCCGGGGCCGCGTTCGCGGGCGCCGGCCCGTCAGTCGCTGTTGCGGAGGTGCTCGGCGGTGTTCACCACGTAGACGGCCAGTTGGTGCACCACATCGTCGCGGTCCGACTCGGGGATCAGATGCATAGTGGCCTCGATTGCCGCCGCCATGTGCACGAGCCACCGGTCGCGCTCGAGCGGGCCCACGACGAATGGAGCGTGGCGCATCCGCAGGCGCGGGTGGCCACGCTCCTCCATGTAGTCGTGCGGGCCCCCCCAGTACTGGCGCAGGAACATCGCGAGACGTCTCCGGGCACCGACGGTGTCGCTGCCCTCGGGATAGAGACGGATGAGGACCTCGTCGTGTTCCACCCCGTCGTAGAAGGCGTTCACGAGCGCGTCGAAGAACTCACTGCCCACGATGTCGTGGACACTGCGCTGGATCGACCCAGTCATCGGCTCAGGAGAACTCCGGGGCGTCCCAACCCGGGAAGATGTCGGGCAACCCCGCCGAGACTCGATCCGGGTAGAGCGCCGCTCGCTTCTCGAGAAAACTCGTCACGCCCTCGCGGGCATCGTCGCTGCGACCGCGCTCCATGATGCCGCGGGAGTCCACGCGGTGTGCCTCCATCGGGTGCGATGCCCCGAGCATCCGCCACAGCATCCGTCGGGACAGCGCCACCGAGACGGGCGCGGTGTTGTCGGCGATCTCTCGCGCGATCGCGCGTGCCGCAGGCAGCAGATCGTCGGGCGCATGGACACTGCGCACGAGACCAGCCTCGAGCGCCTCGCTCGCTGGGAACACCCGACCGGTGAAGACCCACTCCGTCGCCCGCTGGATGCCGACAACCCGCGGGAGGAAGTAGCTCGAGCAGGCTTCGGGCACGATGCCGCGGCGGGCGAACACGAAGCCGAACCGTGCGGCCTCGCTCGCGAGGCGCAAGTCCATCGGCAGGGTCATGGTCGCACCCACCCCCACGGCTGCGCCGTTGATCGCGCCGATCACCGGCTTGAGCGACTCGAAGATGCGCAGTGCGAGGAGGCCGCCGCCGTCGCGCGGGATCTCCCGCTCCACGGTCTCACTGCCGCCCCGCGAGAATGTCGACCCACCCGCCGACAGGTCGGCCCCGGCGCAGAATGCGCGGCCCTCGCCCGTGACGATCACCGCGCGCACCGAGTCATCGGCGTCGGTGGCGTCGAACGCTCCGATCAACTCGGCCATCATCTGGCCGGTGAAGGCGTTCATCTTGTCCGGACGGTGGAGGGTGATGGTGGCGATCCCATCCCCGACGGCGTAGCGAATCTGCTCGAACTTCATGCGACCGACCATAGTGATCGTGCCGGTCGGCACCACAACCCCGGATCCCGGGCACGGGAGCGGTCAGACGTCGAGGAATTTGCTCGAGGCGACCCCCGAGCCGACCGCACCGGCGACTGCCCCGATCACGAGGAGTGCGACCATGACGCCGTTCGCATACGAGTCGGGAACGATCAACGACGACACTCCCGTGCCCGGTTTGAACCCCGCGACACCGCCCGTCCACGCTTGGTTGAGACCCCACAGACCCGCACACGACACGAGCGCACCGAGCAACCCCTGGAAGAGGCCCTCGAGGATGAAGGGCACCCTGATGAACCAGTCGGTGGCCCCGACGAGCTTCATCACCTCGATCTCCCGCCGCCGGGCGAAGATCGCGGTGCGGATCGTGTTCCAGATCAGGATCACCGCGACGAGGAGCAGCACGAGGGACATCCCGATCGTGACCGTGCGCACGAACGACGACAGCGTGGAGATCACCTCGAACTCGTCCTCGGCGAGCGACACTCCGGCCACGCCCGGCAGCGTGCGGTACTGGTTCGCGAGGCTCCGCACGAGCTCTGCATCCGTGGTGATGGGCACGACCTTGAACTGTGACGGGATCGTGTCGATCGACAGCAACGAGAGCGTGGTGGGATCCCCCGCGAAGACGCGCTTGGCCTCCTCGTAGCTCTGGGTGCGGTCGAGATAGACGAGCTCGTCGACATCGATGACGTTCGGCTGTGACTCGAGGTTCTGCCGGATGAAGAGACGCGCCTCCTCGGTCACGTCCGGACGCACGAACACGATCATCCCGACATCACCGCGCCACTGCACGAGCAGGTTGTCGAAGGCGCGCTGGATGAGGAATGTCGTCCCCACCAGCAGGAGCGACACCGCCGAGGTGACCACTGCCGCCACGGAGAGGGTCACGTTCCGCCGGAAGTTCGCGATCGTCTCGCGGAAGGCGTAGGAGATGCGCTGTATCACTCGTACACCCCGCGCTCCTGGTCTCGCACGATGACGCCACGGTCGAGCTGGATCACGCGCTTGCGCATCGCGTTCACGACGCGGTGGTCGTGCGTCGCCATCACGATCGTGGTGCCCGTCGAGTTGATTGCCTCGAGGAGCGACATGATTCCCTCGCCAGTGGCCGGGTCGAGGTTCCCCGTCGGCTCGTCGGCCAGGAGGATGAGCGGGCGGTTCACGAAGGCACGGGCAATCGAGACTCGCTGCTGCTCACCGCCCGAGAGCTGATCGGGGAAGCGATCCTCCTTGCCGGCAAGACCGACGAGCTCGAGCACCTGGGGCACCTGCTGGGACACCAAATGACGCGGCTTTCCGATCACCTCGAGCGCGAAGGCCACGTTCTCGAAGAGGGTCTTGTTGGGGAGCAACTTGTAGTCCTGGAAGACGTTGCCGAGTTGGCGTCTCAACTGGGGAATCTGGCTGTTGGCGAGCTCACCGATGTTCCTGCCGGCCACCCACACGTTGCCCCGCTCGGGGCGCTCCTGCCTGTTCATCAGGCGCAACAGGGTCGATTTGCCCGATCCAGAGGGACCAACGAGGAAGACGAACTCACCCTTGGCCACCTCGAACGACGCGTCGCGGACAGCGACGATCTCTGCGCCGTAGCGCTTGGAGACGTTCTCCAGCCGAATCATGAAGCATTCAACCTACCCCGCCTCTCGGGGACGCAGAGGTCGCCGGTCGACGAGCGATCCGGGACTGGTTGCGGGCTCGTCAACGAGACGTCTCGGACTGGGCGCGACGCCAGCGGAGGAATCCCTCCATGAAGTCGTCGATGTCACCGTCGAGGACCGCGGCCACGTTGCCCGACTCGACCTCGGTGCGCAAGTCCTTGACCATCTGGTACGGCTGGAGCACGTACGAGCGGATCTGGCTCCCCCATCCCACCTTGGCGGGACGACCCGCGATGCGGTCCTTCTCGGCCTGGCGCTCCTCTTCGAGTCGCGCCGCGATCATCGCGCGCAACCGCGCCATCGCCTTCTCACGGTTCTGCAGCTGGCTGCGCTCCTCCTGGCTCGAGGCCACCACACCGGTCGGCTCGTGGATGAGTCGCACCGCCGACGACGTCTTGTTGACGTGCTGGCCACCCGCACCCGAGGCGCGGAACACCTCCATCCGGATGTCGGCGTCGTTGATCTCGACGTCTGGTTCGGCCATGTCGGGCCACACCTGCACGAGGGCGAAGCTGGTCTGGCGCCGACCCTGGTTGTCGAAGGGGCTGATGCGCACCAACCGGTGCATTCCGCGCTCCGAGGTCAACAACCCGTAGGCGTAGCGACCGCGCACGGTGAACTGTGCCGACAGGAGCCCCGCCTCGGTCCCCTCGCTCGTCTCCTCGACCTCGAGCGAGAAACCCCGGCGCTCGGCCCACCGCGAGTACATCCTGAGGAGGATCTCGGTCCAGTCCTGCGCGTCCACACCACCGTCCTTGGCGTTGATCTGCACGATCGCATCGTCGGCGTCGTGCTCGCCGGTGAACAGGCTGCGCATCTCGAGGATCGACAGGCTGGTTGCGACCGAGGCGATGCCCGATTCGATCTCGGGCTCCTGGGTCGCGTCGTCCTCGTCGCGGGCCAATTCGTGCAGGACCTCGAGATCCTCGATCTGGGACCGCAGCGAGTCCCATCCGTCGATGTCGGACTTCAGGTTCGAGTACTCGGCGGTGACGCGGCGCGCATTGTCCTGGTCGTCCCACAGGTCGGGGCGTGCGACATCGGTCTCCAGTTCGGCGAGGCGCGCCTTGGACTCCTCGATGCGGAGATACCCGCGCGCCTCGTCGAGGCGTCGTGCGACATCGGCGAGATCGGTGGTGAAGTCGCGCACGGGTTCCTCAGGCTGCGCCGTGACAGAGCTTGTATTTGCGACCCGACCCGCAGGGACACTGTGCGTTGCGCGGCGTGTTCGCCCAGTCGTGGGCATCCTTGACCACCGGGCGACGGGGGGCCTCCTCGACCGGCTCCAGCATCGCGGGATCCACCTCGCCACCGGCGAGCGAGGCCGCCGAGAAGCCGTCGGCGCCCTCGTCCTCGTGCGAGGTCTCGGTGATGTTGCGCACCGTGACACCGTCGGGGTCCTCGCGCACCACCTGCACGTGCATGACGTAGCGCACGAAGTCCTGGGCGATACCGGTCATCATCTGGCCGAACATCTCGTAACCCTCGCGCTGCCACTCGCTGAGCGGGTCCTTCTGACCCATCGCACGCAGGTTGATGCCCTCCTGTAGGTAGTCCATCTCCTCGAGGTGCTCGCGCCAGCGCTGATCGACGATCGAGAGCATCACCTGCCGTTCGATCTGGCGCATCACCTCGTCACCGAGCTCGGTCTCGCGGCGCGAGTAGTGCGCACCCGCGTCCGCCATGACGTGGTCGTAGACCGCGTCGGTGTCCGGGCACGAATGGATGGACGACTCGGTGACGGTGGCTGGCCAGTAGGTGCGCAGCTCGGCGGCGAGACCCCCGACGTCCCATTCGTCGGTCGCCTCGGAGACGCAGTAGGTGGAGATCAACGAGTCGACGGCCTCTGCGAGGTACTCCATCGCAGCCGACTTGAGATCGGCGCCGCCGAGGATCTGGTCGCGGCGCTGGTAGATGACCTTGCGCTGCTCGTTCATCACCTCGTCGTACTTCAGGACGTTCTTGCGGATCTCGGAGTTGCGCTGCTCCACCGTTGTCTGGGCGCGCTCGATCGCCTTGGTGACCATCTTGGCCTCGATCGCCTCCTCGTCGGGCAGGGCACGACCCATCACCCAGCTGAGCGCACCGGTGGCGAACAGACGCATCAACTCGTCGTCGAGGGAGAGGTAGAACCGGCTCGACCCCGGGTCGCCCTGGCGGCCCGATCGGCCTCGCAACTGGTTGTCGATGCGACGGCTCTCGTGGCGCTCGGTGCCGAGCACGAAGAGGCCCCCGAGTTCGCGCACCTTCGCACCCTCGGCATCGCAGCGCGCCTTCACCTCGGGTGTCAACTCTGCGAGGCACGCGAATGCGGCCTCCCTCGCGGCACGGAAATCCTCGTGCAGCAGCTCGATGGGTCCGGGGAGCGCGAACTCGTCCACGAGCACCTTGGGGTCGTGACCCCTCGCGATCACCTGCTGGCGCGCGAGCAGTTCGGGATTCCCCCCGAGCAGGATGTCGACGCCACGACCAGCCATGTTCGTGGCCACGGTCACCGCACCGAGCCGACCCGCCTGGGCCACGATGAGCGCCTCGCGCGTGTGTTGCTTGGCGTTCAGGACCTCGTGGTCCACACCGCGCCTGGTCAACTCGCGCGAGAGGTACTCGCTCTTCTCGACACTGATCGTGCCCACGAGGACTGGCTGACCCTTGTTGTTGCGCTCGACGATGTCCTCGACCACGGCTCCGAACTTGGCCACCTCGTTCTTGTAGATCAGGTCGGCCTCGTCGATCCGTACCACCGGCTTGTCGGTCGGAATCGGCACCACCTGGAGCTGGTAGGTGTTGACCAATTCGGCGGCCTCGGTCTGCGCGGTGCCCGTCATGCCGGCGAGCTTGTCGTACATGCGGAAGTAGTTCTGGAGGGTGATCGTGGCGAGGGTCTGGTTCTCCTCGTTGATTTTCACGTTCTCCTTGGCCTCGACAGCCTGGTGGATGCCCTCGCTCCAGCGCCGACCCTCGAGGATGCGTCCGGTGAACTCGTCGACGATCTTCACCTCGCCGGCGTCCACGATGTAGTCCTTGTCGCGCCGGTAGAGCTCCTTGGCCCTCAGTGCCACCTGGAGCTGGTGCACGAGGTTCTGCTGCACCGCGTCGTAGAGATTGTCGAGACCGAGCTGCACCTCCACCTTCTCGATACCGGCCTCGGTGGGGAACACGATTCGCTTGGCCTCGTCGACCTCGTAGTCGGCGTCGCGATCGAGCGACCGCGCGATCGCGGCGAACCGGTAGTAGATCTGTGCGGCGTCGGCGATCCGCCCCGAGATGATGAGTGGGGTGCGCGCCTCGTCGATCAGGATCGAGTCGACCTCGTCCACGATCGCGAAGTGGTGGCCACGCTGCACCTTGTCGTCGAGTGTCCCGGCCATGTTGTCGCGGAGATAGTCGAAACCGAACTCGTTGTTCGTCCCGTAGGTGATGTCGCAGGCGTAGTCCTCGCGCTTCTGCCGGGCACTCTCGCGGGTCCCCGGGAGGACGAGCCCCACCTCGAGCCCCATCCACTTGTGGATGCGGCCCATCCACTCCGCGTGGAATCGCGCGAGGTAGTCGTTCACCGTCACGAGATGGACACCCCTGCCGGTGAGACCGTTCAGGTAGGCCGGCAGGGTCGACACGAGTGTCTTGCCCTCGCCGGTCTTCATCTCGGCCACCCACCCGAAGTGGAGTGCCGCTCCACCCATCATCTGGACGTCGAAGTGGCGCTGACCGATCACCCGACGGGCCGCCTCGCGCACGACCGCGAAGGCCTCGACGAGCAGGTCGTCGACGGACTCACCACGGTCGAGTCGTTGGCGGAACTCGGCGGTTTTTGCGCGCAGTGCGTCGTCGGAGAGAACGGTCACCGACGCCTCTAGGGCGTTGATCTCCGGGACGAGTCCCTGGAGGGCCTTGACCCGCTTGCCGTCACCGGCGCGCAGGACCTTGTCCAGGAGTTTCATGCGAAGCACGAGCCTACCGGTGGGCGTTCACGGGGATGGTTCGCCCCCGGGACGAGTCCGGGATGATACTTGTGCCGTGACGACTGCGACCGTGGACACCGTGATCTTCGACCTCGGCGGGGTGATCATGCGAAACGGAGGTCCACGCGATTTCACGAGGAGATTCCCCGACCACGATCCGGCGGTCGTGGCGGAGATCGTGATGGGTCCGCATCACCTCGACACCGACCACCAGTGGCACCGGGTCGAACGCGGCGAGATCACGCTCGCCGAGTGCCGCGAGATCACCAAGAACTTGCTCGACGCGGCCGGGATCAGGGCGTCGATCCCCCCGGACAAGCCGCCCACGAGCGGCGGTCCGGCGTTCACGTTCGCGCTCAATGACGACATGGTGCGACTCATCCATGACCTGCGCGGGGCGGGACGGAGGATCGGCATCCTCACCAACAACGTGCGCGAGTTCCGCGAGTGGTGGTGGCCGCTCATGGACTTCGAGGCGGTGTTCGACGTGATCGTCGACAGCCACGAAGTCGGCATGCGCAAGCCCAACCCGGCGATCTACGAGCTCACCATGGAACGGCTCGGCGCGACCGCGACCCGCACCGCGTTCCTTGACGACCTCGAGGCGAACGTGAACGCCGCGCTCGCCCTCGGGATGCACGGCATCCATGTCGGAGAGGATTCGAGGCCTGCGATCGCCGAGGCGCGCCGACTCGCTCTCGGCTGAACCACGCCCCTCACCCCACGGACGCCACACACACGCAGGCCGCGCCCGCCGCCCCCGCGAGCATGACCGCCGACGCCGCTCCGCGCACCGTGGCCCCCGTCGTGACGACATCGTCCACCAGCACCACGGTGCGCCCCCGACATCCCCGACCCGCCGCGAGTCGGGGCCCCGTTTCGCGCACGCGCTTGCTGGCCCCGGTCTGTCGCGACTCATCCACCCTGCGAAGGAGTCTCCGACACCGCAGACCAGCGGTGCGCGCGGCCCGGCGCGCGATGAGTTCGGCGTGATCGAACCCGCGCCGTCTCGCGCGGGACGGCGCGGTGGGGATCCACGTCACGACACACCGGGCGTGGAGCGGCAATTCCGACACGAGAGCCGTCAACGGGACGGCGACGAGATCACCGAGGTCGCGAGCGATGCGACGATTGCGCCCGTACTTGAGCGCCGTCACCGCCTCGCGCAGCGCACCCTCGAAGACACCCGCGGCCCTGATCGGAACCTCGATCACGCTCTGGTGATATTCACCGGTGACCATCGTGGCGAGTTCGGTACGTTGAATCACCATGGTGTCGGGCTCCTCCCCCACGGCCGCACGGCCGCTCGCCGAGAGATTCCCCGAGCGACTCGCGCGGTGTGTGACCGGTCTCGCGTTCTTCGGCATCGGCATCGCCTTCTTCATCGTCTCCGACATCGGCGTGCCACCGTGGGACGTCTTCCACCAGGGCGTCTCCTCGCGGAGCGGTCTCGCGGTGGGGACCGTCATCGTGATCACCGGGTTCGCGGTCCTGCTGTTGTGGATCCCCCTGCGGCTGCGCCCGGGAATCGGCACGGTGCTGAACGCCCTGCAGATCGGGATCGTCGAGAATCTCGCAGAACCGCTGATCCCCGAGACGTCCAGCATCACGGGTCGGGCCCTCTACGTCGGGCTCGGGATGCTCGCGATCGCGGCGGGCTCGGGGTTGTACATCGGCGCAGAACTCGGCCCGGGACCCCGCGACGGACTGATGGTGGGCCTGAGCGTGCGCTGCGGCATCAGCGTGCGCCTCGCACGCACGGTCGTGGAGCTCGCGGTGCTCGCCGTCGGTGTCGCACTCGGCGGAACCGTCGGGTTCGGCACCGTGGTCTTCGCACTCGGCATCGGGCCCCTGGTGCAGATCACCCTGCGCCTGTTCGAGATGTCGTCGGCAACGGCCACCGAACGAGGGGCGGTCGATCAGTAGCGGTAATGGTCCGGCTTGAACGGACCCGCGGGATCCATGTCGAGGTACTCGGCCTGCTCGTCGGTGAGCTTGGTCAGCTTCACACCGAGCGCATCGAGATGTGCGCGAGCGACTTGCTCGTCGAGCCGTTTCGGTAGCACGTAGACGCCCGTCGGGTAGTTCTCGAGGTTGTTGAACAACTCGATCTGCGCGATGACCTGGTTCGAGAAGGAGCACGACATCACGAAGCTCGGGTGGCCGGTGGCGCACCCGAGGTTCACGAGTCGGCCCTCGGCAAGGATGATCACCGCGTGACCGTCGGGGAACGTCCACAGGTCGGTCCCGGGCTTCAATTCGTCACGGGTGGCCCCGCTGCGGGCGAGACCGGCCATGTCGATCTCGTTGTCGAAGTGCCCGATGTTGCACACGATCGCGTTGTGCTTCATGCCCGCCATGTGGTCGACGGTGACGATGGCCTCGTTGCCGGTCGCGGTCACGAAGATGTCGGCCTCGCCGAGCACCGACTCGAGTGTGTCGACCTGGTAGCCCTCCATCGCGGCCTGCAGGGCGTTGATCGGATCGATCTCGGTGACGATGACGCGCGCGCCCTGGCCGCGCAGCGACTGTGCGCAGCCCTTGCCGACGTCGCCGTATCCGCACACGACCGCGAGCTTGCCCGCGATCATCACGTCGGTGGCGCGGTTGATCGCATCGATCAGGGAGTGGCGGCAGCCGTAGAGGTTGTCGAACTTGCTCTTGGTCACCGAGTCGTTCACGTTGATAGCGGGGAACAGCAACTCGCCGTCCTTGGCCATCTTGTAGAGGCGCTTGACTCCCGTCGTGGTCTCCTCGGTGACGCCCCTGATCTGGCGCCCCATCTCGGTCCACTTGTTCGGCTCGTTCCTGAGCGAGCGCTGCAACAGGCCGAGCACGATCGCGAGCTCGACGTTCGACGCCGACCCCGGATCGGGCACTGCACCGGCGCGCTCGTACTCGGTCCCCTTGTGGATGAGCAGGGTCGCATCACCGCCGTCGTCGAGGATCATGTTGGCGTGGCCGCCGTCGGGCCAGGTGAGCATCTGCTCGGTGCACCACCAGTACTCCTCCAGCGTCTCGCCCTTCCAGGCGAACACCGGGACACCCTGCGGATTGTCAGCGGAGCCGTTCGGGCCCACCACCACGGCCGCAGCCGCGTGGTCCTGGGTGGAGAAGATGTTGCAGGAGGCCCAGCGCACCTCTGCACCGAGTTCCACGAGGGTCTCGATCAGCACCGCGGTCTGGATTGTCATGTGCAGCGACCCCGAGATCCGTGCTCCGGCGAGCGGCTTGGACGGACCGAACTGCTTGCGGAGCCAGCGCAGACCAGGCATCTCGTGCTCGGCGAGGTGGATCTCCTTGCGGCCAAACGGTGCGAGGGAGAGATCTGCGACCCGGTAGTCGGAGCGCGAGGCGGTGGTGGTCATGGTGTCTCCAATGGTCGGTGCGCGGGGCTGCGCGGGCTCGTCGGACGGGCGCGGGGAATCCGCGATCCGCGGAGGCTGGGGCCCACTGGCACCTCTCTGTTCAGCCCGACCGCCAGCAGAGTCTAGCGAGACGCTCAGAGCGACGAAGTCATGCGACCCGCGGCGATCGACGCCTCGAGATGTGCGTGTTCGGCGTCGTCGACGCGCCGGGCCTCGTCGGCCAGCATCACAGGGATTGCCTCGCGAACCTCGTAGGCCAGACGCAGCCGCGGGTTGTAGAGGAAGGAACCATCCTCGGCGAGCCACAAGCGGCCCTTGTCCACGGGGCAGGCGAGAATCCTCATGAGCGATGGCTCCACGGTCACACACCCCATTCAACCACGGACCGGTCACTGGCCAACCCGGCGTGTGATCGCGCGGGCCGATGTCAGGCCTCGTCAGACCGACGTGACGATCGCGAGCACCTCGGCGACCCGCGTGTCGCAGACCTCGCGGGTGGGTGCCTCGAGGTTGAGGCGAAGCAACGGCTCGGTGTTCGAGGGCCTGAGGTTGAACCACCAGTCACCACAGTCCACGGTGAGTCCGTCGATCCTGTCCTGGGGGAACGCGCCGAACCGGTCGGCGACCTCGTCGAGGACACGACTCACGCTGGCCACGCTCGTGTTGATCTCACCGCTCGCCTCGTAGCGCTCGAAGGGTCGCCGCAACTCCGACAGGGGAACCCCGGCCCTCGACACCTCGGCGAGCATTAACATCGCGGCGATGATGCCCGAGTCCGCTCGGTAGTTGTCGAGGAAGTAGTAGTGCGCGGAGTGCTCCCCGCCGAACACCGCGCCCGTCTCGGCCATCACCTGCTTGATGTTCGAGTGACCGACCTTGGTGCGCACCGGCACACCACCGCTCTCGCGGATCACCTCGGACACCGCACGGGAACAGATCAGGTTGTGCAGCACCGTCGCACCCGGGTGGTTCCTCAGCATCGCGGCCGCCAGGATCGCCGTCGTCGTCGAACCCGAGAGACCCCGACCCTTCTCGTCCACCACGAACACGCGGTCCGCGTCACCATCGAAGGCGAGGCCCACATCGAAGCCGCCCGCCACGACGCGTGCCTGGAGATCGCGCTGATTCGCGGGCTGGAGGGGATCGGCGGGATGGTTCGGGAACGAACCATCGAGCTCGGGGTACATCACCTCGAGATCGACCATCGGCAGCCGCGAGAACACCGCCGGGACGATGAGGCCACCCATGCCGTTGGCCGTGTCGGCCACCACCCTCATCGGCGCGATCGACGAGCGGTCGATGAACCCGACCACGTGATCGGCGAATTCGTCCAGCATGTCGTGTCGCGAGAGCGAGCCGCGCACCGCAGCCGGCGCCGGGCCGTTCCCCGCGAGGACCGATTTGGCCGTGTCGCGGATCTGGGCGAGTCCGGTGTCGATGCCCACCGGCCGCGCACCGGCGAGACAGAACTTGATGCCGTTGTACTCGGCCGGGTTGTGCGATGCCGTGAACATCGCCCCGGGGGCGTCGAGGCGACCCGCGGCGAAGGAGACGAGGTCGGTGCTCGCGAGTCCGAGGTGCACGACATCGGCACCGTGGCTCATCGCACCGTCGGCGAAGGCGGTGGCGAGTTCCTCACCGGTGAGGCGCATGTCGCGACCGACGAGGACGGTCGACGCACCGCAGAACCGCGCGAAGGCGACCCCGAGAGCGCGCGCGATGTCCGCATTCATCCGCTCGGGTGTGGTGCCCCGCACGTCATAGGCCATGACGATCTCGTCGAGGATCGCCGGATCAACGGTCATTGTCGATGCCCCTCCCCGTCGGCTGCCGCATCCGAGGACGGGGCATCGAACACCGATGCCGGAGCAGCGTCCGGAGCCCTCGGGGGCATCGCGACCCCGTAGCGGAACCTCCGCCGGAAGAACAGCGTCACGACGACGATCCCCACGACGGTGAGGAACCATGCGAATCGATCGATGAAGGACGAGCCGTAGCGGATGTTCACCTCGTTCGAGGTCGGCACCACCACCAGCATGTTCGGGGCGGCGCGGTGCACCGCATCGGCCCCGTCGACGCGCCACGTCGGGAAGTAACTGACTTTCACCACCACCGGGACACCGACCTTGTCGACCCTGAACGACACCGACTCATTCCCCATCACGACGTCGGAGACGGTCACCCCCGGGAGCGCCCGCTTCTCGATGTTGCCCAGCGGCTCGACGATGTCGACCTGCCGACCCGAAGACCCCGGCTCACCCACGCGCCGCTCGACGTCCGGTGCGACGTCGATGCGCTGCCACTGCCCCGGACCGGTCTCGACGGGGAGCGCCGACCACTCATCGCCGCGCTGGAACCACGAGGTGCCGACCTCGAGCCACCGCTCACGACGGTCACCGGGGCGCGGGTTCACCACGATCGGCTCGACCGTGAGTGGCTCGACGATCGCATGGTCGACCAGCTCGTAGATCCGCCACGGCCCGGAGGTCGCGACCTCGACCAGATCGGGCTGGGTCTTGGCCTCGGCGATCGCCTCGGGGGTGAAGGCCATGTAGTACCGGATGCCGAGCGATCGCATGTAGGTGACCCCGCGCTCGGCGTCGTTGTTGTCGTAGCGCAACTCGCGAACGGGGTTCGACGATTGCTTCGAGAGCGCGGCGGCGGCGATGAAGTGGTACGGCGTGGTGCCCGCCGCCTCGAAGAAGAGTCCCTCCATCGACCCGATGCAACTCTTCGTCCAGTGCGGCAGCAGCATCAGTGCCATCGTGGTGCCGTACTTGTTCAGCTCGCCGTTGTTCTCCCACAGCGCGCGCCCGCACCCGCGCTCGCGCCCCAGCCGGTCCATCGTCTGGACGACACCGTGGTACTCCCCGTAGGCCGGCTTGCCCTCGTAGCCCTCGAAGTTCCACCGCGCCCACCCGTCGGAGAAGGCCCTGTGCGCCGGCATCTCGATCGGTCCCCACGCGTAGTTCGACCCCGAGTCGTCACTGACCACCTTTCCGCCGGGGAGGGCCTGGTAGCGGAAGCCGAGCACGATCAGGCACGACAGTGCGACGAGCCACGCGAACCCGGTCTGGGTGTTGGTGCTGAGCGTGCGCGTGGCATGCACGGGGTCGCGCTGGGCCGCGACGGCGCGCGCGAGGAACACACAGACCTCCCACAACCCGATCGCGGCCAGCATGTAACGCAGGAGGTAGAGGAAGGGGAGCAATCGCGGATTCCACAGCAGTCCGATGATCGGGAGGCTCTCCTGGGCGACGTTCACGCCGATCATCAGGATCACCGAGTAGATGCCCATCCACACACCGAGGAGGCGTCGTCGTCCCCACGAGACCGCAAAGCCGATCACCGACAGCGCGAACAGGGCCGCGTCGAAGGCAGGGTGCAGGGGGAAGTACATCGCCCACAGCGAGTCGGATGCTCCGCTCGGTCGCGGCTCGTACTTCATGTCGGTCATGTAGGCATGGCCACCGAGGAACGGCAGGACCCAGAACGACGAGAGCAGCACGGCTGTGGCGAGCGTCGTGATGCCGAACCACAACCTCTGACGATCGAGGCGCATCAGGACCATCAGCGCGGCCCCGAAGAAACTGAACAGCAACACGATGCCGTGCGACAGGGCGCTGAGCGCGATCAGGAGCGCCGCCCATCCGCGGTGCTTGCCGTCGTCGAGTCCGCGCGCGAACATCCCCAGCCCGACGAGTGCGAGTGCGAGCGCGATCGAGAACGAGAACTCACCCGCCATCGTCGAGGGGATGTTCCCGCCGTAGATCGTGAAGCTCTCATCGAAGAGGAACATCACCGCACCCACCGTGAGGAGTTCGGGGAACGGGTACGGGAGTCTGGCGACCCGACCCATCACCCACGCGCTCGCGGGGAACGCCACGAGACCCGCGACCGCCACGAGTTTGAAGGCGATCCCGTGCGGGAGCACGACATCGACGAGCACGATGAGGAGCGCGGGCACCACCATGTAGAAGCGGTAGGCCGGGAACCCCGCGTACCAGTCCATCGACCACCCGGTCAGTCGCCAGTGCGGGAGGAGCACATCGCGCAGGTACGCCGGTCCCCACACATGGGCGCCCATGTCGCCCCCCGTCGGGGTGTTGTCGCGCAGGACGAGCGCGGGCTGCACGACCGCCATCACGATCAGTGTCGCCCCCAGCACGATCGCCGTGGTCGTCATCGACTTGAACGTGAGAGCCCACTCGGACCGGCGCGCGTCGGGATCGATCGCCTTGCCGATCGGGGCTGCGGCGATTGCATCGTCCGCGGGATCGTGGATGGTCGAGGGATCGCTCATGATGGTGGGTCCGCCGACCTACAGCGCCGCCACCGCCAAGAGGCCGCAGGCATTGAAACCCACGTGCGCCATGATCGCCGGTCCCAGTCTGCCAGCACGGTGGCGCCCCGCACCGAGCACGAGCGCGAATGCGAACAACGCCGGGAACTCGGACCAGCTGAGGTGGACACCCGCAAAGATCGCAGAGGTCGCCACGACACCGGCGACCGGGCCCCAACTCGCGACGAACCCCGTCTGGATCATCCCCCGATAGACGATCTCTTCCACCAACGGTGCCCCCACGACGACAACCAGCACGAGGGCGGCCACCCAGATGCCCGTCGCACTGTCGGCGAGGGTCTCGGCGCGTTCCGAGACCCTTTCGGCCGAGAACTGCTCGGGGAACAGCCGCTGCAGCGGCCAGTTCACCATCGCCATCAAGATGAATTGGCACGCGGCTCCCACCAGCAGCCACCACGCATCGCGCGATCGCACGGTCAGACCCGTTGCGCGCGCGAGATCGGTCCCCATCGAACGCCCCGCCCACCACGCCACCGCGACGAGCTGGAACGCCCACATCACCACGGCGAGCAGGGTGTTCACCGACATCGGGAGGTCGTCCACATCCTCGAGATAGCCGGTGGAGACCAGCACGACGGCGCTCACGATCTGCACCGTGACGAAAGCGACCAGCCACGCGGTCAGTGCGTTGGCTGCGCCGGCCCGCTTCGACCCGGGAGGTGGCGGAGGCAGTGTCCCGCCCGAGGGGGGCGGCACAGACGGCGGGGGCGGAGGGGGAAATTCGGTCACCGGATGCTCCGGGTCGCCGCGATCAGCCGGCGAGCCGACCCGGATCGTAGACGTGAACGCGCACCCGGCGATCCTCGAGGTGCCACCCAGAGGGGGGCGAGAGACGGTCGGCATGAGTCGTGCACAAGTCGTAGGAGTGCGGGTCGCGCTCGGGGCTCAGGTCTTCCAGCCACACCAACGAGCGGGCGTACTGGTACGACAGTGTGACCGATGCGACTCGGACACAACCTTGGCGAGTGCACTGGCGCAACATGCCGGAAAAGGTAGTTGTGCACGTGACATGAGTGGTTGATACCCGGTGGCCCATTCAGACCGTTCCACGTCGGCCGTAGCATGGGGTCATGAGCGAGTCACCTCCCCCGCCGCCTCCGCCCCACGCTCCCAAGGGAGGGCCCCGCATGCCGGGTCGCAATCCCTTCGCCAAGGACCGCGCCCCCAAGACACCGACACCCGGTGATGCACAGCGTCCACCGATGCCCAAGTGGGCGATCTGGGTCATCGTGTCGGCGCTCGTCGTTGCTCTGTTCGCCTCCCAGTTCGTGTCACGGCCCGTCGGCGAGAAACTGTCCTACACCGAGTTCCTCGCCCAGGTGCGCGACGGCAAGGTCGTCGAGATCACCATCAACAACTCCACCAACACCATCGAGGGAACCTTCCGAAACGGCGGCAAGTTCATCACGACGGGTTCAGCGTCGCTCTCCGACGCCGACGAGACCCTGTTGAAGGAGAATCAGGTCGACTACGACTACGTGACGCCCCAGCCCAACTGGATCGCATCGTTGGTCCCGATCCTCTTGCCGTTCCTCCTGATCGTTGGCTTCTTCGTGTGGATGCAGCGGCGCGCCATGGGTCAGGCCGGCAACATCATGTCGGTGGGCCGCAGTCGCGCGAAGCCCTACCAGGCCGACAAGCCCTCGACCACGTTCGCCGATGTCGCCGGATACGACGGTGTGAAGTTGGAGATCAAGGAGGTCGTCGACTTCCTGCGCATGCCGGAGCGGTTCAGGGAGATCGGCGCACGGGTGCCCAAGGGGATCCTGCTGGTCGGTCCCCCGGGAACCGGAAAGACTCTGTTCGCCCGCGCGGTCGCCGGTGAGGCCGGCGTGGGTTTCCTGTCGGTCACCGGCTCGGACTTCATGGAGATGTTCGTGGGTGTCGGTGCGAGCCGCGTCCGCGATCTTTTCCAGCAGGCGCGCAAGATGGGCAAGGCGATCATCTTCGTGGACGAGATCGACTCGATCGGCCGCAAGCGCGGCGCCGGGCTCGGCGGTGGGCACGACGAGCGCGAGCAGACCCTGAACCAGATGCTCGCCGAGATGGACGGATTCGAAACGAGTGAGGGGGTCGTGATCCTCGCGGCGACGAACCGGCCCGACATTCTCGACCCGGCACTCCTGCGTCCGGGACGCTTCGACCGCCAGATCGTGGTTCCCTTGCCCGAGTACGAGGAGCGCCTCGCGATCCTCAAGGTTCACTCTCGCGACAAGCGGATGGGGCCCGACGTCGATCTCGAGACGATGGCCAAGGCCACCCCGGGGATGAGCGGTGCCGATCTCGCCAACCTCGTGAACGAGGCTGCGCTGTTTGCCGTGCGTCGCGGGTCGGCCGTGATCGAGCGGATCGATTTCGAGAACGCTCGCGACCGCGTCGTCATGGGGGCACGCCGCGAGAGTCTCGTGCTCACCGCCGAGGAGAAGCGAGCCACCGCCTACCACGAGGGTGGCCACGCCGTGCTCGCGACGGTTCTCCCCCATTCCGATCCTCTGCACAAGGTGACGATCCTGCCCCGGGGCATGGCACTGGGTGTCACCTGGACCCTGCCAGAGGAGCGCCACACGTATTCGCGCGAATACTTCGAGGATGTCATCTGCAAGGCGATGGGTGGTCGCGCCGCCGAGAAGGTGGTCTACGGCCACCTCAACTCGGGGGCCGCGAACGATCTCGAGCAGTCCACCAACATCGCGCGTCGAATGGTGCGCGAGTGGGGCATGTCGGACCGCATCGGCCCACAAGCGTGGAACAGCCAGCAGCAGGTCTTCCTCGGCGAGGACCTGATGACGAGCGGTCGGGAGTACTCCGACTCGACCGCCCAACTGATCGACGAGGAGATTACGCGCATCCTCACCGAACAGGAGGCGCGCGCCATCGAGGTGCTCACCAAGCACCGAAAGGGTCTCGATCTCGTGGCAGAGGCCCTGCTCGAGCACGAGACGATCGATGGGCCCACGGTCGGTCGGCTCGTCCAACAGGCGCTCGATGCGCCGTCGCACTCCGAGGTCTGACCCACATCGTCATTGCCTGAACGGTCGGGTACCGGGTCGAACCGGGTCCCCCCGCCCGACGTGTCCGGTTGATGGATCGAGATGTTGGATCAGTCGGCGGGTTGATCGGGTCTCTGGCACGTCTCGGGAGTCGAGCCGGGATCCCTGCATTCTGCGACTGCAGCCCACAGATCTTGTGCCTTGACGGGACCGAGGAACGACCGGCGCACGACCCCGTCGGAGTCGGCGATCACAACGCACGGCACCGCATCGATGCGGTAGCGAAGGTGAAGATCCCGGTTGTCGGCGTAGTCGACCCGCGCCGTCACCACCTCGCGCGACCCGAGTACATCGACCTTGGCCGCCACATCGGCGCACGTCGAGCAGGTGGACGACGTGAATGCGACCACGATCCACGGCGCGTCGACCCGCGGGAAATCGGCGCGGTCCAATTGGGATGGTGCCGACCAGCCGGCCTGGGTCGGCCCGGCCGGCCTGCCGCGCCGGCGCAACACCGAGGCGATCCCCACGGCAACCAGGACCGCAACGAGCACCGCGGCGACATCGCTCATCGGGTGTCCGGGCCCATCATCAACGTGACTCCCTGACGGGCAGTGCGCCCACGACCCCGAATCCCGGGAGACCATGACCTCGCGTGGTGCGGCGTTGCACCACGACGGGAACCGTCGACCGGATCACCACCTCGCCATTGGCCGCGCCATCGGGCACGTCGTGCAACGCCAGTGACGCACCCTCGATCGGGAGGTTCTCGGCACCGGGCAACGCGACCTCGCCCCCCGGTCCCACGGCTGCGATCGTGAATGTGCCCGCCTCGGCGGTGGTGTTCAGGATCGTGAGGGCATTGCGCGCACCGCGCGCGAGACCGCTCGGCACCCGCCACACCCGCGACGACAGACCCTCGGGAACCCCGTTTGTGACCGCAGTGAAGTACCCGGTGACGGTCTTCTGGCTGAGCACGTGCTCGACGACGACACCGGGACCCTCGACCACGTCGACGACCATCGCATGGTCACCCTTTGGCAGATCGGCGACAGCGTTCGTGTCGATCGCGACGGTGCCGCCCGCCGGCACCTCGACCGCCGCGGACGGCAGCGCCCCGGTTGCGTCGACCGGGGCTGCGTTGGTGATTCCCTCGCCGAAGAACGACACCGTGACCCTCGATGCCCGGTCGCCCGGATTGTGCACGACGAGTTCTTCCGTGACGAGCGGGCCGGTGCGGCCCGACGTGAACCACCACTGGCGGCCGGTGGCGGGCACTCCGAGGGTCGTCGAGTAACCCAGTCGACCGGCACCGAGATAGTGCTGTGTCCGCGAGGCGATCACCTGCCCCGAGGTGGCCGTGACCGTGACCGCGAGACGCTTTTCGTCGCGGGCACCCTGCTCGACGAGTGGGATGCTCCGCGCGGTCCCGGGTGCCAGGATCATGCCCTGCAGCTGTGCCGGCGCGCGTTGTCCGTCGACCGTGGTGAACACCACCCCCACAACGGCGCTCTCCGGGTAGGGATTGGCGATCACCAACCGGTGCGTGGACCCCTCGGCGGTGAAGCCGTCGGCGAAGTGCCATGTCGACGAGGTCTGCGATACGCACTGTGCGGTGACGTCACCGGCCGCGTAGAACAACTCCTGCTCGACCGTTCCGACCGGGCCGACCAGTTCCACGACCGGCACGACCACCCCGACGGTGCGTCCACGCAGCACATCCACCTCGAGGCGCGACCGCGGCTCCACGACGATCCGCTCGAGCGGCGCGGTCTCCTCGGAGAGCAGTCGCAGGGTCGCGGTGATCTGCTCGTCCCCCGGGTTCACGATGACGAGGTTGCCGGCCGCGACACCGTCACCGGCCGCGACACCGGGGCAGAACCAACTTGTCGAGATCCGCCTGTCCGATGACACCTGCGGAAAGCCGGCGTACTTGTCGATCGCTGCCGAGGCTCCCTCGCGAGCGCCACGCTCACGGATGTCCACGGCCACGACTCCGGCCCCCACCGCGGCCACGACGATGGTGCTCGCGATGCGACGGACAACCGCGCGCCTGACCCGGATCACAGAACACCCTCCCGACCTTGATCCATCGACATCACGGCGGACTGCTCTGTGGCCGTGGGTGCGGAGGTGAGTCGTCGTGGGCGACGACCGCGGGCGACAGCGAGCCATGCGAGCACGCACCACGCGGCGAACTGCAGGATGACCCCTGCGCTCTGCAGTGCTCCGGTGTCGAACGAGAGCATGTGTCTCCCCGCTGTGGTGATGTCCCATGCATTCGTCAGGCCGAATGCCGGTCGCATCGGGATTCCGCGACCATCGGGGCCGGTGAGCCGCCAACGGTCGTTGAACGACACCGCGGCGTGGAACGTCCCGACGGGGAGATCACCCGTCACCGATGCCACGGGATCCTCGGAGTGGAGTGCCGGTACGGCACCGGCGAGATCTGCCGAGATCACGGATTCGGCACCGGCGCGCGCACTCGCGTCCGCGGTGGGTGCCGCGAGCACCGAGCGCACCGGAATCCACGATGCGTTCTCGAAGATGACGAGGTCGGGTGAGGAGTAGCGGCGCTTCAGGTCGAGCTGGCGCGACAGAGCCTCCTCGAGTCCGTCAGGCGCCGCGATCGGCGACTCGCGCCGTGATTCGCCTCCATCGATGATCGGGACCACGACGTACCGCACACCGAGCGGAGCGAGCAGTCGACCGGAACGCGCCGTCT
Source organism: Actinomycetota bacterium (assembly GCA_016870775.1). GTDB lineage: Bacteria > Actinomycetota > Acidimicrobiia > Acidimicrobiales > Ilumatobacteraceae > UBA2093. The sequence continues at coordinate 173,567 of VGAK01000001.1, forward strand.
GGCCGCGCACGATTCCGTACAGGGCGACGAGTGCCTGGTCGCGCGCCCGAGTCGGACCTGTCTCCCACATCTCGGTCACATCCGGCGCACGACCGTTGACGACGGACCACCCGATGCCCCAGCCCAGGTTGTTGGGCGCACCGGGGAGCACACGGGGGTCACCGATGAACAACGTGCGGTATCCCCCGTCGACGTCCTCTCCGGGCAATTGGTTCATCAACTGCACGACCGCGAGCGACGGCTGGTTCCACCCACCGTCGACGGCGTTGGTGGCCACGGGCACGGTTCCGACCGCGAATGCGGCCGTCACAACGAGCCCGAGTGGTTGTCGCCACGAGAACTTGCCCCGTCGCAGGTCGACCGAGAGGGCAGCCCCCATCGATGCCGCACAGATCGAGATACCCAGAGCAGCGGGCACGAGCATCACGGCCGGCTCGGGGAGGTGCACGGGCAGGAGGGCCGCATCGTCGAGCACGACCAGCAGCAGGTTCACCCCGGTGAGCAGCGCTCCACGCAGTGCCCACGGGACCTTGGCACCGCGCACGAGGAACACCGCCCCGGCCACGGCGACGTACAACGCGATCGACAGCGGTGCGAAGAGGAACCGACCGACCGAGAACGAAGCCAGTGCCACGAGGCCCAGGTCGCGCCCGCCCTCCACGGGGGCCCCGGTCAAGGCCTCCCACCAGCCGCTCCTGACGTACGTGGCTGACCACGGCAGATTCAGAACCGCCGCCGACCCGACGATCCCCGCGCCGACACCGAGCCAACGCAATGACCGCAGTGCCGGTGCGCCGTGAACCCACGTGGCCAGCCACAGGGCCGCAACCGTCACCGGAACCACGACCACGATCCCGGGCTCGAAAGCCGCGACCGAGGAGGCAACGAGCGCGAGTGCGGCGCAATGTCGGCGCATCCGCGTGGGTGGCGCGTCGACGAAGAGATCCCGATCGACCTCCACGACACGATTGCCCGCGGCATCGAGATACGCGCGGCCGAGATCGACGTGACCGACCACGAGCCGCGACAGGTGCACGATCCACGGCAACCCCGCATAGACCGCGAGCGCCCCCCATCGACCCGATGCGATCGCTGCGTACGGCAGCGGCACCGCCGCGTAGGCGAGGGTGCCCGCCACGCGCGCCGCGCGCGTGCCCAACACAGAGGCGAGCCGCCAGGCCCCGAGCCAGCCCACGAGGGGCAGCGCGACGACGAACAGCATCCGCGCCACGTCCAGGTCACCCAGCGAGACGACACCGCCGATCGCCCACAGCAGCACGCCTGTCGGCACCGCCGAGGCCTGCCCAAATCCCGCCGACCACCAGCCGGAGACATGCGCCGAGACGAGGTCGCGCACACCACCCTCCGTGCGCGCCATCTGACCGACCTCGGCGATTCCACCGGTGATCAAGGAACGTGACCCGACGACGAGCAGGACGGCGAGGAGCACCCACAGGGTCACGACGGCCCGTGGCGTGGCCTCACGCACCACCGGTCCAGCCGCTTGGGCGATGCCGGCAGCCCGCGCTCGCGCTCGCAACCACGAGGTGACATGCGCACTTCCCTGCAATTGGAGCGCGCGCACCTCGGCACCAGAGACGCGACGAACAGCGGCGGCGTGGCGGCGGCGCGCGATGACGCCACCGAGACCGACGACCGATGACAGGAGCGCGCGCACCTCGACGCCAGCAGGCCCGACACGACCCGTGAACAGCAGGATCAACGAACGGATGACGGTGTGGGCGATCAATTGTGCGATGAGAAGTGGCAACTGGGGCGCCGGCGTGAGCGACAGCACCGTGCGCACCCGCGTCGACTCGGCCTCGGCGTCGACGAGCGGTGGCCCTGTGGCGGCAAGTGTGTCGTCACGTGTGTCAGTCGGTGCGTCACGCAGCATTGACTCCCTGTGTCGGGCCACGGCCGCCGGGACGACGACGACACGGGCAGCTGCCGCATGGCACCGCCAGCACAGATCGAGATCGGCCCCGTGGATCGCGAGATCGGCGGTGAACCCCCCCACGGCACGGAAAAGATCGGCCCGCACCATGAGACACGCGCCCGAGAGAGCGAACACGTCGCGAACCGCATCGTGCTGCTCCTGGTCCAACTCGCCCACGTCGGCGACGGCGACACCGACACCGAACCGGTCGACCATCGTGCCGACCGACTGGATCATTCTGACCTCGTCCCAATAGACGAGCTTGGGTCCCGCGACCCCGACGTTCGACCGGTACCCCTCCTCGACGAGCCGCGAGATCGCATCCGGCGCGAGGGCCACATCGTCGTGGAGGAAACAGAAAAAGCCGCTCTCCCCCTCGACGAGGTCGAGCACCCGATTGCAGGCGGCTGCAAATCCGGGGTTTCCTCCGAGGAGACGCACCACTGCTCCGGGCAGGTTCGTTGCGACGAGATCCAACACCGCCCGGCGGCCCGGGTCGGACTCCGACCCGGTCACGAGGACCAGGTGTTGGAGACCGGGACAGTCCTGCCCCGCGAGGGCAGCCAGAGTCTCACCCAGCCAGTCGCCCGGCTCATGGATCACGACCACTGCCACCACCGGAGGCACCGGCATCCCCGGTGCGGTCCCCGTCGGAGGGACCTCGGGGTTCACCGCCTGCGACGGGACCGCATCTGGGGTCGAGGTGGGCTCTGACACGCCGGACCGAGGCTAGTGGGGGCAGAAAAACCCCCAAGATCAGGCTGTGACAAACGTCAGAGCGCACTGTGCTTGCTTTTGCTAGCGCCTCTCCTTAGTATGTCGGCATGCCAAAGTTGACCCTTCCTCCCCTGCCCAACATCAAATTCCCGAAGATCGATCTCTCGACACTCGACGTGCGCAAGATCGACCTGCCCAAGATCGACCTGCCGAAGGTGCGAGTTCCCCAGTTCCACTCGATCGACATCACGAACGTGGACCTCGCGAAGCTGGATCCGCGCAAGGTGCTCGAGGCACCGGTTGTCAAGCAGGTCACCGAGGCCGGCTACACCGCCGTCGGCTTTGCGGTGCTCGGCTTCCAGAAAGCCCAGGTTCGCCGGCGCGAGGTTCTCGAGTCGTTGAAGAACCGCCTCAACACCGCCCAGTGACGACTCCGTCCTGCCGATAGCGGGACACGTCTTTCGTCCACACGCACAGCGGCACGCATCTGTGCCCAGTGTCAACCACCACTAGCCTCGGAGTCCGTGTCCGGAGCCCGATGGTGAGCAACAGCGACGCGTCGTTGAACAAGGCTCCACTCCCCGAGGGAACTCTGTCGGTTGGCGTTGGTCTGTTCATCTCCGGGATCACGGCCTACGTCTTTTTCAAGGTGGGTCAGGAGGCGTTGGGCAAAGAGGGCTTCAAACCCATTGTGGTGCTGTGGTTCGCCGCGTTCGCCCTGATGCCGGGCTTCTTCATGCCGGTCGAGCAGGAACTCGGCCGGGCTCTCGCCCACCGTCGTGCGCTCGACCAGGGCGGACGCCCCGTGCTGGTGCGGATGCTCATGCTCGCAACCGGGTTGGGTGCGCTCCTGCTGACTGGCCTGCTCATCGCATCTCCTTGGCTCACCCGCGAGTTTTTCGAGGGATACGGCATCGTCACGCTCGCACTCATCATCGCGTTGTTCGCCTATGTGCCGTTCCACCTGGTGCGCGGGATCGCCTCCGGCTCGGGACGCTTCGTCGCCTACGGACTCACACTCGGGATCGACGGGACCGCGCGGCTCGCAGCCTGCACCGTGCTGTGGCTCGCTGGCATCGACAGCCCGGGCCCGTATGCGCTGGCAGTCGTGCTGGCACCGATCGCTGCGATCGCTGTCGTTGCCGCGCGCCACGAGACTCGCACCGACGACGGTCCGCCCGCGGAATTCTCCGAGGTCTCGGGGAACCTCGGGTGGTTGCTTCTCGGATCGGTGATGGGGGCCGCACTCGTGAACGCCGGTCCCCTCGGGGTCGATGTCCTTGCCGATTCCACCGAGACCGCCAAGGTGACGGTGTTCGGCAACGGAGTCCTTCTCGCGCGGGTGCCGCTTTTCCTGTTCCAAGCCGTGCAGGCTGCCCTGCTTCCGCGACTCGCGCGGTTGGCCGCCAAGGGCGACCTCGACGAGTTCAGGGAAGGCCTCTCGCTCCTCCTCAAGGTCGTGGCCGCCGTCGCGGTCCTCGGCACGATCGGTGCATTCGCGCTCGGTCCCCCGGTGCTCGACTTGGTCTACGAGGGTGGACTCGACCGGCGCACGATCACCCTGCTGGCACTCGCGAGCGGGGTGTACATGGTCGCTCTCGCGATCGCACAGGCCGTGATCGCATTGCGCGGACACCGACTCGTCGCGCTCGGGTGGGCCACTGGTGTCGCCGCGTTCCTCGTGGTCACCGCGGTGTCGAGCGACGATCTCTACCTGCGCGTCGAGGCCGGTCTGGTCGCCGCGTCCACGGTCGCGCTGGTCATCTTCGGGATGTCACTTCGCTCGCTGATGTCGGCGGGTCACGCACCGGACGCCGACGGCTTCAGCGACGGCATCGCAGACGCACCGCTGAAGCCTTGAATCGGGCCTGCCAGCCCGTGCCCCTTATTTCTTGACGCGCGATGACTCGAAGGCGAGATCGTGCTCGACCATCATCTTGACGAGCCCGGGGAAGTCGACCTCGGGGCGCCAGCCGAGTTTGGTGTGGGCCTTGGTCGGGTCACCGATCAACAGGTCCACCTCGGCGGGGCGGAAGAACCGCGGGTCCTGGCGCACGTAGTTTGACCAATCGCCGAGCCCTGCCTCGGCGAAAGCCAACGTCAGGAACTCCTCGATCGAGTGCGTCTGGCCGGTGGCGACCACGTAGTCGTCGGGCTCGTCCTGCTGGAGCATCATCCACATCGCCCGTACATAGTCGCCCGCGTAGCCCCAGTCCCGCTTCGCATCGAGGTTTCCCATCACGAGCTCGGATTCGAGGCCGAGTTTGATGCGCGCCGCGGTGTTGGTGATCTTGCGCGTCACGAACTCGAGTCCGCGGCGGGGCCCCTCGTGGTTGAAGAGAATTCCCGAGCACGCATAGATGCCGTAGCTCTCCCGGTAGTTGACCGTGATGGCGTGCCCGAAGACCTTGGCGCACCCGTAGGGAGAGCGGGGATGGAACGGCGTCAATTCGGTCTGGGGCACCTCGCGCACCTTGCCGAACATCTCCGACGACGACGCTTGGTAGAAGCGGATGGGGTTGTTCTGTGCACCACCGACCATGCGGATGGCCTCGAGCATGCGCAGCACGCCCAGACCCGTGATGTTCGAGGTCAGCTCGGGCTGGCCGAATGAGATCGCCACGAACGAGATGGCACCGAGGTTGTAGACCTCGTCGGGGCGCACGTACTCGAGTGTCGACACGAGGCTCGGCAGGTCGGCGAGGTCGCCCTGCACCAACTCGACATAGGGGAACTCGTCCCGTAGCTGGAGGGCACGGGGGTTGTTCTGGCCCTTCATCATCCCGAAGACCTGGTAGCCCTGGCCGTGGAGGAACTCTGCGAGGTGCTGGCCGTCCTGGCCGGTGATTCCGGTGATGAGTGCGCGGGGCATCGACGAACCTTCGTGTGCGAGTCGAACGGAGACTCACCGACGCTACCACCGGCCCCACCGCGCCGACGGCGAGGCCCGAACGCATCTCGAGCCCGTCGCGCGTCCATGGTGGGGTCCAAACGACCGTGCGGTCCTACGCTTCGGGACATGATTTGCGTGCTCGCCGGCGGCGTCGGCGCGGCCCGATTCCTCAGGGGTCTCGTGGAGGTCGTCGAACCGGAGCGGATCACCGCGATCGTGAACACCGCCGATGACACCGTGCTGCACGGGTTGTCGATCTCGCCCGATCTGGACACCGTCGTCTACACGCTCTCCGATGCGATCGACCCGGCGCGCGGGTGGGGACTGCGTGACGAGACCTGGCGCGCGATGGAGGGATTGGCACGATTCGCGCGCGTCCGGCCGGATGGTTCCTCGGCGGGTGGTGCGTGGTTCAACCTCGGTGACACCGACCTCGCCACGCACTTCTACCGGACGGGTCGGCTCGCCGAAGGTGCCAGGCCCTCCGAGGTGGCAGCAGAGATCGCGCGTGCGTTCGGCGTCGGGGTCCGCATCCTGCCGATGACCGAGCAACGGGTGCGCACAATGGTCGACACCGAGGTCGGTCGCATGGGATTCCAGGAGTACTTCGTGGGGATGCACCACGACGTCGGGGTGCGCTCGATCGAGTTCGCGGGGGTGTCCGGGGCGTCGTTCATCGATCCGATCGTGCTGGAGGCAGCAGAGTGCGTGGTGATCGCCCCGTCCAATCCAGTCGTGTCGATCGGTCCGATTCGTGCGCTCACCGGGGTCGATGCCGCTCTCGCCGCGCGACGCGACTCGGTGGTGGCGATCTCACCGATCGTGGCCGGTGCCGCCCTGAAGGGGCCGGCGGACCGGATGCTCACCGATCTCGGGCACGAGGCGAGCGTCGTGGGGGTGGCGCGGATGTACGCCGGCGTGTGTGGCACGCTCGTCATCGACGCCCAGGATGCCCCGCTCGCCGGTGCCGTCGAACGCGAGGGTGTGCGGTGCGTCGTCGTCGACACCATCATGTCGAGACCGGGTGTGGCCGCGGCACTGGCCGCGACCGCGCTCGAAGCGGCGGGGGTGCGGCTCCCGCGAGGAGGAAACCGACAATGACACGCCTCACCGCATGGGGAATACAGGGCATCGGAGAGATCGTTCCCGGCCAGCAACTGGGCGAGGTGATCGCCGATGCGTGCACGGATGAGCCGAACGGACCGCTCGCCGACCACGACGTGCTGGTGGTGACCCAGAAGATCGTCTCCAAGGCCGAGGGACGACTCGTGGCGATCGACCCAGAGGACCCGCTCAGCCACAAGGCACTCGTGGAGCAGGAGGCGGTGCGCATCGTGCGCCGTCGCGGTGATCTCATCATCACCGAGACCGCGCAGGGTTTCATCTGCGCCAACAGCGGGATCGATCTCTCGAACGTCGAGCGGGGCTGGGCCGCGCTCCTGCCGATCGACTCGGACAGGTCCGCGCGACGCATCCGCGACATCGTGCGTGCCCGGCTCGGCGTGTCGGTCGGCGTGATCGTCTCCGACACCTTCGGTCGTCCGTGGCGCAGGGGTCTCACCGATGTCGCGATCGGTGTGGCGGGCATCGCCGGTGTCGTCGACCTGCGCGGCACACCCGATGCCCTCGGTCGCACGATGCAGGTCACCGAGGTCGCGGTCGCCGACGAACTGGCCTCGGCCGCAGAACTGGTGATGGGCAAGTCGAGCGGCATCCCAGTCGCCGTCGTGCGTGGCGCCGATCCCGAGTGGTTCAGGGACTCGAGCATCGGGGAACTGGTGCGACCACCGTCGGAGGACCTGTTCCGCTGACCGTGTCAGCGCAGTCGCGTGAGCCCGTCGCGGAGCGCGGTGAAGGGCGACCACCCGAGTTGGATGCGTGCCCGCGTCGGCGAGAGTGACAGGCGCAGGAGATCGTTCGGACGCGCCGCGGACGTGCGCGGCGCGGGTGAGGCGGCCCCGCCCATCGTGTCCCACAGGTCGGCGATGCTCACCGCCCGTCCCGTGCCCACGTTGATCACCAGACCACCGCCACGCTCGAGCGCCCGCACGAGGGCATCGACGGTGTCGTCCACATGGATGAAGTCGCGTGTCTGCTTGCCGTTCCCGTGCACGATCGGCGCACGACCGGCCGCGAGTGCATCGGCAAAGGCCGCAACGACGCCGTCATCGGCGCGCTGGCGCGAGCCGTAGACGTTCGCCATCGCCAGGACCGTGAACTCGACCCCGTGCCTGTCGCGATAGACCGAGTGCAAGTCGGAGGCGGCGCGCGCCAGCACCTCCTGACTCGTGCGCGCATCGGAGATGTGGCCCTCCTTGATCGGCAGGTCGCGCGCGGCAACCTCGCCGTAGAGGAGACCCGCGGGAAGACCGGTGACGACCTTGCCCACCGAGGCAAGCCGGGCGGCCTCGAGCACCGCCACCACCGCGCGCACCGACCCGAGCGAACCGTTCAGGTGGCACGCGCCCGGGTGGAACACCGCCAGGTTCACCAGAACCTCCGGACGCCGCAGCGACACCAGCTCGGAGAACTCGGCTGATTCAGTGGCGATGTTCTGGAACTTGAACCGCCCGGTCGCGGCGCGCGCATCGGCGAGGTTGGTGATCGACCCAGTCGAGAGATCATCGACGACATCGACCTCGTGGCCCTCGGCGAGCAGTCTGTCGACGAGGTGCGAGCCGATGAAACCCGCCCCACCGATCACCATCGCCCGTCTCCTCGGAGTCACGAAACCATTCTCACCATGACGACCGTGCCGGATCGGGGATACGCACCCCTTTCGCCACGGTCCCCGCGGACACCACCGCGTCGGCGCCGATCACGCACTCTGTGAGGTCGCATCCGTCGCCGACCGTGCCCATCACGAGACTGCGCTCGAGCCGGACACCGTCGCCGAGGCGCGCACCGGGCAGCACGACCGAGTCCACCAGCACGCAACCGGCCCCGATCACCGCGTTCTCCCCCACGACCGTGTGCACGAGCGACGCAGTGGCCGCGACATGGGCCTGGGGTCCGACCGAGGACAGGATCAGCCGGCGCGATCCATCGATCAGGTCGAGGTTCGCGCGCAGGTACGTCTCGGCCCTGCCGGTGTCGATCCAATAGTCCTCGGTCGCCATCGCAGCGAGGTGGCCGTCGGCGACCATCGCCGGGAAGATCTCGCGCTCGATCGAGACCTTGCGTCCCGGGTCGATGCGCTCGACCACCGATGCCTCGAGCACATAGGTTCCCGCGTTGATGACCCGGCTCTCTGTCTCACCGGGTGCCGGCTTCTCGACGAATCTGCGGACCCAGCCGTCCGCGTCGGTCTCGACCACCCCGTACTGGGAAGGGTCGTCGACCGGTGTGAGGTGGATCGTGCCCTCCGCTCCCCGCTCGCGGTGGAACGCCACCAGCGAGGCCACGTCGAGGTCGCAGAGGATGTCACCGTTCATCGCCACGAAGGTCGAATCGATGCCTGCATCACGTGCGGCGAATGCGATCGCGCCGGCGGTGTCGAGTGGCTCGGGCTCCACCGCGTAGTGCAGGTCCACTCCGGCACAGAGGCCCTCGGGGAACGCCTCGAAGAACGGCTCGGGCTTGAACCCGAGCGCGAGGACCACGCGCGAGACCCCCGCACGACCGAGACCAGCGACCAAATGCTCGAGCTGGCGGACGTTGGCGATCGGAAGCAGGGGCTTGGGGATCGAGTACGTGAGCGGTCGCAGCCGGGTTCCGAATCCCCCGACGAGGACGACCGCGTGCATCAGCCACCCGTCGTGTCGCTCGCCACCGTGGTGGTCGGCGAACCAGCCACCGTGGTGGTCGGCGAACCAGCGACTGTGGTGGCAGAGCCGGCGACCGTTGTGGTGGGCGCGGGTCCACCAGCATCGACTGCGCCGAGCTCGGGCAGGTTCGCAGCGCTCGGAGGCAACGGAATCTCCGTGCCGGGTGCGATGTAGGCGACGGTGATCGCCATCTGGTCCTTGTCGATGCGTATGTTGTCGAAGTCGGCGATGTACTTCTTGCTCACATCGGGTTTGTCGTAGGAGTCCCACACCACGACCTGGACCTGGGCGTCGACTTCCTTGCCGGACTCGTCCTTGCACTTGTCAGTGCCCACCGTGTAGGACTTCCCCTCGTTCTGTGCAATCGGGAATCCGATGCCGTCGGGAGAGACCCTCAGGCTGTAGGAGTCGAAGAAGACGCCGAACTTGGCGCGCCGCCCGGTGGCGAGCGCCTGCGGGTGCCAGTGGATCACGCCGTCCTCGTGGCTGTGCACGCCGTACTTCAGGTAGTTCGGATCGACCGGCTCATCGTCGAGAGTCCCCTTCAAATCGTCGATGAACTGGTCGCACGCATAGAACCCGTAGGAGACATGCCAGTGGTCGTTGACCGTCGGAGGCTCGTCGCTGTCGGGGGCGGCCTGGCGGGCGTACCCCACCAAGACCAGACCCAGCACGACGACGATCGCCATGACGGACGGGAACAGTGTCCCGCCCTGGAACCGGACCTTTCGGCCCTTGCCCTTCTGCGCGAGACGCGCAACCTTCCTCGCCGACGAACTGTTTGCCACGAGTACACGAGGCTACCGGCTGGGACCGAGCGCCCGGGAGCGCGGCGACCGAGCATGTGCCGACGCGATCCGGCGAATCACGGACCCGAACGACCCTCGCGGTCGGCCACTTGGCTCGACGATCAGGTGTGGTCGTCGGTGCCGGTGCCCCGGCGACGACCCGAGACGAGATCGGCGACGAGCGAGAGGTACTCGCGCGACACGCCCTCGGGGGTCGCATGGGTCTCCACCCATCGGCGACCCGATGCCCCCATCGAGGAGCGCCGACCGGAATCACCGACGAGCCCTTGGATCGCAGCGACGAACGCGTCCGTGTCATCGGGTGGGACAGCGACTCCCGCGCCGCTCAAGGCGAGTATGCGCGTCACTTCGGTGCCCGGATCGATCGCGGCGACCAGGCACCGACCCGCCGCGAGGATCGAATACGTCTTCGACGGAACGCTGACGGCACCGAGCCCCGCGCGCAGGGGCACGACATGGATGTCACCGGTCGCCAGGACCTCGGGAAGCCTGTCCATCGGTTGATAGCCGGAGAACCTCACGTTGACCAGTTCCGCTGCCTCGGCCTCGAGTGCACTGCGGGCCGCGCCGTCGCCATTCACGACGAATGTCGCATCGGGAATCCTGCGCGCGGCCTCGAGGAGCATGCCGAGCGACTGGGAGAAGCCGACGTTGCCCGCATACATCACCACCGGTTCGTCTCCGATCATGAGTTCGCGACGGAATGCGGTCGTGCGATCAGCCGGAACGATCGTGGCTGTGTCGACGAAGTTCGGTATCACCGCCACCTTGGCCCGGTGCCTCGGTGCGACCTTGGCGGCGACGTTGGCCCGCATGTCCTCCGACAGCACCACGACCGCATCGGATCGTTCGTACGAGACGCGCTCGAGCCAGCGCGCCAGCGAGATGATCCGGTGGTTGGAGATGGCCCCGGTCTCGACTGCCGCATCGGGGAACACGTCCTGGATGTTGAACACCGCCCTCGCGCGTCGCAGGCGCGCCACCACCCACCCGATGAGACCGAGCGTGAGTGGGGGCGACATCGAGATCACCGCGGCGGGCCTGTGGCGCACCCCACCGGCCATCAGTGCGCAGACACCGGCGACCACGCTGAACAACGCGAAGCCCACCGTCCGGCGCAGCAGATTCGACTTGTCCCTCCCGGGGAAGGGATGCACACGGCTGATCGTGCCCCACGTGGTTCTCTCGCGCCGCACGAGACGCCCCGACCATCCCGGCTCGATCGCATGCCCGCGGTACCACGGGAGAGCCGTCACCACGTGGACCTCCTCGCCGGCCCCGACGAATCCCTCGACGATCCTCGTGAAGACCTCCCCCGTGGGTGCGGTGTCCGGCGCAAAATGGGGGCAAAGCACCACGATCATCGGGGTTCACCGCCACCGAGCACGGCACCGTAGGCACCGAGGAGGTCCTCAGCGGACCTCTCGGCGCTGAACTCGACCGCACGCGCGCGACCACGCGCGACGAGTTCATCGCGCTTCTCGCGCACACGATCGAGCGCGTCGGCCCATGCGTCCACGTCGGGCTCGACGACGAGCGCGGCATCACCCGCGACCTCGGGGAGACTCCCCCGATCGGCACACACGACCGGTGTGCCGATTCTCATCGCCTCGATCACCGGGGCACCGAACCCCTCGTAGAGGCTCGGAAACACCATCGCCTCGGCGAGTGCGAGCAGACCGTCCCGGTCGGCGTCGCTGACCCGGCCCACCATCACGACCCGATCCCCCAGGCCGCGCGCCGAGATCGCGGCGCGCACCTCGTCCTCGGCGCGGCCGGGCGACCCGGCGAACACGAGTCGCAGCACGGGATCGGCCCACGCACCCGAGCCTCGCGCGAGCAGGTCGAGCAGCAACGCGTGGTTCTTGTGCGGGTGGGTGTTGGCCGGATACACGAGCACCGGCCCCGACCCGAGACCGAGCCTCGAGCGCAACTCGACTCCCGATGTCGGCGCGGCGCCGACGGCCCGTTGCAGACCGTGGCGCACCACCGAGATGCGCGAGGGATCGATGCCGAATTCGGCGGTCAGCGTCTGGGCGACGAAGTGCGACGGCACCGCGATACGCGTCGCGCGGCGCAGCGACGAGGGCACCATGGAGCGCAGGTAGCGCAGTTTCGTCGGACCGACATGCTCGGGGTATGCGGTCCACTGCACGTCGTGCAGGGTCACCAGTGTCGTCGGATTGCCGAGGCGCGGCACCGTCCCTCCCCCGTGGTGGACCAGATCGAACCCGCGCGCGGCGAACGCGAGCCAACTGTGCTCCATCGCGATCCGTGTCACGCGGCTGGTGTTGTGGGTGCGCACCTCGCGCACGTGGACGGCACGGGCCACGTCGGGGCGCCGCTCGGTGAACCCGCGCGGTGCGAACACCTCGATGTCCAGATCGGCCCCGATCGATGCGAGCCCCAGCATCTGTCGCGCGAGGTACTCCTCGCTCCCGCCGACGCCGGACACGCTCCAGAGCATGTTGACCGCGACGCGCATGCTCATCGGAGAACCTCGGCGTAGGCCGCGACCGTGGCGGCGACCGTCGACTCCCACGTGCACTCGGCGGCGCGGTGCCGACCCGTGGCACTGAGTGCGTCACGGTCGGCGAGCGCGCGCTCGATGCCGGCCGCAATCGAGTCCACATCGAGTGGGTCGACCAGGACGGCGGCACCCCCGGCGACCTCCTCGGTGGATGTGCCCCTCGAGGTCACCACCGGCGCACCGTGTGCCATCGCCTCGATCACGGGCAGGCCGTATCCCTCCCACACCGACGGGAAAGCGAACACCGTCGCAGCCTCGTAGATGGCCCCGAGGTTGTGCCGCGGCACGAACCCGAGGAACCGCACTTCGTGTGCGTGCGCGGGCACTGCATCGCCCCAACCCTCCATGCCGACCACGACCAGGGGTGGCGCTCCGCGCATTGAGGCGAGCGCCGCGACGAGTCGCGCGAGGTTCTTGCGCGGCTCGAGTGTCCCGACGAAGAGCACGAACCGCGGCGGCAGCTCGTACGTGGCCGCGACGCGCGCGCGGTCCGCATCGGTGACGGGCCCCGCCCCGACTCCGAGCGGCACATGACGGAGGCGCGCCGAGTCGATCCCCGCGTCACGGCAGTCGTCCATGGTCGCCCGCGACGAGCACAGCACGAGGCGCGCCGAGTCGCGCACGATCGCCAGACTGCGGCGGAAGTTCCGGTTGCCGCGGTCGGTGAAGAACTCCGGGTGACGCAGGAATGCGAGGTCGTGGATCGTCACCACATGGGGCAGGCGCGTCGCGGCCGGAATGAGCGTCGTGGAGTGCACGACGTCGACGTCGACCACCGACTCGACCTTCGGCCATCCGAACCTCAACCATGTCTCGTAGAGCAGCGGTCGACCCACGGGCAACGTGGCAACCGGGACGGGGGGCTCGAACCCCTTGGTCGCGGGCGTGCGATGGCGTCCGGCCACCGCGTGCAGATCCACAACGGGGTTCCCGGCCAGTCGACGCGCGACCTCGATCGCTGCGACCGCAGTGCCCCCCGGGACAGCGTGCCAGCACTGTTCGAGTGTGTAGGCGACGCGCACACGCTCATTCTGTCGGTTCCCGTCCTACGATGGGCTTCATGTCGGGTTTCTGGCAGGGCCGACGCGTGATCGTCACCGGAGGGCACGGATTCCTCGGTCGCGTCGTGGTGGATCGACTCCGTCGTGCCGAGGCCGACGTGTGGGCCCCGACCCACGACGAACACGATCTCGTGATCCCCGGCGCCGCGGAGGTGATGATCGCACATCACCGACCGAGCCATGTCATCCACCTCGCGGCACGCGTCGGAGGAATCGGGTACAACCAGGTCGATCCCGCGCGGCTGTACCTGGACAACCTCCTCATGGGCACGCATGTCATCGAGGCCGCCCGCGCACTCGGCACCGACAAGACGGTGCTGCTCGGCACGGTGTGCTCGTACCCGAAGTTCACGCCCGTGCCCTTCAAGGAGGAGTCGCTCTGGGACGGCTACCCCGAGGAGACCAACGCGCCCTACGGCATCGCCAAGAAGGCCCACCTCGTGCACGCCCAGGTCAACGCCGCGCAATACGGCCAGAGGTTCGCGTACCTGATCCCGACGAACCTCTACGGACCGGGCGACAAGTTCCATCCCGCCGTGTCCCACGTGATCCCGGCCCTCATCAAGAAGTGCATCGAGGCGATCGAGGTGGGTGACGACCAGATCGACGTCTGGGGCACGGGCGCGGCGAGCCGCGAGTACCTGTACGTCGAGGACGCGGCGCGCGCCATCGTGATGGCTGCCGAGTCGCACGAGGGCACCGAGCCGATCAACCTGGGTGCCGACCGCGAGATCACCATCCGCGAGACCGCCGAGACGATCGCCGAGGTCACTGGGTTCGACGGGGTCCTCAAGTGGGATGCGACCAAACCCGACGGCCAACCGCGCCGACGCATCGATCCCTCCCGCGCGGGACGTCTGCTCGGGTGGCAGGCCGAGATGGATTTCCGCGAGGGGCTCGCGCGCACCGTCGCGTGGTACCTCGCGAACCGCGATCTCGCCGAGGCGCCCCCGCGCTGAGTCGTGCGGGCCGCGCGGACCCGCTTCGTACACTTCCCGACGTGGCCTTCCTCCCGCCCGTGATCGAGCACTGCGTGCGTCACCCCGACGTGGTGACCGGGCGGCACTGCACGCGGTGCGACCGCCCCGCCTGCAACAACTGTCTGGTGCGCGCCGACGTCGGGTCCCAGTGCATCGACTGCGTACGGGCCTCCCGCCTCCCGCGCAGCCAGCGCATGCGCAACTGGAACGCAGCGCAACCCGCGATCCTGACCCGGACTCTCGTCGCCCTGAACGTGGTCGCTCATCTGTGGGTGCTGACCGGTGACACCGTGCTGACCTGGGGCGGACCGATCAACGCCCACGAGTGGGATCTCGCATTGTCGGCCCCCTTCGTGGCCGACGGACAGTGGTGGCGCCTCGTGACGTCGGGCTTCCTCCACTTCGGGTTCCTCCACCTGGGGATGAACATGTTGCTGCTGTGGCAACTGGGAGAGTTGCTCGAGCCCGCGCTCGACCGCGGACGGTTCGCGCTCCTCTACTTCTCGTCGTTGCTCGGCGGGGCGGCCGGTGCTCTGCTGCTCAGCCCGAACGCGCTGACCGGCGGCGCCTCGGGCGCGGTGTTCGGACTGATGGCAGCCGCCACGGTCGGTCTCTCGCAGCGGGGCGTCAACCCCTTCCGCACCGGGATCGGCGCGACACTGCTGCTGAACCTCCTGATCACCTTCACGATCCCGAACATCTCGATCGGCGGGCACCTCGGCGGGGCGGCGATGGGTGCGGCCGTGGGTTATGCGATGCTCGAGCCGAGGTGGAGGCGCGGATCGAGCTGGATCGGCTGGACGGCGCCGGTCGTGGGGATACTGATCGCGCTCGCGCTCGTCAGATCAGCGATCTGACCCGCCGCCGCGGTCGTGCGCCGCTGATCGGGCGAGAGCCTGAGGCCCGCGGACCGCAATCGCACCACGAGCTCGCGACTCGTGACGACGACCGCACCCGACTCGACCGCGATCTCGCGCACATGCGCGGGGATGTCGTAGTGGTCACCCTGGAATCCGCGCTCGGGCACACCGATCGAGGCTGCGAACACATGGAGTTCGTCGAGTGAGTCGTCGCTGACCATGTGGCACCACCAGCGCTCGCGCCACCACCAACGGCACTCGTCGACGAGTATCACGCGCGCGTCCCGCCGCGGCTCAACCGCAGCATCCGCCGGCGCAGCACGCACCGCCGCTCGGTGCGGGTGCCGGACCGGGGCCGGTCGATCCCACCGAGGCAAAGACCGACAGCAGTCGCACCGCACCGGCGTGACCCGACGGGCAGGTGGCCGGCGCATTCGACTCGGCCATCGACCGGCGCTCCTCGAAGTCGGTTCCGCACTGCTTGCACCTGAACTCGTACAGCGGCATGGGTGGGAGTGTAGAGCGCGTGCGGTGAGTCGGGCGGTGCCCCGGTCGTCGTGGTTGACTTGGGCGCGATGAGCACGATCTCTCCCGCGACCGGCACCGAGACCGAACTCGACCGCGGGACCCAGACCGGTGAACCCACCGTCGCCCACATCGTCAAGACCGAACCCGGCGAGAACGCCACTGCCAAGGTGCTCGAGGCACGCGTCACCGGTTCACTGCTCGAGGCCCTGTGCGGGCACGTGTGGGTGCCCTCGCGAGACCCCAAGAAACTGCCCTTGTGCCCTGTGTGCCGCGACATCTACGACGCCTACCGGATGTTCAACGACGGCCTCGGCGAGACGCCGCAGGATTGAACCGCACCGGGGACCGGCACGCGGTGGGCACCGAACCGATCCCTCGTCTGCGCCCGGCCGTGCGAGGACTGGTCGTCGACCATGACGATCGCCTGCTGCTCGTGCGGTTGGTGTTCGGTGCGCGTGCGTGGTGGGTGCTCCCCGGGGGCGGCATCGACGAGGGTGAGAGCGAGATGGACGCGCTCCGTCGCGAACTTCTCGAGGAGGTGGGTCTGGATGCCGCCGACATCGGCGCCATGGTGTGGCGGCGTGAGCACGTCTTCGACATGGTCGACGCCCTCACCGGGGTCGCATGGGATGGACAGCGCGAGTCGGTGTTCCTCGTGCGGTGCGTCGCATTCGAGCCGGCACCGGCGATGAGCGCCGAGCAGTTGCGGGCCGAGAATCTCCACGAGCACCGGTGGTGGACGCTGGATGAGATCGAGTCGTATCCGGGCGATGATTTCTTCGCGCCCCGGGATCTGGCCGTGCACGCGCGCAGGGTGCTGGGCGGCGACCCCCCGACCGAGGCGATCCTGATCGTTCAGCGCGACTGATCAACGGAAGTCGCGACTGGGCACCGAGGCCGGTGCGAACAGCGGCGAGAGATGCTCGGCGACCACGTTCACCACCCCGTCGGCACACTCGATGCGGCCGCGCACGAGCAGCGCCGACGCATCACGCGCCACGGCCCTGTGGCGCGCCCAGCACCCCCGCGAGCAGACCACGTTCACCAGTCCCGTCTCGTCCTCGAGACCGATGAACGTCGCTCCGCGTGCGGTCATCGGCCGCTGGCGGTGCGTGACGAGACCGGCCACCAGCACGCGCGAGCCGTGCCCGACACCGGCGAGCGCCTCGGCGGTGACCACACCGCGCGCGTCGAGCTCACCCCGCAGGAACAGCGTCGGGTGACCGTCGGGTGAGATGCCCGTGGCCCAGAGATCGGCGATCGCCTCCTCGACCGGTTCCATCCCCGGGAGCACGGGTTTGACGTGCAGACCCATCACCGCGAGCCGGTCCCCGGAGTGCCCGTGCGCACCGGCCTCCCACAGCGCATCGCGGCGGGACTCACCCATGCTCTCAACGAAAGCACCCGCGGTGGCGAGCGCCTCCATCTGACGGCGCGACAGACGCGGCACCGAGCGCGAGAGGTCGGCGAGCGATGCATGGGGGCGCCGCTGTGCGATCTCGCGCGCGAGGTCGGCCCCGATCCCGCGCACCGACCCGATGCCGAGCCGCACCGCGAGACCACCGGCGGATTCGGCACAGGGCTCGAGCACCGCCACGTCGCTGGATGCGTTCACGTCCGGAGTGCGCACCACCACACCGTGGCGGCGCGCGTCGCGCACGAGCGTGTGCGGCGACCAGAACCCCATCGGCTGGGCGTTCAGCAGCGATGCGCAGAACACCGCCGGTTCGTGCAGCTTGATCCACGCCGACGCATACACGAGATAGGCGAAGCTCACCGAGTGGCTCTCGGGGAAGCCGTAGTTGGCGAAGGCCGACATCTTCTCGAAGATCTCATCGGCGATCGCGCCGGTGATCCCCCGCTCGGCCATCCCCTCATAGAGACGGTGACGCAGGCGCTCCATGCGCGCCATCGACCTCTTCGATCCCATCGCCTGGCGCAACTGGTCGGCCTCGGCGGGGGTGAAGCCCGCCACATCGATCGCCATCTGCATCAACTGCTCCTGGAACAGGGGCACGCCGAGCGTCTTGCCGAGCGAGTTCTCGAGCAGTGGATGCAGGTAGGTGACGGGTTCTTGGCCGTTGCGACGCCGGATGTAGGGATGCACCGAACCACCCTGGATCGGGCCGGGCCGGATGAGGGCTACCTCGACCACCAGGTCGTAGAAGCGCCTCGGCTTCAGGCGCGGCAGGGTCGACATCTGGGCCCGCGACTCCACCTGGAACACCCCGACGGTGTCGGCGCGGCACAGCATCGCGTACACCTCGTCCTCCTGCGGGATGGTGGCGAGGTCGAGCTCGGTGCCGCGGTGCTCGGCCACGAGCGCGACCGCATTCGACAGCGCCGACAGCATCCCGAGACCGAGGAGATCGAACTTGACGAGACCGATCGCTGCGCAGTCGTCCTTGTCCCACTGAAGCACGCTGCGGCCCTCCATGCGCGCCCACTCGACCGGGCACACCTCCACGATCGGTCTGTCGCACATGACCATCCCGCCCGAGTGGATGCCGAGGTGCCGGGGCATGCCCTCGACCTCGGCGGCCATCTCGAGCACCAGGTCGGGCACGTCGTGGTCGTCTTGCGAGGCGGTGGTCGCCACGCTCCCCCATGCGTCCACCTGCCGGCTCCACGCGTCCTGGCGCGCGGGACCGTGGCCGAGCGCGCGCGCCATGTCGCGCACCGCGGACCGCGCGCGGTAGGTGATCACGTTGGCGACCTGGGCCGCGTGCTCGCGACCGTGCCGCGCGTACACGTACTGGATCACCTCCTCGCGCCGGCCGCTCTCGATGTCGATGTCGATGTCGGGCGGGCCGTCGCGCTCCGGCGACAGGAAACGCTCGAACAACAGCCCGAGCGACACCGCGTCGGCCTTGGTGATGCCGAGCGCATAGCAGACTGCGCTGTTGGCCGCGCTCCCGCGACCCTGGCAGAGGATCCCCCTCTCGGTGCAGAAGCGCACGATGTCCCACACCACGAGGAAGTACCCGGGGAACCCGAGACCCTCGATCACCGCGAGTTCGTGGTCGACCACACGCCATGCCCGCGCGCGCAGCGAGAGATCCTCCCCCTCTCCCGCGGGCCGGGCGCCGTAGCGGCGCGTCGCACCGTCGGTGACGAGCCGACGCAGGAACGACATCTCGTCGAACCCCTCCGGGCACGGGAACGGGGGGAGATTCGGTGCCACGAGCGAGAGATCGAAGGAGGCCTCGTCGGCGACAGCGACGGTGCGCTCGACGGCGCCGGGATAACGCGCCATCCGCCGGTGCTGCTCGTGACCGGCGCGCAGGTACGCGGTGGCCGCCGCGGGCAGACGGTGGTCGACCGCGTCGAGCGAGGCCCTCTCGCGCACCGCGGCGAGAGCGGTCGCCAGGCGATGACGCGACGGCACCGCGTACGACACGTCGTTGGTGGCGACGCACTCCACCCCCGCGGCGACCGCGAGACGCACGAGTGCGTCGTTGCGCGCGACATCGACAGGATCACCATGGTCCCACAACTCGACGAGCACGTGATCGGCACCGAAGACATCCACCAGGTGCGCCAACGTGCGACCCGCCACGGCCGGGCCGTGCTCGAGGAGCGCGCGCGGGACGGCGCCCTCGACACCACCGGTGAGCACGAAGCAGCCCCCGTCGACGGTGCGCGCGACGTCGTCGAGCACGAAGTGCGGGGCACCCTTGGATCCCGACATCTGTGCGCGGCTCACCGCGCGCGCCATGCCCGCATAGCCGCCCGCACCACGCGCGATGAGCACGAGATCGCCACTGGTCGTGGCACCGGGGATGCCGGTGCACTCGAACTCGACGCCGAACATGGTGCGCAGCCCGGTCGCGCGAGCCGCCTCGGCGAAGCGCACGATTCCGTAGAGACCGTTGCGGTCGGTGAGTGCGAGCGCATCGAGACCGAGTGCGGCGGCACGCTCGGCGAGTTCCTCGGGATGCGAGGCACCAGCGAGGAACGAGAAATTCGACCGGCAATGCAGTTCGGCGTACGGATGCGCCGACTCCGGACGCTGGAAGGTCGGCGCCGGCTCGAAGGGGTGCCGCTTGGCGCCAAAGGCCGGCCCGTCACCGCCGCCGTTCCATGATGATGACGACGGCGCACGACCGTTCGCCAGTCGCGACTCGGCGTCGCTCCGTGACGACAGTCGCGACTCGAGTTCGCTCCAAGGCATGGGCGGGTTGTGGAACCCCATAGGGGTCCCCACGGTAGCGAACATATGTTCGCCCCGAAAGACCCCGTTGTTCTGGCCTTTTTGGGGGAAAGCTCAGGAATTCAGCAGTGCCCGCACCGCCCGTAGTGCCCCCACGAGACCCTCGTCGGCGATCCCGATCGCCTCGTCCCACGAGAACCACCGCACCTCGCGGCTCTCACCCTCGGTGGGATCGGGCGTCACCTCGGGCGCACGCACGAGCAACCGCAGATCGTGGTGGGTGTGCCCCTTCGGCCCGGGATGCACATCGACATGCACGAACACACCGTCGGGTCGATGATGACGCACCGGCACACCGATCTCCTCGTGCGCCTCGCGAAGTGCGGCATCCTCCACCGATTCACCCGGCTCGATGTGACCACCGGGTTGCAACCACATGCCGAGTCTCTTGTGAAGGTGCAGCGCGACTTTGTCACCTGCGTCACTGACCACGATCGCAGATGCCGTGACATGCTCGGGGCCCCGGTGCTCGTCGCCGGCCGTCGTCGGATCCTCGAGCGATCCCACGAAGTCGATGAACGCCACCGCCGAGTTCATCTCGCGCTCATCGATCGGTCGGCGTTGGACGACGCGCATGGCCCAGATGTTGACGTCGAACACGACCGGCAACGCTATGTCATCGGGACCATGTCATCGACGCCGTGTCGTCGCTGGTGTCTAGTCGTAACGAGCCAACAACGACCATGCGCCGTTCTCGGCCACGAGCAGCAGAACCCCGGTCCCCGCGACCGGGTTGCGCACGAGCACCTGGGCCCGCGCCTGTCGGCGGCGGCGGCGGGGATCCCACCAGCGCTCCTCCACCGGCCACGGCCCCGCGACACACAGCACGTCGAGGCATGACCCACCCACCTCGACGGATGCCGGCGGCGTCGTGAAGTCGTGGCGACCGGTGACCGAGACGTCGGCGCCATCGGCATCCACCAGACGCACCTGCGGCGGCACGGGGGCGATGGCGGCCGGGGCGGGCACCGGGATCGCCCCCGTCCATGCGCGCGGCGCACCGTCACCCTCGGTGACGCGACGTTCGGCGGCGCCGACATCGGAGAGGTCGACCAGCGACGCATCCGCGAGGGACCACACCGTTGCCACGTCGCGACCCCCCTCCCACTTGGGGACGCCGACACGGACTCCCCCGACAGCGAGTGCCATCGCGACGGAACGCGCGGCCCGCTCGACGTTCTCCTGCCGGCCGCCCCACAGCAACGGCTGCACCACGAGCGCCTCGCGGCACTCGACCGGCACGAACCCGACCCGCACGATGCCCGCCGTGGGCGCATCGGGATCGGCCCCGTCGTCGACCAACCATCCCGATAGTTGTGCGTGCAGGCGGGCACACACGTCGACAGCGGAGAACCCACGCGGATCACCCCACAGGCGCTCGCTGTGTTCGTCGTGATCCGTCCCCACGGTCACCATGAGGCGCACGCACTGCTGGCCGAATCCCGCGATGCGGGCCATCATCGTCTCGACGGTGGACCGGGCGGCGCCCACGGTCCCATGCACCGACACCAGTGGGACATCGAAGGACACCGATGCGGCGAAGTCGTGCGGCGGAGGCCCGGGGGCCAGGTGAACGACATCACGACCCGAGACCAGACCGTGCACCCGTCGGCCCTGCTCACCGAAACGATCGATGAGGGCACGCTCACCCAGGTCGCGCACCGTCGCGCACCGCGACAGACCGAGCCGACCGAGCAGATCGACCACCTCGCCGTCGATCCCCCCGAGATCGCCCAATGCAGCCACCGGCAGCGCGTCGATGAACTCGGCCGTGAGTTCATCGGAGACCACGCAGGGTCTGGCCCGCGAGAGAGCGAGGCGCGCGGCCGCCGTGGCGGCGAAGCGCGACCCGGCGATCCCCACCCCACGGGGAACGACGAGACCATCCGGCGCGACCGCGCAGACTTCATCCAAGTGGCGGGCGAGCACCTCGTCGCCACCGAAATAGCGTGATGGGCCGCGTGCGGCGAACACGACGGTTCCACTCCCCTCCACCTCGACGAGGGGCGAGACGCCCGTGATCGTGCGCACCATCGCCTCGAACCGGCGCATGGTGGCCGTGTCGCCGACCGTGTCGATTCGTTCGCGGCCAGCGGCACGATCAGCGACGTGATCGACCCACTCGGGGAACACGATGACGACCGACCGCGTCACGGCGGCACCGGGCCGAGTCGTCCGTGCGGGTCGGGCAGGTGGGCAGCCGTGCTTCGCCCCGGATGGATGCGCCGACCTGAGCACTGCACGGTGACCTCGCGCGACACGGCGTGCGCGTCGAACTGCCACCGCTGTGCGACCACGGACAACGTCGCGTCGATCTCGAACCCACCCGGTGCGCCGACCACGATCAGCACGGTTCCCGAGGCACGCGCGCGGGCGGCGATGCGACGCGACTCGGCAGGGGTGCACCGCGGTGATGCGGTGGCGACCAGATCGATGCCATCGACAAGTGCACCGACAACGCTCCCCCATGCGGAGTCTTCGCCAACGCCGGCACACAGAAGACGGTGCATCGCGACGCCGTACTGCTCGGCCGCAACCAGGCCGGCACGCGGCATGTCGACCATCGCGAACCATGCACCGTCGCGTGTCGCATCGGCCACGAGCGCATAGAGGAGCGACATCGATGCTCCGCCACGGATGCCATAGATCTGCCCGCGCTCGAGACCACCCGAGGGGAAGAGACCCGCGAGCACCTCGTGCACCGGCACCACCCCGGCACCCGTCGAGGCGCGCGTGGCGAGACGTTCGGCGAGTGCCGCGGCTGTCTCGGTGCCCTCGATGCGGGGCAGACCCCGATGAACCCGTGCCTGACCCACGGAGCGAGACTACCGAACAGGTGTTCGCCCCCTTCCGGGACGAACCGACCGGCGGTCAGGCGTTCTTGGCGCGCCAACGCGCGAGTGCGGCTTCGCTGCGCTCCCACACGAGCACAGGGACACGGGGGTCACGCCCACTGCTGGTGTCGCCGCCCGCCGAGTCAGCCGCGGGTGCAGCCTCGGCAGCAGGCACTTGGCCCGTCAGTTCCTCCACGCTCGGGGGCATCATGCCGGGCTTCCAGTATTGATAGAGGTCGCGAACGATCGCGTCGAGCCCCGCCTGGGACGCATCGGCGGCGAGTTCGGCCGTCACCACGTTTCCGTAGACGTGCACCCACTTCACCTGCCCCGACTCGAGAAGACGGCGGGCCACGACGGCGCCGGACTTGGATCCCTTGGCCTCGGCCGCACTCGCGTAGCGCTCGTGGCCCTGACCGGTGAGCGATCTGTTCGTCTCGAACCTGACCACCGCGGACGCTCCACCCGCCTTGCTCTCCACGACCACCGGCTGACCCACGGAGGCGAGGCTAGACGACCCGCGCCGGCTTCCCCCAGCACAGCACATCGGCGGTATTCTTCGGAGTGCGCATGGCGGTCACCTCGACCCCCGTGCGACACGGAAAAACATGGGTCGACACCACGACCCCACCCGAGACGGAGAACAGACAATGGCCGACATCAGCCTCGAAGATTTCCGCGCAGAAGCACTCAAGTTCCTCGAGTCCGTCGCCGAGCGTCGCCCGGTCGAGAAGGAGTTCGTGTGGGGCGAGGGCTCCGACAACTTCTACCGTGAGAAGGACCGCGCCCAAGAGGCCAAGAACGCCGAGGAGTCCAAACTCTGGCGCCAGAAGAAGTTCGACGCGGGCTTCGGCTGGATCAGCGGACCGAAGCAATGGGGGGGACGCGAACTCCCCGGTGCCTACGACCGCGCCTACAGCGAGCTCGAGGTGCAGTTCAAGGTTCCCGACAACGGCCCGTTCGGCATCAGCCTCGGCATGGTCACGCCCACGATCGAGGACCACGGATCCGATGCCGCGCGCGAGCTCTACGTGCGCCGCCTGTGGCGCGGCGAGATGATCGCGTGCCAGTTGTTCTCCGAGCCCGGTGCGGGCTCGGATCTGGCCTCGCTCACCACCAAGGCTGAGCGCGACGGCGAGGAGTGGGTGATCACCGGACAGAAGGTGTGGACCACCGGGGCCCACTACTCAGACATCGGCGAGATCATCGCCCGCACCGACTGGGACATGCCCAAGCACAAGGGTCTCACGGCGTTCATCGTCGACATGAAGGACCCCCGCGTGGAGATCCGCCCGCTCAAGCAGATGACCGGAGGGGCCTCGTTCAACGAGATCTTCTTCAACGAGGTGCGTGTCCGCGACGACCACCGGCTCGGCGACGTGAACAACGGTTGGAACGTGGCGCTCACGACACTGATGAACGAACGCGCCTCGATCGGCAGCAACAATGCGGGTGACAAGAACCTTCTCACGCGCGTCATCGCCCTCGCCAAGCACTACGAGCTCGACAAGGATCCCGTGGTGCGCGCCCATCTCGCCGACGTGATCATCGGCTTCCGCGTCGCGGCGATGAACGCACAGCGTGCCGCGGCGAAGATCAAGCTCGGCCAGCTGCCCGGACCGGAGATGTCCATCACCAAGATGGCCCTCGTGAACAACCAGGCAAAGCTCGTGACGTTCCTCTCGCACGCACTGGGTGCCAAACTGATCGCCGACACCGGCGAGTGGGGCACCTACGCATGGGCCAACTTCGTGCTCGGCACCCCCGGCCTGCGCATCGCGGGCGGCTCCGACGAGGTCATGCGCAACATCGTGGGCGAGCGCGTGCTCGGACTCCCGAAGGAGCCGGGGATCGACTCGGTCTCGCCGTTCCGCGACATCAAGGTCTCGGCACCCAAGAAGTAGGGCCC
>VGAK01000002.1 GCA_016870775.1 Actinomycetota bacterium
CCTGGTGACAATGTGACGATGACGGTCGAGCTCGGCAAGCCGATTGCGATGGATGAGGGTCTGCGTTTCGCGATCCGTGAGGGTGGTCGCACGGTTGGTGCTGGCCGCGTCATCAAGATCCTCAAGTAGGACACGCAACCATGGCCACCCAGAGCATCCGCATCCGCCTCAAGGCATTCGACCACGACAACCTCGACAAGTCCACCCGGGCGATCGTGGAGACCGTGACCCGGACCAACGCCAAGATCCGCGGTCCAATCCCTCTCCCGACCGAGAAGCACCGCTTCACGGTCATCCGTGGCCCGCACATCGACAAGGACTCCCGCGAGCACTTCGAGATGCGGATCCACAAGCGCCTGATCGACATTGTCGATCACAACAACAAGACGATCGAGGCCCTGCAGCGCATCGACATCCCCGCCGGTGTGGACATCGAGATCAAGATCGGCTGAGGCCCGGGCAGCCGTCCCGGGCGACTTTGTGACGGGTCTGACCACCAAACAGCGCGTCGCAGCGATAGAACAACCTCATGTCTGACGACCGCTGGTTCGATCTTCCCCCCGATCCTCCGCCCTCGCGTCGCGGTGTGCCCCGACTCGTGCTCGCGCTCGCCGTGGTGGCCATGTCCGTGGGTGGTGGGATCATCGGGGGGCTCCTCGCTGGTGATTCCGGGACCATCGTGGGTGGTGGGGGACCGATGGTGACGGCGGCTCCGGCCGACCCGAACAAGGTGGGCGACACCAACGTCGCTCGTGCAGCCGCGGTCATCGCCCCGAGTGTGGTCACGATCGATGCCGTCACCAGCGGCGGCGGATCGACGGGCACCGGGATCATCATCTCGAGCACCGGCGAGATCGTGACCAACCACCACGTGATCGAGGGAGCCAAGACAGTGCGGGTCCTCCTGAACGGCGCCACCGAGGCCGCCGAGGCCGAGGTTCTCGCCTCGGATCCGAGCAACGACCTGGCGCTCGTGCAGTTGAAGAACCCGGGTCCGGGACTCGTCGCCGCCACGCTCGCTGATCCCGCAGGTATCTCCGTGGGTGATCCCGCGGTCGCTGTCGGCTATGCCCTCGACCTCGACGGCGGGCCGAGCATCACGGCTGGCATCGTGTCGGCACTCAATCGCTCCATCGAGATCAATGCCGGCGCGCTCGATCGACTCATCCAGACCGACGCCGCGATCTCCTCGGGCAACTCGGGGGGTCCGCTCATCAACCTTCGCGGGGAGGTGATCGGCGTCAACACTGCCGTCGCCCGCAGCGGCTTCGACACCGCGGCCAACAACATCGGCTTCGCCATCGGTGTCGGCGAGGTCAAACGCGTCATCGAGCAGCTTCGAGCCGAGGCCGGTGGCGAGCCGCGCCGCCAGGGATATCTGGGCATCTCGCTGTCGGATCGCAACGACGGCGGCACCGGCGCCGTGGTCGCCGAGGTCGAGTCTGGTTCGCCCGCCGACAAGGCGGGTCTCCGGACAGGTGACATCATCCTGCAGATCGGCGACCAGACGATCACCGGCCAGAACGCCCTCATCGCGATCATCCGAGACTTCTCGCCGGGCGAGGAGATCGAGATCTCGATCGAGCGCGACGGCGAGCGCCAGGAGCTCGAGGCCGTGCTCATCGCCAGACCGGGCAGCTGACCCGGTCGGGGTCGGAGTCCTGCGTCGCGGGGTGGCAGACTTCGCCCGGGGGTGGGGCGATGAAGACTCATTTTGCGACGTTGTGGGAGGCGATTGCTGACGAGATTGCCGATGTCGATGCGGTCGTCCAGGGTGACCGACGGTTCACCTGGGCCGAGTACGAAAACCGTGCGTCGAGGATCGCCGCCGCGCTGACGGCGGGGGGACTGGGGCCCGACGACAAGGTTGGTCTCTTCCTGTACAACTCGCCCGAGTACCTCGAGACACACTTCGCC
This sequence comes from Actinomycetota bacterium, assembly GCA_016870775.1. Classification (GTDB taxonomy): domain Bacteria; phylum Actinomycetota; class Acidimicrobiia; order Acidimicrobiales; family Ilumatobacteraceae; genus UBA2093. The sequence goes on from VGAK01000002.1 coordinate 1,918, forward strand.
GCGTTCAAGCAGCGCATGGTGCCCATCAACGTGAACTTCCGGTATCTGGGCAGGGAACTCGAGTACCTGCTGGACAACGCGGATTGTCGCGCGCTCTTCTACCACTCCTCGCTCGCTGATCGTGTCGCCGAGGTGATCGACCGGTTGCCGAATCTGGTTCTCGTGGTCGAGGTCGACGACGACGAGCGCACGGCCACGGTGCCCGGTGCCATGCGCCACGAGGACCTGTTGGCCGCGCATGCCCCCGCCCCCCGCATCGAGAGATCCGACGACGACGTCTACATGCTCTACACGGGTGGCACCACCGGGATGCCCAAGGGCGTGATGTACACGATGGGCGACATCAGTTCGGCGTTCGCCCTCAACGGGTTCAACGCCCAGGCGATGCCGATGCCACCGACGGTGGCCGAGATGGCGGCCGCCATCGGTGAGAAGCGGCGTGCCGAGGGTCCGTGGGTCTCGGCTCCGTGTTGCCCGTTGATGCACGGAACGGGGATGTGGATCGGGGCGATGATGCCCCATTGCACGGGCAGCACCGTGGCCCTGCTCCCATCGAAGAGGTTCGATGCCGACGAACTGCTCGAGCTGGTGGAGCAGGAACGCGTCGCCCAGGTCGTGATCGTGGGGGATGCGTTCGCACGCCCGATCGCCGATGCGCTCGATGCGGCCGCGAGGTCGGGCCGGGCCTTCGACACGTCGTCGCTCCAGAGGATGACCTCCTCGGGGGTCATGTGGACCGCCGAGATCAAACAGCGACTGCTCGACCACATCCCCGACATCATGCTCGTGGATGCGATGGGCTCGACCGAGGGTGGCATGGCCGCCAGCATCTCGACCCGCGACGTCAAGGCCCCGACGGCCAAGTTCGTGATGAACCCGACGACGAGAGTGTTCGACGACGACGATGTCGAGGTCCTCCCCGGTGATGGTCGGACCGGAAAGGTCGCCAACGGTGGCTTGACCCCGTTCGGCTACTTCAAGGATCCCGAGAAGTCGGCGCGCACGTTCCGTGTCATCGGCGGTGTGCGCTACTCGTTCCCGGGCGATCTCGCGACCTTCGACGAGAACGGCCAGCTCGTCCTGCTCGGTCGGGGCAGCCAGGTGATCAACACCGCGGGAGAGAAGGTCTTCCCCGAGGAGGTCGAGGAGGCCGTGAAGCGTGTCGCGGGCATCGCCGATTGCCTGGTGGTGGGCCTCCCCGACGACAAGTGGGGACAGATCGTGGTCGCGGTCGCGTCCATTGACGGCACCTCATCACCCTCGGAGAATGACGTCATCGCCTCGGTCAAGACCGAACTCTCCGGCTACAAGGCACCCAAGCGCGTCGTGTTCTGCGCGGAGGTGCCGCGGGCACCGAACGGCAAGGCCGATTATCCGGGTGCCAAGGCGATCGCCGAAGCCGACGTCCGCGGTTGATGATGCTCGCTGACCCAGATCATCCTCTCGACCACCACCTCGGCGGCCGGCGTCCGTTCGGTCTCAACTACTGGCCGCTCGCCGAGGACGCCCCATCGACGGAGATCGGGCGGGAGTCGGTGCGGATCGTGACCCCCGACGGCGCGCTCGTGCGCGGGATCCTGTGGACTCCACCGCGCGGGACGTGGAGGACGGCGGTGATCCTGACCCATCCGCGCGGTGATTTCAGCGTTCACTACGCGTGTCCGTTGCTCGCGGCGGCTGGCTACGCGGTGCTCGGCTTCGCGACCCGCTACATGAACAACGACACCGACTGTCTGCACGAGGCGTGCATCGTGGACGTGAAGGCCGCCCATGACGAGATGATCCGTCGCGGCGCGGAGTCGGTGGTCCTGCTCGGCAACTCGGGTGGCGGGTCGTTGATGGCCATGGCGAACGCCCAACTCGGGATCGGCGATGGGTGGGTCGGCATGGCGGCACACCCCGGCGAGGGGGTCTTCATGCTCCAGGTGATCGACCCCTCCGTGGCCGACGAGAGTGATCCGTTCAGTCGGGTGCCAGAGCTCGACATGTATGACCCCGACAACGGGTGGCGACCGTGGCCCGAACCCTGCTCGTACGACGTGCAGTGGCTTGCCACCTACCGCGCCGCCCAGGCCGCACGTGTCGCACGACTCGATGAGATCGCCAAGCAGTCGATCGTGGAGTCGGAAGCGGCGGGGACGATGTTGAAAGGCATTGACAAGGCGACCGATCCCCGGGCCTGGCGCGATGCGCGCGCGAAGCGGGTGTTCGCCAAGTACATGGTGATCAATCGCACCTTGGCCGATCCGGCCTATCTCGATCTCTCGATCGACCCCGATGAGCGTCCGATGGGCTCACTCTTCGCCTTCCCCGACCCCTTCGAGGCCAACTATGGCCGGGGTGGGCTGGCCCGCACGATGACCGCCCGGGGCTGGCTCTCGACCTGGTCGGGCCTGTCCAGCCACGCAAAGTTGGCCGACACCATGCCCGAGGTGACGGTGCCGACCCTTCTCGTGCACCCCACCGCCGACACCGAGATCAGGCTGTGGCAGGCGAAAGAGATCGTGGAGGCCTCCGGGGCGGTCGATCGCACCTATGTGGAGCTGAAGGGTGCACCCCATTATCTGGAGGGGCATCGGGTCGAGGCGATGGAGATCGTGGCCGACTGGCTCCACAGTCGGTACCCGCGATAGCCGAGTACTCGCCAACACGCAGGCCCTTCTCGGGCCGAGCCCTCTTTCCCATTCTCCAGACGTCGCGTTGTCGCACCCGAGCCTCACACGTGGTGAGGTATTCTCACCGAGGTAGCAAACTTGCTGATGGCAAGTAACCGGGCAGGCAGGGGCGCCCGATGGTCTGGGTCTCGTTGTGGGGGACAGGGAATCCGCCGTAGTCTCTGATTTCGCGTATTTCGGGCTTCGGCCCGGATCGCACGATCGACCGTCGATCCCACAATCGACGTCCGTGAAGGCCCACCGGTGGCTCGTCCGCCGAGGGAACCGCACGGCACAACCAGGACCGGTGCTCCGGCGACAGCGATGTTGCCGGAGCATTTGCGTGGGTCACCACTGCGAGACACAAGAGACAAAGGGTTGCCGCCATGGCACAAAAAGCGATCGTCGGCGAAAAGGTCGGCATGACACAGGTGTGGGGAGATGACCAACGCGTCATCCCTGTCACCGTGCTTCGCGTCGAGCCGGTGCGTGTCGTCCAGGTCAAGACGACAGAGCGTGACGGATACGCTGCACTCCAGGTCACCTACGGGCACCAGAAGGAATCGAAGCTCACCAAGGCCGAGCAGGGCCACTTCGCAAAAGCCGGTGAATCCGGTGTCGAACCCGGTCGTCGTCTCGTCGAGCTTCGTCTTGATTCGGTCGACGGTTTCACGGTCGGCCAGGAAATAGCCGCAGACGTGATGGCGGCCGGAGACAAGGTCGACGTGACCGCCGTGAGCCGGGGCAAGGGTTTTGCCGGTGGCATGAAGCGGCACAACTTCAACGGCCAGGGCGCGAGCCACGGCAACCACAAGCACCATCGCGCACCTGGTTCGATCGGCTCGTGCTCGTTCCCCGGTCGGGTCTTCAAGGGACTGCGCATGGCCGGCCACCTCGGCAACGAGCAAGTCACCACGCTGAATCTCGAGGTCGTCCAGAGCGATCCTGAGCGAGGGCTCCTGCTCGTCAAGGGTTCGGTCCCCGGACCGAACGGTGGCGTCGTCATCGTCCGCAACGCGGTGAAGGTCAGGTGACAGCCATGGCATCGATCTCCGTCAAGAACATCCTGGGCAAGGCCGCCGGCAGCGTCGATCTCGCCGATGAGCTCTTCGCCGTCCAGCCGAACGTGCCGGTGATGCACCAGGTCGTCACCGCCCAGCTCGCGCACCGTCGCTCGGGCACGCAGAGCACCAAGACCCGCGCCGAGGTCTCCGGTGGAGGCAAGAAGCCGTTCCGCCAGAAGGGAACCGGTGGTGCCCGCCAGGGATCGACCCGCGCGCCTCACTTCTCCGGTGGTGGCATCGCGCTCGGCCCCAAGCCACGCCTGTACGGCCAGAAGACACCGCGCAAAATGGTGCGTCTCGCTCTCGCGTCGGCTCTCAGTGATCGCAACTCAGAGGGGCGGGTCGTCGTCGTCGACTCGTGGAACCTCCCGGCCCCGAGCACCAAGGGTGCCCTCGCGGCCCTCGCGGCCCTCGGTGTGTCGGGCAAGGTGCTCGTGGTCGTCACGAGCGACCAGGACAACGTGAGCAAGAGCTTCCGCAATCTGCCCGATGTCCAATTGATCCTCACCGGCGAGCTGAACGCATACGACATCCTCTGCAACGACTGGGTCCTGTTCTCGACCGAGAGCCTGCCCGGTGCCACCGCCGACCAGGGGAGCAACCGGTGAAGGACCCGCGTGACATCATCATCAAGCCCGTCGTGTCGGAGAAGAGCTACGGATTGATGGAGGCCGACGTCTACACCTTCCTGGTGCATGTCGAGGCCACCAAGCCCGAGATTCACGACGCGATCCAGACGATCTTCGGCGTGAAGGTCCTGAAGGTGAACACACTCAACCGCAAGGGCAAGTTCCGTCGCACGCGCAACACCAACCGACTGGGCAAGACCGCCGCGACCAAGCGTGCGATCGTGACCCTCGAGGCGGGCAGCCGGATCCCGTTGTTCGAAAGCTGAGATCACCATGGCAATCCGCAAGCGCAAGCCCACCAGCCCCGGTCGCAGGTTCCAGACCGTCTCGGATTTCTCCGAGATCACCAAGTCGACCCCCGAGAAGACGCTCCTCGCGCCGAAGCACAACACGGGAGGCCGCAACGCGTACGGTCGCAAGACGGCCCGCCACAAGGGTGGTGCCAACAAGCGCCAGTACCGCATCATCGACTTCAAGCGCAACAAGGACGGAGTGACGGCCAAGGTCGCTGCGATCGAGTACGACCCGAACCGCACCTGCCGCATCGCGCTGCTCCACTACGCCGACGGCACGAAGAGCTACATCATCGCCCCGAGTGGCCTCGAGGTCGGCGCAACAGTCGAGAGCGGTCACGGCGCCGACATCAAGCCGGGCAACGCGCTGCCACTGCGCTACGTGCCGGTCGGAACCGTGGTGCACAACGTCGAGCTGCGTCCCGGACAGGGCGGCAAGATCGGTCGTTCGGCGGGCATGGCTGTGCAGCTGGTCGCCAAGGACGGCGATTTCGCCACCCTGCGCCTCCCGTCGTCGGAGATGCGTCGCGTGCTCATCGACTGCCGCGCGACCGTGGGCGAAGTCGGCAACGCCGAGCACGAGCTCGTCAAGATCGGCAAGGCCGGACGCAATCGTTGGAAGGGCGTGCGCCCGCAGACCCGTGGCGTGGCCATGAACCCGGTCGACCACCCGCTCGGTGGTGGTGAGGGCAAGACCTCCGGTGGTCGCGCGCCGGTGTCGCCGTGGGGCAAGCCCGAGGGCCGCACCCGCAACAAGAACAAGCCGTCGCAGAAGCTCATCGTGCGCCGCCGGCGCACCGGAAAGGGTCGGAGGTAGACCGTGTCCCGCAGTCTCAAGAAGGGTCCGTTCGTGGACGAGCACCTGCTCAGGAAGATCGACGCGGCGAACGAGTCGGGCGATCGCAAGGTGATCAAGACGTGGTCGCGGCGCTCCACGATCGTGCCCGACATGGTCGGGCACACCCTCGCCGTGCATGACGGCCGCAAGCACGTCCCCGTGTACGTCACCGAGTCCATGGTCGGCCACAAGCTGGGTGAGTTCTCGCCCACGCGCACGTTCCGTGCCCATGCCAGACAAGAGAAGGCAGTGAAGAAGTAACCATGCCCGGTCCCAAGCTCAACGAATCGAACCGCGACCCCCACGGCACGAGGGGTGGCACAAGGGCCGAGGCGCGCTACGTGCGCTCGTCGGCGTCCAAGGCCCGCGTGGTCCTGAACCTGATCCGAAACGCCGACGTGAAGACGGCCGACGAAATCCTCGAGTTCACCGATCGCGAGGCCGCGCGCCTCGTGCGCAAGGTGCTCGCATCGGCGGTCGCCAATGCCGTGGCCAACGACGAGAAGGACGCCGACGACCTCTATGTTCGTGCGTGCTTCGCCGACGAGGGTCCGACACTCAAGCGCTTCCGTCCGCGCGCCAAGGGTCGTGCCGGTCGCATCAACAAGCGCACCTGCCACATCACCGTGATCGTCGACACGATGGACGACGCGCAGCTCGCCGTGCGCGAGGCCAAGACCGTCAAGCAGGGTGGTGGACGCGGTGCCCGAGTGGCGGCCAGCCGAGCCGCGCGAGTGGCGGCCAGCCGCAGGGACGGGACCGCCGACGGGGCATCGTCGGCAGCGGATACCGACGACGCGGCTGAGGAAGCGGGCAACTGATGGGCCAGAAGATCAATCCGTACGGGTTCCGACTCGGCGTCACCACGGATTGGAAGAGCCGCTGGTTCAGCGAGCGCCAGTACAAGGACTACCTGACCGAGGACTGGAAGATCCGCGAGTACCTGATGACCACCCTCGAAGACGCCGCGGTGAGCCGCGTCGAGGTCGAGCGCACCACCGACAAGCTGCGCATCGACGTCCACACCGCGCGCCCCGGGATCGTCATCGGTCGCAAGGGGGCCAAGGCCGACGAACTGCGCCAGGGACTGGCGCGCATCACCGGCAACAACCGTCTCCAGCTGAACATCGTTGAGATCAAGCAGGCCGAACTCGACGCGGCGCTCATCGCCCAGGGCGTAGCCGACCAGCTCGTGAACCGCATCGCATTCCGCCGCGCCATGAAGCGTGCCGTGCAGAACGCCCAGAAGTTCGGCGCACTCGGAATCCGCATCCAGTGCTCGGGTCGCCTCGGTGGCGCCGAGATGAGCCGCACCGAGTGGTACCGCGAAGGTCGCGTTCCGTTGCACACGCTGCGCGCCGACATCGACTACGGGTTCCGCGAGGCGCGCACCGGTTCGGGTCGCGTCGGCGTGAAGGTGTGGCTCTACAAGGGCGACATCCTCCCGTACAAGAGCTCGGCCCAGGACAAGATCTCGCGCGAGGCCGCGATGGCCGTTGGTGAGACAGCAGGTCAGGCGCCCACCGAGCAGGCCGCGCCGCGCCGAGTCGTGTCGTCGGCGGGACCGCGCGTGGCCGAGGCGCCAGAGGCCGAGGTCACCCCGCTCGTCAAGGAGGCCGACCCCGAGTTCGAGCGCCTTCTCGAGGAGGAGGAGGCGATCGAGCGTCGTCTGCACGACCCGCACGAGACCCCGAAGCTGCGGGGGGAGGACTGACCATGCTGATGCCACGCAAGGTCAAGCACCGCAAGCAGCAGCGCGGTCGCACGAACGGCAACTCCAAGGGTGCGACGTCGCTCGCCTTCGGCGAGTTCGGCATCCAGGCGCTCGAGCCGGGTTGGATCACCGCCCGCCAGATCGAGGCCGCGCGTATCGCGATGACGCGCCACATCAAGCGTGGCGGCAAGGTCTGGATCAACGTGTTCCCGGACAAGCCCGTCACCAAGAAGCCGGCCGAGACCCGCATGGGCTCGGGCAAGGGCAACCCCGAATTCTGGGTCGCGGTCGTCAAGCCGGGTCGCATCCTCTTCGAGCTCTCCTACCCGAGCGCCGACGTCGCCAAGGCGGCGCTCGAGCGTGCGGTGCAGAAGCTCCCGATCAAGGCCCGCGTGATCTCGCGCGACGAGCCGATCTGAGGAGGAAGGACGACGACATGGCACGTTCCAACGACAATCTGCGCGAGATGGACCTCGCCTCCTTGCTCGCCGAACTGCGCGCGACCAAGCAGGAGGCGCTGAACCTGAGGTTCCGCCACGCCACCGGCCAGCTCGACTCGCACCACGAGTTGGGCAAGGCCCGCCGCCGGATCGCACGAATCAACACCCTCATCCGCGCGCGTGAGATTGCCGCGGCCGAGGCAGCAGGGAAGTGAGCCGACCCATGGCAGAGACAACCGAGACCGCCGAGCGCAGTGCGCGCAAGGTGCGGGAGGGCACAGTCGTGTCCGACAAGATGAACCAGACGGTCGTCGTGGCCGTCGTGGAGCGCGTGCGCCACGCCAAGTACGACAAGTTCGTGCTGCGCACCAAGAAGCTCTACGCGCACGACGAGAAGAACGACGCCAAGGTCGGCGACCGCGTGCGGGTCATGGAGACGCGCCCGATGTCGAAGACCAAGCGCTGGCGGATCGTCGAGATCCTGGAGCGTGCGAAGTGATCCAGCAAGAGTCCCGCCTCCGAGTCGCCGACAACAGCGGAGCCAAGGAGGTCCTCGTCATCAAGGTCCTCGGCGGGACCCGTCGCCGCTACGCATCGATCGGTGACGTCTTCATCGGAACCGTCAAGGATGCGATCCCCGGCACCGGCGTCAAGAAGGGTGAGGTCGTGCGCTGCGTGGTGGTGCGCGTCAAGAAGGAGAAGCGCCGTCCCGACGGCAGTTACATCCGGTTCGACGAGAATGCGGCCGTCCTCATCAAGGAGGATCTCACTCCCCGCGGAACCCGCATCTTCGGTCCGGTGGGCCGCGAGCTGCGCGACAAGAAATTCATGAGGATCGTCTCGCTTGCCCCGGAGGTGCTGTGATCATGAAGTTGCGCAAGGGAGACACGGTGAAGGTGATCGCCGGCAAGGACATCAACAGGGAGGGCGAGGTCCTCGAGATCCTGCCCGACGAGAACAAGGTGGTCGTGCAGGGTGTCAACGTGGTGAAGCGCCACACGAAGGCGCGCAGCGCGACCCAGAAGGCCGACATCATCGAGAAGGCGATGCCCATCGACGCCTCGAACGTGATGTTCGTGCACAAGGGCAAGCCGACAAGGCTCGGCTACAAGGTCAAGAGCGATGGCACGAAAGTGCGTGTCGCCAAGAAGACGGGGGATGAAGTCTGATGACGACAACGACCGCTCCGCGCCTGCGCACCAGGTACAACTCCGAGATCCGGGCCCAGTTGCTCGCGTCCCTCGGTCTGGCAAACCCCATGCAGGTGCCCACACTCGACAAGATCGTGATCAACATGGGTGTCGGCAGGGCCACCCAGCAGCCCTCACTGCTCGAGGGTGCCGTGGCCGACCTCACCGCCATCTCGGGCCAGAAGCCCGTGGTGACCAAGTCGCGCGACTCGATCGCGGGATTCAAGTTGCGCGAGGACCAGGCAATCGGATGCAAGGTGACACTCCGCGGCGACCGCATGTGGGAGTTCTTCGACCGCCTCGTGTCGATCGCGATCCCGCGCATCCGCGACTTCCGCGGCCTGCCGGCCCATTCCTGGGACGGCCGTGGCAACTACACGTTCGGACTCGCGGAGCAGACCGTGTTCCCTGAGATCGACTACGACAAGATCGATGCTCCGCGCGGCATGGACATCACGATCGTGACGACTGCCGCGACCGACGAGCAGGGCCGTGCCCTGCTGGATGCGTTCGGATTCCCGTTCAAGCGCGGCAACGAGGGCGGCTCCGCCCCGCGCCGCAAGGCGAGCCCCCGTGGACCGGTCCGCGGTGGCAAGAAGTAGGTGACCAAGTGGCCAAGAAGTCTCTGATCAACAAGGCGAACGCGAAGCCCAAGTTCAAGGTTCGCGCCTACACCCGCTGCCGCAAGTGCGGCCGCGCCCGTTCGGTGTACCGCAAGTTCGGCCTGTGCCGCGTCTGCCTCCGTGAGATGGTCCACGCGGGGGAGATCCCCGGCGTGACGAAGGCGAGCTGGTGAGGTAGCGACATGATGACCGATCCGATCGCCGACATGCTCACCCGCATCCGCAACGCGAACACCGCGCTGAAGGAGACCGTGGTGATGCCCTCCTCGAAGCAGAAGGTGGCTCTCGCCGAGATCCTCAAGAAGGAGGGCTACATAGCCGACTATGCCGTGGCGCCCTCGCGCAAGGGGCCCGGCAACGAGCTCACCGTCCAGATGAAGTACTCCGACGACCGCCATCGCACGATCAGCGGCCTGACGAGGGTGTCGACCCCGGGTCTGCGCGTGTACCGCTCCTCCAAGCAGGTCCCGCGCGTGCTCGGCGGCCTCGGCGTCGCCGTCCTGTCCACCAGCCACGGGCTCATGACCGACCGCGAGGCGCGCAAGCGCAAGGTCGGGGGCGAAGTCCTCTGTTTCGTCTGGTGACCGGGAGGTAGTCGACATGTCACGAATCGGAAGAAGCCCCATCTCGATCCCGTCCGGGGTCGACGTCTCGATCGCGGGGAACACCGTCACCGTCAAGGGCCCGAAGGGCACCCTGACGCGCGAGATCCCCGGGGGGATCAGCGTGCGCAAGCACGACTCGACGGTCCTCGTCGAGCGCCCGAACGACGAGCGCCAGAGCCGCTCGCTGCACGGGCTGTCGCGCACGCTCGTCAACAACATGGTCGTGGGCGTGACCGAGGGGTTCGCCAAGGAGCTCGAGATCGTCGGTGTGGGGTACCGCGCCGAGACCCAGGGCCAGAATCTGCGCCTCGCGCTCGGGTTCTCCCACCCGGTGATCGTGCCCGCGCCCGACGGCATCACCTTCGAGGTGCCCGCCCAGACCCGCGTGATCGTGAGGGGCATCGACAAGGAGCTCGTCGGCCAAGTGGCCGCCGACATCCGCTCGATCCGCCGGCCCGAGCCATACAAGGGCAAGGGCGTGCGATACCTGGACGAGCGCGTCCTCCGCAAGGCCGGCAAGACGGGGAAGAAGTAGGAACAATGCCCAACATCGCAAAGATCCGTCGCGAGCAGCGCATCCGACGCCACCGCCGCGTGCGCAAGAAGATCCGTGGCACCGCGGCACGCCCGCGCCTCGCGGTCCACCGCACCAACAAGCACTTCAACATGCAACTCATCGATGATGACGCTGGCCACACCATCGCGGCTGCGTCGTCCGTCGAGGCCGACATGCGCGGTGCCAGCGGTTCCACCGTCGAGGCGGCCTCCAAGGTCGGGCAGTTGATCGCCGAGCGCGCCAAGGCCGCAGGGATCACTGCCGTCGTTTTCGACCGTGGCGGGTACGCCTACCACGGACGTGTCGCCGCGGCCGCCGAGGCCGCGCGCGGAGCAGGACTGGAGTTCTGATGAGCAACACAACGAATGCCGCCGGCGCCCCGGGCGCGGCACCCGAGCCGGGTGCGCTCCGCGAGTCGCGCGTGATCCACATCAACCGGGTCGCCAAGGTCGTCCAGGGCGGTCGTCGCTTCTCGTTCACCGCGCTCGTCGTGGTGGGTGACGGCAATGGTCGGGTGGGTCTCGGCTACGGCAAGGCCAAGGAAGTCCCGCTCGCGATCCAGAAGGGGACCGAGGAGGCCAAACGCAACATGTTCGATGTCGCATTGGCCGGTTCGACCATCACGCACCCGATCCTGGGCATCTCCGGTGCCGGTCGTGTGCTGCTCAAGCCCGCCGCCCCCGGTACGGGAGTCATCGCCGGGGGTGCCGCCCGCGTCATCCTCGAGGAGGCCGGCATCCACGACGTGCTCGCCAAGTCGCTCGGCTCGGCGAACCACATCAACGTCGCGCGCGCCACGATCGAGGGACTCAAGCAGCTGCAGCGTCCCGACGTGGTTGCAAAGCGTCGGGGGATCCCGGTCGACTCCTTCGCGCCCAAGGGGATGTTGAAGGCCTACAACGACCGCAAGCGGGCCGCCGCCACGGGGGAGGTGCACTGAGATGGCCAAGACCATCACCGTCACCCTTCGCCGGTCGCGCATCAGCGAAAAGCCCAAGAACCGCGGGACTCTGCGTGCGCTCGGTCTGCGCAAGATCGGCGACACCAATGTGCTGCCCGACCGTCCCGAGATCCGCGGGATGATTGCCCGGGTGCCCCATCTCATCGACATCGAGGAGAACGATTGATCATGCGCGTACACGAACTCGCACCCGCACCGGGCAGCACGAAGCGCCGCAAGCGCGTCGGTCGCGGCATCGGTGGCAAGGGTGGCAAGACCGCTGGCCGAGGCACGAAGGGTCAGTACGCCCGCAACACCGTCGCGCGCGGTTTCGAGGGGGGCCAGATGCCCCTCAAGCAGCGCGTGCCGAAGTTGAAGGGCTTCAACAACCCGTTCCGCGTGGAGTACTACGCGGTGAACCTCGACTCGCTCTCCCAACTCGGCCTCGCCGAGGTCACACCCGAGATCCTCGTGGCACGGGGTGTCGCCCACAAGGGCACGCTCGTCAAGGTGCTCGCCCGGGGCGAGATCTCGATCCCGGTCAAGGTGTCGGCGCATGCGGTGTCCAAGGCGGCCGAGCGCGCGATCGTGGCAGCCGGTGGATCGGTCATCCTGATCCCGCTGCCGCACAAGGTGCGCCCCCCCGCCAAGGGCAACCAGTTCACCAACCGCTGACCCGGGTTCCCGCCGTCATCGGCGGGTCGGGACCGCGGCTCGACAGAGACATCAGAGACGCAAGGAGACGGAAGTGTTCGGCAACGTCGGCAACATCTTCAGGGTCGAGGACCTCCGCAGGAAGGTCTTCTTCACGCTCCTGATGATCCTCGTCTACCGCTTCGGGTCCGCGCTCCGGGTGCCCGGCGTCGACGCTGGTGCCGTCGCGCAGCTGCGCGAGGCGGCCAACTCCCAGGGAGCACTGGGGTTCCTGAACCTTTTCTCGGGCGGCGCGTTCGGCTCGTTCTCGATCTTCGCGCTCGGGATCATGCCCTACATCACCGCCAGCATCATCATGCAGGTGCTCAACGTCGTCATCCCGAAGCTCCAGGAGTGGCAGGAGATGGGCGCAGTCGGTCAGCGCAAGATCACCCAGACCACCCGATACGTGGCGATCGCAATCGCGCTGCTCCAGGGCGCCGGTCTCACCTTCATATTCGGCCAGGGGAATGGCTCGGCCTTCCTCGGCGCGGCCGCGCAGGCACCCGACGTGGTGCTGCTCGATCCGTTCATGCCGCGCGCGCTGCTCGTGATACCGACACTCGTGGCGGGAACGGCGCTGCTGATGTGGGTCGGCGAGTTGATCAGCCAGCGGGGCATCTCCAACGGCATGTCTGTGCTCATCTTCGCCTCCGTGGTGTCGGGTCTGCCCTACAGCTACTACTCGATCCTGCAGGCCAAGAAGTTCATCATCTTCGGGATCCTCGTGGCGGTGTCGCTCGGCATCCTCGCCGCGGTCGTGCGCGTGGAACTCGGACAGCGCCGCATCCCCGTCACCTTCGCCAAGCGCCAGGTGGGGCGTCGCATGACCGGCGGGCAGAACACCTACATCCCGCTCAAGGTCAACCAGGCCGGTGTCGTCCCGATCATCTTCGCCTCGTCGGTGCTGCTGCTGCCGGTGCTGTTCTCGAACATGCTCGGTAGTGCCGAGGGATGGCGCGGGTCGATCGCCGGGTTCGTGAACGACTTCCTGGTGAACAGCCAGAACCTGGTGTACATCGTCGGCTTCTTCCTGCTCATCGTCGCCTTCGCGTACTTCTACAACTCGATCGCCTTCGACCCGGTGCGCCAGGCCGACCAGCTGCGCAAACAGGGTGGTTTCATCCCCGGCATCCGCCCGGGACCGCAGACCGAGGGCTACTTCGCGAAGACCGTGAACCGCATCACCCTGCCCGGCGCCCTCTTCGTCGCCTTCATCGCGATCCTCCCCTACATCATCTTGTGGGCGGGCGACGTGCAGTCGTTCCCGTTCGCGGGGACCACCGTGCTCATCGCGGTGGGCGTGGCACTGGAGTTGATGCGCCAGATCGACAGCCAGTTGATGTTGCGCAACTACGAGGGCTTCCTGAAGTGAGGGTTCCCCTCGGGGGATAATCGCGATGATTCCGGGAGTTCGTCTCGTCATCCTCGGGCGCCAGGGTTCGGGGAAGGGCACGCAGTGCGTGCGCCTGTCCCGTCACTTCGTGGTTCCCCACATATCGACCGGGGACATGCTGCGTGCGGCCGTGCGCGAGGGAACGCCGCTCGGCAAGTCCGCCAAGGCCGTCACCGATGCCGGTGGACTGGTGAACGACGAGATCATGATCGGGCTGGTGCGCGAACGACTGTCGGCCGAGGATGCGCACGAGCGCGGTTTCATCCTGGACGGGTTCCCGCGCACCGTGACCCAGGCGCTCGCTCTCGACGAGATCGGCGGTGACCGAGGAGTGGAATTGGCGATCGATTTGGAGGTGCCCCGCGAGGTCGTGCTCTCGCGGCTCCTGGCCCGCCGCGTCTGCCGCGACTGCGGGGCGAACTATCAAGCCACCGGACGGGACCCGCGGCCGTGGATCTGCGACAACTGCGGGGGAGACGTGGTCCAGCGGGACGACGACACAACCGAGGCCATCAACAACCGCCTCGACCTCTACGAGACCCAGACCCAACCCCTGATCGAGTACTACGGGCGCTCCTCCCGGATGGTCGCGGTCGGGGGGACGGGGACCCCCGACGAGGTCTTCGATCGGCTCACCCGGGCGGTGGAAACGACGAGATGACCCGGGGATCTCCCACTTGGGACCGGTCCGGGCCGCCGATAGCCTCGTTTCTCGTCCCTGTGGCTGGTCGCCGCGGGGACTGTCGTCCCCCGGGACCGAAGGAGACCGTTCTGGCAAAGCCCAAGGAAGATGCGATCGTGCTCGAGGGCACGATTCTCGAGTCGCTCCCGAACGCCATGTTCAGGGTCGAGCTCGAGAACGGGCACAAGGTGCTCGCGCACATTTCGGGCAAGATGCGCATGCACTACATCCGCATCCTCCCCGGCGACAAAGTCCAGGTCGAGTTGACCCCGTACGACCTCACCCGGGGTCGCATCACATACAGGTTCAAGTGAGAGCAGCATGAAGGTACGCCCGAGCGTCAAGAAAATCTGCGAGAAGTGCAAGGTCGTCCGTCGCCACGGGCGCGTGATGGTCATATGCGAGAACCCCCGGCACAAGCAGCGCCAGGGCTGAGAACGAAACGACACGATCGAGGACACCCACAGTCATGGCAAGAATTTCCGGCATCGACATCCCGCGCGAGAAGCGGCTCGAGATCGCCCTCACGTACGTCTTTGGTATCGGCCGTCCCACCGCCAAGCGCATCTGCGAGTTGACGGGGCTCGATGCAAGCACCCGCGTGCGCGACCTGACAGAGGACGAATTGAACCGCATCCGCGCATGGATCGACCAGAACATCACGGTCGAGGGTGACCTGCGCCGCGACGTGCAGCAGGACATCAAGCGCAAGGTCGAGATCGGCTGTCTCCAGGGGGTGCGCCACCGCAAGGGCCTGCCCGTGCGTGGGCAGCGCACGCACACCAACGCGCGCACCCGCAAGGGACCGAAAAAGACCGTTGCCAACAAGAAGAAGGCAGTGAGGTAACTCCGATGGCCAAGTCACAGGCGGGCGGCCGCCGTCCCCGCAAGCGCGAGCGCAAGAACGTCACGGCCGGTGTAGTCCACATCAAGAGCTCGTTCAACAACACGATCGTGTCGATCACCGACACCGAGGGCAACGTCATCGCATGGGCCTCCTCCGGTGGCGTGGGCTTCAAGGGCTCGCGCAAGTCGACCCCCTTCGCGGCCCAGATGGCCGCCGAGAAGGCCGCCAAGGCCGCGATGGAGCACGGTCTGCGTCGTGCCGAGGTGCACGTGAAGGGCCCGGGTTCGGGTCGCGACACCGCACTGCGCTCGATCCAGAACGCGGGCATCGAGGTTTCCGGTATCAAGGACGTGACGCCGGTGCCGCACAACGGCTGTCGCCGTCCGAAGCGGGCGAGGAGCTGACGATGGCGCGCTACACCGGACCGAGGGTGCGCGTCTCGCGTCGCCTGAGCACCAACATCTTCGAGAATCCCAAGGGTTCCCGCGCCCTCGACCGTCGTCCGTTCCCCCCGGGTGCGCACGGTCGCACGCGTCGGCGCGGACAGGGCAGCGAATACCTGGCCCAGATGCAGGAGAAGCAGAAGGCCAAGTACATCTACGGCGTGCTGGAGCGCCAGTTCCGTCGCACCTACGAGGAGGCCACTCGCCTCCAAGGCCCGACCGGCGAGAACCTGCTGCGTCTCCTCGAGCAGCGCCTCGACAACGTGGTGTTCCGCGCCGGGTGGGCCTCGACGCGTCCGCAGGCCCGTCAGTTCGTCTCTCACGGCCTGATCCAGGTGGACGGCAAGCGTGTCGATGTCGCGTCGTACCGCGTGCGCCGCGGAGACGTCGTCTCGCTGTCTCCCAGGGCGGCCCAGATGATCCAGATCCAGCACAACATCGACACCCTCGACCGTCCACTCGTCGGCTGGCTCGAGGGTGGTGACAAGCAGGTCACCGTGCGCGACCTGCCCCAGCGCGACCACATCGACGTGCCCGTTCGCGAGCAGCTCATCGTCGAGCTCTACTCGAAGTAATCCCGGACACCCCACAGGAGCCCACCATGCTTGTCATCCAGCGTCCCTCCGTCGAAGCACTCGGCGATGACCACCCCACGCGCCAGCGCTTCGCGGTCGGCCCGCTCGAACCCGGCTTTGGCCACACGATCGGAAACTCGCTGCGCCGCGCACTTCTCTCCTCGATCCCCGGCGCGGCGATCACCACGGTGAAATTCGACGCGGTCGAGCACGAGTTCTCCACCATCAAGGGCATGACCGAGGACGTCACCGAGTTCATCCTCAACCTGAAGGACGTCGTGGTGGTCTCGACCTCCGACGAGCCCGTCATGGTCCGCCTGGACGTTCGCGGCCCGAAGACCGTGACCGCGGCCGACCTTCCCGTGACCGCGGACTTCCAGGTGCTGAACCCGGAGCTCCATCTCGTCACTCTCAATGCCGGTGGCCACCTGGCCGTCGACCTGACGATCGAGCGGGGGCGTGGGTACCTGTCGACCGATCGCGATGCCGACAGCCGCATCATCGGTGTGATCCCGATCGACGCGATCTTCTCGCCGGTTCGCCGCGTCACCTTCGACGTCGAGCCGACCCGCGTGGCCCAGAGCACCAACTACGACCGTCTCGTCCTCGACATCGAGACCGACGGTTCGATCAGCCCGCGCGAGGCACTCGCCTCGTCGGCCGCGACGCTGCGCTCGCTCGTGGACCTCATCGCGACGCTCTCCGAGGAGCCCCAGTCCCTCGAATTGAGCGAGCCGATGGGCGCCAAGGAGAACGTTCCCGACCTGGACCTGCCGATCGAGGATCTCGACCTCTCCGAGCGTCCGAGGAACTGTCTGAAGCGCGCACAGATCAACACGATCGGCGAGCTGCTCATCCGCACGACCGACGATCTGCTCAACATCACCAACTTCGGCCAGAAGAGCCTGGATGAAATCATCCAGAAGCTCGATGAGCGCGGTCTCGCGTTGCGCGGCTGACCCAGTATTGGAAGAAGGGGACGATCATGCCCACACCGCGCCGTGCACCACGATTCGGCGGCAGCGCCGCGCACCAGCGCCTGTTGCTCGCCAACATGGCCGCCTCGTTGTTCGCGGCCGAGGGGATCGTGACGACCGAGGCCAAGGCCAAGGCCCTGCGCCCGGTCGCAGAGAAGTTGATCACCAAGGCCAAGAAGGCCCACGGTTCCGAGGACGGCTCGGCCCGTCGCGTCCACCTCATGCGCCAGATCCAGGGGTACCTCGGCGACTCTGAGATGACCGCAAAACTGGTGAAGGAAGTCGCGCCGAGGTACGCCCAGCGCAACGGTGGGTACATCCGCATCCTCAAGCTCGGCACCCGCCAGGGCGACGCCGCACCGATGGCGCGGATCGAACTGGTCTGAGTCGACCGCCAGCCTCGACGGGTCACCGACGACGGATCCGGGTGCGGCAGTGAGCAACCTGCCGGAGGACACGGGAATCGGACCCGCTCGCGGGCGCGTTCGTCTGCGCGTGACCTACCACGGGGCGGGGTTCCACGGGTTCGCCCGCAACGAGGCCGTCGACACCGTCGAGGCTGTGCTCGTTCACGCGGTCTCGACCGTGCTTGGCTCGAACGTGGAGATGAGTGCGGCTGGTCGCACGGATGCGGGTGTCCACGCGAGGGGACAGGTCGTGTCGTTCGACGCACCGGTCGGCACCGATCTCACTGCGATGGTTCGTGGGGTCAATGCGCTCTGCGGACCCGCTGTCGCGGTCTCCGATGCGATGTGGACCGATCCCGGCTTCGATGCGCGACGCAGCGCGACATGGCGCTCGTACCGCTACACCGTCCTGAACCAGGCCGAGCCTGATCCGTTGCTCACCGACCGTGCCTGGCACGTGCCGCGACCACTCGACACGGTGCTCATGAACTTGGCCTGCGACGCACTGCACGGGGAGCAGGATTTTGCAGCGTTCTGCCGGCGGGCCGTGGGCCCCGACGGCGAGCACAAGTCGCTGCACCGGCGAGTATTTGTCGCGCGGTGGGTCGCGGGGGATCCTCCCGACGCAGGGCGAACCCTGGTCTTTGAGATCAGGGCCAACGCCTTCTGTCACCAGATGGTGCGCGCGATCGTCGGGTTCTGCGTCGATGTGGGTCTGCGCAAGCGACCCCCGAGTGACACCAGGGCCGTGCTGCTCGCCGGGGATCGTTCCCACGGGTCCCCCGTGGCTCCTCCGCACGGGCTCGTGCTGTGGGACGTGGGCTACGACGGCACCCGCGTCCACCCCTGATCGGGTCCGGTCGGGCCGGTTGTGGGGGCGACGAGACCGCCCCTATCCTTGGCAAGTCCCTGAAACGATGCGGTGCGCCGCTCGGTCCACGGGAAGCACCTCCGAGGATGTCCATGCCGACCTACACACCCAAAATGAGCGAGATCGAGCGCGCCTGGCACGTCGTCGACGCCGAGGGCATGGTGCTCGGGCGCCTCTGCACCGAGGTCGCGCGCATCCTGCGCGGCAAGCACAAGCCGATCTTCGCCCCGCACCTGGACACCGGCGACCACGTCATCATCGTGAATGCCTCCAAGATCGTGATGACCTCCGGCAAGGCCGACGCCAAGACCATCTACACCTACTCGGGCTACCCCGGCGGTCTGAAGAGCGAGTCGTACCGCACTCTGCTGGAGCGCAAGCCCGCCGATGCGATCCGCCGCTCGGTCGCGGGCATGCTGCCCAAGGGCCCCCTCGGGCGCCAGATGGTCGGGAAGTTGAAGGTGTACGCGGGCCCGGAGCACCCGCACGCCGCACAGAACCCCAAGGTCCTCGAGATCAGCGGCGCGAGGCGCTGATCTCCCACGCCGCACAAGGAGCCGCAGTGTCCAACGCACCCCTCACCCAGACCACCGGCCGCCGCAAGGAGGCTGTCGCGCGCGCTGTCGTGCGAGCCGGCAGCGGAAAGGTCACCGTGAACGGACGGCCCATCGAGGCCTACTTCACGACCGCGACCCAGCGCATGGTCGTCACCGAGGCCCTCCGCGTCTCCGGGCGCGAGACCTCCTTCGACGTGGACGCCAACATCTTCGGGGGTGGCGTGAACGGTCAGGCCGGCGCGCTGCGCATGGCGATCGCCCGTTCACTGATCGAGATCGATCCCGAGTCGCGCCCCGCGCTCAAGAAGGCCGGTCTCCTCACCCGCGACTCGCGCCGCAAGGAGAGCAAGAAGTACGGCCTCAAGAAGGCGCGCAAGGCGCCGCAGTTCACCAAGCGGTGAGCATCTCCCGCCGCGCGGGAGAAGACCACGAACCATGCTGACCTTCGGAACAGACGGTGTCCGTGGCGTGGCCATCGACGAGCTGACACCGGCACTGGCGCGCGACCTCGGTCGTGCCGTGGCGAGGGTGCTGAGACCCGCCACCGTCGTCATCGGGCGCGACACCCGGGAGAGCGGGCGCATTCTCGAGTCCGCCGTCGTGGAGGGATGTGCCGCAGAGGGAGTCCCGGTGCGCCTGATGGGTGTCGCGCCGACGCCCGCGGTGGCCTTCGCGGCCGAGCGTCACGGTTGGATCGGCATCGCGATCACCGCCTCGCACAATCCCTGGACGGACAACGGCATCAAGGTCTTCGCCGCCGGTGGCGCGAAACTCAGCGATGCCGAGCAGATCGAGATCGAGCGGAAGTGGCACTCCATCTCCACGGAGCCGACCGCGGCGGCGATCGGCACGGTGACCCCGGCCGACGAGGTCCTCGGCGAGTACTTCGAGCACCGGGTCGGTGTCGTCGGGGTGAGGGCGCTCGAGGGACTGAGAGTCGTCATCGACTGTGCGAACGGCGCGATGTCGGCTGTCGCACCCGCGGTGCTCGCCGCGGCCGGCGCCACGGTGGTCGCGATCAACGACGCACCGGATGGTCGCAACATCAACGATGCCTGTGGAGCGACCTCACCCGGGATGCTCCTCACGGCCGTTGTCGCCAACGGCGCCGATCTCGGTGTCGCCTTCGACGGCGACGGCGACCGTCTCGTGGCTGCCGATGCCTCGGGCAACCTCGTCGACGGGGACCAGTTGATCCTCGTCGCCGCAATCGATCTCGCCGCACGGGGCCTGTTGCGACACCGTGGTGTCGCGGTGACGGTGATGTCGAATCTCGGGCTCGTGCGCGAACTCGAGTCCGCGGGAGTCGGTGTGATCGTGACCCCCGTGGGGGACCGCAGCGTGCTCGCCGCACTGGAGGAGAACGACTTCGTCCTCGGTGGCGAGCAGAGTGGCCACATCGTGCACCGTGCCCACGCCACGACCGGCGATGGTCTTCTCGCGGCACTGCTGTTGTGCGAGTCGCTCGTGCGCCGGGGTGCCGTGCTCGCCGATGCCGCGCGCCTCGATCGGTATCCCCAGGTGCTCATCAACGTCGCGACACCGGCGCGCCTCGTCGATCCGGCCGCCGACGTCGCCACCGAGATCGAGGCGGCCCGTGCGCGCCTCGGCGAGGACGGCCGCGTGGTGGTGCGCGCATCGGGCACCGAAGCACTCGTGCGGGTGATGGTCGAGGCGCGAGACGAGCGCATTGCGCGCGAGACGGCCGCATCGATCGCGGATGCTCTCGTGTCGCGCCACGACGGGGTCATTCTCGGGCGATGAGGATCGGAAAGTAGCCTCGCAATCATGTGCGGCATCATCGGCATCGTGTCACGCCCGGGCACCCGGGTCGCCCCCGCCGACGCCGAGATCACCGGTCTCTTGGAGGCTGCCGTGCTGTCGGCGGAGTCCGGAGCACTCGAGGATGCGGCAGCTGCACTGTCGGGGGTCGACGCACTCCTGAAGGGCGATGCCGGCATCGAGGCGATGGCGGGCAATCTCGTGCTCGCCGTCGCGATCACGTCGGCGCTGGATCGGATCGACGCGGTCACCGCGGCTCGTGAGACCGCCCTCGACGCGCTGCACGCCGACCAAGCCGCGATCGATCGGGAGTCCGCCCGGCTCTCGGCGGTGATGGACCCATCGTGGGCGATCCGTCGCGACAGGTTGCGCACTGCCTCGGCGGTGCACGAACTCGCCGGTCGACACGCGCCGGTTCCCGCACTGCGGGGCTATCTCAGCATCCAACAGGCACTCTCGGCGATCGACCGCATGGAGGTCCGCGGTCGCGATTCTGCGGGTCTCGGAATCCTGGTGTGGTCCGACGGAATCGCCGAGCTGGCCGGGCGCGAGCGCACAGAGATCGATCGGCGCGCCTCGGATCCGCTGTTCGTCAACGGAAGCGTCCGGCACTCGGGTTCGACGCTCGTCTTCGTCTACAAGGCCGCCGCCGAGATCGGCGAACTGGGTGACAACACGCGGGTGCTGCGTGGCGCGATCACGGGCGACGAGTTGTTGCGCCGGGCACTCGCACTGCCTGGCGCGCGCACGACAGTGATCGGACACACTCGGTGGGCGAGCGTCGGAATCATCTCGGAGCCGAACGCCCATCCCGTCAACGGCGAGGAGCTCGGTGGATCGGCGACGGTCTCGCTCGCCGTGCTGAACGGTGACATCGACAACCACGCCGACCTGAAGGCGAGGCACGGACTGCGGATCGCAGATCCCATCACCACCGACGCCAAGGTCATCCCGGCGATCGTGGACCGGGGACGCGACGGTGGACTTGACGCATCGTTCTGCTCGGCGGTGGCCCAGTTCGAGGGTTCCACCGCGATCGCCTACTGCAACGCCGACGTCCCCGACGCGATGTGGCTGTCGCTCGCCGGGAGCGGTCAGGGCCTCTATGTCGGGCTCGCCGAGGACAGATTCGTCGTGGCGAGCGAGCCCTACGGCGCCGTCGAGGAGACGTCGACGATGCTGCGCATGGACGGTGAATCGCTCGCCGATCCCGCGCGGCCCGAGTCACGGGGCCAGATCGTGCGCCTCGGTGCCTCCCTCGCCGGCACGGTCGCGGGCATCGCTCGCACCGCCCACGATGGCACCGCGCTCCCCGTGACCGATGCCGACCTGCACGTCGCCGAGGTCACCACGCGCGACATCGACCGCGGCGATGCGCCCCACTTCCTCCTGAAGGAGATCACGGAGGCCCCGCGCAGTTTTGCCAAGACCATCCGTGGCCGCATCGACGTGAGGGGTGGACTGTCGGTCCCGGACCTGGATCCCTCCGTCCTGCCGGCGGACATCGGTGCGCGCCTCGCATCGGGGGCGATCACGAGGGTGCGCGTGATCGGTCAGGGGACGGCAGCGGTCGCCGGCACCTCCATCGTGCCCGTTCTCTCGTCGCTCGTCGGGTCGCGTCTGCGCATCGAGGCGTCCACGGCGACCGAACTCTCGGGCTTCGCGATGGAGGCCGACATGTCGGATCTCCTCGTCATCGCTGTGAGCCAGAGTGGCACCACCACGGACACGAACCGCACTGTCGACCTGGTGGCATCGCGCGGCGCCGCCGTGCTCGCGATAGTGAACAGGCGTGGGAGCGAGCTCGCCTCGAAGGCGCACGGCGTGTACTACACGTCCGACGGTCGCGACGTGGAGATGAGCGTGGCGAGCACGAAGGCCTTCTACGCACAGGTGGCGGCCGGCGCGGTGCTGGCATGTGCCATCGCCACCGCCATGGGTGGCACCGATCCCGTCGCGGTCGACAGGGTCCTCGCCTCGCTCACCGCGATGCCCGACGCGATGCGCGAGGTGATCGCGTCGCGGCCCGTCATCGCTGGGATCGCATCGCAGCACGCGCCCTCGCGTCGCTACTGGGCCGTGGTCGGCAACGGACCCAACACCGTCGCGGCCAATGAGGTCAGGATCAAGCTCTCGGAGCTCTGCTACAAGTCGATCTCCTGCGACGTCACCGAGGACAAGAAGCACATCGACCTGTCGTGCGAGCCGATGGTGCTCGTCTGCGCGGTCGGTCTCGCCGACGGCACCGCGACCGACGTCGCCAAGGAGGTGGCGATCTTCGCCGCGCACAAGGCGGTCCCGATCGTGTTCGCCACCGAGGGTGAGCCCCGCTTCGACGCCGCGGCCGCGGTGATCGCCGTCCCCCGGGTCGAGCCGACACTCGGCTTCGTGCTCTCGGCGATGGCCGGGCATCTCTTCGGTTACGAGGCTGCGCTCGCTATCGATGCCCTCGCGCGGCCGTTGCGCCGCCTGCGCGAGGTGGTGGAGCACGCCGTCGGCACCGGTGCCGACGGCGACACCGCGCTCGCCCGAGTGGAGCGCGAGATCTCCGTCGTGGCTCCGCAGTTCCTGTCAACTCTCGCCACCGGCCGTTACGACGGCAACCTCGAGGCCTCGACAGCCGTGCGGATCACGGCACTGCTGCGCACGCTCGGCTCCGACGACCCGATCGGTGAGTTCCAGCGCCAGACGGGTCGGGTGTCGAGCCCGTCGGTCCTGCTCGATGATCTCGTCTCAGCACTCACACGGGGCATCGATGAGTTGACCCGACCCATCGATGCGATCAAGCACCAGGCAAAGACCGTGACCGTGGGCATCTCGCGCAGCGAGGAGGGTCTGCTCGACCGCCCGCTCGTGCGCGCGGTGCTCGAGGCCGGCGCGGCGCGCGAGAGCCTCGGGTATGCAACCCTCAAGGTCCTCGCAGCGCTCGACGCGGCTGTCGAGTCAGTCGCTGGTTTCACGCGGTACCGCGTCGAGGGAGACCCGGCCTCCACGACGGCGACGATCTCGATCCTGGAGCGTGGTGGCATCGCGCGCGAGCTCACCTCGCGCGTCGACAGCAATCCTGTCCTCGTCGGCACCAAGCGCCGCGTCGCCGCCGAGCAGGAGGTGCTCGTGGCACGTGGCCGCAAGGACGGGCGCACCGTCGTGATCGTGCCCGAGGTCAAGGGTGCCGAGACTGTCGGGCTCACTCTCGTGCATGTCGCGTTCAGGGACCGTCTCCCGGCGGCCACCGTGCGGCAGGTGCTGCAGGGATACGACCGTCGCTGGGACCGGCTCGTGGACTGGGTCACCGAGACCGAGGGATCGTTCCGCGAGGATCGTCTCGCCGAGGTGTCGGTTGCGGATCTGTTGATCCTGCCGGTCTCGGAGAGCGCCGATCTGTGGCGCCGGCGGGGGCTCTGATCGGGTCGTGCGGGGTCTCGGTATCGATGCCGTCGAGGTCGGCAGGTTCCGTTCGCTCCTCGAGAGACGACCGCGACTGCGCGAGCGGCTCTTCACCCCGGCAGAACTCGCCTCGCTGGCATCCCGCGTGGACCAGGCACCATCGCTCGCTGCGCGCTTCGCCGTGAGGGAGGCGACGATGAAAGCGCTCGGGGTCGGTCTCGGGGCCTTCGACTTCCACGATGTGGAGGTGGAGA
The DNA here is from genome assembly GCA_016870775.1 of Actinomycetota bacterium. Taxonomy (GTDB): domain Bacteria; phylum Actinomycetota; class Acidimicrobiia; order Acidimicrobiales; family Ilumatobacteraceae; genus UBA2093. The sequence continues at coordinate 26,335 of VGAK01000002.1, forward strand.
GCACCGAGGGAGGGGAGCCCCGTCTCGTGGTGAGGGGACGCGCTGCCGAACTGGCCCGCGAGGCGGGAGTGCACGACTGGAAGGTCTCGATCACGCACACCGACCAGATCGCAATGGCCATCGTGGCCGCACTCTGACAGCCCTACGCTTGACGCGTGATTCCGGTGCTCACGCCCGAACAGATGCGCGCCGCCGACTCCGCAGCGCTCGCATCGGTGGTCGACGATGGTGTGTTCATCGCCCGTGCCGGCAGGGCAGTCGCCCAGGTCGCCCGCACGATGTTGGGTGGCACCTACGGCCGGAAGGTGGTCGTGGTCGCCGGCAAGGGCCACAACGGTGACGACGGCCGAGTCGCCGGACAGTGGCTCGCGCAGTGGGGCGCAAGGGTCAGGGTGCTCGATGCCGCGGCCGCCGCCGGTGAGTTCCTCGACCTCGGTGACGTCGACCTCGTGATCGACGCCGCCTATGGCATCGGATTCCGAGGGGAGTGGTCGCCACCGATCGTGTGGGGTGTGCCCGTGCTCGCAGTCGACATCCCGAGCGGACTCGACGCGGGCACCGGCACCGTGAGCAGTGGTGTGTTGGTCGCGGACCGCACGGTCACCTTCGCGGCGCCGAAGACCGGGATGTTCTTCGGCGAGGGTCCTGCGGCGTGCGGCGAGATCGATCTCGTCGACGTCGGCATCGACACCGCGGGCTGTGCCGATGTGTTCGTCGTCGAGACCGCCGATGTCGCGGCATGGCTCGAGCCGCGCGCGCGGGACGCCCACAAGTGGAACCATGCGCTGCGGGTCGTCGCGGGTTCACCCGGCATGGGTGGTGCGGCGGCGCTCGTCTCGGCGTCGGCGATGCGTGCCGGTGCGGGCATCGTGCACCTGTCGTGGCGCGGGACCGAGTCGACAGTCCAGCCACCAACCGAGGTCGTCGGCCGGCAGCTGCCCGCCGACGGATGGGATCGGTTCGTCGCCGCCGACGCCGACCGGTTCGGTGCCATGGTCGTGGGACCCGGTCTTGGCCGCGGGGACGACGTGGGTGCCGAGGTGCGCTCGATGCTGGCGGCGTGCGCGCTCCCCACGGTCATCGACGGTGACGGCATCGCCGCCGCGATCGACCCGGCGGGGACCCACGAGACGCTGCGCGCCCGCGGAGCCGACACCCTGCTGACCCCGCACGACGGGGAGTTCGCGATGCTCGGTGGAGATGCGAACGACTCCGACCGCATTGCTGCGACCCGTCGTCTCGCCGCGGCGACCGGGTGCACCGTCCTGCGCAAGGGACCGACCACGATCGTGGCCGATCCCGAGGGGGCCGTGCTGCTGGTGGTCTCGGGTGACCAACGACTCGCGACCGCGGGGTCGGGCGATGTGCTCGCCGGCGTCGCGGGGGCATTCATGGCGCGGGGTCTCGCCGCACCGATCGCCGGTGCCGCCGCCGCACATGTGCACGGCCTCGCCGCCGCCGAGTGCGCGGTCGAGGGAACGATCGCCCGTGACCTCGTGGCCGCGATCGCCGACGTGCTCTCGGTCGTGTCCCGCACCGCCGTGGGAGGCGCCGATGTCGGTTGATTTCTCCTCGCGCTGGGCGCGTGCCGAGATCGACTCGTCAGCGATCACGCACAATGCCGCCACGCTCAGGGCCCTGGTCGCACCGTCACGCGTGTGGGCGGTTGTCAAGGCCAACGGCTACGGCCACGGGTCGGTCGAGGTCGCACAAGCTGCGCTGGCCGGAGGCGCCGATGGGCTCTGCGTCGCACTCGTCGACGAAGGTGTGGTCCTCCGCAGGGCTGGCATCACCGCACCCGTCCTCCTGCTCTCGGAGCAGCCGCACGACCAGGCTCCACTCATCGTGGGTTACGGACTGACCCCGACGGTGACGACCACGATGGGTGCCGCCGCCATCGGCTCGGCCGGTGCACAGCAGGGTCGTGCCGTGCCGGTGCACCTGAAGGTGGACACGGGAATGCACCGTGTCGGTGTGTCCCCGCGCGAGGCGCTCCACCTCGCCCGCTACATCGATTCGCACGAGGGACTCGATCTGGAGGGCCTGTACACCCACTTCGCCGTCGCCGACGATCCCGAGCACCCCGCCAACGCGGCACAGGCCGGTCTCTTCGATGACGTGGTGTCGGCACTGCGCGCCGACGGGATCTCCCCCCGGATCGTCCACGCCGCAAACAGTGCGGCCGCGCTCGCCGCGCCTGCGAGGCGCCTCGACATGGTCCGTGTGGGCATCGCCCTGTACGGACTCCAACCGGGCCCCGGCGTGGCGCACCTGTGCGCCGATCTGCGCCCGGCGATGCGGCTCGTCGCACGCGTGTCCGCCGTGCGGTGGATCGAGGAGGGGGAGGCCGTCTCCTACGGTCTGCGTCGTCCGGTGGACAAACGCTCGCTGATCGCCACCGTGCCGATCGGCTACGCCGACGGGGTCCCGCGCTCGCTCTGGTCGACGGGTGCGGGGGCGCTCGTGGGTGGAGTGGCGCGACCATTCGCCGGGACGATCACCATGGACCAGCTCATGCTCGACTGCGGTGACGACTCCTCGGTGGCTCCGGGCGACGAGGTGGTCCTCATCGGATCCCAGGGCACTGAGCGCATCACCGCCGACGACTGGGCCCGCGCCCTCGGCACGATCGGCTACGAGATCGTCTGCGGGATCGCCCCGCGCATCGCGCGGAGACACCTGTGATCTCGTGCCTGTCGGGTTCCGAGGACGACACCCTCGCCATCGCGGCTGCGATCGCCCGGCTCGTGCGGCCCGGCGATGTCGTGCTGCTCGCGGGGGAGATGGGCTCGGGGAAGACGGCGTTCGCGCGCGGGTTCGCGCACGGACTCGGCGTCGCGGCCGACGATCACGTGGCGTCACCGACGTTCAACCTGGTGCACGTCCACGACTCGGGCCGGGTGCCGTTGCACCATGCCGATCTCTTCCGGCTCCAGACCCGCGGAGAGATCGAGGATCTCGGCCTCCGCGAGGCGGCCGACATGGGATCGGTGGTGCTCGTCGAGTGGGGTGATGCCGCCCTCGACATCTTCGACGAGTGGCTGATCGTGGAGATCATCGATCCCGACGGTGGGGCGATGCGCACCCTGGAGGCCTCGGTCGAGGGGCACCGATGGGATGCGCGGTGGGACCGCCTGTGCTCGGCCCTCGGCGACTGGTCGGGGCCCGCATGATCCTGGGGATCGAGACTTCCGTGGAGCGGGTCGGTGTCGCCGTCGGTGACGGTCGCGGGATCGTCGCGTCGGCCCAGTTGTCGAGCGATCGTCGCCACGCCGAGTCGCTCGCACCGATGATCGCCTTCGTGCTCGACCAAGCGGGACTGGCCCCGACCGATCTGTCGGCGGTCGCGGTCGACGTCGGACCGGGACTCTTCACGGGGATGCGCGTGGGGATCGCCACCGCCGATGCCATGGCGTGGGCACTCGAGATCCCCGTGGTGGGTGTGAGCAGCCTCGATGCGCTCGCTCTGGACGCGGCGCGAGGCGACGACACGATCGCAGTCGCACTCGACGCACGACGCGGCGAGATCTACTGGGCGCTGTACCGGCCCGCCGAGGGTGCGGCGGAGCCCGTGCGGATCGGCGAGCCGCGGGTGTCACCACCCGACGATGTCGTCGAGCATCTCGCCGACCGCGCCGAGGACGTCGTCTGCGCGGGGAACGGGTTCCTCCGCCACGCAGAGGCACTGGCCGCACCGTGGATGCACGTGCTCGGTGCGCAGTTCGCCGCACCGAGTGCAGAGGCCGTCGTCAGAATCGGGACCCACAGGGTCGCCGTCGACGCCACGGTGCCGGCCGGGGGTGTCCAGCCGATCTACCTGCGCGCTCCCGATGCCGAGATCAACTGGCGCACGAGGCGGGAGTCACGATGAGTTTCATGCGCGAGAGGGCGCACGACGCCCTCACCACCGAGACGATGCGGCGCCGCCACCTCCGTCGTGTTCTGGAGATAGAGGAACGAGTGCATCCGAGGCCATGGACGCACCGCACCTTCACGAGCGAGATCACAAAGATGAGGGAGGGAACCCGCTTCTACCTCGTGGCCTATGTGGGAGACGACCTGGTCGGCTACGGAGGGATGATCTTCGTCGGCGACGACGCCCACATCACCAACGTCGCGGTCGACCCGCAGTGGCAGGGTCGCGGTGTGGCGACCGAGATCATGCTCGATCTGTCGATGCTCGCGCGCGACCGTGGATGCTCGGCCATGACACTCGAGGTGCGACACACCAACTCGGCGGCCCAGAACCTCTACCGGCAGTTCGGGTTTGCACCCGCGGGGGTTCGCAAGCGCTACTACGAGAACATCGAGGATGCGATCGTCATGTGGTGCCATGGGATCGACTCGCCGGAGTTCGCCGAGCGCATCCGGGCGATCGAGGCGAGGCGACCATGAGTGCGGGACGCACCGCCGCGGACCCCGTGGGTGGTGGGAGGGACATCACCGCGTCGACGGTGGTGCTCGCCATCGAGACGAGTTGCGACGAGACCGCGGCCGCGGTGGTGATGGGTGGCAACGATGTGCTCTCCTCGATCGTGTCGAGCCAGGTCGAGATCCATGCCCGGTTCGGGGGCGTGGTCCCCGAGGTGGCGAGCAGGGCGCACCTCGAGGCGCTCGTGCCGGTGGTGCGCGCGGCCGTCGACGGGGCAGGAATCGACACGCACCGCATCGACGCTGTCGCAGCCACTGCCGGTCCGGGTCTGGTGGGGGCGCTGCTGGTCGGGGTGTCGGCGGCGAAGTCGCTCGCACTGGCGTGGGACAAGCCGTTCGTGGCCGTGAACCACCTCGAGGCGCATCTGTACGCAGGCCTGCTCGACGATCCGACGCTCGAGTTCCCACTCGTGGTCCTGCTCGTCTCGGGTGGCCACACGATGATCGTGGAGATGCGCGGCCACGGCGAGTACGAGGTGCTCGGGCGCACCCTCGACGACGCCGCCGGGGAGGCCTACGACAAGGTCGCGCGGTTCCTGGAGCTCGGGTACCCGGGTGGACCGCTCGTGGACCGGCTCGCCGCCGAGGGGGACCCGGACTCGGTCGCGTTTCCGCGGGCGATGCTGCGCGAGGGGCTCGACGTCTCGTTCAGCGGCCTGAAGACCGCGGTCATCAACCATGTGCGAGCCAATCCGGATGTCTCCGATGCCGACGTGGCCGCGTCGTTCCAGGCCGCGGTCGTCGATGTGCTGTGCGCCAAGACGATCCGCGCCGCCGAGCAGACCGGCGCACGCGGGATCGTCCTCGGTGGCGGAGTCGCGGCGAACTCGGCGCTGCGCGCGCAGATGGCCGCCCGCGGATCAGCCGCCGGTTTCCGCGTGGCCCTCCCGAGCAGGGAGATGTGCACCGACAACGCCGCGATGATCGCGGCCGCGGCATGGCACCGGCTCGCCGTGGACGGGCCGAGCCCGCTCGACTGCGGAGCGCATCCGAACCTGCGCCTGGCCCCCGTGCCCCGCTCCGACCGCAACCCGGGCGGCCAGAGATGAGCGCGCCGGCGCGGTTGCCGCTCCTCCTTGGTGGTCGGCAGTTCCCGGTGCCGGTGGTGCTCGCGCCGATGGCCGGCGTGACGAACGCTCCGTTCCGGAGGATGTGCCGGTCGTTCGGTCCCGGTCTCGTCTACGTGAGCGAGATGGTGATGGCGGCCGCGCTCGTCCATGGGAATGCGCGCACGCAGAAAATGGTGGGTTTCGACCCCGACGAGGACTTCCGCAGTCTCCAGATCTACGGGAGCGATCCGCATTTCGTGGGTCGCGCAGTCGGTGCCCTGTGCGGGAAGGGTCTCGTCGACCACATCGACATGAACTTCGGGTGTCCCGCCACCAAGGTCACGCGCAAGGGCGGCGGTGCGGCCGTTCCCGTGAAACGGAACCTGCTGCGCGCGATCATGGCATCGGCCGTCGAGGCCGCCGTGCCGCACGGGGTTCCCGTCACCGCGAAGTTCAGGATCGGCGTCGACGACGACATCGTCACCTATCTCGAGACCGGGCGCATCGCCGCCGAGGAGGGGCTCTCGGCGATCGCACTCCATGCGCGCACGGCCGAGCAGCACTACGCCGGCGAGGCACGATGGGACGCGATCGCAGAGTTGAAGCGCGAAGTCACCGGGATCCCCGTCCTCGGCAACGGGGACATCTGGGAGGCGCGCGATGCCATCCGGATGATGGATGAGACCGGTTGCGACGGCGTCGTCATCGGCCGGGGATGCCTCGGGCGACCGTGGCTGTTCGGTGATCTCGTCGCGGTGTTCGCCGGCCGCGAGCCCGCCCCGGCACCCGCGCTCGGGGCCGTCCTCGAGACGATGTGCACACATGCCGAGGCGCTTTGCGCCCACATGGGTGCCTCGCACGGGATCACCAACTTCCGCAAGCACGCGGGTTGGTACCTCACCGGATACCCGGTCGGGACCGAGGCACGGCGCCGCTTCTCGATGGTCGCCTCGATGGACGAACTCGTCGCGCTGTGTGGGTCGATGGATCCGTCGTTGCACCTCGTCGCTGGCGGCGAGAGGTTGAAGCGCGGACACACGAACGGCCCGATCAAGGTGGTGCTCCCGGAGCACTACCTCGCCTCGCGCGACGATCTCGTGGTGCCCGACGATGCCGATGTCGCCGCGCTCAGCGGGGGCTGAATCGTGCGCATCGTGCTCGCGTCGCGCTCCCCGCGGCGCATCGAGATCCTGTCCCAGATGGGGGTGGATGCGATCGTCGAGCCCGCCGACATCGACGAGACACCGGTGCGCGGGGAGTCGGCGACCGAGATGGTGCTGCGTCTCGCGGTCGCCAAGGCGACCGTCGTGTCGGAGCGACGATCCGGACGCGGTGGCGAGATCGTGCTCGCCGCCGACACGACGGTGGAGATCGACGACGAGATCCTCGGCCAGCCCGTCGACGACGCGGAGGCTGCACGCATGTTGCGGCGCCTCTCGGGTCGTACGCACCGGGTCCACACCGCGGTCGCGGTCGTCTCGCCGGACGGCTCCGTCGCGACCGCGCTCGCGACGTCGCTCGTGACCCTCCAGCCCGTCACCGATGAGACAGTGGCGTGGTACGTGGGAACCGGGGAGCCCCGGGGCAAGGCCGGCGGGTACGCGGTCCAGGGACTCGGGGCCACCCTCGTGGCCTCGGTGAGAGGTTCGATGTCGAATGTGATCGGGCTGCCCGTGGCCGAAACCGCCAACCTCCTCGGTCTCGCCGGCGGGGGCCGTTAGCACTCTCCCCCCACGGTTGCCAACGGACGGGGTGGCTCCGTATCCTTGGCGCTCGCACCACATGAGTGCCAAATCCCGGCCAGAGTCGGCCCGGGACCATGCATCAGAGACACCGTCCGAAAGGAACACCCATGAAGTTGAAGCCACTCGACGACCGCATCGTTGTGAGGCCGAGCGAGGCCGAGCAAACCACGGCCTCGGGTCTGGTCATCCCCGACACCGCCAAGGAGAAGCCCCAGCAGGGTGTCGTCCTGGCGGTGGGCCCGGGTCGCTGGAGCGACGACGAGGGTGAGCACTTCCCTCTCGACGTGAAGGTCGGCGACACGGTCCTCTACTCGAAGTACGGCGGCACCGAGGTGCAGCACGGCGGAGAGGACCTCCTGATCCTGACGAGCCGCGACGTGCTCGCGATCGTGGAGAAGTGACCCCGCGATGCCCAAGCAACTGAAGTTCCACGACGAGGCGCGCCGCGCGCTCGAGACGGGAGTCAACAAACTCGCCGACGCAGTGAAGGTGACCCTCGGGCCCAAGGGCCGCAATGTCGTGCTCGACAAGAAGTTCGGTGCGCCGACCATCACCAACGACGGAGTCTCCATCGCCAAGGAAGTGGAGATCGACGACCCGTTCGAGAACATGGGCGCACAGCTCGTGAAGGAAGTGGCCACCAAGACCAACGACGTGGCCGGTGACGGGACCACGACCGCGACCGTCCTGGCCCAGGCGATGGTCCAACAGGGCATGCGCAACGTTGCCGCGGGTGCGAACCCGATGGGACTGAAGCGCGGCATCGAGAAGGCCGTTGCGGCCGCGGTCGAGTCGCTCAAGTCCCTCGCCAAGGACGTCGACGACAAGGGCGACATCGCCAGCGTCGCGACGATCTCGGCGGCTGACACCAGCATCGGCCAGGTCATCGCCGACGCGATCGACAAGGTCGGCAAGGACGGCGTCGTCACGGTGGAGGAGAGCAACACCTTCGGGATCGAGCTCGAGTTCACCGAGGGCATGCAGTTCGACAAGGGCTACCTCTCGCCGTACTTCGTCACCGATCCGGAGCGTCAGGAGGCGGTGCTCGAGGAGCCCTACATCCTGTTCCACTCGGCCAAGATCTCCTCGGTGCAGGCGATGCTGCCCGTGCTCGAGGGTGTCATGAAGTCGGGTCGGGCACTGCTGATCGTGGCCGAGGATGTGGAGGGCGAGGCCCTCGCCACGCTCGTGGTCAACAAGATCCGCGGCACGTTCAATTCGTCCGCCGTGAAGGCACCGGGCTTCGGTGACCGCCGCAAGGCGATGCTCCAGGACATGGCGATCCTCACCGGTGGTCAGGTCATCAGCGAGGAGGTCGGTCTCAAGATCGAGAACGTCACCCTCGACCTGCTCGGCCGTGCAAAGCGAGTGATCATCACCAAGGATGCGACCACGATCGTGGATGGTGCCGGCGACAAGGCCGATGTCGCGGCCCGCGTGAACCAGATCAAGACCGAGATCGACAACACCGACTCCGACTGGGACCGCGAGAAACTCCAGGAGCGCCTCGCCAAACTCGCCGGCGGAGTCGCGGTGATCAAGGTCGGTGCCGCCACCGAGGTGGAACTCAAGGAGAAGAAGCACCGCATCGAGGACGCCGTGTCGGCGACCCGCGCCGCCATCGAGGAGGGCGTCGTGCCCGGGGGCGGGACCGCCCTCCTGCGCAGCCGCCCCTCCGTGCTCAAGGTCATCGAGGGCCTGGAGGGCGACGAGGCAACCGGTGCCCGCACGGTGTACGAGGCGCTCGTCGCGCCGACCCGCCACATCGCCGACAACGCCGGCATGGAGGGCTCGGTCGTGGTCCAGCGTGTCGAGGGCGAGAAGGGTTCGACAGGCTTGAATGCCGCCACCGGCGAGTACGTGGATCTGGTCGCGGCCGGCATCATCGATCCCGCCAAGGTGACCCGCGCGGCACTGCAGAACGCGGCATCGATCGCGGCCCTCGTGCTGACCACCGAGTGCCTGGTGGCCGACAAGCCCGAGAAGGGCGCTCCGGCGATGCCCGGGGGCGGCATGCCCGGTGGAATGGGGATGATGTAGGGCGCGTCGAGGGCACCGGATCCCGGTGGGTCCGCTTCTCTCGCCCGATCCCGGTGACCTGGACGACTCCCCGGAACCGTGCCGCCGGAATAATCCATACCGGCGCCTTGTTGGCCGGAGAGCCTCCCGTTAATGGCTCGGACCGCAGGGTCCGAGCCATTACTCATTTCTGGGTCGTAGATTTCCGCCCATGCCCTTCGACAGACCTGCACCCGACCTGAACAAGATGATCGCCGCGTGGGATGCGTGGGAGAAGGGGGAGGAACTGCCGGGCAAGGTGCTCGCGAACTTGAAGACCGCGGGTCTTGCTGAGGTTCTCGCTCAGTTGAAGACCGAGGGTTGGAGCCCATCGGCGACGTGAATCGTCGTTCTGGTGGCGCACAGAACATCCCGCGTCCCGACGCTTGGCGCGTCGGCCCCCCCGCACCGTGGAGCGGCCGGGATCTCTCGGTCCTCTCGGATCACGCCGTTGTCCGTGAGAGATTGTCCGCAGTCGTCGGCCCACTCAATGGCGTCGTCGCCGTCGGTGGTGAATCTCCACGACCCTCTGCGGTGCTGGTCGGTTTCGTCGAATCGGCCGCGATCCCCGCGTTGCTCCTGACACGGCGCGCAGATCACCTGCGCAACCATCGTGGCGAGGTCTCGTTTCCCGGGGGTCGCCTCGAGGCGGGGGAGACCGCCGTGGAGGCCGCTCTCCGCGAGGCACACGAGGAGGTCGGTCTCGAGCCGTCGCGCGTGCACATCCGCGGCACTCTGCCCCCGCTGCGCACGTGGGTGAGCGACAGCCTCATCACCCCCGTTGTGGCCGGGATCACCGGCGCGGGTGGATGGACGATCGACGAGGGCGAGGTTGCGAGGGTGTTCGAGCATCCACTCACCGATTTTGTGCGAGAGGACACCTATGCGAGTGAAGTGTGGACCACGCCGCGCGGCGAGAGCACACTGCCCTTCTTCCATCTCGACGACGAGACCATCTGGGGAGCTACCGCGCGCATCGTCGCGGGCCTCATCGAGTTGTTGACGCTGCAGTGACTGCTCGGACCCGCCCGTGATCGCCATGCTGGCGCCTCACGGGCCGCCATGGGCCCGCACGACGCGGTAGTACACCTCGGCCCACGTTCGGCACGCGACCCGTGCCACCTTGCCACGCGTGGTGCAGTGGGTGCGCATGTCGCGTCGGAACACCTCGTCGATGCGCGAGCGCATCGCGGCGGTCCAACGGCGACCACCCTCGAGCGTGCCGATGTTGCGGTACCCGAAATCGTGGCGCCTGCACGCCTCGGTGAAGTCGAAGGAGCGCCCCGTGCTCTCGATCACCGGTGCTGAGCATCCGTCGCTCGACCAATCCAGTCGATCGTCGCGCCGCGGGGATGCAGCCGTCCGGATGAAGACTGCGAGGCTCTTTTCGAACACGAGACTCTCGGCGACCTGCAGCGCACTCGCCGACGGCCCCGACATCCAGACGATGACAGTGGCGATCGCCGCGATGACCGACACGGGGACCCCGACCACCACCGCGACCTCCCTCCGGCGCCGGGTGTGTGAGACGTGCGGGATCGACGGCATCGCCCGGTCGGGTCAGCCCCTCAGGCAGCGCACCAGCAGCGCCATCTCGACGGCACCGACAGCGGCCTCGTCACCCTTGTTGTCGGTACCCTCGCCGGCGCGCTCCAACGCCTGCTGCTCGGTGTCGACGGTGAGCACCCCGAACATCACTGGCACACCGGTGTCGAGTTGGGCCTGCTGGATCCCGCGGGCCGCCTCGGCGCAGACGTAGTCGAAGTGCGGGGTGTCGCCGCGGATCACGGTCCCGAGGCAGATCACCGCATCGACCTTTCCGGCCTGGGCGAGCACCTTGGCGGCGAGGGGAAGCTCGAAGGCACCCGGCACCCACGACTCGATGATGTCGGCGTCGGCGACCCCCAGTCGCGCGAGACCGCGACGCGTGCCGTCGCGGAGTCGTCCGACAACGTGGTCGTTGAAGCGCGCCGCCACGATCCCGACTCGCAGGCCACGGCCGTCGAGGTCGGGTGCGGGTACCCCTGATGATCCCGAGCGCGTCACTCGCTGGCTCCGTCGCCGAACTCGATGAGATGCCCGAGGCGCTCACGCTTGGTGCGCAGGTACGCCTCGTTCTCGGGGGTGGGCACGGTGTTCAACGGGACCCTCTCGACCACCCTCAGATCGAAGCCCCCGAGCCCGCCGTATTTGGCCGGGTTGTTGGTCATCAGCCTGATCTGCCCGACACCGAGGTCGGCCAGGATCTGGGCACCGATCCCGTACTCACGGCTGTCGACGGGCAGACCGAGTTCGGTGTTGGCGTCCACCGTGTCGAAGCCGCGGTCCTGCAGCGAGTAAGCGCGGATCTTGTGTCCGATGCCGATGCCGCGCCCCTCGTGGCCGCGCAGGTAGACGATGACCCCGCGTCCCTCCTGCTCGATCAGGCGCATCGCGGTCGCCAACTGTGGCCCGCAGTCGCACCGGCGGGACGCGAACACGTCACCGGTGAGGCACTCGCTGTGCACCCTGACGAGCAGGGGAGCTTCGTCGATCTCACCCTTGACGAAGGCGAGATGCTCGACTCCGTCGATCGTCGACCGGTAGGCGATGCACTCGAACGAGCCGAAGTCCGTGGGGACCGTCGCTTCGCCCATGCGCTCCACGAGGCGCTCGTTGTGCCGGCGGTAGTGGATCAACTCGGCGATCGACGACAGCAGCAGGCCGTGCTCGGCGCAGAAGTCACGCAACTGCGGGAGGCGCATCATGGTGCCGTCGTCGTTCTGGATCTCGCAGATCACCCCGGCCGGTTCGCAACCGGCGAGGCGCGCGAGGTCGACGGCTGCCTCGGTGTGTCCCGCGCGCTTGAGCACACCGCCCTGTCTGGCGCGCAACGGGAAGATGTGTCCCGGTCGGGCGAACTCCTTGAAAGTGGCGGATGGATCTGCGAGCGCGCGCAGTGTCGCGGCGCGGTCAGCCGCACTTATGCCGGTGGTCGTTCCCTCGATCAGGTCCACCGTGTCGGTGAATGCGGTGCGCTGACTCTCGGTGTTCTGCTCCACCATGAGTGGGAGCCGGAGATCATCGCAGCGCTCGTCGGTGAGCGGCGCGCACACCACTCCGCTCGTGTGGCGGATGATGAAGGCGAGTTTCTCGGGGGTGGCGAACTGGGCCGCCATGATCAGGTCGCCCTCGTTCTCGCGGTCCTCGTCGTCGACCATTATCACCATCTCGCCGCGGGCGATGGCAGCGACGACCTCCGAGATCGGGGCGAATCCGTTGTCACTCATGCCGTCACCGTCCCCTCGCGAATCGGTTCGAAAATCAGCTCGACGTCGCCGTCGAGCACCCTGTGCGACACCATCTGGCACCGCTGCGGGGCCGCACCCGGTCCGACATCGTCCCTCGGGGCACCACTGAAGAGTCCGGGCGCTGTGTCGTCCCCGCAAACCACGGGTGCCACGTGCAGCACCCAACGGTCCACGAGACCGGCATCGTGGAACTCAGTCACCGTCCGGGCGCCGCCCTCGAGGAGCACCTGCAGAGCACCGTCGGCACCGAGGGAGTGGAGAAGTTCGGCGGGATCACCGTTCCACTCGAGGCACGGGTGCACACGCGCATCGACCGGGAGAGGCGACGAGGTGAGCACCACGCGCCGGGGCGATTCGCCGTCGGCGTCGCGTACGGTGAGCTGCGGGTCGTCGGCTCGGATCGTCCCCGCCCCGACCACGATCGCATCGGATTCGGCGCGCAACCGGTGGACCTCCCTTCGCGCGGTCTCGCCGGTGATCCAGCGTCGTCCGCCGGGTGCGACGGTGCGCCAGTCGAGCGTGCAGGCCATCTTGGCCACCACGAAGGGCCGCCCAGTGCGGCGGTGATGGAGATAGGGCGCGAGTTGCGCCGACACATCGGACGCGAGGGTGCCGAGCGTGACGTCGATGCCCGCCGCCCGGAGCTGGGCGATGCCACCGCCTGCCACGCGATGGTCGGGGTCCTCGATGCCCACCGTCACCGACGCGATACCGGCTGCGATGATCGCCTCGGTGCAGGGCCCGGTGCGGCCGGTGTGCGAGCACGGCTCGAGCGTGACGACGAGATGTGCACCGCGGGTGTCGGCCCCTGCTCGGTGGGCAGTGTCGATCGCGACGATCTCGGCGTGGGACTGTCCGGGGGCGAGCGTGGAGCCGGCGTGGATCGAGCCGTCGGCGCAGACGATCACCGCGCCCACCCATGGATTCGGCCTGCTGCGGAACCGCGCCCCGGAGGCCTCGGCAATCGCGCGTCGCATCAGCGTCTCGCGCGCACCGTCATCGAGGCGCACGGGCGCCACATGTCCATCCATGTCCTGTCCTTGCTCCCATCCGGACTGTGACCGTCGGCTCCGGAATTCCACCGGATCGGCCCCGGCACCTGGGTGACGGGGTTCGCGGGCTGTGACCGCCGGTCGGGACTTTCACCCAACCCTGCAAGGGGTGTTCAGTTGTGCGCCGGTTCCCACCGACCCAAGAAAGGCTATACCCGGGTTTGCTCGGCCAACAACCCGAGGAAGTGTCGCCACTGCCCCAGCAGGGCCGCGACATCGTCGTTCGATTTGACCCCGATCACATCGCCGAAGAGCACGACGGAGGCCCCGATCGCGACCACCTGCTGGGCGGCGATGCGGGCGGTCCGTGGCTCGATGCCCTCGACGTTCACGTAACGGTCGACGAACGCTTTGATCACGATCGGGTCATCGAAGAGATCACCGAACGATGCGCCCTCCAACTTGAGGAACATCACGAGTCGCAACGCCTGTTGTGCCACGGGGTCGAATGGCTGGATCGCCGGCGCGCCGGCGGGGGATGACGCGATCTGCTCAGCCGCCTCGACCATGAGGTCGCGCAGCACCTCGAGGAGCAGGTCGTTCTTCGACCCGAACCACGTGTGGACGAAACCGTGGTTCACGTCGGCTTCGGCGGCGATCTCCCGCACGCCCACATCGGTGAACGGGCGCTCGGAGATCAACCAGTTAGTGTATTTTGAGGGGGTCAAAATTTCACGCTGCACACTTCAATGCAGCGGATCCGAAGTGGTGCCGTGTTCCGAAGAATCAACCAAAGCAGTGTGAGACGTCGTGACGCGGTCTCGGTGCGGGTTGCATCGGCCGCGGTGTGTCTGGGCATCACGGCTGGAGCAAATGTTCTCTCCTCGGCGCCCGAGACGGTGAATGCCGCGGCAAATGCCCGCATGGTGTACGTCACTGGCCGACTCAATCAAGTGCACGTCTTCAATGGATCTTCCAGCACATACCTGCAAGCCATAAGTGGGACTTCAGCCAACGCCCAGTTCAACGCAATCGTGGCTGCCCCCGATGGCTCGCGTGTCTATCGGACTGCGATGCCAGAAGGTGCAGTCAAGGTCATTGACCCTTTCACGGACACGGTTGTGGCGAGCATCGCTGTGATGAGTGATCCCAGGGCGCTGGCGATCAGTCCGGACGGTGCAAGTCTCTATGTGTCAAATTTGTCAGGGACCTTGAGGAAGATTCGGACTAGTGACTTGTCAACGCTGTGGACCGTCTCGAAGGGTTCGGGAGTGTATGGGATGGGAGTCTCAGCTGACGGCGCATATCTGTATGTCCCGAACAGCGGAACCAATCAGGTGATCAAGGTCAATTCCGCTGACGGCGCAGAAGTAGCAACGGTGTCCACGGGAGCTGGCGCAGGGACCAGGTGGGTGGATGCACGAAACGGCTACATCGTCGCCACCAACTACAACACCCACAAGGTGTCGATCATTGACGAGTCGAGCTTCACCGAGCTCGGTCAGGTCATCACCGGAACCAACCCGATCGGTGTGGTGATCAATCCTGGAGGAACGCGCGCGTATGTCGCCGCCGAGCGGAGCAACCGCGTGGAGGTCATCGATCTCGTTTTGAGGACGCTCACGCGGTCGGTGGGGATCGGGACGAGGCCATGGGGTGTCGGGGTGTCTGCCGATGACTCGAGGGTCTTCGTGGGTACCTATCAGGCGAACAGCTTGTCGGTGATCAATACATCGACATGGGCTGCATCAACAATCGCGGTATCAGGTGATCAGACCATGACTGTTGCTGTCATCGATGTGCCGGCGACCGCGCCTACAACTTCGACTTCCACGACGACGACCACGACGACCACGACGACCACGACGACGACTATCGCGACTACCACGACAACTACTGCCGCTGTGACAACTACGACGTCCACAACGATTGGAGCACCGTCGACAACGACGACACTTGCGCCATCCTCCACATCGGTTTCATCGACTACGACTGTTTCGTCGTCGATGGCCTCTCCGGCGACGACGAGCCTGGCCTCGACCGACCTCGCGCCGACCGCCGCTCAGTCCCCATCCGCCACGACCCCCTCGACCTCATCTGGTACGACGACATCGGTGGTCGAGACTGTCACTCCACCGCGTGCGAAGGGAACATCAGGTCCATCGGCCACGGGTGCAGCGGTCCCAATCACCACGACAACGATGAGGCCAATCACCACGACGAACGTCGAGGCCCCCGAGGCCCCCGATGCAGCTCTTGGAGAGGTCGCCGCAATCATCGGCGGAGCCGATCTTGAGGTGCAACTTTCCCGGCGCGACAATTCCTTGATTCTCGGTTTCGGTTCTTTGATGGTCTCGATCCACGGAGAGTCTGCAAACGGGGAGCGGGTTCCGCTTGATGCAAACGGAAACGTGACCTTGTCTGCGAGTGAAAGTGTTGTGATCAGCGGTGAAGGTTTCGAGGAGTCCTCGAACGCGACCATCTGGATCTTCTCCAGTCCTGTCCGGGTGGGGACCCTCGTGTCTACTTCAGCAGGAACCATCTCAGGTACCTTGCCGGTGCCTGTAGGCATCGAATCTGGCGTTCACCGTCTGGTTCTCGACGGAAGTGCCATGAATGGGGATCCAGTGACAGTGGGAATCGGGCTGTTGATCGGTGGTTACGTAAGTGGAAGTGGAGTCAACAAGTGGCTCATCGTCGTGCCGATCGTGCTCGCGACTACTCTCGGCTTGGTGATTCCGACCACGCTGCGTCGCCGCCGAAAGATCTGAGTGGATGCCTAGATTCAGACGGAGACACTCATCGGGTGACGAGGGGATCGGTTGGATCTACGCCGATCTCTTCCTCGCCATGACCGTCGTGGGGCTCGGATCTTCAATCGTGACCGTCTCGAACCCGTCTCCGGGGGCGGCTGCGCCCACGACGGCCCCAAAGACCTTCCAGCTCAGTTGTAGCGAGTTCCCGGTGAGGGTTCCCGGCAACATCCAGGCAAGGAATGGTGGCGAGCGTATCGAGAAGGCGATCAACGACGAGATCGCCGATCGAGGCTGGAATGCCGAGGTCGCAAAACCCGGGCTTGTCCTCGTGATGGGCGGGTTCGCCGGCTCCGAGACGCCCGGCCAGGGTGACGGACGCGCCAAGGCGCTCCTCCCCACACTGCGCAGGGCCTCGCCTTTGCTTGAACGCGTCGAGATGCGCACCGGTGGGGCGCGCAGCGTGCGGGTCGATGGCGACAACGTGTCCGTGGGTGGCGCCGGTTCGTATGTGATGATTGTCTACTTGTTGTTCAGCGGCCCCCCGTTGGACGAGGACTGCACCACCTGAGCGGGCGGGAAAAACGAGAACATGTCGACATTGATGCCTTCCCACGAGGACTCGCACATGAATGCCGTCAGGGCGATAGGCCGGTGGATGGACGTGTCGAAGCAGACCGACACGTTGTCGGGATCGGCCGCGGTCTTCGTCGAGGACATCCGCAACGAGCGCAACATCGTGGTGTGGTCGCGGGTCAATGTGGAGCAGATCCTTCCCTACCGGCTCGAGACGCCGCGACTGTTGCTCGTCGTGCGTGCGGGCGCGCTGTTCCTGCCGATCCTGCTCACATGGCTTGCCCTCTCGCAGGTCATCGAACCGTTCGCGGAGTTCATCCAGAACCAGCAGCCGAGCGCGAACTTCCTCTGGTTCTGGCAGGCGAACCCCGGTGGGTCGTTCTCAGGTCTGTGGGAACTGGGGCACGTCGCCCTGACCGATGCGGCTGTGCTCGCGTTCCTGACGGTGCTCGCGATGCGGATCGAGTGGTGGCAGACCTCGCGCGCCGAACGTGCCGAGCACGCCTATTCCGAGATGCTCTCGGCGGTCGAGATGTACTTCGTTTCGGTCCGCGAGAAGTGAGCCATCGCCGCGACACCCGCCAGAACCGCCACCGTGCCGAGCGCGCGGGGCGCGGTGACTGACTCGGAGAAGACGAGCACACCGACGAGAACCGAGACCACCGGCTCGGTGGTGCTGAGGATTGCCGCGGTGCTCGGCGCCAGTCGCGCGATGCCGGCGAAGAAAAATCCCATCCCGACGATCGTGGACACGATCGCCGCACCGATTGCGGCCCACCAGGCCGCGGCATCCGTCGGGATCTCGGATCGGTGCAGGGGGAGAGCAGCCAGGTGTGCCACCGAGGCACCGATCATCACGACGGTGAGCGAGGTGAGTGCACCTGCGATGTGCACTGTCCTGCTGGAGACGAGGATGTAGACGGTGTACCACGCGGCCCCCGCCAGCATCGCCGCCACTCCGGTCGCACTGCCCGCACCGACTTGTCCGGCCGTGAGCGCCGTTCCCATGACCACGACGGCCAGGCACGCGGCCGCTGCCCGCGAGGGCCGGGTGCCAAAGACTGTCCAGGCCGCGAGGGTGACCATGACCGGATAGGAGTAGAAGATCACCGTCGCGAGGCTCACGTCGATCCGGTCGATCCCGAAGAAGTAGAAACTCGACTGCCCCGCGTACCCGATCGCGCCGAGACCGAAGAGCGTGGCCAACACGCGACCCCGCGGCCACGGGACACCGCGTTCCCGGACCAGCCGGATCGCGACCAGGCACACCGCCGCGATCGGGAACCGGACGGCGAGCAGCCCGAGAGGCTCGGTTCCGTGGTCATAGGCGACCCGGGCAAAGAGGGGGAGCAACCCGAACGCGGCACCGCTCACGAGGATGTAGACGGTGCCCACCCGAACAACGCTAACGACCGGGCCGTGTCGGTCGGCGTTCTCGGCATAGGTTGGATCGCGTGGGGCACGAGACCCGGTTCGCGCGTGCGGGAGATGTGCGCATGGCTCACTGGCGTGCCGGCCGTGTGGGTGCGCCGGTGGTGGTGTGCTTGCACGGGTGGCCCGAGACCAAACTCATCTGGGAGAGGACCATCGATCCGCTCGCAGACGCGGGTTTCGACGTGATCGTGCCCGATTTGCGCGGCTTCGGCGAGACAGATTCCGTCCCGGACGGATTCCACGACATCGTCTCGCATGCGAGCGACATCGCCGCACTCGTGTTCGCCGCACTCGGTTGCGAGACCGCGACTTTTGTCGGTGGTGACCTCGGGGGACCGGTCGCACAGGAGGTCGCGCTGCGCCACCCCGACCGGGTGGAGGGTCTCGTGCTCTTCAACTGTCCGTTGCCCTTCGACAAAGAGCGCATGTCCGGCATGCGCACGC
Organism: Actinomycetota bacterium; assembly: GCA_016870775.1. Lineage (GTDB taxonomy): Bacteria > Actinomycetota > Acidimicrobiia > Acidimicrobiales > Ilumatobacteraceae > UBA2093. The sequence continues at coordinate 45,107 of VGAK01000002.1, forward strand.
GCGCTCCACGGGAGACGGCCGACTACTTCATCCGTCAGGGCACCGATGCCGATGCTCTCGCGACCGAGCTCTCGTCACCGGCCGCACGGCGCGCCTACATCGCCCGCTTCTACGGCGACCGGAACTGGGCGCATCCCGGTGCTTTCGCGCCCGAGGATGTCGAGCACCATGTCGAGCCATTCGCCGACGCGACGAGGCTGCGGGCCACGTTCGCCAACTACGAGGCTGCATTCGATCCGGCGAAGCGCTGCGGGCGCCCATTGTTCGGCCCGAACGACATCCACGAGGTTTTGGTGATGTTCGGGACCTCCGACGCGGTGATCTATCCGGACTTCGACCTGATGGCAGCCGCGGTGTTCTCTCGGGTGTGGAAATCGGTGCGGATCGACGGATGCGGCCACTTCGTGCCGTGGGAGCAGCCGCGCCGATTCACCGAGGAGACGGTCTCATTCCTCTCGCGTTCGCGCTGAGGACTCACCGCCGCGGAGCCGACGGGCGATCTCCCTGTCGCGGCGGACGACGTTGCGTGCGAGCACCGCACCGACGGTGGCCACACCGGCGATGATGACGGCGAAGACGGCCCACTGGAGAGCACCACCGCGATCTCCGGCCTGCTGGGGCTCCTTGCCGCACCCGGGCTTGGGGAGGAAACCGATGCATTCGCTCGGCTCCTTCTCGAGATCCCATACGAACGTGGAGTCGGTGACCGGGACGGTCGTCTCTGTCGGTGTCGTGCGCATCCGGAACGCACCGGCCGCATCGCTCCCTGATCCGGTGGCACTCGCCGACGCCGCGGCGAGGGGAGCGCACGACACGACGATGGTGGAGATGAAGACTCGCAGTCGTCGCACGGACCCATCGTCACACCGACCACTAGGGTGGAACAAGTCATGCTGACGCCGCCCCGCCCCGCACTCCACGACACCGTCCTCGTCGTGGACTTCGGGGCCCAGTACGCACAACTCATCGCACGCAGGGTCCGCGAGGCGCAGGTGTACTCCGAGATCGTCCCGCACCGCATCACCGCCGATCAGGTGAGAAACAAGTCACCACGCGCGATCATCCTCTCCGGTGGTCCCAAGAGCGTCCATGTCGAGGGATCACCCGCCCTCGATCCGGCGATCTGGGATCTGGGCATCCCGATCCTGGGCATCTGTTACGGGTGCCAACTCGTCGCCCAGCAACTCGGTGGCACCGTCGCGCGCGGTGGCCGCGGCGAGTACGGTCGCGCCAGTTTGACTCGCAACGGGGCCCACTCACGACTCTTCGAGGACGGAATGGGGGCCGGTTTCGAGGTCTGGATGAGCCACTTCGACTTCGTGAGCGAGGTGCCGCCCGGGTTCACCACGACTGCATCCACGCCGGATGCGCCGAATGCGGTCATCGAGGATCCGGTCCGGGGCATCTACGGCGTGCAGCACCACCCCGAGGTCGCGCACTCACGGCATGGTCAACGCTTCCTCCAGAAGTTCCTCCTTGAGATCGCCGGGTGCGCAGGGGACTGGACGATGTCGTCGATCGTCGACGAGCAGGTCGCCGCGATCAGGGACAAGGTCGGCCACGAGCGCGCCATCTGCGGACTCTCGGGTGGCGTCGACTCGTCGGTGGCGGCCGCACTCGTGCACCGCGCGATCGGGTCGCGGCTCACGTGTGTGTACGTCGACACCGGCCTGATGCGCCGCGGCGAGAGCGAGCAGGTCGTCGAGACGTTCCGCCGCACGATGGGCATCGAGTTGATCCACGTCGACGCGGGTGCGCGGTTCTTCGGGGCACTGAGGGGGATCACCGAGCCCGAGGCCAAGCGCAAGACGATCGGCGAGCTCTTCGTGCGCATCTTCGAGGAGAACACCGGCGGGATCACCGACGCCAAGTTCCTCGTGCAGGGGACCCTGTACCCCGACATCGTCGAGAGTGGCGGCCAAGACGGCACGGCCGCAGTCATCAAGAGCCATCACAACGTCGGGGGTCTCCCCGAGGACATGACGCTGGAACTGTGCGAACCCCTGCGCACGCTCTTCAAGGACGAGGTCAGAAAGGTCGGACGCGAACTCGGCCTCCCCGACGACATCGTGTGGCGCCAGCCGTTCCCCGGACCCGGTCTCGGTGTGCGCATCATCGGTGAGGTGACACCCGAGAAGGTCGAGGTGCTCCAGCACGCCGATGCGATCGTGCGCGAGGAGATCCGTGGGGCGGGGCTCGAGCGGGAGATCTGGCAGTCCTTCGCGGTGCTCGCCGACATCCGCAGTGTCGGGGTGATGGGGGACGAGCGCACCTACGGATGGCCGATCATCATCCGCGCGGTCACCAGTGACGATGCGATGACCGCTGACTGGGCACGACTCCCACACGAGCTCCTCGAGAAGATGTCGGGTCGCATCATCAACGAGGTCGCCGGTATCAACCGTGTGGTCTACGACGTGACATCGAAGCCACCGGGCACCATCGAGTGGGAGTGAGTGGGGAAGGTTGCCCCCACTCGTGAACAATGGCACGGCGGAGATTTCTCGCGTCGTGAATCCCTTGTCCGGCAAGGCGCATCGCGCACGACCACGGAGCCGACGATCACTCCACGGGGGACAGAAGTAATCTCTCTGGGTCATGTTGTCGACCCGCACGACGAGCCGACGGGGACGTAGCACCTCCCGCGCCCCGGTTCTCTCCGTTGCCACAGCGAGCCCCCGCGCGCGCCGTTTGACCGCTGCTGTCCTGCTGGCGGGTGGTCTGGTGGCGGTACCGGGTCGATCCGGGGCCGAGCCCGTCGACGACAAGCGCCGACAGGTGTCGGCTCTCGCCGATGAACTCGAGAGAATGGTCGAACGGCTCGACTCGCTCGCCGAGGACTATGTCGAGGCGATCGCCCTCGAGGAAGACCTGACCGTGGAGATCGCCGACGCCCAGGACGAGGTTGCGGCGGCGGAGGCCCAGTTGGCCCAGATGCGCGGAACCCTGTACCTCTCCGCGGTCACACAGTTCATGCACGGCGGTCGCAATTCGACGCTGACGAATCTGCTCGCGTCCTCGGGTGGGATGCAGGATGCGCTCCAGCGCGGCCAGTTGACCTCGATCGCGCTCAACCAGGGCTCTCTCACCACCGACGGACTCGATGCCACGGCGACGGAGCTGACGAAGAAGCGGCGCGAATTGGAGAAGAAGAGGGCCAAGGCCGAGTCGGCCGCGGAGTACGTGCTCGCACGCCAGGGTGCCACCGAGGAACTGGCGCGCAAGTTCGAGGAACTGAAGAACTCCGCCCAGGGCGAGTTGGCCGACCTCCTTCGCGCCGAGCAGCGCCGTCGCGAGGCGCAGGCCCTCGTCGATGCCGAACGTGAAGCCGCCGGATTCCAGGGCAAGTACGCGTCGTTGCAGGCCAAGTACCGCAACATCCCGAAGGTCTCGGCGCGCAGCCAGACGGCGATCCGCCACGCGCTGGCACAGTTGGGCACGCCGTACCGCTACGCGATGTCGAGTCCGGGAAGGGGTTTCGACTGCTCGGGTCTCACCGCATACGCCTGGGGCAAGGCCGGGGTCGGTCTCGCGCGCAATTCCCGCCGACAGTTCAACACCCTGCCCAGGGTGCCCAAGGAACTCGCCCAGCCCGGCGACCTGATCTTCACCGGCAGTCCGATCCACCACGTCGGCATCTATCTCGGCGGCGGACGCATGGTTCATGCACCACAGACCGGTGATGTCGTGAAGGTCGGCCCCATTCGTTGGTGGAAGGTGGTCGGCGTCGTTCGACCGGGCTGAGGCCCACTACCGTCGCTGAACATGCGGGGGATCCACGCGGACCGGGTGAGCGCGTGGCTCGATGCGAACATCGAGGGCATCTCGGGTCCCTACACGTGGGATCTGGTCGCCGGAGGGCGCAGCAACCTCACGTTCAAGGTGACCGACGTGTCGGGTACGACGGTCGTGCTGCGTCGTCCGCCGCTCGGGCACGTTCTGGCCACAGCGCATGACATGGCGCGCGAGCACCGCATCATCTCGGCGGTGGGTCTCACCGGGGTGCCCGTTCCCCGCACGCTCGGTCTGTGCACCGACGACGAGGTGAATGGTGCACCCTTCTACGTGATGTCGTGGGTGGACGGCGTCGTGCTCGACAGTCCCGAGCGGGGAGGGCAGCTCCCCGAGGTGCTGAGAACCCCCGCGGCCGAGGATCTGATCGACGTGCTCGCGGCCCTCCACGCGGTCGATGTCGACGCGGTGGGACTCGGCGATCTCGCCAAGCGCGAGGGTTACGTCGAGCGCCAGGTGCGCCGGTGGTCGACGCAGTGGGCGAATTCCAAGACCCGGGAGCTGCCCGCGATCGAGGAGGTGGGTCGCCTGCTGGCCGCGTCGATCCCGGTCCAGCAGGGCACCTCGATAGCCCACGGTGACTACCGCTTCGGCAATTGCCTCACCGACATCGGGCGCGGCCGGATCGCGGCCGTGCTCGACTGGGAGCTCTGCACGCTCGGTGATCCCCTCGCCGACCTCGGCTATGTCGGCATCTATTGGACCGATCCGGGTCGCAATGTGGTGCGCGCGAACGACCCGACCGGGATCCCGGGGTTTCCCGCCTTCGACGATCTCGTGCAGCGTTACGCGGTGCGCACCGGTCGTGACGTGTCCAATATCGACTACTACAAGGCATTCGCCAGTTTCCGGCTCGCGGTGATCTCCGAGGGGGTCTACGCGAGGTACCTTCACGGTGCGATGGGCGACCAGCAGGTCGATCTCGAGCCGATGAAGCTCGGCACCGAGTTGTTGGCCGAGGCGGCACTCGCGGCGATGAAGGGGGGTTGAGAATGGGTGCGGCTGCCGTGGAACTGGAAGGCTGGACGCGCAGCGCCTTCAAGTCGGCGGCGATCGAGCGCGACGTCTACCGACGCGGCTCGGGACCGGCCGTCATCGTGGTTCACGAGGTGCCCGGCATCACCCCGAAGGTGCTCGCCTTCGCCGAGGAGGTCGTGGCGCGCGGGTTCACCGTGGCGATGCCGACCCTCGTCGGCACGCCCGGCCGGGACTTCTCCGGCAGTTACGCGGTGGCGTCACTCGCCAAGGTGTGCGTTGCCCGCGAGTTCTCGGCCCTCGCCACGAACCAGACGTCACCGATCATCGGTTGGTTGCGCGCACTCGCACGGTCCTTGCACGCTGAAGTGGGCGGAAAGGGGGTGGGTGCGGTCGGCATGTGCTTCTCGGGCGGATTCGCCCTCGGGATGATGGTCGACGACATCATGGTCGCGCCCGTGCTGTCGCAACCCTCGCTGCCGTTCGTGTTCGGCAGGGAGCGCGCCAGGGACCTTCATCTCTCGCCGGCCGACGCCGCCGTCGTGGCAGAGCGCGCGGCGCAGGGCTGCCAGGTGCTGGGGCTGCGCTACGACGGCGACCGGTTGGTGGGGGATCGCTTCGAGTCGTTGCGCAAACTGCTCGGTGACTCCTTCATCGCGGTCGAGCTGCGATCGTCGAAGAAGAGCGACCATTCCGTTCTCACCGAGCAGCGCGACGAGGACAGCGTTCGCCGGGTCCTCGACTTCTTCGCCGCCAAGCTCCTCGGCTGAGCCGGCACTCCGTACCAGCGTCTCGTGCCGGGAATCGATTCAGCGCGGTCCGCCGTCGACGTTCACGAGGGTTCCCGTCACGAAGCTGCTCGCGTCGCTGGCGAGGAACAGCGCAGCCCCGATGATCTCGCGCGGTTCCCCTCCTCGCTGCAGGGCGTAGGCCGTCTTGGCCCTCTCGAGGAATTGGTCCATGTCCCAGGCCCGCGAGATGTCGGTGAGGAACGGCCCGGGAACGATGCAGTTCACGCGCACGTGCGGAGCGAACGTGCGAGCAAGTCCGAGCGTGAGGTTGTTGATCCCCGCCTTTGCTGCACCGTAGACGACCTCGGTTGGGGACGGTCTCTGGCTGGCGGTCGACGAGACGTTGATGATCACACCCCCGCGGATGCGACCGTCTGGCCCCGGGGTCGACATGTGCGTCGCGAGCACCGCCGAGAGGCGGAACGGCCCCTTCAGGTTGACCCCCATCACCTTGTCGTAGAGATCCTCGGTGACCGCGTCGAGCGACGGATACAGAGGTGACATTCCCGCGTTGTTCACGAGAATGTCGACGCGGCCGAACTCGGCGAGTGCGGCGGCCGCGAGCCGGTCCGCATCGCTCCACGATGCCGCGTGGTAGCCGACGGCGAGCGCACGACGACCCGTCGCACGGATCTCCGCGGCGAGTGACTCGCAGTTCTCGATCTTCCGACTCGCGATCACGACGTCGGCACCCCGGTCAGCGAAGGCGAGCACCATCTCCCGTCCGAGCCCCCGGCTGCCCCCGGTGACGACTGCGACCTTTCCCTCGAGTGAGAACAGTGTGTCCGTGTCCATTCGTGCGACCCCCTCGGGGTGCGCGCAGACGACCCCACGCGACGAGTCTTCTCAGCCGGTGCGGCGGACGACGAATTCGGGGTGTCGGAACGACTGCGCGATGCGTGCGGGGTCGGTGCGGCCCGCATCGAGGAGGGCTCGCGCCAGGAGGCCCTTGGCGGCCTTGGCGGCGTGACCACCCGCCTTGCCCCCAGACCGCGTCACCAGGTCCAGTCGCACGGCCGCGACGCGAGTCCAGTCGACTGCTGCCCGGTGCTCCTGTGGCAAGAGATCGACCACCAGCGGTGCGCCGATCCTCGGAAGAGTCTCGAGCAGGGCGTCGGTGAGATCGTCGCGCCACCATGCAGCGAGTGGACCGGTGCTCGGCAAGCGCGCGGACATCTTCAACCGGTAGTCGGGGAGCGGATCAGTCGCGGCAACCAGACCAGCAAGGCCCGAGACGACCCAGATCCTGGCGCGGGAGGTCTCGGTGAGACTTTCGGGGTCGAGGTGGGCCCACACGACACCGCTGTATCGGCGCCACGCAGGAAGGGTCGGTGCGCCGATCAACGAGGAGTTGGCCGCGCGGGCGCGCGAGAGATGGTCTCCACCCACACCCAGCAACTGCTCGCCACCCCCGCCGATCCGGCGCAACTCATCGGCGAGATATGTGCGCCATTCGCCGAGGGATTCTGCGAACAGACCCGATTCGCCGCGCCAGGCGGGTCGCGCCGAGCCACCCGGCGCCTTGCCCTCCGACGGGGGCAACAACAGGACAAAGGGAGCATTCGGCACGGTGGACCACGCGGATCGGTCGAGTGATGAAGCGCAGGACCTCCGATCGTATACTTCGCCCCATGCGAGTGCGTGTCGATTCCTCCAAGTGCCAGGGCCACAACCGTTGCTATGCGTTGGCCCCCGAGTTGTTCGATGTGGACGACCTCGGGAACGCCTCGGAGTTGAACGACGGTGTCGTGCCCGCCGGTCTCGAGGACAAGGCCCGACTCGCCGCCGCGAACTGCCCCGAGTTCGCGATCATCATCGAGGAGTGAACCACCCCATGACATCCGTGTACGGACCAGTCGCCGACTGGCAGAGCGACTTCGACCACGCCGACCCGGAGTACAACCGGAACATCCACGCCATCTGGGAGGACCTGAAGGCCGCCGGCTGTCCGATCGCCCGCACCGAGCGTTACGGCGGGGCGTGGCTGCCGCTCACGCACGAGATGGTGCACGAGATCGCCTACGACACAGACCATTTCACGAGCCGCACGGTCGTCGTCGGCCAGATCAAGCCCCACGAGGTCGACCACCTGCCCGAGTTCGCCTCGCCGCCCGCGCCGATCGGTGGTGCACCGCCCATCACGAGCGACCCGCCCTTCCACCAGCACGCACGACGTCTCCTCCTGCCGGCGTTCGCGCCGAAGAAGATCGATCCGCTGCGTCCCGAGATCGAGAGGATGTGCAACGAGTTGATCGACAAGATGGGCGACAAGGACGCGGTCGACGCTGCCGTCGAGTACTCCCAGCACATCCCGGTGATGATCATCGCCCACATGCTCGGCCTGCCCCTCGAGGATGCGGACCGATTCCGCAGTTGGGTGCACCTGGTGCTCGAGTCGGTCAACGCGCCCCGCGAGGAGCGCGAGGGCAGGTTCCATGAGTTCAATGAGTACCTCGAGACGCACATCCGGGACCACATCGAGAACCCCCGCGAGGATCTGATCAACGACCTCCTGAACGCCGAGTTGATGGGCACCAAACTCACATCCGAGATGGTGGGGGGCATGGTGACCCTGATCCTGATCGCGGGCATCGACACCACCTGGAGCGGCATCGGGAACTCGATTTGGCATCTCGCCACGAACGCCGTCGACCGTCGTCGTCTCGCGGCGAATCCCGACATGATTCCGGTGGCGGTCGAGGAGTTCCTGCGCGCCTATGCGCCGGTGACGATGGCGCGCCTGGTGACCGAGGACCACGAGTTCCACGGAGTGCAGATGAAGCAGCACGACTGGGTGCTCCTGCCGTTCCCGGCCGCGAACCGCGACCCCGAGCAGTTCGAGAACCCGACCGAGGTCGTGATCGACCGCGAGGTGAACCGTCACTCCGCCTTCGGTCTCGGCATCCACCGTTGCATCGGGTCGAACCTGGCCCGACTCGAGATGAACGTCGCGGTCAAGGTCTTCCTCGAGCGCTTCCCCGATTTCGAACTCGTCACCGACGAGGAGACGGTGTGGAGCACCGGTCAGGTGCGCGGCCCACGCCGTTTGCCCGTCCGCGTTCTCTCCCGTCGCTGAAGCCGGATCGTCCGTCGGTCGGCCAACGGTCGGCGGGCAGCGGGGCGACACAGGTCGCGCCTACGATGGGGTGACCATGTCGGAGTCGCCGAACAACCCCTCTGTGGTTGCGCTCAACCCCGATCAGCACGATGCCGTGCACCATCCCGGCGGGCCACTGCTCGTCGTCGCCGGCGCGGGATCGGGGAAGACCCGTGTGCTCACCCAGCGAATCGCCTGGCTCGTCTCGACGGGAGTGCATCCCGGCGACATCCTGGCCATCACTTTCACCAACAAGGCCGCCGAGGAGATGCGCGAGCGTGTCGTTGCGTCGGTGGGTGAGTCGGCGCGACGGATGTGGGTGACGACTTTCCACAAGGCGTGCGTGCGCATCCTGCGTCGCAACGCCGAGGCCATCGATTTCCCGTCGCAGTTCGCCATCTACGACGCCCAGGACTCCAAGCGCCTCGTGGGGTGGGTGATCCGCGACATGGGTCTCGACCCCCGCAAGTTCCCCGCCGGCACGGTGCAAGCGCGCATCAGCCTCTGGAAGAACGAGATGGTGTCGGTTGCGGCCGCGATCGACGGCGCCGACAATCCGGCGACCAAGCGAATCGCCGAGGTCTACCGCGAGTACCAGGCGCGTCTCGAGCGTGCCGGTGCCATGGATTTCGACGATCTGCTGCTGAACACGGTGGCGCTGCTCGAGCGGAACCCCGAGGTCCTCGCGCACTACCAGCGGCGTTTCAAGCACATTCTCGTCGACGAGTTCCAGGACACCAACCGAGCCCAGAATCGGATCGTGCTCCTCCTCGGGGCGGGTCACCACAACGTCTGCGTCGTGGGGGACAGCGACCAGAGCATCTACAGGTTCCGCGGCGCGGACCTGCGCAACATCTCGGACTTCGAGCGCGCCTTCCCGGACGTGACGGTGGTCGTGCTGGCGCAGAACTACCGCAGCACCCAGAACATCCTGTCGGCCGCGAACGCGGTGATCGCGGGCAACTCGGGCCGCCTGCACAAGGACCTGTGGACCTCGGGGGGTGAGGGCGAGCTCATCGTGCGCTACTGGGCCGACGACGAGTGGGACGAGGCCGGCTTCGTCGCGACCACCGCGAGGGAGGCGTGTTCCCAGATGGGACTCGAGTGGCGCGACATCGCCGTGATGTACCGCACGAACGCCCAGAGCCGCACGATCGAGGAGACGATGATGCGGGAGGGCATCCCCTACAAGGTGGTCGGTGGCACCCGGTTCTACGACAGGCGCGAGGTCCGCGATGCGATCGCATACCTGAAGGCTGCGGTGAACCCGAACGACGAGGTGAGTGTGAAGCGCGTGCTGAACGTCCCCAAGCGCGGCGTCGGCGAGACCAGCACCGCCAAGCTCGATGTCTGGGCCGCCGACAACGGCGTGTCGTTCCACGAGGCGATGCGCCGGGCCGGTGAGGCGGGCGTGTCGGGTGCGGCCGCCAAGGGCATCGCATCGTTCCTCGGCCTCGTCGACGAATTGACGGCGGCGCTGTCGGACGGTCCCTCGGCGGTGCTCGAGATCGCGATGGTGCGCAGTGGCTACCTCGACCAGCTGGCCACCGAGGACACCGTCGAGGCCGCGGGCCGCATCGAGAACGTGCACGAACTCATCGGATCGGCAGCCGAGTTCGCAGACGTCGAGGAGTTCCTCGAGCAGGTCGCACTCGTGGCCGACACCGACGAGATCACCGGCGACAATCGCATCGTGCTGATGACACTGCATTCCGCCAAGGGGCTCGAGTACCCGGCCGTGTTCCTGGTCGGGATGGAGGAGGGGATCTTTCCCCACAGTCGCGCGATGACCGACGAGGACGAACTCGAGGAGGAGCGCCGGCTCGCCTACGTGGGCATCACCCGTGCACGCGAGCGGTTGTTCGTGTCGCACGCGTGGCAGCGCTTGCTCTGGGGACAGTCCCAGTACAACCCGCCGTCGCGGTTCCTCTCCGAGGTGCCCCCGGAGTTGTTCGACCGGCGCGGCAACGTCGACTCGGGCGTCGACAACGAGCGCGCGACCAGTTACGGTCGCACACCCGGGGATTGGCACTCTGCGCCGGTTCCCCCCTACCGGCGCGCCGCCGAGTCCGACGAACCCGACGGACGCACGTTCGGTGCGCGTCGGGCCGAAGCCGCGACACGTCCCTCGCGCGAGCCCAGGGTCGCCGCCAACATGCCCGAGCTGGGTGTCGGTGACGACGTGGAGCACGCCACCTTCGGTGAGGGCGTCGTGATCGGGATCACCGGTGCGGGTGACAAGACCGAGGTCACGGTGCGGTTCCGCGACCGCGGGACCAAGCATCTCGTGCTCGCGTGGGCCCCGCTCAAGAAGATCTGAGCGACAGTTCTGATTCGCCCCGACGTCCCTGCCATCACTCGGGCACGCGACGGGTGATCCTCGCCGCCGGGTTCGTCTCAGTCGCTCGGATTCAGTCCGCGCAAGTCGACGTACAGGGTCTTGCGGTTCTCCACGATCGGGCGCACATCGCCGGGGGGTGCGAGCAACGATGTGTCGAGCGTGCGTCCGGCGCAGTCGGTGAAGTCGCGTGTTCCCTGCACGTGCACGACGAGGCACGAGGGATCCCTGTCGGCCGGATAGCCGTAGTAGACCTGCCAGCCATCGGCCGGGTCGTCACCGGAGTGGTCGAGCACGATCGAGCGCACGCCATCGGGGCTCTTCAGGTCTGGGAACAGCAGGGGACCATCCTTGGCCACGGCCTCGGCGAGGGAGTCGACGGGACCCACCTCGAACACGGCCTCGGCGATCCGGGTCCCCGGCTCGGCACGGTCGTTGATCACGGTCGCCACGATCCAAAGTCCGCCGAAGAACGCGGCAAAGAAGGCGACGCCCCCCAGCACGGGAACGAGGGCGCGCGCGAGGGGCGAGCGCAGACGGGGGGTCCGCATGACCCCATTGTGGCGGGTTGGTGCGCCGGTTGGGCGAGGGCGTAGGTTTTTTCCCTGTGAAGCGCACCTACCGAGTAGTTGTGGCAAAGCCCGGTCTCGACGGGCACGACCGCGGCGCCAAGACCATCACCCGGGCCCTCCGCGACCATGGTTTCGAGGTCATCTACACCGGTCTGCACCAGACGCCCGAGCAGATCGCCGAGACCGCGCTCCAGGAGGACGCCGACGCCGTCGGTCTATCGCTCCTGTCCGGTGCACACCTGACCCTGTTTCCCCGGGTGATGGAGGAGTTGCGCTCCCGTGACCTCGATGACGCGCTGGTGTTCGGTGGCGGCGTCATCCCGGATGCCGATGCCCGCGCGCTCCGCGAGCAGGGTGTGGGGAACATCTTCGGACCAGGTTCTTCGTTGAAGGCGATCTGTCAATGGCTCGAGGAGGAACTCGACTCGCGCGGGTGACCACCGGGGCGCCGTGTGCGTCCGTCCGATCCGCCCCGTCCGCTCCTGCTTCTAAGAACTTCTGCCGCATCCGATCCCGACCACAACCACAACCACAACGATCAACGGAGACAAACAATGGACCTCTTCGAGTACCAGGGCAAGCAGTACTTCTCCCGCTTCGACATCCCGGTGTCCGCCGGTGGCGTGGCCCTCTCCGTCGACGAGGCCGTCGCGGCCGCCGACAAGGCCGGATACCCGGTTGTGGTGAAGGCGCAGGTCCAGGTGGGCGGCCGTGGGAAGGCCGGCGGCATCAAGCTCGCCAACGATGCCACAGAGGTGCGCACCCATGCCGGGAGCATCCTCGGCATGGAGATCAAGGGCCATGTCGTCGAGCGGGTGTGGGTTGAACACGCCTCCGACATCGACGAGGAGTACTACGCATCGTTCACGCTCGACCGTGCAGCGAAGAAGCACCTGCTCATGCTGTCCGCAAAGGGTGGCGTCGACATCGAGGAGGTCGCCGCCAAGGACCCCGATGCGATCGTGAAGCTGCACGTGGACCCGGTGGAGGGTCTCTCGCTCGAGGCTGCCCGGAGGGCCGCGGTCGATGCGCGGATCCCGGACAAGGCGCTGACCGGCGTCGCGTCGATCCTCGTTCAGCTCTACCGCTGCTTCACCGAGGGCGACTGCGATCTCGCCGAGATCAACCCGTTGATCCTGAAGCCCACCGGTGAGGTGCACGCACTCGACGCCAAGGTGAGCCTGGATGTGAACGCCGAGTTCCGCCATCCCGAGTGGGAGGACTTCAAGGCCACCGAGAAGCTCGATGCCCGCGAGAGACTCGCACGGGACAAGGGCCTCCAGTACATAGGTCTCGACGGCACGGTCGGCATCATCGCCAACGGGGCAGGGCTCGCGATGAGCACCCTCGATGTCGTCAACCAGGTGGGTGGCTCGGCGGCGAACTTCCTGGACATCGGAGGCGGTGCGAATGCCGACCTGATGGCGGGTGCGCTCGAGGTCATCAATTCCGATGCGAACGTGCGCAGCATCTTCATCAACATCTTCGGCGGCATCACGCGCGGCGAGGAGGTCGCCAAGGGCATCGTCGAGGCACTGGGCCGCGTCGACCTGCGGGCGCCGATCGTGATCCGCCTCGATGGAACCAATGCCGAGGAGGGTCGCCAGATCCTCGCCAACGCCGGCATCCCCGAATCGAGGCTCGTCTCCAAGCCCACGATGCTCGAGGCCGCCGAGGCGGCCGTGGTGATCGCCACGTGATGCGCGCCCCGGACCATCGCCACCGATAACTGACAGACACAGGAAGAACGGACACAACCATGGCAATTTTCGTCGATGCGAGCACCAAAGTGATCGTGCAGGGCCTCACCGGCGGGCAGGGCAAGTACCATGGCCTGCGCAACCGCTCCTACGGCACGCAGGTCGTCGGGGGAGTCACGCCGGGCAAGGGAGGCACCGATGTCGAGGGAATCCCCGTGTTCGACGGCGTGGCCGACGCCGTCGCTTCGACCGGCGCGACCGCGTCGTTCGTCGCGGTCCCGCCGAGGGCCGCGCCGGCTGCGATCCTCGAGGCTGCCGCTGCGGGGATCTCGTTCATCGTGTGCATCACCGAGGGGATCCCGGCGCAGGACGAGGCGCGCACCTACAGCACCTTGTTGCGCGATCACCCGACCGTGCGACTGCTCGGGCCGAACTGCCCGGGGATCATCAGCCCAGGCAAGTGCAACATCGGCATCACCGCCGGTGAGATCGCACAGGAGCCCTCGGTCGCGGGGCCGAACGTGGGCATCGTGTCCCGGTCCGGGACCCTCACCTACCAGGCGTTGTACGAGTTGAAGCAGCGCGGGATCGGTGTGTCGACCTGCGTGGGCATCGGCGGAGACCCCGTGCCCGGCACGTCGTTCATCGACTGCCTGGGCGAGTTCCAGGCCGACCCCGAGACCCACGCGATCATCATGATCGGTGAGATCGGCGGGTCAGCCGAGGAGGAAGCGGCCGAGTTCATCAAGGCCAACGTCACCAAGCCGATGTCGGCCTACATCGCCGGTGTCACCGCACCCGCGGGCAAGAAGATGGGTCACGCCGGCGCGATCGTGTCGGGCGGCAAGGGAACCGCGCGGGGAAAGATGGACGCCTTGCGCGACGCCGGGGTCAGGGTGGGCCAGAACCCCACCGAGGCCGGCGCACTGATGGCCGAGATCGTCGCTGGACTGCGCTGAATGCCCCGAGTTCTCCTCTCGGTCCACGACAAGACGGGCATCGTCGGCCTCGCCTCGTCCCTGCACGAGATGGGATGGTCGCTGCTCTCCAGTGGCGGCACCGCGCGCGTGCTCGCCGAGGCCGCACTCCCGGTCACCGATGTCGCCGAGATCACCGGCTTCCCTCCGTTGTTGGGCCACCGGGTCGTCACACTGCATCCGAGAGTGCACGGCGGCATCCTCGCGGATCGTGACGATCCCGACCATGCCGCCGAGATGGCAGAGCACGGGATCGAGGGGATCGACCTCGTCGTGGTCAACCTCTATCCGTTCGCTCAGGCTCCGGGCACCGAGATGATCGACATCGGTGGTCCCGCGCTCGTGCGCGCGGCTGCCAAGAACCATGCGCATGTCGGCGTGGTGGTGGACACCGCCGATTATGCGGAGGTGCTCGAGATGATCGAGGGCGGATATTTCGGTCCCGGTGCGCGCAGGGTGCTCGCCCAGAAGGCGTTCCGCATCACGAGCGCATACGACGCCGCGATCGCCTCCTGGCTCGCCGAGGATTCCGCGGACCGCGCCCCCGCGAGTCTCCCCGCGCTCCTGACGCTCGTGGCCGAGCGCGCCGAGGTCCTCCGCTACGGCGAGAACCCTCACCAGGCCGGCGCGCGCTACCGGCTCCCTGGTGTCGAGAGTTGGTGGGACTCGGCAGTGCAGTTGAACGGCAAGGAGATGAGCTACCTGAATGTGCTCGACACCGAGGCCGCATGGCGACTCGTGAACCGGTTCGACCGCCCCGCAGCCGTCGTCGTCAAGCACGCGAACCCCTGCGGGGTCGCGCTCGCACCGACCATCAGCGAGGCCTACGCCGCCGCCCACGGCGCCGATCCGGTGAGCGCCTTCGGTGGCGTCGTCGCGGCCAACGGCGAGATCGACTCCGTGACCGCGGTTGCGATAGCGGCCGTCTTCACCGAGGTCGTGGTCGCCCCGTCATTCTCCGCCGAGGCGCTCGAGATCCTGTGCGCCAAGGAGAACCTCCGATTGATCGAGGCATCGAGCCCGTACGGCTCGATGGCCATCGACGTGCGATCGATCGACGGGGGCCTGCTCGTGCAGACCACCGACGACGTGGATGAACCCCTCGACGACTACGAGGTGGTCGGGTCGCGCGCGCCGTCGGCCGAGGAATGGTCGAGCCTGCTGCTTGCATGGCAGACCGTGGCCGCGACGTGGAGCAACGCGATCGTGCTCGCGCACGGGGACACCGTGGTCGGGGTCGGTGGTGGACAGCCGAATCGCGTCGACGCTGCACGCATCGCGATCGGGCGTGCGGGCGACAGCGCCCGAGGTGCGGTGGCGGCCAGCGACGCATTCTTCCCGTTCGCCGACACCGTCGAGGTGCTCGCCGCCGCCGGAGTCACCGCGATCATCCAGCCGGGGGGGAGCGTGCGCGATGCGGAGTCGACCGTGGCCGCCGATGCCCGCGGCATCGCGATGGTCCACACGGGCGTGCGCCACTTCCGTCACTGACCTCGAGCGCTCCGGCGCGGAACAAACCCGCACTGGCGCCGATCAGCCCCATCAGCGGGTCCACCAGTCGTAGGATGATCAAATGGCGCGCATCGGTGATCTCCTGGCAGCCAGCCGCACGTTCTCCTTCGAGTTCTCCCCACCCAAGACGGCCCAGGCATCGCTGAGCCTCGGGCACACGATCGCCGAGTTGGCCCCGCTCGGGCCATCGTTCGTCTCGGTCACCTACGGTGCCGGGGGCAGCACGCGCGTGCACACCCGCGACACCGTGCTGTGGGTGCGCAAGGAGACCCCCGTGTCCCCGATGGCTCATCTCACCTGCGTCGGGCACACGCGCGAAGAGATCTCCTCGATCGTGTCCACCTATGTCGAGGCGGGTGTCCACAACGTCCTCGCCCTCGGGGGCGACCCGCCGAAGGACCCCTCCGAGGCACGGCCCAGTGAGTACGAGTACGCAATCGATCTGCTCCGGCACCTGCGCGCCGACTTCGATCTCTCGATCGGGGTCGCGGCCCATCCCGAGGGGCACCCGCGCTCACCCGACCTCGCCACCGACCGTCGGCATCTCGCCGAGAAACTGCGCATTGCCGACTTCGCGATCACGCAGTTCTTCTTCGAGGTCGATCACTGGGTGCGGCTCGCCGAGGATCTCGCCTCACTCGGCGTCGACAAACCGGTCATCCCGGGGATCATGCCGGTCACCAACCTCGACCAGGTCCAGCGGATGGCGCAGCTCTCCGGTGCCGCGTTCCCCACCTGGCTGCGCGAGCGTCTGGAGTCCGCGTCCACGCCCGAGGAGGTGCGCCGCGTTGGCGTCGAGGCCGCGACCGAGTTGTGCGCGGGGCTGCTCGAGGCCGGTGTGCCCGGTCTTCACTTCTACACGTTGAACAAGTCGACAGCGACGAGGGAGATCTACGCCCAACTGGGTCTGCCCGTGGCGTGACCCGGGTGCCTGCCGGGCGGCGCCATGAGCGATCAACGATCCGCACAACTCCCCTCCGGCGACGAGGGGACCCCCGCCTGGGGAACGAGGCGCGGCCCCATCGTGCCGTACGTGCCCGCACTCGATGGCCTGCGCGCGCTCGCGGTGATCGCGGTGGTCGTCTACCACGCGAATCACGAGTGGCTGGGAGGTGGATTCCTGGGCGTCGAGGTGTTCTTCGTGGTGTCGGGATACCTCATCACGCTCCTGCTCACCGCCGAGCGCGAGCGAACCGGCACCGTGTCGCTCCGCGACTTCTGGATCCGTCGTGCGCGACGCCTCCTCCCGGCATTGTTCGTGTTGCTCGCGGGGGCGATCATCTGGTGCGCACTCTTCGATCGCGAGAGGCTCGGCATGCTCCGTGGCGATGTGGTGAGCGGACTCCTCTATGGGGCGAACTGGTTCCAGATCTGGACGGGTTCGTCCTACACGAGTGACCTGGCGTTCGCGCCGCTGCGCCACCTGTGGTCGCTCGGCGTGGAGGAGCAGTGGTACATCGTGTGGCCAGTCATCGTGGCCGTGGCGACACGCCGCCTGCGGCGCAGTCGATTGCCGATCCTCGGTGCATCGCTGCTGGTCGTCTCCCTGGCGGTGACGGTGTGGACCGCGGTGACGTTCCGGTCCGGACCCGTCGGCACCGTCTCTGAGACGCCCGAGCAGTACATGTCATTGCTCGGCAGGGAGGTCCTGCGCACCGACCTGCTCTACCTCGGGAGCCTCAGTCGCTCGAGTGGCCTGCTCCTCGGGGCGGCACTGGCGATGGTGTGGCGTCCTTGGGCACTGCGCCGTGCCCGCGTGGGTGAGAGCGCCGGCATGCTCGATGCCGCAGCCGTCGCGGGTCTCGCCGCCATCGCGGCGATGTGCTGGTGGTTCCGGACCGTCGTCGACGTCACCGATGGTGGTCGCCAGCCCCACGAGTTGCTCTATCGCGGAGGGTTCCTCGCGGTCGGGATCGCGACGGCGGTCGTCGTCGCCGCCGTCACTCATCCACGCTCGAGGGTGGGGCGGTGGGTGATCGGATCACCTGTGCTCGTCTGGATCGGGCGCCGCTCGTACGGCCTGTACCTGTACCACTGGTTCATCTTCCAGGCGCACCGCAAACTGGCCGGAGCGGGTCTGGGCC
Source organism: Actinomycetota bacterium (assembly GCA_016870775.1). Taxonomy (GTDB): domain Bacteria; phylum Actinomycetota; class Acidimicrobiia; order Acidimicrobiales; family Ilumatobacteraceae; genus UBA2093. The sequence goes on from VGAK01000002.1 coordinate 62,945, forward strand.
TCGAGGACTTCGCCTTCCTCATGATGGTGACGCTCGTGATCACCGAGACCTCGTTCCGATTCATCGAGCTGCCGTTCCGTGATGGCCGCGCCCGCGCGATGTGGGTGAGAATCTGCCAACCCGGTCCGCATCGTGCGCGTGTGGCGGTCGCGGCTGTGCTCGCACTGGCGATCCCCCTGTGGTCGGGGTGGTCGCTCGCCACAGCCGAGGTCGTGGCCGACGAGATCACGCGCGGGTTGGACGACAACGAGGGCTCCGTCACCCGGATCACCACCACGACCGTCCAGGCCGGTGCGTCGACGGTCGCACCGACGAAGAAGCTCCCCTTCGATGTGTTCGCGGTCGGTGACTCGGTCATGCTGGGCGCGGCGAAGAAACTGACCTCGATGGGTCTCACCGTCGACGCGGCGAAAAACCGCCAAGTGATCGAGGCCCTGCAGATCTTCAACTACTACGCCTCCACCGGAGAGTTGGGCGAGAACATCGTGGTGCACCTCGGCACCAACGGCACCACGAAGGCCTCGTCGTTCGAGTCGATCCTCGAGCCACTCGCCCGTGTCGATCGCGTCGTGGTGCTCACGGTCCGCATTCCCGGCCAGCAGTACGAGACGATCAACAACGACATCATCCGGGGTCTTCCATCCCGCTTCCCGAACGTCGTTCTGCTCGATTGGTGGGCGCTGTCGGCCGACAAGCCCGAGTGGTTCACCAAGGACGGTGTCCACTTGAACGATGAGGGTCGCGACAACTACGTGCGCCTGATACTCGGGGCATTCGGTCGCTGAGGCAGCGGGTGCCCCTGTCGCTGGCACCTTTGGTTCCCACCGGGGCGTGGGCGTAGTGTCGAGTCCCATGACAACTCCCTTGCGCGTCTCTGTCACCGGTGCGGCGGGCCAGATCGGCTACAGCCTCCTGTTCCGCATCGCTTCGGGGGCCGTGTTCGGCCCCCAGACCCCCGTGATCCTCCAGTTGCTCGAGATCACCCCCGCACTCGGCGCACTCGAGGGGGTGCGCATGGAGCTCGACGACTGCGCCTTCCCGCTGCTCGCCGGCGTGGTGTGCACCGACAACGCCGAGACCGCCTTCGGGGACGCCGATGCGGCATTCCTGGTGGGGGCGATGCCCCGCAAGGACGGCATGGAGCGCGGTGATCTCCTCAGCGCCAACGGTGGCATCTTCAAGCCCCAGGGCAGGGCACTGGCGGCCGCGGCCAAGCGCGATGTGAAGGTCCTGGTGGTCGGCAACCCGGCCAACACCAACGCCCTCATCGCGATGAGCAATGCAGACGGCCTCGACCCGCGCCGGTTCACCGCGATGACCCGCCTCGACCACAACCGTGCGGTGAGCCAGCTCGCCGCCAAGCTCTCGGTCCCGGTCACCTCGGTCAAGAAAATGACGATCTGGGGCAATCACTCGAGCACTCAGTACCCGGACCTGTTCCACTGCGAGGTCGACGGGAAGAACGCGGCCACCACGGTCGGTGACCAGGCCTGGATCGAGAACGACTTCATCCCCACGGTCGCCAAGCGCGGCGCTGCGATCATCAAGGCCCGTGGGTTGTCGTCTGCGGCATCGGCTGCGAACGCGGCGATCGACCACATGCGCGACTGGGCCCTCGGCACAGCGCCGGGGGAGTGGGTCTCGATGGCGGTTCTCTCCGACGGCTCCTACGGCGTGCCCGAGGGGCTCATCTCGTCGTTCCCCTGCGCCTGCAGCGGCGGCGAGTGGTCGATCGTGCAGGGACTCCAGATCGACGCGTTCAGCCGCGGTCGGATCGATGCATCGGCGGCCGAGCTCGCCGAAGAGCGCGACGAAGTCCGCACACTCGGCCTGATCTGAGATTGTCCGCGGGTTGTCCCGCAAACCGGCAGTTGTACTCGGCCCGGGATCGCCCGTGTCGTCGCGTCACTCGTAGATCGTCGAGGTGCGGACCTTCTCGAATGCATGGTCGAGTGCGGCAAAAACCGGGGCGGCGTCGACGAGGCGGGTCGGATCTCCCGTGATCTTCACGAGTCCGCGCACCAAGGCCTCCTGTGCGGGGAGCGTCGAGGTGGCCACGCCCACGGCCGTGTCCCACGACTGCGAGAGCCGGACGTCCTCTCGTGGCGCCTCGCCGGCCCCGAAGTGCACGGAGCCCTGCCCGACCCGCAGATGGTAGGTGACATCGCCCGCCGGGCCACCAGTGACCACCTGAGTGACACCGATGTCGTGGGTCTCGGCGAGATCGTGGATCGAGCGAGTCGAGGCGACTGCGGCCCCGACCGCATCGATCCATTCGGAACTCAGGTAACGCACCACGATGCCGAGCCTATGAACGCCCCGGGCACGATCGATACCGTCGGTGACGGGACGTACGGGTCGTCACCGACCCCGCTCCCGTGGCATCGTCAGACGAACGCCCCTGCGAACACGAGGGCCACAATCGTCATCACCTTGATGAGGATGTTCATGGCGGGACCCGAGGTGTCCTTGAACGGGTCACCGACCGTGTCCCCGACCACGGCCGCCTTGTGGGGGTCCGAACCCTTTCCGCCGTGATGGCCCGCCTCGATGTACTTCTTCGCATTGTCCCAAGCACCACCGGAGTTAGCCATGAAAATGGCGAGGGCGAATCCGGTCACGAGTGAGCCGGCGAGGAGTCCGCCGAGTGCGTCCACGTTGATGAAGCCCACCACCAGGGGAACGACAACGGCCAAGCCCCCGGGGACGAGCATCTCGCGCAGCGATGCCTCCGTCGAGATCTCGACGCACCTCGCCGAGTCGGGCGCGACCCCCTCGCGCCCCTCGCGCAGACCCGGAATCTCGCGGAACTGACGGCGGACCTCCTCGATCATCTTGTTTGCGGCCCGACCGACCGCGTCAATCGTGAGGGCCGAGAAGAGGAACGGAAGTCCCGCCCCGATGAACAGGCCGATGAAGACCTCCACTTCTCCGACGTCCAGGATCAGTGTCTCGCCACCCGCGGCGACAACCGCGTATTGGAAACTCTTGAACAAGGCCAGAGCGGTGAGGGCAGCCGACCCGACCGCGAAACCCTTCGCGATCGCGGCCGTGGTGTTGCCGAGCGAGTCGAGCGCGTCGGTGACCTTCCGCACGCTGGGGTCGAGATGCGCCATCTCGGCGATACCGCCGGCATTGTCGGATATCGGACCATACGCATCGACCGACACGACGGCACCGGTCGTGGCGAGCATCCCGATGGCGGCCATCGCGATGCCGTAGATGCCGCCGGGAATCGATTTCGGCCCCTCGCCGAAGCCGAGAGTTTGCTCTCCTCCCCAGTAGGCCAGTGCCACACCGACCAGGATGAGGATGACAGACGAGGCCACCGACACCATCCCGGCCGAGATTCCGGACAAAACAGTGGTTGCCGGTCCGGTCTCGGACTGCTTGGCGATCTTCTTCACCGTCGAGAACTGATCGGACGTGTAGATCTCGGCCGCCTTGCCGAGCGCCCATCCGACGATCAGGCCGCCGACCACGGCGACAGCGAGACCCCAGGGCTTGTCGTCGAACATCCAATATGAGAGGCCGACGGCCGCAACGACGGTGAGCCCCATCGCGACATTCGTGCCCATGTGGAGCGCCTTGGACAAGGCGTGGGAATCGGTGGAGTCCCCCCCGCGAACGAAGAATGAACCGATGATCGAGGCGATCATCCCCACGAATGCGATGGCGAACGGGAACATCAGGAGGTTCAGCACGCTCTCGTCGGCGGCGCCGTCGGCCGTGATGCCGAGTGCGAATGCTGCGAGCGAGATTGGAGCGATGATCGATCCGGTGTAGGACTCGAACAGGTCAGCCCCCATGCCTGCGACGTCCCCCACGTTGTCCCCGACGTTGTCAGCGATGGTCGCGGGGTTGCGGGGGTCGTCCTCGGGGATCCCAGCCTCGACCTTGCCGACCAAGTCGGCGCCGACGTCGGCGGCCTTGGTGTAGATGCCGCCTCCCACACGGGAGAACAACGCGATCGACGACGCACCGAGGCCGAAAGCAGTGACAATTTCGAATGCATCGTCGACCTGCATCCAGGTGACGAACACGAGGTACACCGCGGCGAGGCCGAGGAGCGAGAGTCCCGCCACGGAGAACCCCATCACCGCACCGCCGCGAAAGGCGATCGGGAGAGCCTGGCCCGGCCCGTGCTTCGCGGCCTCGGCAGTGCGCGCGTTGGCCATCGTGGCGACTGTCATGCCGATGTATCCCGCACCTGCCGACAACACGGCACCGAGGATGTAGGTCAGCGCAGCGAGGGGAGCGATCACGAAGGCGAGCACGATCGCGAGCACGATGACGAAGACCGAGACCCAGGTGTACTCCTTCTTCAAGAATGCGCGTGCACCCTTCTGGATCTCGTTCATCAGGAAGACCATGCGATCGTCACCGGGCGAGGCCTTGGCAACCGAGCCGAAGAAGAACCAAGCGAGCACGAGCGCCGCGAGTGCCGAGGCTCCGGCAAGGTAGGGCAGTGATTCCATGGTGTCTCTCTCCGAGCGGATGGAGGACCTGTCGCTCGCGCGGTAAGTCCGGGGTTGGGTCGCTCAACACTAGTGAAAGAAGACACAGGTCGGCGGAATCATCGGTTTCGTGTGGTCGGGGTGTTGGGAGTCGCAGTCCCTCCGGCGGTACCTTTTCCTCGTTGTTCTCGTTACCCGGCACGTCGCCGGAGGAGTTCTCATGGCACAGGTCATCGCGAGCAGGCGCGCCGCGGTCTCGGGGACTGCTGTGCGAACCCGGAAGAAGCGTCCGTTCCTGCTCGATCTCTACTCGACCGCGGTGGGCAAGAAGTACGCGATGGGCATCAGTGGCATCGCCCTGATGGGCTTCGTGCTGTTCCACATGATCGGCAATTTGAAGATGTACCAGGGGGCATCCGATCTCGACAACTACGCCGAGTTCCTGAAGAAGCTCCTGTATCCGTTGGCACCCAAGGAATCGGTTCTGTGGATCCTGCGTTCGGGTCTTCTCGCGATGCTCATCCTGCACCTCCACGCCGCATGGTCGTTGACCGTCATGAACCGCCGTGCGCGGCCGACCAGGTACCAGAGTCCCCGTGACTACCAAGTGGCGAACTTCGCGAGCCGCACCATGCGCTGGACCGGGATCATCGTGCTGGCCTTCGTGGCATGGCACCTCGCCGATCTCACCTTCGGTGTGGCCAACACGGTCGGCACCGACGGCGAGTTCGTGCGTGCGAACGTCTACGACAATGTGGTTCGGTCGTTCGAGCGGGTGCCCGTGGCGCTCTTCTACGTCGTCGCCAACGTCCTGCTCGGCATCCACCTGTACCACGGAGCCTGGAGCATCTTCCAGACCTTCGGATGGAACCGTCCTCGGTTCAACAGGTGGAGCCGGGCGTTCGCGACGGGCTTCGCCGCGGTGGTCGTGGTGGCAAACGTCTCGTTCCCGGTTGCCGTGCTGGCCGGGATCGTCGGATAGTCGGACAGTCGGAAAGTCGAACAAGGAAGAGAGCCCGACCAATGAGCCTCACCGAGGAACTCCTCGCGCAGAACACCCTCTCACTCGATTCGAAGATCCCCGCGGGATCGGTCGAGACAAAGTGGGACGCCTACAAGTCCGACATGAGGTTGGTGAACCCGAACAACAAGAGAAAGTTCAAGGTCATCGTCGTCGGCACGGGGCTCGCGGGCGCCTCGGCAGCCGCCACTCTCGCAGAACTGGGCTATCAAGTCGACGCGTTCACATTCCACGACTCGGCGCGCCGCGCGCACTCGATCGCGGCCCAGGGGGGCATCAACGCGGCGAAGAACTACAAGGGTGATGGCGACAGCGTGCACCGCCTGTTCTACGACACGATCAAGGGCGGCGACTTCCGCTCCCGCGAGGCCAACGTCTACCGGCTCGCCCAGGTGAGCGTGAACATCATCGACCAGATGGTCTCCCAAGGGGTTCCCTTCGCCCGGGAGTACGGCGGACTCCTCGACAACCGCTCCTTCGGTGGTGCCCAGGTGAGCCGAACGTTCTACGCGCGTGGCCAGACCGGTCAACAGCTCCTCCTCGGCGCCTACCAGCAGTTCTCGCGCCAGGTCGGTCTCGGTGGCATCCGCTTGTTCAACCGCACGGAACTGGTCGACGTGGTGGTGGTCGACGGACGTGCCGCCGGCATCGTGGTGCGGGACCTGATGACGGGCGAGATCTCCTCCCACTCCGCGCACGCCGTGGTTCTCGCCACCGGCGGGTACGGGAACGTTTTCTTCCTCTCGACAAATGCGATGGCCTCGAATGTGACCGCCGCTTGGCGCGCGCACCGTCGTGGTGCATTCTTCGCGAACCCCTGCTACACCCAGATCCACCCGACCTGCATCCCGCAGAGCGACGAGAGCCAGTCCAAACTCACGCTGATGTCGGAGTCGCTCCGCAACGATGGGCGAGTGTGGGTCCCCGTCAACCCCGACGACAACCGCCCGGCGGACCAGATCCCCGAGGGCGAACGTGACTACTACTTGGAGCGTCTGTACCCGTCGTTCGGCAACCTCGCGCCACGCGACATATCCTCGCGCGCGGCCAAGCGTGCCGTGGACCGCGGGCAGGGCGTCGGACCGAAGAAGAACGGCGTCTATCTCGACTTCTCCGACGCGATCTCGCGCCTCGGACGCGACGTGGTGGAGGAGCGCTACGGGAACCTGTTCGAGATGTACGAGCGGATCTCGGGCGAGAACCCCTACGACGTGCCGATGCGCATTTATCCCGCCACGCACTACACGATGGGTGGCCTGTGGGTCGACTACGAGCTCCAGACCACCATCCCCGGCCTCTACGCGGCCGGCGAGGCGAACTTCTCCGACCACGGTGCGAACCGGCTCGGTGCGTCCGCGCTCATGCAGGGACTGGCCGACGGCTACTTCGTCCTTCCGTACACGATCGGCAACGGTCTCGCACCGCTGCTGAACAAGCCGATGCCCGGCACCGACCACCCGGCGTTCAAGGCGGCCGAGCAGGAGGCCCGCGAGCGTTTCCAGGGTTATCTCGACTCGCGCGGCACCAAGCCACCGGATCACTTCCATCGCGAGCTCGGCAAGATCATCTGGGAGTACTGCGGGATGGAGCGCACCCAGCAGGGGCTCGAGAAGGCCCTCTCGGAGATCCCGGCCCTCTATGCGGAGTTCAAGACGGACCTGCGCGTGACCGGGGATTCCTCGAGCCTGAACCAGACCCTCGAGAAGGCCGGTCGCATCGACGATTTCTTCCAGCTCGGGATGCTGATGTGCCGTGACGCGCTCGACCGCAACGAGTCGTGCGGCGGCCACTTCCGCTCCGAGTACCAGACCGACGACGGCGAGGCCGAGCGTGACGATGAGAATTTTGCGCACGTGTCGGCGTGGCAGTGGGGAGGCGATCCCATGAAGCCGGTGCTCAACGTGGAACCGCTCGAGTTCGAGGCCGTCCACCTCGCGACCAGGAGCTACAAGTGAGCAATGTCCTGACGAACATCACGCTGCGCATCTGGCGACAAGCGGGTCCCGCCGTCGCAGGTCGATTCGAGACCCACGTGGTGGACGAGATCACCGACGAAGCGTCGTTCCTCGAGATGCTCGACATCCTGAACGACCGTCTCGTCACCGAGGGCAAGGAGGCGGTCGTGTTCGACCACGACTGCCGCGAGGGCATTTGTGGAACCTGCTCGCTGATGATCGACGGTCAGGCGCACGGCCCGCAGCGGGGGACCACCACCTGCCAGCTCCACATGCGAAGGTTCAAGAGCGGTGACACGATCACGATCGAACCGTGGCGCGCATCGGCCTTTCCCATCATCAAAGACCTGATGGTGGATCGCTCCGCCTTCGACCGCGTGATCGAGTCCGGGGGTTTCATCACGGCCGAGACCGGGGGAGCCCCGGATGCGAACCTCATCCCGGTGCCCAAGCCCGTCTCCGACGCGGCGATGGACTCGGCTGCGTGCATCGGCTGCGGCGCCTGTGTGGCCGCATGCCCGAACGGGGCGGCGAACCTGTTCACCGGGGCCAAGATCGCCCACCTGAACCGCCTCCCGCAGGGTCAGGCCGAGCGGTGGGGTCGCGTGGAGTCGATGGTGGAGACGATGGACGAGCACTTCGGTTCTTGCACGAACCACGGTGAGTGCGAGGCCGCGTGTCCGAAGGAGATCTCGATCGATGTGATCGCGCTCATGAACAAGGACTACCGCAAGGCCAAGTTCGCGAGTCGCAAGGACCTCGCCCGCCAATAGGACACTCGCGGCGACCGATGGGAATTCTCGTGCGTTCCGGCGGTACTGTCGCCACATGACGACGCGCGACATTCCCGCCCACCTGCCCCGCACTCTCGGGTCCCTGCGGACTTCCGGATGGCGATCGTTGCCAGTCAAGGAGGAACTGAGACGCAACGCCGTTGCCGCGATTCGCGACGGTCGCCCGCTCTTCGAGGGTGTGATGGGCTATGAGGAGACCGTCATGCCCCAGCTCGAGAACGCGCTGCTCGCCGGTCACGACGTCGTGTTCCTCGGCGAGCGCGGCCAGGCCAAGACCCGCATCATCCGTTCGCTCACCAACCTCCTCGACGAGTGGATGCCGATTGTCTCGGGTTCCGAGATCAACGACGACCCCTACGACCCGGTGTCGCGCCACGCGCGCGATGCGGTCGCCGCGCACGGCGACTCGACATCGATCGACTGGGTGCATCGCGACGACCGGTTCGGCGAGAAGCTCGCCACCCCCGACACCTCGATTGCCGACCTCATCGGCGAGGTCGACCCCATCAAGGTCGCCGAGGGTCGCTATCTCTCCGATGAGTTGACCCTCCATTACGGCCTCGTCCCCCGCACGAACCGTGGAATCTTCGCGATCAACGAGCTCCCCGACCTGGCCGAGCGCATCCAGGTGGGACTTCTGAACGTGCTGGAGGAGCGTGACGTGCAGATCCGTGGCTACAAGATCCGCCTGCCCCTCGACGTGATGCTGGTCGCATCGGCGAACCCGGAGGACTACACGAATCGCGGTCGCATCATCACCCCGCTGAAGGACCGATTCGGGAGCCAGATCCGCACCCACTACCCGCTCGACACAGACACCGAGGTGTCGATCATGCGCCAGGAGGCGCGCGCGGCCTCGATCGGCGAGGTGAGCGTGACGATGCCGGACTTCATGGAGGAGATCATCGCGACCTTCTCCCAGCAGGCGAGGCAATCGAGCCAGGTCAACCAGCGCAGTGGCGTGAGCGTGCGGCTGTCGGTGTCGAACTACGAGATCCTCTCGGCAAATGCGATCAGGCGTGCGCTGCGTGCCGGCGAGCGTGAGGTGGCACCGCGCGTGAGCGACCTGGATGCTCTCGCTGCATCCACGTCGGGCAAGGTCGAGATCGAATCCCTCGAGGAGGGTCGTGAGTCCCAGATCCTCCAGCAACTCGTGTCGGCCGCCGTGCTCACCGTCTACAAGGACCGTGCACCGGGCGAGATGATGCGCGAGGTGGTGACTGCCTTCGAGGAAGGTGTGATCGCCCATGTCGGTGAGGACATCCCCTCGGGTGAACTCGTCGCGCTGTTCAACGTGATCCCGGCTCTGCGCGCTCCGGTGCTCGCCCTCACGGGTGGGAACGAGTCCCCTTCGGTGCTGGCGAGCGCCGTCGAGTTCGTCCTCGAGGGGCTGCACCTGTCGCGACGACTCAACAAGGACACCTCGGGTTCCAAGGCCACCTACCGCGGTCGCGGCTGAGTCCCGCGATCGGGGGTGGGCGCGGGTTCACGCCCCGGGTGTGTTCAGGTCACGAATGGTGACCGGGTCCACAGTTCGCCGTTGTCCTCGCGACCCGTGATGACGGGTTCGCCGTCCAGCACGACCACCTCGACCGGTGTGCTGAGTCCACGGAGGCTGAGTGGCCGATGGGCGAGAGCCGAGACGCCGTCGGGCAACTGGACGATGTGATCGGCGGGCATCAGGACCTCATCGACCCCGGCCGAGTCGCACAGCCGCGCGGCCAAGTTGACCGACGAGCCGATGTAGTCGTTGCCGTCAAAGAGCAGGGCGAGCCCGCTGGCGATCCCCATCCTCATCTTGAGGGGGGCGCAGCGGATCGCCGCCCTCCGGCGCAACTCCAGGGCAAAGACCAGCGCGTCCAACTGCTCGACCGCCACGATCATGCAGCCGTCACCGAGCCATTTGTCGATGCGCACCCCGGTCTCGGAGGCCGTGTCGCGGGTCGTCCCGCGCCAGGCGGTCAGGAGACGGGCAGCGGCGTCGTCACCCTGTTCTGCCGTGAATCTCGTGAAATCCGAGATGTCGACGAAGACGAATGTCCGGGGAACCCGCATGATGGAGCCTACCCTAGATCAACTAAATTTCGCCCATGGCCACGAGGTTCACCTACTCCCGCTGGGACGGGACCCAGAAAGGTTTCAGTCTCGATGCCGAGGGGATCCTCGAGGAACTGACCGACGATCTCCTCTACCACGGGGATCTGAATGCCGCACTGCGGCGTCTCATGCGCGAGGGAATGCGCGACGCCGATGGCGACCGCATCGAGGGTCTTCGCGACATGCTCGAGCGCATCCGCCAGCGCAAGAAGGAGATCGAGGAGAGCGGTGATCTCGGTGGCGTCTACTCCGAGATCGCCGACGCGCTCCGCGACATAGTGGACGAGGAGCGCCACGCGGTCGACAATGCGGTGCGCGAGGCCGAGGCATCCGGTGACGAACGCCGTGCCGAGACTGCCCGCGATGCGGCGATGGAGCGGAATTTCAGGCTCGACATGATGCCCGACGACCTCGCGGGCATGGTGAGGGAGTTGCAGAACTACGACTTCGAGTCGGATGAGGCTCGGCGGCGCTTCGAGGAGTTGATGGACAAGTTGCGCCAGCAGATGATGCAGCAGATGGTCGACCAGATGTCCGACGGGATGAAGAACATGTCGCCGGAGGACATGGCACGGATGAAGGACATGCTGGCTGCCCTGAACGAGATGATCGAGAAGCGCGAGAGGGGAGAGGACCCCGGCTTCGAGGAGTTCATGGAGCAGTACGGTGACTTCTTCCCCGAGAATCCGCAGAGTCTCGATGAACTGCTCGAGCAGATGGCCCAGCGCATGCAGGCGATGCAGGCATTCATGAACTCGCTCTCTCCGGAGCAGCGCTCCCAACTCCAGCAGCTCTCCGAGCAGTTGATGGAGGACATGGACCTGAACTGGCAGGTCCAGCAACTGGGGCAGAAGCTCCAGCAGATGTTCCCCCAGCAGGGTTGGGACCAGCAGTACAACTTCCGTGGCGACGACCAGATGGGCATGCAGGAAGCGATGGGCGCCATGCAGGAACTCGGCCAGCTCTCCGACATGGAGGGGATGCTGCGCCGGGCGACGAACCCGTCGCAATTGGCCGAGGTGGACCTCGACAAGGTGAGGGAACTCCTCGGCGAGGACGCCGCCCAGTCGATGGAGCGTCTCGCGGAGATGACCAAGATGCTCGAGGAGGCGGGGCTCATCGACCGCAAGGAGGGTCGGCTCGAGCTCACCCCGAGGGGCCTGCGAGCGATCGGCAACAATTCGCTGAAAGAGGTCTTCTCGCGTCTCACCAAGGACAAGTTCGGTCAGCACAAGACCACGTGGGATGGCAGTGGACACGAGCGCACCTACGACTCGAAGCCCTATGAGTTCGGCGATCCTTTCCGCCTCGACCTGCAGCGCACGATCCGCAACGCGATCTCCCGAAACGGGCCCGGCACCCCGGTGCGACTCTCCTCGGACGACTTCGAGATCGAGCGCACCGAGCACACGACGCGGTCATCCACGGTGCTGATGATCGACCTGTCGATGTCGATGCCGATGCGCGGCAACTTCGTGCCGGCCAAGAAGGTGGCGATGGCGCTGCATTCGCTGATCTCCAGCCAATTCCCCCGTGACTACCTCGGGCTGGTGGGGTTCTCCGAGACCGCACACGTGATGACGCACGATCAGTTGCCCGAGGTCTCGTGGGACCTCGCCTACGGCACCAACATGCAGCACGGTCTCCGGCTGGCGCGCCAATTGCTCGCGCGCCAGAGCGGCACGAAGCAGATCATCATGATCACCGACGGTGAACCGACCGCCCACATCACCCCAGCGGGCCAGGTCTACTTCAACTATCCGCCGGTGCGCGAGACGGTCGAGGCGACCCTGCGCGAGGTGGTGCGGTGCACCGGCGATTCCATCACGATCAACACGTTCGTGCTCGATGCGACGGGCCCGCTGCGCAGGTTCATCGAGCAGATGACGCAGCTCAACCACGGTCGCGCGTTCTTCACCACTCCCGAGACACTGGGGGACTTCGTCCTCGTGGACTTCCTCGACAATCGTCGGCGGACCTCGCGAGCCCGCTGATCCGTGTTTTTCGGGCGTCTTCCGCCCGTTTTCGCGTGAAATGGGCCGAGAGGCCCCGAAATCACCCGTGTTTCGTGGTCAATGTGGTTCCGTGGATGGGTCGCATGGGGATGATCGTCGCGAAACCCCCCTGAAAGTTGCCTTTTGCGGGGTCCTTTGTCAAAATGTCACCGCTGTAGTTTCAGGGGTGAAAGTCGGCGGCTTCCGGGTCGTCGCCTGCTCCTTCAGGGGAGGCGGACCGAGAATGCAAGAAACACCCGTGAGCCTGAGCCAGGAACGTGGTTGGCAAGACCAGGCGAACTGTCTCGGTGTCGATCCCGACCTGTTCTTTCCGGAGCGTGGTGCCAGCACCCGCGAGGCCAAGGAAGTCTGCCGGGGTTGCATCGTGCGCGGTGAATGCCTCGAGTACGCACTTGCCAACGGCGAGAAATTCGGGATCTGGGGAGGACTCTCCGAACGTGAGCGTCGCAGACTCCGTCGTCAACGCGCCCAAGCAACGCGGCGCGTCGGTACCGCTTGATCAGCCGGCGAGTCGCGCCTCGATCGTGCGCGAGTCGTCGAGGTCGAGTTCGCTCCATCGAGCCGGATCGATCCGCGCGAGCGCGGCACGCGGCACGAGTCCGACAAGTTCCGACCTGAGAACCCGGGCGCCGGGGGGCAGTGCGGCGACGATCGCGTCGTGGGCCACGTCGGGACCGGTGCGGACCGGATCCACGAGGTTCACACTCACCTGGGTGTGATGCCCGGTCTGGAGGCCCAGTGTGCGGATCGTGTCGGTCCTCACCAGTGATGCGACGGTGCGCGTGGTCGCAAGATCGATGCCATCGATCCACAGGTTCCACGCCACGAGCGGACCGCGTGCCCCCGCGCAGATTGCGCCGGCGCGCGGATGTGCCACCGTGGGACCGGTGTCCGGCACCAACCCACGGAACGCCTCCCGGCGCACCGTGGGCAGGGACCTCTCCGGACCGTAGAGGAAGCAGGGGATTCCCAGCTCGGTCGCGGCCCACGCGCAGAAGGAGTCCCGTGCCGCGATCGCGTCGGCCATCGATGCCTCGCCCAGCGGCACGAAGGGGACCACATCGATGGTGCCGAGCCTCGGGTGGACCCCGGCGTGAGCACCGAGGTCGAGATTCTCCAACGCCCACCATGCGAGATTCCGGGGGGCGCTCGTCCCGACGAGTGTGGCGACACTCCGGTTGTGGTCGGCGTCGGCGTGGAGATCCAGCAGCGAGGAGCCACAGCTCGCAACCATGCCCTCGATCAGGCCGGGGTCGCGTCCCTCGCTGATGTTCACCACGCACTCGAGCACGACTGCTTCCTATCGTCCATGGCATCCTGCCAGTCGTCTCCGCCCCTGCGCCGATCCGGTGTCGAGGGATAGAGTTGGCGCATGGGAACTCAGGAACTGCTCATCGTCCTCATCGTGGTGCTCGTGCTCTTCGGGGGGTCGCAACTTCCCAAGCTGGCGCGCAACCTCGGAACCGCCCAACGCGAGTTGAAGAAAGGCATGGAACAGGGCAAGAACCCGCCGTCCGAGGAGTCTCCGGACAAGTCGTGAAACCGCCCTGCGGTTCGGTCGCCTGACTCCCGTTCGCGGGCTCAGACGTGCAGGGCGCGTCGACGCTTCAGGATCCGGCGACGCTCACGCTCGCTGGTACCGCCCCACACGCCGTGCTCGATGCGCTCGGTGAGCGCGTACTCGAGGCACTTGTCGGCGACTGGGCAAGCCTTGCAGATCGCCCTGGCCCGCTCGACACCGACACCATCGGAGGGAAAGAAGGTCACCGGGGGGTAGTCCCGGCAGTTGCCCCCGCCCATCCATGCGGTGGGGGAATCGTCGAATGGCCTCGGCTTGTCGGCCTCGACCACCACCAGCCGGCGTGGCTCGCCTGTGATCTCGAGTTTCAGGTTCATGGCTCTCCTTCCGCATCCCTTGTGGTGGATGCCCCGGGTCGATGCCATCTCTGACATCGAGTCATGGCGGAAAGTTCCCGCAAACTCAGTCAAGCATCACGGTCCGTCGCGTGGGGGTCGGGCACGCCGAAGAATCGGCAATAATCGTTTGTCCACAGCACTCAATCCGAAGTTTTCGGTCGGTTTCGCCCCTGTTCTGCCCACTCTGATGCGCGTCACCGATGAACGGTAGGGTTGTGGATATGTCTGAGGTCCAGGTCGCTCAACCGCCGCGCGCGCACGCGCGGATCGTGTACCTCGGTGCGGTGTCCCCGCATTGGGAGGTCTACGCGGATTGGGGTGACCGGGCCCTGCTCGAGGAGTTCCGCACCCGGGTGCTTGCGCGCCTCGTTCTGCTGACCAAGGACGATCCCCAGTTCCGGCGCAACGCCGCTCGCATCGTGCGCGACGCCGAGCGTGAGGCGATCACCATCGAATGGGACACCGGGGATCCTGACTTCGAGCTCTGAACGCGGCGGCGATCGTGTTGCGCAACAAGTACCAGAACAGGTGGTGATGATGCCAGCCGACACCCGCATCGACGGCACCGTCGAGGAGCACCATGCCAAGATGCCCGATCCCGAGAAGGTGGTCCTCACGACCGACGGTCTCGAGGTCTGGTACGGGGAGTTCCGTGCCGTCCGCGACGTCTCGATGTACGTGAGGCGCAGTGAGATCACCGCGTTCATCGGTCCATCGGGCTGCGGCAAGTCGACGGTTCTCCGGTGCTTCAACAGGATGAACGATCTGATCCCGGGCGCCAGGGTCGAGGGTCGGGTGGCATACCACGGGATCGACTTGTACGGCCCGGAGGCCGATGCGGGCGAGGTGCGCCGGCGCATCGGAATGGTGTTCCAGAAGCCGAACCCGTTCCCCAAGAGCATCTACGACAACGTCGCCTACGGCCCGCGCGTGAACGGAACGAAGAAGAAGGTCGACCTCGATGCGATCGTCGAGAAGTCATTGCGGGGTGCCGCGCTCTGGGACGAGGTGAAGGACCGCCTCGGTGCCTCTGCGATGGGGTTGTCCGGTGGTCAGCAGCAACGGCTCTGCATCGCGCGGTCGATCGCGATCGAGCCCGAGGTGCTGCTGATGGACGAGCCCTGCTCGGCGCTCGATCCGATCGCGACGGCGCGCATAGAGGACCTGATGCAGGAGATCAAGCGGGAGTACACGATCGTGATCGTGACCCACAACATGCAGCAGGCCGCCCGGGTGTCCGACTCGACCGCGTTCTTCACGACGGAGATGAACGAGGTGAGCGACCGGCGCACCGGCGTGCTCGTCGAGTTCAACTCGACCCAGCAACTCTTCTCGCGTCCGGACGATCCGCGGACCGAGGCATACATCACGGGGAGGTTCGGCTGATGGACGAACTGCGCAAGTCCTTCCACCAGGAGCTCGACGAGGTCCGTGCCAGGTTGGCCTGGCTCGCCGCGAAGGTGATCGAGGCGATCCCCCGGGCGACGCAGGTGCTCCTCAACGGCGACCTCGAGGGTGCCGACGCGCTCATCAAGGACGACGATGAGATCGACGCGCACTCGGTGGATCTCGAGGAGAAGTGCTACCAGTTGCTCGCCCTCCAGGCGCCGGTCGCCGGCGACCTGCGCCAGCTGGTCGCCATCCTGAAGATGGTGGGCGAGGTCGAGCGGTCCGCGGACCTCACGGTGAACATCTGCAAGGCGGCCCGGAGGATCTACGGGCACCAGCTCGATCCACGGATGCGCGGGTTGGTGGCGCGGATGGGCGAACAGGCCCAGCAGTTGTTCGTGTCGTCACTCGAGGCGTTCGAGACCAACGACGCCGCCAAGGCGGCGGCGATCGACGACATGGACTCGTTCCTCGACGGTCTCCAGCGCGAGTTCGTCCGCACCATCTTCGAGAGCCACGCCGACGAGAGGATCGACCTGCAGGTCGCGATCCAGATGGCGATGGTGGCGCGGTTCTACGAGCGGATCGGCGACCACGCGGTGAACATCGGCGAGCGGGTGAGGTACCTGGTGACCGGCTGGCTCCCCGAGCACAAGGGTGCGGAACGCTGGAAGAGCAGTCGTCCGGAGGACGACACCGACGGTCTGCCCCGCATCGAGGGCTTCGAGAACCCGTCGCAGAAGTGATCGGCCGATGACGGGGAGCCGAGCCCAGTGAACTGGTTCCTCCTCGGTCTCTCGGTTGGGGGTGCAGCCGGGGCGCTGGTCGCGGTGCGGTTCTGGTCGCGCCGAGCAGTGGATGGCATCGTCGCATCCCCTGCGATCACCGAGACCGTCACGCCCCCCGGCGACGCCGCGGGGTTGCACAGGAGTCTCGAGGCGTTGCCGATCGGTGTGGTGGCGTTCCATGCGGACGGGTCGGTGCTGGCGAGGAATTCACGCGCCGATGCCGCAACGGGCGTGCGCCACGCTGATCTCCTCGTCGAGTCGACGATCGACAGGCTTGCTCGCGCGGCCCGCTCGGGAGCGGTGGCCCAGGAGCAGGTGACCCTGGTCGGCCCACCGCCGCGGGTCTTTGCGGTGCGTGCGGTTCCCGTTGCCGACGGAGGTGCGGTGGTGTCGGTCGAGGACGTGACGGAGCGGCACCGGTTGGATGCGGTGCGGACCGACTTCGTGGCCAACGTCAGCCATGAACTGCGCACGCCGGTGGGGGCGGTGTCGGTGCTCGCAGAGACTCTCGAGGGGGAGGTGCAGGACGAGACACTCCTCCGGCTCGTGCGGCGGATGCAGAACGAGACGGCACGGATGACCCGCACGATCGACGATCTGCTCGAGTTGTCGCGCATCGAGATGGGCGGGGAGATTCTGGTCGGTCGCGTGGATCTCGCAGAGGTCGCGCGCGAGACCGTGGACCGGTACGCCGATCTGGCGCGCGCGGGTGGCGTCTCGGTGGCGGTGCGGAGCATCGAGGGGGATGCCACGGTCAACGGTGATTCGCATCAGTTGGCGTCGGTGGTGGGGAACCTCGTGGAGAACGCCATCAAGTACTCGACAGAGGGCGGGAGGGTCCTCGTCACGGTGATCCCGTCCGTCGATCGGGTTGACGTCGAGGTCCACGACCAGGGGATCGGCATCCCCGCCGCGAGTTTGGACCGGATCTTCGAGCGGTTCTACCGGATCGACAAGGCCCGCAGCAGGGTCACCGGGGGCACCGGGCTCGGACTCTCGATCGTGCGCAACATCGTGACCAACCATGGCGGTGAAGTGAACGTGACCTCACGGGAAGGTGAAGGATCGATCTTCACGGTCTCACTGCCGCGCAACGGTCGGGTTCTCGGGGACATACTCGACCGTGATGAACGCGGCCCAGACTCCGATGGTGCCCGTGGCTAGTGCGACGGTCCTGGTGGTGGAGGACGAGGAGTCCTTCATCGAGGCCCTGCAGGTGGGCCTGCGGCGCGAGGGATACCGGGTCGAGGTGGCCCGGGACGGGGTGCAGGCGCTCGAGATGTTCGATGTCGTGCAGCCCGACGTGATCCTCCTGGACGTGATGCTCCCGCGGATGTCGGGGATCGACGTGTGCCGCGCGCTGCGCAAGAAGACATCGACGCCGATCATCATGGTGACCGCCAAGGGTGCCGAGATCGACACGGTGGTGGGTCTCGAGGTGGGTGCCGACGACTACGTCACCAAGCCCTACCGGCTGCGCGAATTGACGGCGCGGATGCGTGCCGTGATGCGTCGCGGCACCCAGGAACGCGGCGGGGAGCTGTCGGCGGGTGCACTCGAAATCGACGGCATCATCCTCGATCCCGATCAGCACCTCGTGATGGTGCGCGGAGAGACGTTGCACCTCCCGTTGAAGGAGTTCGAGTTGCTCCACCTGCTCCTCGCCAATGCCGGTCGTGTCCTGCCGCGCGAGACGCTCATCGACCGCGTGTGGGGCAGCGACTACGTCGGTGACACCAAGACGCTCGATGTGCACATCAAGCGCCTGCGCTCCAAGATCGAGGACGATCCCGGCCACCCCGGCCGGATCGTGACGATCCGCGGTCTCGGATACAAGTTCGAGAAGCGCACCGGCACATAGCATCGCTGCGTGAGCGGCAATCAGGGTGATGCTCCCCGGCGGGACCACGGGCTCCCGCCGCCGGGCCCGTTCCAACGGCTCTCCCGCGTGCACGCCCTGATGACGGCGGGGGATGCATTCATGGCGATCTCGCTCGCCGACTCGTTGTTCCTCTCGATCAGTCCGGACGCCGCGCGCACGAGGGTGCTCCTGTTCCTCGCGGTCAGCATGGCGCCTTTCGCGGTGGTGGCACCGCTCATCGGTCCGCTCATCGACAGGATGCGCGGTGGCCAGAGAATCGTGGTCATGGTCGTGGCCGTGCTCCGCGCGGCGGTGCTGGTGGGCATGGCATCGTCACTGGACTCGCTCACGTTGTTCCCACTCGCCTTCGCTGCGCTCGTGCTGTCGAAGACGTATGCGGTCTCGAAGTCGGCCCTCGTGCCGGTCACTGTCCCCGATCCGGAGCGGTTCGTCGAGGCCAACTCGCGGCTGGCACTCATCGCCGGCATCGCCGGATTCGTGGTGGCCGGCCCGGCGATCGGCCTGCAGGTGATCGACCCGCGTGCACCACTCGTGACGGGGGCGTTGGCCTTCCTCGCGGCGGGCCTGAATGCTCGGCGCCTGCCGCGGGTGGTGATCGCCGAGAGCCCGCCCGATGCACTCGAGACCGAGGAACTCCACCTGCCCGAGGTGGTTGCGGCCGCGGTCGCGATGCGCGCGCTCCGCGTCGCCGTGGGTTTCCAGTTCTTCCATCTCGCCTTCTGGTTGCGCAGCGAGATCGCGGGCACTGCATGGTTCGGCCTCGCGATCGCCGTGTCGAGCCTCTCGACGAACGCGGCCAATCTCGTCGGTCCGAGGGTGAGGGAGCGGATGGGCAACCAGACCATGCTCATGTCCGCTCTCGCCACGGTCACCGTGGCGGGAATCGGGTGCGCGTGGTGGGACCGCGTGACCGCTGGTGTGGTGCTGACCGGTGTGGTCTATGCCTCGGCGGCGATCGGCAGGCTCGCCTTCGAGGCCACGGTGCAGGAGAACGCGCCCGATGCGAACCGGGGTCGCGTGTTCGCGCGCTCCGAGGCCCAGAACCAGATCGCATGGGTGGTCGGGGGACTGGTGCCCGTCGCGGTCAGCCCCTCGGGATGGGTCGGATTCGCCATGGTCGGCGCAGTCGGTGCCGCGGGCGCATGGCTCAACCTGCGCACCGCGCGAGATCTCAGAGGACTTCGAGACGCGCGAGCCACAAACCGGGGGCGTCGACCTCGTTCGGAGTCGGGAGAAGGGAGGGATCGGTGAGCATGTGCGGGAGCCGATCGGACCCTCCGCGCTCCAGCACGCCCTCGACGAACGAGCGACCGCGCGCCATCTGTGTCGTGTTGAGGGTGAGACCAAGCAGGGCCTCGATGAGGCGCGCGTCCGATCCGTACTCGAGACGGCGCCTGCGAACCGCCTCGGCGATCGTGGCGGTCGTGCCGAGGAGTTGGGCGCCCACGGTGTCGACGATCCAGTCGACGTAGCCCCGGATCGCGGCGACCTGCGCGTCGAGCACGGGCGCGATCGCATCCTGCTCCGCGGACCGCACAGCACCCAGGAGCACGAGTGGATCGGAGAACATCGACTGGACCGACGACATCACTCCCTCGATGCCCCCGTCACCCATGTCGCCGGGGTCGATCGACCCGAGCCGGTCCATGAGAGCAGTCGGGTCCGGGCGGAACGCGGCGACATGGGAGCGGATGGAGGCCATCATGCCGTCCACCGCGGCGGGGGACGAGAGCGCCGCGTGCGAGGCGAGCTCGTGAACGAGCACCCACACCCGCACATCGTCGCGCGGGATCGACCAGTCGTCGGCGAAGGTCTGCACTGATGAGTCGACCACGAGGATCTCCCGTGCCGTGGGACGCGCGAGCGGGAGGTCGTACTGGCCGAGTGCATGGCGAGCGAGTGCCCCGGCCATCGACCCCACCGACATCCCCATCATCGCAGGCGCCATCATCTTGGAGAGCTGTCCGAGCATCGCAGCCAGGGGATCCGCAGTGGACTCACCGTCGGTGCCGCTGTTCGACGACAGTGATGTGGCGAGATCCGTGAAGAGCGGGCGCAGATCCGAGAGCGCCCGGGCCGCCCAGCCTGCCCTGGTGACCGTGAGGATCTCGGGGTGCCGACCCGATGGTCCGGTCGCGAGCCCGGTGACCGCCCCAACCCGGAGGTCGGCGATGTCGGCAAGGGCGTTCCACTCGATCCGTGACGAGGTCGAGGGGTCGGGATCGGGATCCTCGCCGCGGGCACCCATGGCGGCGAACTGGAGCGCGAGATCCCAGTTCAGCGGGCCCTGGGAGGCCATGGCCCTCATCATGTCGCCGAGGAACGGGATGCCCCCGAAGGGGTCGGGCGGAGTCGGGGAGCCGTCGTCAGCCATGGGGTCAGGATAAGGGGACCACCGGTCTGTCCGACTGCGGTGGCACGGACCGGAACGTGGCTCACCGAGACGACCCTCACCGGGGTGGCTCGGTGGGGGCCGCGTGTCAGCCCGGAGCGACTGCGCGGGCCAGTGCGGCTTCGATCGCGGTGCGAGAGAGCATCCAAGTGCCGTCTGTCCTGCTCACCGCCACACCGAGCGGGGCGTCGAGTGCATCCCTCACCACGGACGCACCCGTGATCGCCGACTCCATCGAGATCGGCGTGCGATCCGAGTCGCTGCGCTCCGGCGACCCGAGCGAGGGCTGACACATCACGATGCGACCCTCGGCGTCGACGGTGACCATCACGCTCTCGGCCACGACCGCCGGGGGAATCGTCTCGAGCACGGATCGGCCGGGCCATCCATCGACCGAGAGGAATGCGAGACCAGTCCGGTCGTCGATGCCGACCACAGTCGTCGCCACGAGTGTTCCGTTGATCGTGAATCGCGCGGTTGGGCCCGTGCCCAGCGCATCGCTCGAGGTGGCGAGCAATCCCTCACCCACGGTCACCACCGCGATAAATCTGCCGTCGACCGCGACGTCGATTGCGAGTCCCGCGTTCTTGACGCGCGTGCCCGCCGCTGACTCGGCTCCGGCGGACGGACCGGTGGGCGGGTCGACAGCGGGCTGATCGGTGGCAGTTCGGTCGTCGGCGATCTCTGGGCCCGCTTGGTCCGTCGGCGGGTCGACCCGTGAGGGCAAGACCACTGCGAGCAGCAGCACCGAGGCACAGACGCTGGCGGCCGCGACAATGGCGGTCGTTCGGCGTCGCAGGGGCGGAGCCACGGGAATCTCCCGGCGGGCAAGATTCGTCTCGGCGCCGACCTCGGCGGGATGACGCCACGAGCGTTCATGCGCGGGGAGCGGGCCGGACCCTCGTCCGTCGGCATCACGACCTCTCACGAGTCGGTGACCCTACTGCCGGTCGCGGCGCCTGTGTCGTCGCCCGAGCGACACCCTCTGGTTCACCGCCGAGAGACACGGGTACGCTCGATGCATGCCCCGTTCCTCGACCGGACACGATTGGTTCGAGTTGACGGTGTCGGCACTGCCGGTCGGGGAGATCTACGAGTGGGCAGTGCGTCCCGAGTGCGGGGCAGTGGTGCTCTTCTCGGGCACGGTGCGCGATCATGCAGGGGGTCGCACCGGTGTCACGGCGCTGGAGTACGAGGCCTACGCCGAGGCGGTCCTTCCGGTCTTCGAGCGCATCGCCCGAGAGGCGCGGAGGCGCCACCCCGGGGCCGTGCGGATCGCGATCCTGCACCGGACCGGGGAGATCGCCCTCGGGGAGACCTCGGTGGTGGTGGCAGTGTCGTCGGGTCACCGGCCGGTTGCCTTCGAGGCCGCGCGCTTCGTGATCGACACCCTGAAGGAGAGCGCGCCGATCTGGAAGAAGGAGATCTGGCCGGGTGGGTCGGACTGGGGAACCGGCGCGCAAGAGATCGTGCCGCCCGAACAGGTCACGAGCAACCCATGATCGCCGTCGAGTTCCTCACCGCGATCTTCACCGTGCTCGCGGTGATCTCCGGGTCGGCACTGCTCGTGCTGGTGTGGCTCGACAATCGTCGGGTGCGCATCGATGACGGCATCGCGAACTTCCGTCGCCACATCGACGCGCTCTCTCCCGAGGCACGCCGCAACTCCGTCCACGCCGGGTACGCGTCCGATCAGTCGGAAAAGCGGAGGAACTGATGGCGCGCGATCTCGCGATCGACCTCGGCACCGCCAACACGCTCGTCTACATGAAGGGAAGGGGCATCGTGTTGAACGAGCCCTCGGTGATCGCGGTCAACCGGCAGTCGGGCGAGGTGCTCGCGACCGGCCACGACGCCCTCAACATGATCGGCCGGACCCCCTCGTACATCGCGGCTGTCCGGCCCCTGCGGGGCGGTGCGATCACGGATTTTGACATCACCGAGCGCATGATTCGGCTCCTTCTCCAGCGGGTGGGTGTCTCCCGGTTCACCCGTCCGAAGGTCGTCATCTGCGTGCCGTCGGCGATCACCGAGGTGGAGCGCCGGGCGGTCACCGACGCCACGCGCCGCGCCGGGGCGTCGGATGCCCAGTTGATCGAGCAGCCCATGGCGGCCGCCATCGGGGCGAACCTGCCGATCGACGAACCGGTCGGCAACATGGTGATCGACATCGGCGGTGGCACGAGCGAGACCGCCGTCATCTCGCTCGGTGGCGTGGTGGAACTCGACGCCGTGCGCGTGGGCAGTTTCGACATAGACGTCTCGATCCAAAACTACGTGCGGCGCGAGCACGGCGTGGCGATCGGAGAGATCACCGCGTCGGAGATCAAGGTCCAGATCGGCTCGGCCGAGCCCGGGCCCGAGGATCGCGACGCCGACATTCGTGGTCGTGATCTCGTGACCGGCCTCCCCAAGACGGTCCGTCTCACCGCCGAGGAGGTGCGGTTCGCCATCGACGAGCCGGTGCAGGCGATCATCGACTCGGTGAAGCGGTGCCTCTCGAAGGCACCGCCGGAGCTGGCACAGGACTTCCTCGCCCGTGGCATGTACCTGGTCGGCGGTGGCGGGATGCTGCGCGGACTCGCGAAGCGCATCGCACGCGAGACCGACGTCCCTGTGCGCATGTCACCCCAGCCACTCGAGGCTGTGGTGCTCGGTGCGGGTCACTGCATCGAGAACTACCAGGCGCTCCGCGGAATGTTCATGGGTGTTCGGCGCTGAGGCGCGCGGTCAGCCCGGCCTCGTCGACACCCGCAGCACCGCGCCCGACAGCGTGGTCACCCACAGCCCCGCCGACGTGGTGCGCACGGCGGTGAGTTCGTCCAGATCGTCGGCGACGGTCTCGGTGCGGGTTTTCCCCCCGTCCACGACGAGCGAGGCCCAGAGATCACCCGAGCAGTAGTCGCCGTAGAAGAACCATCCGGCGCGACCGGGCACGGCGCGCTCGGTGCCGACCGCTGCACCCGAGATCGAGCACCGACCACCGCCGTGGTCGTACTCCGCGGCGGGCGCGAGCGCCGCCGGTGCGAGCTGGTCCTGGTTGTAGCGGCGGGTCCCCTCCCAGGCGCTCCATCCGAAGTCGACTCCACGACCACCCGGAAATCCGGTCCGAGCCCGCGCGACGCTCACCTCCTCGATCTCGCCCTGGCCGACATCGGCGACCCACAGGTCGCCGCCCTCGCCGAACGAGAACCGCCACGGGTTGCGCAGACCGATCGACCAGATCTCCGGCCGTGCGCCGGCGACGCCCACGTGTGGGTTGTCGCGGGGCACCGTGTATCCCGTGCGGCTCGGGTCGATCCGCAGGATCTTGCCGAGGAGCGACGAGAGGTCGCGCGCGCGCCGTTCCGGGTCGCCGGCCGACCCGCCGTCACCCGTGGCGATGTAGAGCATCCCATCGGGTCCGACGCGCAGGTCGCCCCCGTTGTGGTTCGAGTACGGCTGGTCGATCGTGAGGATGATCGTGCCGGAGGGTGAGATCTTGCCGTCGGTGGTGACGTCGTGGCGCACGATGATCGTGTCATCGGAAGAATCGGTCATGTTCACGTACGCGGCCCAGTCACCGGACCCACCGCGTCGAAATGCGAGGCCGAGGAGGCCCCGCTCACCCCCGCCAGTGGTCGAGGCGGTCACATCGAGCACACGGTCGATGCGTGTCCCGTCGTTGCGCCAGCGCTCGACAGTGCCGAGACGCGAAACCACGTAGACGAATCCGTCCGCGGTGTCGCGCTCGACCACGTCGACGGCGGCCGACAGGCGACCGATGTCTCGAACCGTGTACGAGACATCGCCCGTGTTGCTCGGTGCGACGGTGGTGGTCGGGTACTGGGATGCACTGGACCGTGGTGTCACCACCGACGAGGTCGTCGGGGCCGTCGGTGCCGATGTCGGCGCGGAGTCGGGCACCCCGATCGTCGTGGGCGGGGACTGCGGCGACGGCCCGGGTGCGCTGTTGTCGGCGCCGCCGCACGCGGCGAGTGCGACCAGGATCGTGGCGGCGACGAGACGACGCATCAGGTCTCCTTCGTCAAACGGATGAGCCCCTCCTGGACGACGGTGACGGCGAGTTGCCCCTCGCGCGTGTAGATCGACGCGCCCGCGAGTCCACGGGCATTCGAGTTCGAGATCGCGTGCTGGTCGTAGAGCAACCAGTCGTCGGCACGGAATGGTCGGTGGAACCACATCGCGTGGTCGAGACTGGCCATCTGCATCATGCCGTCACCCCATCCGAGCCCGTGGGGGAGAAGTGTCGTGTCGAGGAGTGTCATGTCGCTCGCATACGTCGCGACCACCGCGTGCACCATCGGATCGCTGGGGAGCGTGCCATCGGCACGCAACCACACCCGCTGGCCCTGCATCTCGACCCCCACGCGCGAGGGGTAGTCGCCCGAGATGTGCCTCGTGTCGATGGGGCGCGGTCGTTCGTACCAGTCGCCCATCTTGTCCCTGAAGGGGGCCATGCGCGTCTTGAAGTCGGGGAGCGACTCGGGATCGGGCAGTCCCCCGGGCGCGGTGATCTGCCATTGGAGACCGGGTTCGTGGGAGTGGAAGCTCGCGTGGAGATTGAAGATGACCTCTCCGTGCTGGATCGCCTTGACCTGGCGCGTGGTGAAGCTGCGACCGTCGCGGAGTCGGCTGACCTCGTAGAGGATCGGCGCGGCCGGATCGCCGGGGCGCAGGAAGTAGGCGTGCAACGAGTGCACCACCCGACCCGGGTCGTCGACGGTGCGCGACGCCGCCACCAGGGACTGACCGGCAACCTGGCCGCCGAACACGCGCACCCTGTCCTCCACGGGGGAGTGCCCGCGGAAGATGTTCACCTCGATCGGTTCGAGGTCCAGGAGGTCGAGGAGATCGTCGAGCGCGGAACCCACGCCCACAGCGTACGAGCAGACGTGCCCGATAGTGTCGCCGCGTGTCGCACGGGCCCATCGACGAACGTCTCCGGTCCCTCGCACTCTCCACGCGGGGGTTCATGCCCGAGGCCGAGGGCGATGCACTCCACGCCGCCGCGCTCGAGGCCGCCCCGCACGCCGACGGTCCCTTCGTGGAGATCGGTTCGTACTGCGGACGCTCCACGGTGTGGCTGGGCGCGGCGGCTCGCACGACCGGCCGGACGCTCTTTGCGGTCGACCACCACTTCGGCAGCGAGGAGAACCAGCCCGGCTGGGAGTGGCACGAGCCCGACCTCGTCGACCCGCGCACCGGGCGGATGGACACGTTGCCGAGGTTGCGCGCGACGCTCGTGGATGCCGGCCTGACCGATGTGGTCGTGACCGTGGTGGGTGATTCCCCGACGGTTGCTCGTGCCTGGTCCACCCCGATCGCATTCCTGTTCATCGACGGGGGGCACGGGGTCGAGCCGGCACGGCGCGACTACGAGATGTGGACGCCGCTCGTGGCGCCCGGTGGGACTCTCGCCATCCACGATGTGTTTCCCGACCCCGCCGACGGTGGTCGTCCTCCGTACGAGGAGATCTACCTGCCCGCGCTGGCGAGTGGTTCGTTCGAAGACGTGTCGGTGACCGGATCGCTGCGCGTGCTGCGTCGTCGCTGACCCGGGCCTGCTCGTCGCAGACGAGCAATCAGAACGCGCGGGCGCGGAGGTGTGCGTTGTTGCGCACCATCGGCCGGGTGAACAGGGTGGCTGCGTGTGAGCCCCCGCTGATCGCGTCGGCCGCCATGATGACGGAGGCCGCGGTGTAGGCGGTGTGTTCGTCGGCGGGGAAGTGCACCATCGTCTCGTCCGGGGACATGGGGTAGACGATGCCGGTCCAATAGGCGCCGTCGTCGCGCCGGTGCGGCATCGTCCACAACAGGAGCTCCCGCGCCGTCTCGCGATCGCCGGCCGCGCAGTGGGCGATCGCACACTCGCTGGTCTCGGCGGCGGTGACCCAGTGCTCGTCGTCCACGCACCGCACGCCGCGGTCCTCGAGCACGAACCGGTCCCAACCCTCGGCGAGGCGTGCCTTTGCACGAGCGCCGGTCATCGCCCCGGTGAGCACCGGGTAGTACCAGTCCATCGCCCAACGGTCCTTGGGTTCGAATGCCGGCAGATCGGTGGCCACCACGTGGTCGATCACATCCGCCGCACGAGTCCATTCGGGGCGCGGGTCGCCGAGCAGGTCGCCGAGAGCGGCACCGCAGTGCAACGCGTGCCGGATGCTGGATGACCCCGTGAGCAGCGCGTAATCCCATGGCTGTGCGTCGGTCTGGCGCGCCCACAGCACCGTGCCGTCGTGGCGGCGATGATCGAGCACCCACTCGAGCGCGGCACGCACTGTCGGCCACAAGGTCGCCACCCATGCGGTGTCGCGCGTGCAGAGCCAGTGTGCCCACACGCCGGTGGCGATGTAGGCACACACATTCGTGTCGAGCTTGGTGTCGATCACGGTGCCGTCGCTCGCGTAGTAGTTCGCCCACGACCCCGACGCGTGCTGGATGTCGGCGAGCCATCCGAAGGCACGCGCGGCCGCCTCGCGGCGCCCCATGATGTCGAGTGCGATTGCGGTCTCGACGTGGTTCCACGGGTCGCAATGCCCGCCCGGGAACCAGGGGATCATGCCGCTCGGCAGTTGCAGCGACTCGATCGAGTCGGCCGTGCGCTGGAGGTCGGCCGTCGTCAGGATTCCCGCGAGATGGGGGAGGTTGCGACTCATCGCGCACTCCCCGCCATCGCGGACGCGTGCTCGGCCACGGGCTTGCGCGAGTAGACCACGAGGCTCTTGCCGAGCACGGGGCTCAGCACACGTTCGGCGACGCGTGTCACGGTGGGACGCTCGATGATGTCCCACTCGAGGAACCTCCGGTAGCGCGCCACCAGGGGATGGGTGTCGTTGCGGGGCCCGACCGCGCACCTGAGCCACCAGTACGGGGAGTGGAGCGCGTGGGCGTGATGGCTCGCCTCGACCTCGAGGCCGGTCGCGCGGAGCTTGGCCTTCAACTCGGTGGCCGAGTAGATGCGCACGTGTCCACCGACGCTCTTGGGTGCGTGGTACTCATCGGAGAGCATCCAGTTGATCTTCTCGGGCCACCAGGTGGGCACGGTGACCCCCAGCCGGCCGCCGGGCTTGAGCACGCGGTGAAGCTCGGCGATCGCCGAGACGTCGTCCTGGATGTGCTCGAGCACCTCCGAGGTCACGACGCAGTCGAATGCCCCGTCATCGAAGGGCAGGCGCGTCGCATCCCCGCGCAGGACCCCGCCGTAGGAGGTCGCGGGGATCTCCCCGGCCGCGAGCATTCCGCCGAAGGTGGCGCGCGTGCCCATCATCTCTTCCTCGGCATAGTCGAGTGCGAACACCGTCGCGCCCTGCCGGGCGGCCTCAAAAGCGTGGCGCCCGAAACCGGCCCCGGCATCGAGGAAACGGTCGCCGGGGCGCAGGCCGAGCCGGTCGAAGCGCACGGTGAGCATCAGCGGCCCGGCGTCCCGGTCGCCAGTGCTGCCCTCTTGCCCAACTTGGCACGGTTGGCCGGCATCTCGAGGACCTCGCGGTACTGCTCGACGGTCAGGGTCGCACAGTGCTTCCAACTCCAGCGCGACACGACGCGCTCGCGTCCCGCCGCACCCACCCGAGCACGGAGCCCGGCGTCGTCGAGTCCGCGGCGCAGAGCCGCAGCGAGCGCCTCGGAATCGGCGGCGGGGCACTGCAGCACGGTGTCGCCGTCGGTCCCGGTGACCTCGGGCAGGGCACCACCGTCGGTTGCCACGAGGCACGTTCCGGTGCTCATCGCCTCGATCGCCGGCAGCGAGAAACCCTCGTAGAGACTCGGGACGACGGCGAGTTCGGCCTCGGCGTAGAGCTCCACGATGCGCTCGTCGCTCACACCCGAGACGAAGTCGATGTGGGGCCCCAGGCCGAGGGACTCGATGAGATCCATGCTGTGTCCGGGCCGGGGTTTGCCGATGATCGTGAGGCGCACGTCGCGCTCGGAGCGCAGCTTGGCCATCGCTTCGAGCAGGTACGACAGTCCCTTCAACGCCACGTCGGCCGACGCCGTTGTGATCAGGCGACCCGGCTGGCGCGCGACCTGCGGCAGGGGCTTGAACAGCTCGGGGTCGACGCCCACGGGCACGAGACGCATGCGTTCGAGCGGCACGCCCATGTCGGAATTGATGTCGGCGATCGAGTTCTCGCTGACCACCACGATGCGCGGCATCTTGGAGGCGACTCGCCCCTGCATCTCCACGAATGAGTACCAACGCTTCAGGGACCACCGCTTGTAGGCGCTCTTGGCATGGCTCATCTCGAGCTGGCGGTCCTTGGTGATCGGGTGGTGCAGCGTGACGATCGTGGGGATCATCTTCTCGATCTTGAGGATGTCCCATCCCAGGCACTGGTTGTCGTGGACGAGATCGAAATCGGAGGTGCGCTCGCGCAGCGCCCGCAGCGCCCGTTTGGAGAATGCGAGTGGCTCGCTGAACTGACCCCCGAGGAACCGCATCGTCTCCACCACATCGGGCCACGACTTCAATTCCCAGTAGCCCGGGAGTCGACCGGGGAACTGATCGTTGAAGATGTCCAGGCTCGGCAGCTTGTGCATCGGGATCCGCTCGTCGAGCACGGGGTAGGGCTGGCCGCCGAAGACCTCGACGTGGTGGCCGAGATCGACGAGAGCCTTGGTGAGGTGGCGGGTGTACACACCCTGGCCTCCGACGTGCGGCTTGCCCCTGTAGGTCAGGTAGGCGATGCGCAACGGATCGTCAGGACCTGGCACCCCTCGCATAGGCGCAGAATGCTAACGGGGCTCACGACTGATGTATCCACGGGATCGCGCCGTGAGGACCGAGGCGAACGCGACGAGCAGCCACACATAGAACGCATTCCCCAGTCGCGAGTACGGGGTGCGACCCTCTCGAACGTCGAGCCGACGCTCGATCACCCGGGCCTCCCCGATCCGAGTGCGCTCGAACACCGAGCCCTCGGGGCTGACGAAGGCGCTGAAACCGGTGGGTGCGGCCTGGGCGACCCACCGACCCTGTTCGCGCGCACGCAGGCGCGACGAGGCGATCTGTTGCGTCTGCAGGATCGACCACGTGTAGCTCGAGCCGTTGGTCGGGTTGATCACGAACGAGCCACCATCGGCGACACCCTCGTTCACCCGTCCACCGAAGAAGATCTCCCACGAGATCGCCACCGAGACTCGCAGTTCACCCCCGTCGTGCGAGGGGACATCGAGCCATCCGCGCGCATCTCCGGGTCGGGCGTCGCGGGGCACGAGATCGACCGGCGCACCTAGTGCCTCGAGCGTGCCGCGCAAAGGGACGTACTCGCCGAAGGGGACACGACGCACCTTGTCGTATCGTCCCGTGATGTCACCGTCCGGCTCGACGGTGACCTGGGCGTTGGTGAACGCGTCCGCACCGGCCGACTCGGTGATGCCGACCACCAACGGGACACCGAGTCGCTCCGCCTCGGCGGCGATCTCCGAGCGCTCGCGCGAGTCGGCGAACAGTCCCGTGGCGCTCGTGTTGATGACGTTCTCGGGCCACAGCACCAGATCGCGCGAGGGGTCCGGCGTGATCGCGCGGGTGGCGGCCAGGTGGCGCTCCACCACTTCGCGCGGATCGGTGTCGACGGCGCGGGTTCCCTGTGTGCCACCACCCTGGACGATCGTCACGGTCGCGGATCGATCGGTCAATCTGGTCCCGTTCCAGGTCGTGGCGACCGATGCGACCACGAGCACGAGGCCACCGCGAAGGATTCGCCGGGTCCCGAACGCCCACCACATGGCGGCGAACCCGATCCCGATCGCACCCACCCATGGTGCGAGCCCCGCGAGGGGCCCCGACGATTGCCCGATCGCCACACTCGCGAGCGGCACGCCCCCGAACGGCCACGAGAAGCGCACAGCCTCGGCGAGGGCGTGGAACGTCGCGAGCACGAGTGCGTGCTGGTCGCGTCCGGGACCGGTGACACGGGCCGCCGCCCAACCAGCCGTGCCGTGCATCGAGGCGAACAACAGCACGGAGGCGATCCATCCCGGTGCGGTGAGGAACCACATCCATGCAGTGGCTGGCAAGAACCACCCGATGCCGAACCAGAAGCCGGCACCGAACGGTGATCCGGCATGCCGTTCGTGTGCGATCGACGCGTACGCGGCGAGCCCGGCGAGCCCGAGGGGCCACCACCCCCACGGAGGCATCGACGCCGCCACGAGCAGTCCCGCCACGAGAGGGGCCGGCATCGGCGAGAATCGCCTCACTGGGTCACGTTCCGAGATGCGTGGCGATGCGCGCTGCGGCGGCGTTGGCCTGCTGGATGCAGGCGGGGATACCGATCCCGCGGTACGAGGCGCCAGCCACGACCACTCCCGGTGCGCGCGAGGCGAGTGCATGGTCGATGCGCTCGACCTCGATGAAGTGGCGCGGTCTGTACTGCGGGAACGATGCGGGCCACCGGCTGATCCTGATGGCGCTCGGGGTGAAGTCGCGCCCGAGGTGCAACTTCAGGTCCGCGAGGCAGAGGTTGAGGAGCTTGGCATCGTCGAAGCCGTCGACCTCGAGTCCGTCGCGACCGAGCGAGACGCGCAGGATCATCGTCTGGTCGTCGGGTCGCCAGTGGGCCCACTTGTTCGAGCCGAAGCTCGCCGCGGTGACCCACCGCTGGTCGGGCTTCGGAACGAGGTATCCCGAGCCGGTGAGCGGGGCCGGCCACTGGTCAGGTGGGATCGCAAGAGTGATCAGGACGACACCGGCATGGGTCCAGCGCGCGAGTGCGTCGGCGCACTCGGCGTCGAGTCCGCGCACGAGCGGGGCAGTCGCGCGCGCGGGGGATGCGAGCACCACGGCATCTGTTGCCACCTCGCCGCCGACCGTGTGGACGATGTATCCCCCCGCCGCCCGTTCGATCGACTCCACCGCACACGCCGTGCGCACGGTGCCCCCGCGGGCCGTGATCGCGATGCCGAGCGCATCGATGAGGGATCCCATTCCGCGGCGCGGCACACCGAACACCTGGTCGGACACTGCCGTGGCCGTTGCGCGACGACGAGCCTTGCGTGCAGCCGAGAGCATGCTGCGCTCGGCGGTCAGCGCGGCGATCTGGGGCACGGCGGCGAGGCTGAAGTGGTCGGTG
Organism: Actinomycetota bacterium; assembly: GCA_016870775.1. Taxonomy (GTDB): domain Bacteria; phylum Actinomycetota; class Acidimicrobiia; order Acidimicrobiales; family Ilumatobacteraceae; genus UBA2093. The sequence continues at coordinate 94,727 of VGAK01000002.1, forward strand.
TCGGCGGCATAGATGCTCCCGACTAGGGGGTCGACGAGGCGCTCGTGGATCTCGTCGCCGAACCGTGCCCGAACGTACTCTCCGATCGAGTCGTTGTCCGGGGTGGCCGGCAGGAACGGCTCGAGTGCGGCACGGGCTTTTCCGAGTGGGGACAAGAGCGACGTCGCGGCGAAGGCGCGCACACTCGCGGGCACTCCCATCATGAGGTCACCCGGGATCGGATGCAGCCCGCGCCGCCAGACGGCTGCGTGCGCCCCGGTGGGTGCGACGATCTCGGGACCCAAGCCGAGTTCGGAGGCGAGTTCCATGGCATGCGGCACGCGTGCGAGGAATGCATCCGCGCCCTCGTCGACCGCATCGAGCCCTGCGAACGGCGACGTGCGGATGAGACCTCCCGCCCGGTCGTCGGCATCGAGGACCGTCACTTCGAGGGGAAGCGTCGTCGACGCGAGGAGCCGATGGGCTGCGGCGAGTCCGGTGATTCCCGCACCGACGACCACGACGCGTCTCACGTCGCGACGACCCTTCGTGCGAGAGCGCCCATCACCGCCGCATTGTCGTTCACGCAGGCGGTGCGATCGAAGACCAGGCCCCTGTCGCGGGCGTGCGCCGCGGCCTCGAGGTCCAGGTCGTAGAGAACCTCGAGATGGTCGGCCACGAATCCGCACGCGCACACGAGCACTCCATCGACGCGCTCGTCCTCGTCTCGGTCGCTCGCGCGGCCCGCGGCGAGCTGGTCGATCACTTCCAGGATGTCCGGGCCGATCCAGGGCTCGGGCGTGCGTCCCGCCGACTGCCACGCGATCGACCACTGCGACCACCGCGACAGCCCGGTGCGCTCGGCCACCAGCTCGGCGGTGGCGCGCAGCTCATCGGGATAGGGATCGCCCCCGTCGATGATGCGTTGGGGGAGCGAGTGGGCGGTGAAGAGCACCTTGGTGCGCTCGGGCATCGTGGCGAGCCTCGCCCGCATGTCGTCGACGAGGAAGTCCACGAATGCGTCCTCGCGGGCCCACGAATCGATCCCCGTCACCTCGATCCCGTGCGGGGCGGCCGCCTCGCGTGCACGGCCGATGTATTGGCCGATCGAGTACGACGAGTAGTGCGGGGCGAGGACGAGCCCCACGATGCGACGGAAACCCCTTTCGGCCACCTCGGCGACGGCCTCCTCGACGAACGGTGTGGCGTGCTTCAGACCGAGGAACACCTCGTGCGTGCCCGGCGAGAGCGCATCGAGTTCGCGCTGCAATGCGTCGCGCTGGGCCTCTGTGAGCTGCTTGAGCGGCGAGAGGCCCCCGATCGCCTCGTAGCGAGCGGTGAGTTCCTCCAGCAACTCGGGCGTCGGCGGGCGGCCGCGCCGGATGTCGGTGTAGTAGGGGAGTATCTCGTCCTTGGTCCGCGGGGTCCCGTAGGCCATGAGCACCACGGCCGTGCGGTGCTCATTCGATGCTGTCCTCATCGTCGGCTCCCTTCGTGGTCGGGTGCGCCCCCGTCACGGGCGCGTTGGAGGGGGCTGGCATGGACATGGTCGACCACCGCGGCCAACACGCCCGGGTCGGTGTCGGGTTGCACACCGTGACCGAGGTTGAAGATGTGTCCGGGATGACCGGCGTTGTCATCGAGCACCGCGCGGGTGCCCGCGAGGGCGGTGTCATGTCCGGCGAGAACCAAGGCGGGATCGAGGTTTCCCTGGACCACGGTGCCGACCCCCAACCTGGCGCGCGCACCGCTGATCGACGTGCGCCAATCGAGGCCGATGACCGAATTGCCGACCGCGTTCATCGACTCGAGGAGATGGTCGCACCCGATTCCGAAGTGGATCCCGGCAGCACCGGGGTGTCGCGCGGCGAGGGCCGAGAAGACGGCCGTCGTGTGGGGACGCACGAACGCGTCGTAGTCGGTGCGCGAGAGCGCGCCCGCCCACGAATCGAACAACTGGAAGGCCTCCGCCCCCGCCGACAGTTGGGCGGAGATGAACTCGATGGAATGTTGCACGAGACGCTCCATCAACGAGTTCCAGAGTGCGGGTTCTGCGCGCATCATCCTCTTGGTGTTCTGGTAGGTGCGGCTCGGTCGCCCCTCGACCAGGTAGCTCGCGACCGTGAACGGTGCGCCCGCAAAGGCGAGCAACGGGATCTGGAGTTCGCGCGCGAGGATTGCCACCGTGTCGACAACGTAGGAGATGTCGGAGTGCTCGAGCGGGCGCAACCGCACCAGGTCACCGGCGGCTCGGAACGGCCTCTCGGCGACGGGCCCCGTGCCGGGCGCGACGTCGATGCCGAAGCCGACCGCGTGGGCGGGAACGACGATGTCGCTGTAGAGAACGGCCGCGTCCACCCCGTAGCGGCGCACCGGTTGCATCGTGATCTCGGCCGCGACGTCCGGCTTCTTGATCGCGGTCAGGATGCTGCCCTCGCCGCGCACCGCGCGGTACTCCGGCAGGCTCCGTCCGGCCTGTCGCATGAACCAGACCGGTACGCGATCGTGTGCGGCACCACGCGCGGCTGCGAGGAACGGGTCTCGTTCGCGGCTCGCCACGGTCCCTCAGCCCTTCCGCACGCGTCCGCGCAACGAGGCGAACGCGAGATAGAACGACACCACACCCACCAGCACTGCGGCGAGGAATGCCCGACCGATGGCGGTCCAGTCCCATCCCTCGAGCACGAGTGCGCGCATCCCCGCGAGCAGGTAGGTGACCGGGTTCCAGTCGGCGACCGCGGCGAGCCACCCGGTCAACTGTCCCTGGGGGACGTAGGCGGTCGTGAGGAAGGCGAAGGGGAAGAAGAGGAGGAACGCGTTGTTGACCGCGATCGGGTTGCCCGTCGTGAGCGCGATCGCGTACGGGAACCCGGTGAAGGCGACACCCCACGCCGTGCCGATCAGGATGAACACGATCATGCCCACCAGACCCGTCTCGAACGACACACCGATGAGCAGGCCCAGGATCACCACCGGCACACCGAGGACCGTCACGACGACGAGATCGGCGACCATCAGGCCGAGGAGGAGTGTGACCCTGTTGACCGGGGTGAGCAACAACCTGTCGAGGTAGCCGTCCTGGATGTCGATCACGAGGCTCCCCGCCCGCGAGACGCCCGTGACAGCGAAGATCACCGAGACCGGCAGCTGGAAGCCCTTGAAGTCGAAGCCGGGCGGGAGGTTGCCCTCGACGAAGGACTGAAGCGACCCGATGTTGACCACCAGGAAGAACAGTGGGATGAACAGGCCGGGAATCACCGACTCCTTGTCGCGGGCCGTCAGCCGCAGCGCCCTGAGTGCAACCGAGGAGAGGTCGCGCGCAAAGCCCGCGCGACGCGCGAGCGTGACCGTGCCCGTGCCCGCCGATGTGCTCATCGCAGTGCCCCCTCCTCCTCGTCGCGCATGCGCGCACCGGTGGTCTCGAGGAAGACGTCGTCGAGTGTGGGCGTGCGCATCGTCAACTCGATGACGTGCACATTGGCCCCGCTGAGTGCGACTGCAACGGGGCTGATCGCGGTGCCTCCGTTGGAGACACCGACCACGATCGAATCACCGGTCGCTTCGACGTGTCCGAGTTCGGGAACGGCCCGCAGTGCCGCCGTGGCGCGCGTGACATCGTCGGGGGCGACCCGCGCGATGATCACGTCGGCGCCGATGGACCGCTTCAACTCGGTCGGCGAACCCTGTGCGACGATGCGTCCCTTGGCGATGATCGCCACACGGTCACAGAGCGAGTCGGCCTCCTCGAGGTACTGGGTGGTGAGGAAGATCGTGGTGGAGGACTCGCGGTTGAGTTTGCGCACCTCGTCCCACACCATCGAGCGGCTCACGGGGTCGAGTCCGGTCGTGGGCTCGTCCAGGAAGACGATCTCGGGCCTGTGCACGAGGGCGGCAGCAAGGTCGAGCCTTCGCTTCATGCCCCCGGAATAGGTGGCGACCATCCGGTCGATGGCATCTCCGATGTCGACGAGCTCCAACAACTCGGCGATGCGCGCAGCGCGCACGGGAGCGTCGAGCCCGTAGAGGCGGCCCTGCAGGTCGAGGATCTCGCGCCCCGTCTGCTTGGGGTCGAGGGCCGATTCCTGGAGCGCGACGCCGATGCGCAGTCTCACCTGCTCGGTCTCGCGCTCGACATCGAATCCGGCGACCTCGGCCGATCCCTCGGTGGGCGAGAGCAGGGTGGTGAGCATGCGAACGGCGGTGGACTTTCCGGCCCCGTTCGGCCCGAGGAAGCCGAATATCTCGCCGGTTGCCACCGAGAGGTCGACCCCAGCCACCGCGAGTGTCTCGCCGAATCGGCGCACGAGGCCCCTCGCAGAGATCGCTGCTGACATGGAAACCGAACCTACCGCCAGACCCCGATTGCTCGGGATCGATGCGGGTCAGCCGGACCGAGGTCGCCGTGTCGAGGCCCGCAGCTGGGCGTCGATCCGGGCGATGCGCGTGCGGGCCGGTGGATGTGCGGTCAGCATCCGCTCGCGCCAACCCCTCGCCCTCTCGCCGCGCCCGTCGGCGACCACGATCGCGAGCGCCGACCTCAACTCGCGACCGAAACCCATCGCGATCACCGATTCGTCGGCCGTGAACTCGGCGCCCTTGCCGAGGATGTTGCCGAGCTGCTGCGACACCGTGATCGCCGCGAGGAAGATCCACGACACGATCGTGAGCAGACCCGCGATCGTGCGCCCCGCGAGATCCCCCGCGCTCGAGCGCTCGGTCAGGGTGCCCGCGGCGGCATCGGCGATGTTCTGGAGCAGCAAACCGATGCGCGCGAGCAGCACGATCGGCAACGTGAGCCACTGACCAATCGTGAGCGCGACGGTGTGCATCCCGAGGTGATGACTCAACTCGTGCGCGAGCACCCCGCACAACTCGTCGTGGGCGAGGTTCTCGACCGCCCAACTCGAGACGATGACGAGGTGGCCACCCGAGGCGAAGGCGTTGAGCTCGTCGGAATCGACGACTGCGAGGACGTAACGGCTCACGGGAACGTGGGTCGCCTGTGCCACCGGCCTCCACGCGCGCCCCAGCACCACGGCCTCAGTGATGGTCGGTGCGCGGGCACCGAGGAGCCGGGTGAGCACGAGGCGCTGTATCGGTCGCACGAAGAGCAGCGTCCCTGCGGCGAGCATCGATGCGGCAAAGACCGCATACGACACCGGCCGCACCGAGTCGACCACCCACCACAGGGGCCAGATCGCCGCGAGCCACGCAGGCACCAGAGCCACCAGGGGCACGAAGGCGGCGGCGGCATGACGGTCGAACCGGCGGGGACGGCGGGACGGGTCGTTGCGGTTCATCGCGTCCTCAGTCCACCAGTCGTGGGTGCAGTCGTCAATCACCCCGCTCGGCTCGCATCATCGGCACGGCATACACTCCGACGGTGACCGCGTCGCGCACGGAGCGAATCGAGACCCGTCAGCGCAACCCCAAGTGGAAGAACGCGCCGCTGCGGATCGAGATGGCCGAGTGCATCAATTGCGACGCCTGCCTGCGGCACTGTCCGCCGCAGTTGGGGGCGATCTTCAACCACGGCACCGATGTGGTGATCCTGCCCGAGTTGTGCAGCGGCTGCGACAAGTGTCTGCCCGCCTGTCCCGTCGACTGCATCTACCCTTTCCCCGAGTGGGAGAGCGCCGGACACCCCGCCGAATGGTGGGCAGAGCCCGGATCCGACAACGATCCCTACCAATAATCCGCGAACGAAGAGAGATGTCATGTCCGCACCAGTCATTCCCGGCGCAGAGCCACTGTCCCACGTCGGCTCGGATGATGTCGGCGTCCTCGTCATCCACGGCTTCACCGGCAACCCCGGGTCGATGCGCGGACTCGCCGAGGCCTGCGTCGGCGCGGGTCACCACGTCGAGATGCCCAGACTCGCCGGGCACGGCACGGTGATCGACGAGATGATCCCGACCCGGTGGGCCGACTGGACGGCCGATGTCGAGGCGGCGTGGTCCCGATTGGCGGCGCGCGCGAGCAGGATCGTCGTGATGGGGCTGTCCATGGGCGGCTCGCTCACCCTCTGGGTCGGGACGCGTCATCCCGAGGCGAGGGGACTGGTGTGCGTGAACCCTGCGACCCAACCCCAAGCCGACGAGGTGCTCGGCATGCTGCGCGGGATGGTCGAGGCGGGGACGGACAAGATGGACGGCATCGGATCCGACATCGCCGATCCGAACTCCGTGGAGACCGCCTATCCCGGCACACCCCTTGCGCCACTCCTGTCTTTCCAGGAGGACGGACTCGTTCCGCTCTCCCGGCAGTACGGATCGTTGGCCATGCCGCTCCTTCTCTTCACCTCGACCCAGGATCACGTCGTGAGCCCCGCGGACTCCGATGCGCTCATCGCCGCCTACGGCGGATCCACCGAGCACGTGCGGCTCGAGCGCAGCTACCACGTGGCCACGCAGGACTACGACAAGGACATCATCTTCGCCAAGTCCGTCGAGTTCGTCGCACGCGTCACGGCCTGAGAGACCGGAGCGGTCCGAGAGATGCCCGTGATCGCGGCCATGCCCAGCCCGTCGTCGGGCTCGCTCGAGGTGCTCGGGCTTCGTCTGAACGCCTACGGGCTCATGATCGCACTCGGCGTCGTGGTGGCGGTGCGGATCGCGGGTCGCCGCGCCGAGCACGCGGGCGTCGGCACGGTGGACGACTTCTCGTCGATCGCGATGTGGGCCGTGCCCGCCGGTGTCCTCGGCGGTCGCGCCTACCACGTGATCACCGACCTGGAGCGTTTCCGCGGCAACTGGGACGATGCCATCAAAATCTGGCAGGGCGGTCTGGGTGTGTGGGGTGGTGTCACTCTCGGTCTCGTCGTCGGACTGTGGCGCGCCGGGGTTCGTGGTCTGGACACGTGGGCGATGGGTGCGTGCGCGGCGCCGGCGATCCTCGTCGCCCAGGCGATCGGGCGATGGGGCAACTGGTTCAACCAGGAACTGTTCGGTCGCCCGACCGACCTGCCCTGGGCGCTCGAGGTCTCGGTGGCAACGGCGCGCAAGGTGGGATACCCGCCGGGCACCACCTTCCATCCGACGTTTCTCTACGAGTCGGTCGGCTGTCTCGCGCTGGCATGGCTCCTCGCGGTGGTCGTCGAGCGGCGCGTGAGGCCGGCTCGCGGCCGGTTGCTGGTCTGGTATGCGGCCGGCTACTCGTTCCTGCGCTTCTTCGTCGAGGGTCTGCGGATTGATCCCACCAAGTCCGCCGGGGGTTGGAGACTCAACCAGTGGGTCTCGGTCGTGGTGTTCGCCGTGGCGACGGGTTTCCTCGTCATCGAGCACCGGGATCGCTGGCTGTCGCGACCGGACTCCGGAGCGTCTACGGTCAGTGACCATGAGTGAGTGCCTGTACGAGTTCCGCGAGCCCGGTGTCGCGGTGATCACCTTCAACCGCCCGGAGCGCCTCAACGCGTGGACCGGGCGAATGGGCAACGAGTACTTCTCGCACATCGACACGGCCGTGGCCGATCCGATGGTGCGCGTCATCGTGGTGACCGGCGCGGGCAAGGGCTACTGCGCCGGCGCCGACATGGGAACGCTCCAGGCGATCCCGAGCGGTGAGCGGACACAGGCACCGCGAGCCGACTCCGGCGGCGGCATCGTGGAGGGGCGCATGCAGGACGAGATCACCCGGATCCCCAAGCCCGTCATCTCGGCGGTCAACGGAGCCGCTGCCGGTCTCGGGATGGTGCAGGCGTTGATGTGCGACATGCGGTTCGCCGCCGACACGGCCAAGTTCACCGTCGCGTTCTCGAAGCGCGGTCTCATCGGGGAGTACGGCATCTCCTGGGTGCTGCCGCGACTCGTCGGGCAGGCGAACGCCCTCGACCTCATGATGTCGAGCCGCGTCGTGTTGGCCGACGAGGCCCTCGCGATGGGAATGGTGAACCGGGTGGTCCCCGCGGCCCTGTTGATGGATGAGGTCATGGCCTATGCCGCCGACCTCGCGATGAACGTGTCGCCCTCGTCGATGTCGGTGATGAAGCGCCAGGTCTACGGCGACTACGGCAAGGACGTCTCCTCCGCCAGCCGCGACGCCCTGCGACTGATGCAGGAGTCCTTCACACGGTCCGATTTCAAGGAGGGCGTGCAGAGCTTCCTCCAGAAGCGTCAGGCGGAGTTCCCGCCCGTCGATCCCCGCGCCTGAGGGCGGACGGACCGGCCCCGTGGTCGGTCTGTGTCCACCGGATTGGCGCTCGTAGGATCGGCGTCCGTGGCCGAGCAGCGATCGCACATCACCGCCACCGACGTGGCCAAGGTCGCCCGTCTCGCGCGCCTCGACATCGACGCCGAGACGCTGGTCCACTTCACGGCACAGTTGTCGAGGGTGCTGGAGCACTTCGGCGACATCGACGCGCTGGATCTCGTCGGTGTCGACCCGATGACCCAGCCGTATCCGCTGGTCAACGTGCTGCGCGACGATGTCGAGCAGCCCACCCTCGACACCGCCGAGGTGCTCTCGGCTGCTCCCGAGGCCGAGGACCACAGGTTCCGCGTGCCCCCGATCATCGGGTTGGAGGGCTGATAATGCCGCAGTCCGCATCCGAGATCGCCCGGCGAGTCCGCACCGGCGAGACCACCGCTCGCAGCGTCGTCGAGGAGCATCTCGCCGTCATTTCACGGCGCGACGGTGAGATCAACGCGTTCAATCTGGTGACCGGAGACTCCGCGCTCCGGGCAGCCGACGGAATCGATGCGCGCGTGGCGCGCGGCGAGGACCCCGGACCGCTCGCAGGTGTCCCCGTGGCGGTCAAGGACAACCTCTGCACGCGCGGCGTGCCCACCACGTGCTCGTCGCGCATGCTCGAGGGTTGGCATCCGCCCTATGACGCGACTGTGGTGCAGCGACTGAGCACCGCCGGGGCGATCATGGTCGGCAAAACCAACCTCGACGAGTTCGCCATGGGTTCGAGCACGGAGAACTCGGCCTTCGGTCCCACCCGCAACCCCGTCGACACCTCGCGCGTCCCCGGTGGATCGAGCGGCGGTTCCGCGGCAGCCGTCGCAGCCGGCATGGCGTCGGTGAGTCTTGGCTCCGACACCGGCGGGAGCATCCGCCAACCGGCCGCGATGTGCGGGGTGGTCGGCGTGAAGCCGACCTACGGTCTCGTGAGCCGCCTCGGTCTCGTCGCCTTCGCGTCCTCGCTCGATCAGATCGGACCCTTCGCGGGATCGGTCGCCGACGCCGCGCTCGTCCTCGAGGTGATCGCAGGTCATGATCCCGGCGATTCGACCTCGATTCCCCAACCTGCACCCTCGCTCGTGGCGGAGGTCGGCAGGGGAGTCGACGGTCTGCGCATCGGTCGGGTGGTCGATCTGCCAGGCGGTGCCGAGCCCGAGGTGGAGGCGCGCCTCGAGGAGGCCTTCGCGGCACTGGTGGCCGCGGGTGCACGGATCGTCGACGTGGCCCTCCCGAGTTTCGCGTACGCGTTGACGGCGTACTACCTGCTCGCCCCGGCCGAGGCGAGCAGCAATCTCGCCCGGTACGACGGTGTGCGATACGGGATGCGTGTCGCCGCCGCCGACACCAATGCCATGTACGCGGCCACTCGCGCCGCGGGTTTTGGCGACGAGGTGAAGCGGCGCATCATGCTCGGCACTTACGCGCTCTCGGCCGGCTACTACGACGCGTACTACGGCAAGGCCCTGAAGGTGCGCCGATTGATCGCCGATGACTTCGCGCGCGCCTACTCGTCGTGCGATGCGATCCTCATGCCCACCTCACCCGTCGTCGCCTTTCCCTTCGGTGACAAGGTCGACGATCCCATGTCGATGTACCTGTGCGACATCTACACGATCCCCACGAACCTCGCCGGCCACCCGGCGATGAGCGTGCCGTTCGGGCTCGGGGCCCACGGCATGCCGGTGGGGATCCAGGTGCTCGCACCCACGCTCGCCGAGTCAACGATGTTCCGCGTCGGCGGTGCACTGGAAGCCGCGGGGAGGGGAGCGTGAGCAACCCCAACGCGCACCTCAGCACGGTCGTGGCGTCCGGGGACGAGTTGCTCGCGGGGGGCTGGGAGCTGGTGGTCGGGCTCGAGGTGCACGTGGAGCTGGCGACCCGCACCAAGTTGTTCAGCGGATCCCCGAACCGGTTCGGCGATGCACCGAACTCGAACATCGACCCGGTCACACTCGGGCTGCCGGGAGCGCTCCCCGTGCTGAACCGGACTGCCGTGGAGCTGGCGATGCGGATCGGGCTCGCGCTCAATTGCCGCATCCAGCCGTGCATCTTCCACCGGAAGAATTACTTCTACCCCGACATGCCCAAGGCCTACCAGATCTCCCAGTACGACCTTCCGTTGAACGCCGATGGTCACCTGGTGCTCCCGAGCGGGACGGTGGTCGGTGTGGAGCGCGCACACCTCGAGGAGGACACGGGCAAGTCCACGCACGTCGGAGGCGCGACCGGCCGCATACACGGCAGCGACTACTCACTCATCGACTTCAACCGCGCGGGTGTGCCGCTCGTGGAGATCGTCTCGCGCCCCGACATTCGCACGAGTGAGCAGGCGCGCGAGTACGTCACCGAACTGCGGGCCATCCTCGAGGTCATCGGTGCCTCCGACGCAAAGATGGAGGAGGGCTCGATGCGCGTCGACGCGAACGTGTCGGTCCACAAACCCGGCACGCCGTTCGGCACACGCTGCGAGATCAAGAACGTGAATTCGATCCGTGCGCTGGGTCGTGCGATCGACTACGAGGCGCGCCGCCAGATCGACATCATCGACACCGGTGGTGAGATACGCCAGGAGACGCGCCACTGGGACGACGCACAGGGTCGCACGCACACCCTGCGCACCAAGGAGGACGCCGACGACTACCGGTACTTCCCCGAGCCCGATCTCGTGCGTCTCGAGCCCACGCCGGACTGGATCGAGTCGGTGCGAGCCTCGCTTCCCGCCCTCCCGGCGGCACGACGCGAGGCGCTCTCTGCCCTCACCGGCTACGACACCCGCAGTGAGGCGATCGTGGTCGTGGTCGAGCGTGGCCAACACGGCTACGTCCACGCCGTGGCGGACGCGGGTGGCGACCCCGTGCGTGCGCTCGTCCATGTGCAACAGGCCTTCGCCGAGGAGGGCTCGACCCCGCGGGTCCCTGCATCGGATCTCGCCGCACTCACCGTCATGGAGCAAGACGGGAAGGTGTCGGCCACCCAGGCCAAGCAGATCCTCGCCACGCTGGTCGACAACGGCGGCGGAGACCCGTCGGCGATCGCGGCCGCGAAGGGTTTCGAGGCCATGGACACCTCGGCGATCGAGACGATGGTCGCAGAGGCCATCGCCGCCGACCCCGATGCCTGGGCCAAGTACTGCGCCGGAGAGGAGAAGGCCGCCGGGGCCATCGTCGGTCGGGTGATGAAGGCATCCAAGGGCAAGGCCGACGGCAAGGTCGTGGCCGCCATCATGCAGGGCCGGCGCTCCGCGGGCTGATCCCATCCGGGACCCGAATCGAGGGCCCCGACCGGCGCGTCTTGCCACGGGACGCAGCGGTGCGCCTACGGTTGAGCACATGGACTTTGCGATCCCCACCGACATCCAGTGCACACTCGATCAGATCGACGCCTTCATCGAGGCCGAGATCGTCCCGCTCCAGAACCAGGACGACAACATCCGGTTCTTCGACCACCGTCGCGAGTGGGCCCGCACGGACTTCGACAACGGGGGAGTGCCCCGTGCCGACTGGGAGGCCCTCCTGCGCGAGATGCGTCGCCGTGCCGATGCCGCGGGTTGGCTGCGCCTCGCCCTGCCCGAGGAATTCGGCGGACGGAGCGCGAGCAACCTCACGATGGCGGTCATCCGCGAGCACCTCGCCACGAAGGGTCTCGGTCTCCACAACGACCTCCAGAACGAGTCGTCGATCGTGGGGAACTTCCCGACTGTGCTGATGATGCGCGACTTCGGCACCGAGGCCCAGAAGCGGGGTTGGATGCCCGGCTTCCTCGACGGCACCAAGCGCCTCGCCTTCGGGTTGACCGAGCCGAACCACGGCAGTGACGCGACGTACATGGAGACCACCGCCTACCGCGACGGCCAGGAGTGGGTGCTGAACGGGATGAAGCGCTGGAACAGCGGCCTGCACCACGCCACGCACGACATCATCTTTGCCCGCACGTCGGGTTCCCCCGGCGATCCGAAGGGCATCACCGCGTTCCTCGTGCCGACGGACGCGCCGGGCTTCAAGGTCGAGTTCTTCTGGTGGACGTTCAACATGCCGACCGATCACGCCGAGGTGAGCCTCACCGATGTGCGCGTCGGCGATGACGCGGTCTTTGGTCGGATCGACCACGGACTCGAGCTCGCCCAGCACTTCGTCCATGAGAACCGCATCCGGCAGGCCGCGTCGTCGCTGGGAGCCGCCCAGTTCTGCATCGACGAGGCGGTGCGCTACTCGAACGGACGCGTGACGTGGGGCAAGAAGCTGAGCGTGAACCAGGGCATCCAGTTCCCGCTCGTGGAACTGCACACCGAGGCCGCGATGCTGCGCCAGTTGGTGCGCTACACCGCCTGGATGCTCGACCAGAAGCACCACATGGAGGTCACGCACCTCGTCGCGATGTGCAACTACCGGGCGAACCGCCTGGCCTGCGACGCCGCCGACCGCGCGATGCAGACCTGCGGTGGGGTGGGGTACAGCCGCCACATGCCCTTCGAGCACATCTACCGCCACCACCGCAGGTACCGCATCACAGAGGGTTCCGAGGAGATCCAGATGCGCAAGGTGGCGAGCAATCTGTTCGGGTTCGGTGCGTCGGCCCATCGCGGCTGAACCGGTGGGAACCGGCGAACGCCGGCCCAATAGCCTTGGCGCATGTCCCGCAAAGACGGCACCCCCATCGACATCAAGCCCCGCAGCCGCGACGTCACCGACGGCATCCAGAAGGCCGCGGCGCGCGCCATGCTCCGCGCGGTCGGATTGGGTGACGACGACTGGGTGAAGCCCCAGATCGGCATCGCCTCGGCGTGGAACGAGGTCACGCCGTGCAACATGTCGTTGCGCCGGCTCGCCAACTCGGCCAAGCAGGGTGTTCGCTCGTCGGGCGGGGTTGCACTCGAGTTCGGCACGATCACCGTCTCCGACGGGATCTCCATGGGTCACGAGGGCATGCGGGCGAGTCTCGTGTCGCGCGAGGTGATCTGCGACTCGGTGGAGACGGTGGTGCACGGGGAGCGGTTCGACGGCTTCGTCGGCTTGGCCGGATGCGACAAGTCGATCCCCGCGATGCTGATGGCGGCCGCGCGCCTGAATCTGGCGAGCGTGTTCATCTACAACGGCTCCACACTCCCCGGTGTCCACAAGGGCGACAACATCGACATCACCACCGTGTTCGAGGCGGTCGGAGCCTGCGCTGCGGGCACCATGACCGAGGACGAACTGGGTGAGATCGAGCGCGCGGCATGTCCCGGCGAGGGCGCGTGTGGCGGCATGTTCACCGCGAACACCATGTCGTCGATCGCCGAGGCACTCGGCATGAGCCTCCCGGGGTCGGCGTCCGCGCCCGCCGTGGATCCCAGCCGCGAGGACGACGCCCGACGGGCGGGAGAAGCGATCATGAACATGGTGCGGAACGGGATCACCGCACGCGACATCATGACCAAGAAGGCGTTCGAGAATGCGATCGCCGTGGTGAACGCTCTCGGGGGCAGCACGAACGCTGTGCTCCATCTCCTCGCGATCGCGGCCGAGGCCGGGGTCGAGCTCTCGCTCGATGACTTCAACCGGATCGCCGGGAAGGTCCCCCACATCGCCGACACCAAGCCCGGTGGCAAGTACCACATGACCGACATCCACCGCATCGGCGGTGTGCCGGTGGTGCTGAAGCATCTCCTCGATGCAGGCCTGTTGCACGGAGACGTGCTCACGTGCACGGGGCGCACGATGGCGGAGAACCTCGCCGAGATCGCACCACCGGCTCCCGACGGCGACGTCGTGCACCCGCTGTCCGATCCGATCCACGCAGACGGTGGCATCAACATCCTCACCGGCTCGCTCGCACCGAGGGGCGCCGTTGTGAAGGTCGCGGGCCTCACCAAGGACCAGATGCAGTTCGAGGGTCCCGCCCGCGTATTCGACGGCGAGGACGGTGCGATGGATGCGATCATGACGGGTCGCATCAACCACGGCGACGTGATCGTGATCCGCTACGAGGGCCCGAAGGGTGGACCCGGGATGCGCGAGATGCTCGCGATCACCGGCGCGCTCAAGGGTGCGGGATTCGGCAGCACCGTGGCGCTGATCACCGACGGCCGCTTCTCCGGCGGCACCTGGGGGTTCTGCATCGGTCACGTGGCACCCGAGGCCGTCGATGGCGGTCCCATCGCGTTCCTGCGCGAGGGGGATCGGATCCGCATCGATGTACCGACCAAGTCGCTCGATGTGCTCGTCGACCCGGCCGAGTTGGAGTCGCGCAAGAAGGGGTGGCAACCGAACCCGCCGCGCTACACGAGCGGCGTGCTGGCCAAGTTCGCGCGCCTCGTGCAGGGTGCAGAGCGCGGTGCAGTCACCAACGTGAACGTCTGAGGCGCGCGACGGACCGAATGGGCACCTCCGCACCCCGCACTCACCGGAGCGGGCGATGGTGAACGAGTCGGGTTTGCGTCGCGATGTGCGGGCACTCGTCGCGCGGTCCTGGGACCCGAACCTGTCGCTGCGCGAATGGCGCACCATCCTCGTCGACTCGGGCTGGGCGGTGCCATCGTGGCCCGAGCGATGGCATGGTCGGGGATTGCCCGCGTGGGCCGACGGGATCGTGCGCGACGAGTTGCGTGCGTGCGGCGCGGTGTGGAGCGTGCCATCGGGGCTCGCCGGCCCGACGATCCTGGAGCAGGGACCCGACGATGTGCGGGAGCGATTCCTCCGGCCTCTCCTCACCGGCGAGGAGGTCTGGTGCCAGTTGTTCAGCGAGCCGTCGGCCGGCTCGGACCTCGCCGGGCTCACCTCGACTGCCATCCTCGACGGTGACGAGTGGGTGGTGAACGGCCAGAAGGTGTGGAACACCAGCGCCCACCACGCCGACTTCGGCATGCTGCTGGCCCGCACCGACTGGGATGTCCCCAAGCACGAGGGGCTCACGTATTTCGCGCTCCCGATGCACCAACCCGGTGTCGAGGTGCGGCCACTCCGGCAGATGAACTTCCATTCCTCGTTCAACGAGGTCTTCATGACCGATGCGCGCATCCCACGAGCCTGGGTGGTGGGGGCACCGAATCGCGGTTGGACCGCCGCCCTCGCCACTCTCGCCCACGAGCGCAGCTTCTCCATCCTCGGTCGCACCGACACGAGGGGAGTGACGGAGGGGAGAGCGCTCGCCGAACTGCGAGTGGAGGCCGCCGAATCGGCGAAGGTCTACTCCTGGTATCCCCAGCGCGCGGGCCGGGCAGATCTCGCGATCCCGCACGCCCACGAGGTGGGCAGGGGGGCAGATCCCGTGGTGCGACAGGAAATCGCCCGTCTGGTGTCGCTCCAGCGAATCGGCCAGTGGACAGCCGAGCGCGCCACGGCTGCGCGCCGCCTTGGACGTCCACCCGGGCCGGAGGGGTCGATCGGCAAGCTCGCCCTCAGCACTCTGGCCCGCCAGGCGCACCGGGTGCACACGATGCTCGCGGGTGCCCACGGATTGCTCGCGGGGAACGACGATGGCGCCCCGTTCGGGGGGATCGTCGCCGAGATTCTCATCTCGACCCCAGCCCAATCCATCGCCGGTGGCACCGACGAGGTGCAGCGCAACATCCTCGGCGAGAAGGCGCTCGGTCTGCCGAAGGAACCGGACGCATTTCGTGGTGTCGCATACCGCGACGCACGCGCGCGATGACGCTGCGTCACAAACCTTGATACACCCCCCGGTGAAGATGATGTCCTCGTGCGGAGTGGCCACCTGTGCAGTCTGTGGATTTCAGGACGAAATGTCCCAGAATGTCGTTGCAAGTCGATCACCGATCTGCTTGACTACTCAATCCCGATGACTGCGACACATCGACCCCCCTCCCCACGCGAGAGCCGGCGGGCTATGGTTAGGACGTCGGAGAGATTGCTTGAAGGAGAGCACGTGCACCTTGCGATAGGTCAACGATTCAGATCCATCTGACCGTTACTGGCCCTTGAACTCGGCCGGCCAGTTGGACCCGGTTTGTATCGACAAATCACCTATCCACAACACCAAGGAGCACTGCATGTCCTCGCACACGAGCGACCCCATCGGCGACCCGTCGCCGGATCACCTTCACCCCGACCTGGTCGAACTCGGCCGTTCGCACGACTCGATCGCCGACGGCTACTTCCAGATCGACCCCGCGTTGCGCGACGCGAACCGTCACCTCCGCGATGTGTTCGGCCCGTGTGGCCACTCCGAGAGTGGCGACTGGGTCCACCTCGACGGCGGCGGCAACGTCGTCATCCACGGCGGACTCGCGGGGCTCCGCCGTCTCGCCGAGCGTTGTCGCAGCGTGGCCGTCGACATCGAGGACGGCGAATGGGAGCGTCGTGACCCGAGCCCGCGCGCCGACACCGTCTGGGTGAGCGGCCAGTACGGATCGACCACGGTCGATCCCGTGTCGCCGCACCTGCCCACCGGGGCGAAGCTCCGCGACAAGGACAACCGCAATCACGGCAACTGGGAGGCCTGATGGACGAGATCACCGAACCGCACCCGTTGTCGGAGGGGTGGACCATCGATGTCACGCATCTGGAGTTGATGCGCGTGCTCACCTTCGCCCGTTCCCGCGTCCAGATCCATGACGACAGTGTCGTGTGGGTGAGGCAGAACGGGATCGCATCGCGCCGCTGGCTCGTGGGGGGTGAGCGTTTCTGGATGTGGGTCGACACGACCGGCGGCACCGCCGATCCGGCGGTCCCCGTGGCGATCCCGGTGCCCTTCCTCGACGAAGTGAGCGAGATCGCCGAGGAGTTCGGCAAGGCCACCATCTTCCGCAACGCCGACGACGGTCGCTTCACGGCCTACTTCGCCGACGAGCACCTCTGGTGGGACTCGATCGAGGACCATCCGACGGAATGGATGCACGAGGACGAGGTCTGCTTCGACCAGCCCGTCACGGCTGCGGTCGACTTCGCCGCGGTCGAGCGCATCGTCTCTGCCTACAACACGAATCTGGGTGGGATGAGCCACGGGGGTCCCGGGCAGTTGCCCCCCTTCATCACCATGCGCATCGGTGACGGTCGCCTGCACTGGACGACCTCGTGGGCCCGCTTCGGTCTCCCCGATGTCTCCGGGGCGACCTCGGCCGAGACGACGGGGGAGGGCATGGTCGCCTTCTTCCCGGGCGACATGTTCCGCGCGGTCCGTGCATTGCCCACCGTGGGGGAGGTGCGCCTGAAGTGGGAGTCCTCCAGCGCGGCGGAGGTGTGCCTCTGCGACGAGGACTGGGGCATCGTGTGCGACATCACCGACGAGCTGATCCATCGCGTCCATCGCGACCTGGTGACCGCTTTCGCCCTGCGCGAGTGGGAGCCGTCCTTTGACGACGGACTGCGCCTCGGTCGTCTCGAGTTCCGTGACTCCAACGATCGGATCGCGCTTGCCACCGTCGTCGAGGGCGCCGAGGGTCGACCCGACTGGATCCGGTTGTCCATGCGGGTGGCCACCGTCGAGGGCGATCCCGGCGCGGCCCGCGAGCACGTCAACGCCCTGAACGGCAAGTTGGCGGGTGCCAAGGTGATCCAGGACGGCACCGGCGTGTTCGTCTGTGTCGAGTTCGCGGCGCCGGCCGAATTCACCCAGATCGAGTCGCAGATCGACGAACTGTGTCGCAACGCCGCCGAGTGCGACGGGCTGGATCAGTTCCTGCCGCTGTTCTCGCTCCCCACGACCGACGGCTGATCGGTGCGCCGGCGCGCGAGCGCCCGCCATCCGAACATCGTCGCGAACAGGAACAACGCGGCCACGATCACGAACGGGAGCGCCGTGCCGCGTCCGAAGGCGAGGTTGCGCAGCGCCATCCCGGCCGCCACGGTGGTGAGCCACACCGATGCGGCCGCGGTGGTCGAGAGCGGGTGGCGTCTCGGCCCGGGCAGAACCCACCCGAGACCGAGTGCGATCCAGAACGGGGCACCGACTGCGAGCACGTCGATGACGGAATTTGCCGACTCGTGGTTGCGCGTGCCGATCACGACGAGCACGAGGACGCACACCGTGTCGAGGAGCGGCGCGAGCCTGCGATCCACGACGGGATCAGATCTCGTCGTAGTACTCGCGGCCGAGGTGGGTGATCTGGTCCTCTCCCATCATCCAGCGCAGAGTGTTCTTCAACTTGGTCAACTGGATGAAGAGGTCGTGCTCGGGGTAGAGACCCGGCGCGACCTGGGGGCTCTTGTAATAGAACGAGAGCCACTCCTGTATGCCGCCGAGCCCGGCGCGCTGGGCGAGGTCGGAGTAGAGCACGAGATCGAGGGCGAGCGGTGCGGCCAGGATCGAGTCGCGGCACAGGAAGTTCACCTTGATCTGCATGTCGTAGCCCATCCATCCGAAGATGTCGATGTTGTCCCACCCCTCCTTGTTGTCGCCGCGAGGGGGGTAGTAGTTGATCTGCACCTTGTGGAAGATGTCGCCGTAGAGGTCGGGATTCTTGGTCGGCTCGAGGATCTCCTCGAGGACGCCGAGCTTGGACTCCTCCTTGGTCTTGAAGTTCTCGGGTGCGTCGAGCACCTCGCCGTCGCGGTTGCCGAGGATGTTGGTGGAGTACCACCCCGAGACACCCAATTGGCGGGCCTTGACCATCGGTGCGAGCACGGTCTTCATGAGCGTCTGGCCCGTCTTGAAGTCCTTGCCCGAGATCGGGATGTTGTGCGCCGTGGCGTACCCGCGCAGCGCCGGGGTGTCCACGGCCAGGTTCGGTGACCCGTTCGCGAACGGCACACGCTCGAGCAGGGCGGCGTATGCGTAGAGGATCGAGGGCGAGATGGTCTCGTCGTTCGCGTCGATTGCGGCCTCGAGCGACTCGATCGACTGGTGCGCCGGTCCCGGCTCGATGTAGATCTCGGTGCTCGCGCACCAGATCATCACCACCCGGTCGACCTTCTTCTCGTCGCGGAACCGGTTGATGTCGGCACGGATCGCCTCGAGCATCGCCCGCTTCGGGACATCGCCCATCGTGTGCTCGCCGGTGAGGTTGCGCGCGTACTTGCGCTCGAAGGCGGCCCTCATCGGCCGGATCTCGCGGAGGGTGTCCGAGATCGCCTCGATGTGGCGGCCCTGTTCGAGCACGCCGGCCCTGGTGGCAGAGACGTAGGCGTCGTCGGGGAAGACGTCCCAGGCGCCCCAGACGATGTCCTCGAGTCGGGCCAGGGGCACGAAATCCTTGATCAGGCGCGTGTCGTTGTCGGTGCGCTTGCCGATCCGGATGGTGCCCAACTGGGTCATCGAGCCGAACGGCTTGCCGAGTCCGCGCTTGGCGAGCTCGACGCCGGCGATGAGGGTGGTTGCCACGGCTCCGAGACCGACTGTGAGCACGCCCAACTTCCCGTCGACGGGAGCGATCGAACGGGGTTCGGACATGGATCACACGCTAGGGCACCACGGGCTCCGTGCCCCATTTCCCTCAACTGCGCAACGGGTTGCGGGCGGGGAGGCCACAGTCGGCGATCCCATCGGAGCGGTACCCCGACAACACGGTGCGCTCGGACTCGGAGATCATCTCGATGAAGGTGGCACCAATCGGGCGACTCTTCATCTCGCCAGTGGACGGGCCGTCGTCCATGTGCCCTCTCTCCAGCCGAGTCGTTGTCGGCATCGTTGTTGGTCGGGGTGCTCTCACTGCGGATCGGTGCAAGCCTCGAGGATCCGGCACGTGCACCGGCCCGTCCATCGGGGCACTCTCACTTCGTGTCTGTGATGAAGTCGCAGACGACGCGGGCAAATTCTGGCCCCTTGTCCTCCTGCAGGAAGTGGCCGCCTCCCACGATGGTGGTGTGCGCTTGACCGGCGGCGCCGGGAACCTCGCGCTGGAAGACTGGTCCACCTCCCGCGGTGACCGGGTCGAGATCCGAGAACGCCGTGAGGAACGGTCGCGTGAAGGTGCGCAGCACCTCCCACGCCGCACGGTTCGCGATTCCCGAGGGATCGTCGGGCGTCGTCGGCGCGAGCGCGGGGAAGATGCGCGCGCCCGCCTTGTACGACTCATCGGGGAACGGCGCGTCGTACGCGGCGATGATGTCGGGCGGGAGCGGCTTGGTCGCACAGCCGCTGCTCACCAACTTGCCGACATCGAAGACGGGCACGGTCTGGGAGAACTTCTGCCATGCCATGAAGGCCTCCGACAGTGGATGATCACCGCGGGGCAGGCCGGTGTTGGCGATGACCACGCGCGCGAACCGCCCGGGGTGGGCGGCGACGAGGCGCAGGCCGATCAACCCGCCCCAGTCCTGGCACACGAGTGTGAGTCCGCCCAGATCATTCGCGACGAGCCACTCGCTCATCCACGCCACATGTCGTTCGTAGGTGTAGTCGGAGGTGGCGGCGGGCTTGTCACTCCGGCCGAATCCGATCAGGTCGGGGAGCACCACTCGGTGGCCCTTGGCGACGAAGATCGGGATCATCTTGCGATACAGGTAGCTCCAGCTCGGCTCGCCGTGCATGCACAGGATCGTCTCGGCCGCGCCGGGTGCGCCGATGTCATAGTGGGCGATCCTCAGGCGGTCACCGGTTCCATCTGCCGAATCGATCTCGGTGTAGGTGGGAGCGTGGGCCCATCCGTCGAGGTGTGCGAATCGTTCCTCGGGTGTGCGCAGCGCGTCCATCGCCGAGAATCTAGGTCACGGACCGCGTGATCTTCTCTAGTACGGTGCGTACGCGTGAGCGAACCCTTCGGAACCGATCCCTTCGCGTCATCCCCGGCTGGGTTCCCACCACCCGGGCGACCCTCCACCGTGGCCCCGTGCGGAAACGGGGTCCGCCTCGGCGCATCCCTGCTCGATCTGCTCCTGTTCATCGTGACCTGTGGCATCGGGTGGCTGGTGTGGTGGGTCGTTCTGTGGCAGCAGTCGACCACCCCGGGCAAGAAGATGCTCGGCCTGCGGATCGTCGACGTCAACTCCGGCGCACCCGCCACGATGCAACAGATGCTCCTGCGTGAGTTGGTCGGATTGATCCTCGACATCGTCACCAGCGGACTCGTGACGGTTGTCAGCGCCGTTCTCATCCTCGTGACTCCGACCCGCCAAGGTGTCTGGGACTACCTCGCACGCACGACCGTGGTGAAGGAGTCCTGAGGTGGAATCATTCCCACCCCCGTCGATGCCCGTCACGCCCGTACCCGTCGGCAACGGTCGTCGGTTCGGTGCCTTCGTCCTGGAGGGTGTGCTCACCATCGTCACCTGTGGCATCGGATGGTTGATCTGGGCGATCGTGTTGTGGCAGCAGTCGACCACCCCCGCCAAGAAGTTGCTCGGCATGAGGATCCTGGACGCCAAGACCGGCGCACCCGCGACCATGAGCCAGATGGTGAGACGAGAGTTGCTCGTCAAACTGTTGCTGATCGTTGCACTGAATTACGCGGGCACCCTCGTCGGCATCGACTTCAGCCTCGGACTCGGCAACCTCGTGACGCTCGCGAGCGCGATCATGGTGCTCACGTCGACCTCGCGCCAGGCGCTCTGGGACCTCGCGGCGGGCACCGTGGTGGTCGATGCGCGCTGACCGCACGTTCGCAGCTGCGCTCGCGGCGGCCCTGGCGAGCCCCGTCACCTCGAGGCTGGCCGACCACCTCGCCACCCAGCCCTCGTTGTGCCCCGTGCTGGCGGTGACGGGTCTTCCCTGCCCGAGTTGCGGGGGAACCCGAGCGGTCCTGCACCTGGCGGCCGGTGATGTCGGGGCCGCGGTGGCCTCCAACCCCGGGGTCACGCTCCTGGCCCTCGTCGTGGGGGCCCTGATCGCAGCCGGGATCCTGCCCTGGCGCGAGATTTTGGGGGTTGCCAAGCCACCGGACCCAATGGCACACTTTCCTTGATGACAACGGAGACCCCCACCAGCATCGTTCTCGTAGTACTCGCGTAGGCGCGACGGCCCGGACCGTCTGCGCCCCTGACCACCCGCACCGGGTGGTCTTTTCATTTTCCGCCGCGGTCCGGCCGAGACGCCGATATCCACAGACCAGAATCCCCACAGACCCGCCGCACACGACGCGACACAGAAGCAATCAAGAGGAGACGACCATGTCGACAAAGGAGACACTCACCGGTGCCGAGGCACTGATCCGTGCCCTCGAGATGGAGAAGGTGGAGGTCATGTTCGGCCTCCCCGGCGGGTGCATCCTGCCCGCCTACGACCCGTTGCTGAAGTCGTCCATCCGCCACGTGCTCGTGCGCCACGAACAGGGTGCGGGCCACATGGCCCAGGGGTATGCCCACGTGACCGGACGTCCCGGCGTCGCGATGGTCACGAGTGGTCCCGCGGCGACCAACATGGTCACACCGCTGTGCGATGCGTTCATGGACTCGATCCCGATGGTCGCGATCACCGGTCAGGTGCCGACCACGGCGATCGGCACCGATGCGTTCCAGGAGTGCGACACCGTCGGCATCACGCGCAGCGTGACCAAGCACAACGAGTTGATCATGCATCCCGACGACATTCCGATGGCCGTGCGCCAGGCGTTCCACATCGCCACCACCGGTCGTCCGGGCCCCGTGCTGCTCGACGTCCCGAAGGACGTTCTGCAGAACACCATGACCTGGTACTGGCCGACGGACGACGAGGTGATCGAGTCCCTCCCCGGGTACCGACCGACCACCAAGGGTCATTCGCGGATGATCCGGGAGGCCGCCAAGATGATCCTGTCCGCGCAACGCCCCGTTCTCTACCTCGGTGGTGGCATCCTCAAGGCGCGCGCGGCAGCTGCGGTGCGCGAGCTCGCCGAGACCACGCAGATCCCGGTCGTCACGACGCTCATGGCGCGAGGTGCGTTCCCCGACGATCATCCGCTCGCACTCGGCATGCCCGGCATGCACGGCACCGCGACAGCGATCACGGCGATGCAAAAGAGCGACCTTCTCATCGCGCTCGGTGCGCGTTTCGACGATCGCGTGACCGGCAAGGTCGCCGCGTTCGCTCCCGACGCCAAGGTCGTCCATGTCGACATCGACCCGGCCGAGCAGGGCAAGGTTCGCCGCCCCGACGTGCCGATCGTGGGCGACTGTCGCCTCGTGGTCGAGGAGATCAACAAGGCGATCGCCGAATTGAGCGCGGCGGGCAGCGGACAGATCGACATCACGCCCTGGCGCAGCAAGGTCTCGGGGTGGAAAGAGACGTTCCCACTCACCTACGACCCCCACGAGCCGGGAGCGGCGCTCAAGCCCCAGTACTGCCTCGAGAAGTTGCGCGACCTGGCCCCGGAGGGCACGATCGTGTGCGCCGGCGTCGGCCAGCACCAGATGTGGACCAGCCAGTTCTGGCGCTTCACCGAGCCCTACACCTGGGTCAACTCTGGCGGACTCGGCACGATGGGATTCGCGGTTCCGGCCGCGATCGGTGCCAAGGCCGGCCAACCCGATCGCACGGTGTGGGCCGTCGACGGCGACGGTTGCTTCCAGATGACCGCACAGGAGCTCGTGACCGCGACCACCGAGGGCATCCACGTGAAGATCGCGGTGCTCAACAACACCTACCTCGGCATGGTGCGCCAGTGGCAGGAGATGTTCTACGGCGAGCGGTACTCCGAGGTCGACCTGAAGAACTGCCCCGACTTCGTGAAGTGGGCCGAGGCGATGGGGTGCGTCGGCATCCGGGTCGAGTCACCCGAGGAGGTCGAGCCGGCGATCGAGAAGGCCAACAGCATCAACGACCGTTCGGTGGTGATCGAGTTCCGCGTCGAGGAGTTCGAGAAGGTGTTCCCGATGGTCCCCGCCGGGACGAGCAACGACGAGGTCGTCCTGCACCCGAGCCAGGAGCCCAGAAGGGACCTGTTGAAGTGAGAGCGATCAACCCGAACAACCCGCACGGTGACTCGCACACGCACCACATCCTGTCGGTGCTGGTGCAGAACCGGCCGGGCGTGCTCGCGCGCGTGGCGAGCCTCTTCGCGCGGCGCGGCTACAACATCTTCTCGCTGGCGGTCGCACCCACCGAGGAGCCCGATTACAGCCGGATCACCATCGTGGTCGACATCTCGGCGACACCTCTCGAGCAGATCGTCAAGCAGCTGTTCAAGTTGATCGACGTGGTCCGCATCACCGAACTCGATCCGCGCCGTTCGGTCGAGCGCGAACTCATGGTGGTGACCGTCCGTGCCGACGGCTCCCAGCGCGGCCAGGTGGTCGAGCTCGCGAACATCTTCGAGGCGAGGGTCCTGGCGGTCGGGGCCGAGGCCATGACGGTCTCCCTCGACGGCAATCCCGAGAAATTGGACGATTTCGAGGAGTTGCTGAGGGCGTATGGCATCGTGGAGAGCCAGCGCACGGGCAGGATCGCACTGCCAAAGTTGGATCGCGAGGCGCGCAAGGGCGCCGCGAAGGGAAAGGCAAGCTGATGGCAGCACAGATGTACTACGAGCGCGATGTCGACTCCTCGCTGATCCGCGGGCGCAAAGTCGCCATCATCGGATACGGCTCGCAGGGTCACGCGCATGCGCTCAACCTGAGGGAATCGGGCGTCCAAGTCGTGGTGGGTCTGCGCGAGGGTTCGTCCTCGTCATCCAAGGCCGAGGCGGCCGGGCTGACGGTCAAGTCGGTCGCGGACGCCGCCAAGTGGGCCGACATCATCATGATGACGATGCCCGACACCGAGCAGAAGGCGACCTACCAGAGCCACATCAAGCGCTACATGAAACCCGGCAAGGCACTCGCCTTCGCCCACGGGTTCAACGTGCGCTTCAAGCGCATCCGTCCCCCGAAGGGGGTGGACATCATCATGATCGCCCCGAAGGGTCCGGGTCATCTGGTGCGGCGCACCTACACCGAGGGTGGCGGCGTGCCGTGCCTCATCGCCGTCGAGCAGGACGCGACCGGCAACGCAAAGGCCCTCGCCCTGTCGTATGCGGGGGCGATCGGCGGTGCCCGCGCCGGCATCATCGAGACGACCTTCGCCGAGGAGACCGAGACCGACCTGTTCGGTGAGCAGGTCGTGCTCTGCGGCGGGCTCACCGCGCTGGTCCAGGCGGGGTTCGAGACGCTCGTCGAGGCCGGCTACCAGCCCGAGATGGCCTACTTCGAGTGCCTGCACGAGGTGAAACTGATCGTGGACCTGATGTACGAGGAGGGGATCGCCGGGATGCGTTACAGCATCTCCGACACCGCCGAGTACGGCGACGTCACGCGCGGCCCGCGCGTGGTCACCCCCGCGACCAAGAAGCAGATGGTCAAGATCCTCAAGGAGATCCAGTCGGGCAAGTTCGCCCGCGAGTGGATCAAGGAATCCGAGGAGGGCCGCACGAACTTCAACGCCCTGCGCCAGGCCGGCGCCACGCACCAGATCGAGGAAGTGGGTGCGCGCCTGCGCTCGATGATGCCGTGGATCTCGGCCGGCAAGCAGAAGGTCTCGGAGGCCTCCGGCGGCTGATCAGCCGAGTACTCCGATCAAGGGGTCGAGACGAGGGTGCAACTCGCGGGGCTGGACATGTAGTCGCCGTCCCAAGTCCTCGTGAGCGTGGTGGTGCTCGTTCCGTCGCTCACATTGACCCGAACTTGGAAGTTCACGGGGTTGTACTGATTGCGGTTGATCGTATAGATGTTACCCGCGACGCTTGTAGCGGAGCGTGTGTTCGGTGATGTCCAGACTGCTCCCGACAAGTCCGTGAACGTCACGGTCAAGTTGTTCCCTTCCGGATCAGACGCCACGACAGTGAGATTCACTTCTGATGCGCTCCGTGAGGCGCACGAGAATGTCGAGATGCTCGGCGACTGATTGGCGGCGGTCGTGGTTGGTGCGGCGGTCGTGGTTGGTGCGGCGGTCGTGGTTGGTGCGGCGGTCGTGGTTGGTGCGGCGGCTGGGGCGACGGTCGTGGTTGGTGCGGCGGTCGTGGTCTTGGGTTTCGTCGTCGTGGTCACGGCCCCGGCGGAGGGCTGATTCGCCGCCGGCGCGACAGTCGTGGTCGCGGTCGCAGTGGTCGTTGTCGCGACGACCGGCGCGACGTACGGTGCATCGGGCGTGATGTTGGCGAGGAGCCGCGTCTGGGGCTCGGGGAGTCGTGTCGCCGAGGTTGCTCCCGCCAATTCCACCGGTGTCGCCGGAACCGGTGAGAGAGCGAGAGGCTGCTGGCGGATCGTGCTGCCGGTCGCCACGAGTGCGATCTTGGTGTCCTTTTCGTCTGTCGTTGCCTCGAATGTCTTGCCGGCCAGAATCGCAGTGCCGGTGACGGTGTCGTCCTGGATCGACACTGTGGCCTCGTCGGCGTCAGCCGCCAGCACCACGTTGTCTCCGGCTGCGAGCCGCACCTCGAAGCCATCCGAGCTCGAGAGAGACGTCTCGGTGAGGGTCACCGATCCTGCGCTCCTCGAGACTGCACGGCCGACTCCGGCGGGCGTGACCGCATACACCACCGACTTGGGAGGCAGCGACACGGTGATCGCATCCTTTTTCGTGGTGTCCACGAGCGCGGGGTCGATCGAGACGACGTAGTCGTAGATCCCCGTGATTCCAGCGCGCACACGCGCGACGTCGACTCCCTCCACGGTGGTCCGGGCGTCGACCGTTCCGCGGGACGTCGTCACCTTCCACGCGAGGCTCGTGGCGCGGATCGTCAGCATCGTGTCGGACGCCTGGGTTCCGTCACCGCAGAACGGACAGGTGCCGTCGATGCGCGAGCCGAGCGACGACAGATCCATCCCGCCGTCCCCTCCCGTCCAGGCACCCGCGTCGGTCGCCGGGTCGGGACCGTCGAAGGAGAACGACCACTGGCCGGTCTGCACGTTGGCGCTGACGAATCGGTTCCGGCCCGGCCAGTTCGAGTCGTAGACCTGGATCGTCGCGTTCGCCGGGTCGGCGAACTCGACCGCGTAGGGAAGCACCGCGTGGCCCCCGAGCTCACCGTAGACACCGAGCACGTACTTGGGCGGGCCCATCTTGAGGCTCGAGGCGAGTTCGGCGACGATATCGGCCGTCTTCTTCTTGCGCCACGCCCTCGACTCACCACGTGTCTCGGGGATGAATTGAGTGGCGAAGCCGCGGATGATCCCCTGCACCACCGGGTCCGTGGTCGATAGGTCCGCTGCAGTGGGCGTTGCCCCGGTGGTGAACTTGTCGAGCGACTGCACGATGAATCCCTCGCAGTGGCCGGATTGGCGCGAGTCGTTCACCATCTGGGCCCACGATGTCGCCTCGGAGGTGAGCACGCAGGCCTCTCCTGTGCCGCTCGCACACACGGTGGGTCCGTCGCCGAACATCTTGACCATGTCGGCAGGACCGAACTCGTTCGCGGGCAACGATGCGGCGGCGAAGTTGGGAAATGCGAATCCGTTCGGAACCGGCCTCAGGGCCCCGTCGGCATTGGCCCCGGGGCCGAACTCAACCGTGGGAACAGAGATGTCCACGGTCGGGACCGAGTCGCCGCCGCCACCAGAGCACGACGAGGCCACCAGAACCAGAGCCGCGACCCGGGCGATGACGCGACCCGGGCGACGACTCTGGGCGGTGGACACGGGCGTCACAGTAGGACAGAGGGCCCCACGAAATAAGAGCGACCCTAATTCCCGACTTGCACGGTCAGGAATCAAGATCTAAGGTCGTGTGTCTATGAGCAACAACAATTGGGGTTTTGAGACCCGCCAGATACACGCCGGTCAAGAGCCCGATCCCACCACCGGGTCGCGCGCAGTTCCGATCTATCAGACCACGTCGTACCAGTTTCGCGACTCCGCGCACGCGGCGAACCTCTTCGCGCTCGCCGAGATCGGCAACATCTACACGCGCATCATGAACCCCACCCAGGCGGTTCTCGAGGCGCGTCTGTCGTCGCTCGAGGGCGGCACCGCCACTGCGGTCGGCCTGCCGGGCGCGCTCGTGGTGGCGTCGGGCCAGAGCGCCGAGACGCTCGCGATGCTCAACGTCGTCGAGTCGGGTGGGCACATCGTCGCGTCCCCCTCGTTGTACGGCGGCACGTACAACCTGTTGCACTACACCTTGCCGAAGATGGGCATCGGTGTCACCTTCGTCGATGACCCGGACGATCTCGGGCAGTGGAAGAGTGCCGCGAGGGACAACACCAAGTTGTTCTTCGGCGAGGTCCTCGCCAACCCCCGCAACGACATCTTCGACATCGAGGGCGTCTCGAAGGTCGCCCACGACATTGGCGTGCCGCTCATGCTCGACAACACCGTTCCCACGCCGTACGGCATCCGTCCGCTCGAATGGGGGGCCGACATCGTGGTGCACTCGATGACCAAGTTCCTCGGGGGGCACGGCACCTCGATCTGCGGCGGCATCGTCGACGGTGGCAAGTTCGACTTCTCGGCATCCGGCCGGTTCCCGAACTTCACCGAGCCCGATCCCAGTTACCACGGTCTTGCGTACTGGCCCGCGCTCGGCGCCGGCTCGTACATCATCAAGGCCCGCGTGCAATTGCTGCGCGACCTGGGCATGGCCACCAGCCCGTTCAACGCCTGGACCATCCTCCAGGGAATCGAGACGCTGTCGGTGCGCATGGATCGCCACTGGGCCAACACCGACAAGGTCGTGGCCCACCTGCAGAAGCAGGGCGAGGTGGAGAGCATCAACTACGCGGGTCTGCCCTCGAGTCGGTGGCATGACCGTGCCAAGAAATACTTCGGCGGCCGTGGCTACGGCAGTGTCATCGCCTTCGTGCTCAAGGGCGGCCGCGAGCAGGGCCAGAAGTTCGCCGAGGCTCTGAAGCTGCACAGCCATGTCGCCAACATCGGGGACGTCAGGTCGCTGGTGATCCACCCGGCCTCGACCACGCACAGCCAGTTGACAGAGGACGAGCAGCGCTCCGCCGGCGTGGAACCCGGTCTCGTGCGTCTCTCGGTGGGTCTCGAGTCCGTGGAGGACATCGTGGCCGACCTCGACCTCGGTTTCGCCGCGATCCGCTGATCCGTCCCCGGCGGGTCGAGGCGGTCGAGCCCGGGTCGGTCAGTCCTGGTCGGACTGGCCGCGCAGGAACTCCTCGAGTTCGGCGGCGAGGTCGTCGGCGGTCGGCATCATCGTCTCGGTGAGGTGGTCGTGCCGGCGCTCGAGCATCGCCACGTACGCGGCCGCCTGAGGGTCGCCCTCGACGGCTCCGTCGTGGAGCTCCTGCCAGCGTGAGATCTCGTCCCCCAGTGTCGCGTGATCGGTGGGGATGCCGAGCACGTGCTGGAGGTGCTGGAGCAGGGCAGCCGCGCTCTTGGGGTGCTGCGCGTTCATGAGGTAGTGCGGCACCCCGACACGCAGGCTCACCGATGCGACGCCGGCGGTGTCGAGCGTCTGGAGCAGCACGCCGGCGACACCCGTTGGTCCCTGGTACTGCGGTCGTTGCAACCCGAGACGAGCCGCGAGATCGTCGTTGGTGGTGGATCCGACCACGAATGGAACCCGCGTGTGAGGGACCTGTTCTGCCGCGGCACCGAGGCTCACGACCAAGTTGCACCCGAGCCCACGGGCGACCGCGAGCACGCACGAGGTGAACGCGGGCCAGCCCAGGTGCGGCTCGACTCCGTTCAGGAGCACGAGGTCGCGGGCACCCTCGGGATACCGGACGACGCAGAATTCGTTCTCGGGCCAGCGGATCTGGCGCATGCCCTCGCCGTCGAGGTAGGCCTCGGGGCGTTCCTGGGTGAAGTCGAAGAATGGATCGGGGTCGATGTCGGCCACGACCGTCGCCTC
Organism: Actinomycetota bacterium; assembly: GCA_016870775.1. Lineage (GTDB taxonomy): Bacteria > Actinomycetota > Acidimicrobiia > Acidimicrobiales > Ilumatobacteraceae > UBA2093. The sequence continues at coordinate 124,466 of VGAK01000002.1, forward strand.
GCGTTCCTTGACCATCCAGTCGAGCGCCGAGGTGGCGACACCGCCGATGTCGAAGAGACCACGCAGTGCCACGAGCAACACCGGGTTGCGCAACGGAGGGAACTCGTCCCAGTACACGGAGAGGACCTCGTCGATCTCGATCGGCACCCGCCCAATCTACGAACGCAGGTGCGAAACCACCATCTCGATGCACGTCGTGAGGGCCGCGACATCGGTCGGCTCCACGGAGGGGAACATCCCGATCCGCATCTGGTTGCGGCCGAGCTTGCGGTAGCTGTCGGTGTCGACGATCCCGTTCGCGCGGAGGATCGCGTTGACCTCGTTGGCGTCCACGCCGTCCAGGTCGATCGTGCCGACCACATCGGACCGGTGGGAGGGGTCGGTCACGAACGGCGAAGCCCACGGGGTGCGCTCGGCCCAGGAGTACAGGGTCCGAGCCGATTCGGCGCACCGCGCAGCTGCCCACGCGAGGCCGCCCTTGTCGTTCAACCATTTGACCTGCTCATCCAGCATGATGAAGGTGGCGAGTGCCGGGGTGTTGTACGTCTGGTTCGCGCGCGAGTTGTCGAGCGCGATCGAGAGGTCCAGCGAGGCGGGGATCCACCTCTTGGATGCCTTGATCTCGGCGATCCGCTCGATCGCACGCGGGGAGCAGGCGGCGAGCCACAACCCGCCGTCGGAGGCGAAGCATTTCTGCGGTGCGAAGTAGTACACGTCCGCCTGCGACGCCGACCACGCCAGCCCACCCGCGGCAGAGGTCGCGTCGACGAGGACGAGGGCATCGCCGTCCGGTCGCGCCGGCGTCATCGCCACACCGGTCGAGGTCTCGTTGTGTGGATAGGCAACGGTGTCGCACGAGGCATCCGCCGTGAGTGCGGGCCGCGTCCCGGGCTCGCTCCCCACCACCACCGGATCGTCGAGATGGGGTGCTGCGGTGGCAGCCTCGGCGAACTTGGAGGAGAACTCCCCGAAGACGAGGTGGTGACTTCTCGCGCGGATGAGCGAGAACACCGCCACATCCCAGAACACCGTGGAGCCACCGTTGCCGAGCACGATCTCCCATCCGTCGGGCAGTGAGAACAATCGCGAGAGTCCGTCGCGCACCGAGCCCACGATGTCGCGCACCGGCGCCTGTCGGTGCGAGGTTCCCATCACCGATGCGGCACGCGCGACGATGGCCTCGATCTGGGAGTCGCGCACCTTCGATGGCCCGCATCCGAAGCGCCCGTCGTGGGGCTTGACATCTTCGGGGAGGATGAATGGCTGGGAAGTTCGGGAGGTCACTGTGCAAGCATGGCACCCGTGGGTGCGCGCAAGGAACCGACAAGAACCTCCGCCCGGCTCGCCGCGATCGCGGAGTCGGCCACCCTCGCCGTCGACGCCAAGGCCAAGGCACTCAAGGCGCAGGGTGTGAACGTGATCGGATTCGGGGCGGGGGAGCCCGACTTTCCCACCCCCGCCAACATCGTGGAGGCCGCCGTTGCGGCCTGTCGTGATCCCAAGTTCCACCGCTACACGCCGGCGGCGGGCCTGCCTGAGTTCCGCGAGGCGATCGCCGTCAAGACCCTCCGCGACGGTGGAGTGGCGGTGACCGCGGACCAGGTTCTCGTCACCAACGGCGGCAAGCATGCCGTGTTCACGGCCTTCGCGGCCCTCTGCGATCCCGGCGACGAGGTGATCTGCCCCGCGCCGTACTGGACCACCTATCCCGAGGCGGTCACCCTCGCCGGCGGGGTGCCGGTGATCCTCGACACCGACGAAGAGACCGGCTTTCGAGTCACGGTCGAACAACTCGAGCGTGCCCGCACGCCGCGCACCAAGGTGCTGCTGTTCGTGTCGCCCGACAACCCCTCGGGTGCGGTGTATCCGCCCGAGGAGGTCGAGGCGATCGGCAAGTGGGCGGTGGCAAACGGTGTGTGGGTGATCACCGACGAGATCTACGAGCACCTCACCTACGGCCCGCACCGGTTCACCTCCATGCCGGCCCTCGTTCCCGATCTGGCTGACCAGTGCATCATTGTTAACGGTGTCGCCAAGACCTATGCGATGACGGGGTGGCGCGTCGGCTGGATGATCGGGCCGAAGGATGTGATCAAGGCTGCGATCAACTTCCAGTCCCACGCCACGTCGAACGTCTCGAACGTCGCCCAGGTCGCGGCGATGACGGCGGTGAGCGGGGACCTCTCGGCGGTCGCGATGATGCGCGAGGCATTCGCACGGCGTGGTGCCACCATGCACCGGATGCTCCAGTCGATCCCCGAGGTCACCTGCATGGAGCCCCAGGGTGCGTTCTACTGCTTCCCTCGTTTCTCCGGTTTGTTGAACAGGGGCATCAGGGGTCGCACGGCCGCGACCACACTCGAGTTGGCCGACCTCATCCTGTCGGAGACCAACGTGGCGATCGTGCCCGGTGAGGCGTTCGGATCACCCGGCTTCGCGCGCCTGTCGTTTGCGTTGAGCGACGATGATCTCGTCGAGGGCGTGCAGCGCATCATCGATCTCGTGTCCTGACCGACGACAGTTTCAATCCTGCCCGCGGCTGTGCTACGGTCGCGTTCGCACCCCGATAGGGGTGTGGCACAGAGCCCAGCGAAGTCCGGTGAGATCCCGGCACTGTCCCGCAACGGTGGTTCTGGTCGGGGAAACCCGACCCAGACGAGTCCGGTCGCCTGATTCTGTGTGCGACACACCGGTCCTCGAAGGAAGGGCGGTCCGCGGAGTCAGTCGGCTGAGCCGACATCTGTGACCCACTCTTCTTTCTCTGAATCAATGGAGAAAGAATCATGAAATTGGCATCGACATCAAGGCGCGCGGTCGCAGCGATCGTCGCCTCACTCGTTCTCGGGGCCTGTGGCTCCGGATCGGTGTCTGAATCCCCGGACAGGACGGCGGTAGAGGCGCCGCCGGTGCGCATCGTGAGTCTCTCGCCGACTGCCACCGAGATGCTGTACGCGATCGGAGCCGGTGAATCTGTCGTCGCAGTGGACTCGTTCAGCACATTCCCCGCCGAGGTCGCCGACAAGGTCACCGACATCTCGGCCTACGAGCCGAGCGCCGAGGCGATCCTGGGATTCGACCCCGACATCGTCGTCATCTCCAATGACATGGGGAAGATCTCCGAGCAGCTCACCACCGCCGATCCGTCGATCAAGGTCTGGACGGGGGCCGCGGCGACCTCGCTCGATGACGTGTACCGACAGATGGCCGAATTGGGTGAGGTGACCGGCAAGTCCACCGAGGCTGCCACCGCGGTGCAGTCCCTGAAGGACCGCATCGCAACCGCGACTGCGGGGGTGAAGGCACCGGCTGGCACGACATACTTCTACGAACTCGACAACACCCTGTACTCGGTGACGTCGGCGACATTCGTCGGCTCGTTGCTCTCGCAGTTGGGACTCGGGAGCATCGCCGATGGTGTCGAGGAGGGGAATTCGTATCCGCAACTGTCGGCGGAGGTCATCATCGAGAAGAACCCGACGATCATCTTCCTCGCCGACACCAAGTGCTGCCAGCAGAACGCGGTCGAGGTGGCCAAGCGCGCCGGCTGGGGAGATCTCGATGCGGTGCGGAACAACAGGATCGTCGAACTCGACGACGACATCGCTTCCCGATGGGGTCCGCGGCTCGCCGACCTCGTCGAGACGTTCGCCGCGGCGGTGAGGGCGCTCGGCTGATCGTGATCGCGCAGGCGCACCCGGGCACCGGACATCGGTGGTGGATCACCGCCGGAGTCGTCGCGCTCGGGTGCGCCCTTCTCGCCGGAGTGATGATCGGTCCGGCCGGTCCACCCGCGTGGCGGGTTCCGCTCGAGTTCATGGACCGTCTTCCGTGGGTCACGCTCGACAGTGGACTCGACGCTGCCGATTGGGCGATCGTGTGGCACATCCGGGCACCCCGTGTCGTGCTCGCCGCCCTCGTCGGCGCGACTTTGTCGCTCGCGGGGGCGTCGTACCAGGGGGTCTTCCGCAACCCCCTGGTCGACCCCTATCTCCTCGGTGTCGCCGCCGGAGCCGGTCTCGGCGCGACCGTGGTGATCACTGTGAATCGGGCGGGTTCGTCCAGCTGGTGGATCGACCCCCTCCCGTTGGCGGCCTTCATTTGTGGTCTCGCGGCAGTGATCCTGACCTACGCGGTCGGCTCGACCGTGCGCGGGGAGCGCACCGCCACCACGCTGGTGCTCGCGGGGGTCGCCGTCACGAGTCTCGCAACTGCGATCCAGACGTTCCTGCTCCAGCGGAACTCGGAGGTCCTGCGCCAGGTGTACTCGTGGATTCTCGGTCGTCTCTCGACGGCGACCTGGGCCGACGTGCGCCTCGTCCTGCCCTACGTGATCCTGTCATCGGTCGCCCTGCTCCTGCACAGGAGGCTCCTCGACGTCCTCCGCGTCGGTGACGAGGAGGCGAGTGCGCTCGGGGTCGATGTCGCGCGTGTGCGGGTCGTGGTCGTGGTGGCCGCGACACTCGGCACCGCGGCGGTGGTGGCTGTGAGCGGTCTCATCGGGTTCGTCGGGATCATCGTGCCGCACGCGGCTCGCCTGATCGTGGGGACCAGCTACCGGATCGTGCTCCCGGTCTCGTTCCTCTTCGGGGCTGCCTTCCTCATCGTGGCCGACATTCCCGGTCGCATCCTCGACCGGCCCGCCGAGACGCCGATCGGGGTCGTGACGGCATTTCTCGGCGCCCCGTTCTTCCTCCTCGTGCTCCGGGCGCGGCGGGCCCACGGATGACGTCGGTGCGGTTCGACGCTGTCGGGGTCCGGTACCGGCCCGACGGGGAGTCGCGCGAGGCCCTGCGCGCCTTCTCTGCCGATGTGCGTCCGGGAGAGTGGCTCTGCCTGATCGGTCCGAACGGGGCCGGCAAGTCGAGCCTCCTGCGCGCGACGGCTGGTCTGGTGGCCCACTCGGGCTCGATCCTCGTCGACGGATCGCCCCTTGCGTCCCGGTCGTCGCGGCGCCGTGCCCAACTCGTGGCATACGTGCCGCAGGCTCCGGTGCTGCCCGCGGGCATGACCGGGCTCGAGTACGTGCTGCTCGGGAGGAACCCGTTCGTGGCGCACTTCTCCCGAGAGTCGTCTCTCGACCACACGATGGTGGACGATGTGATCGAGCGACTCGACCTCGCCGAACTCGCGCGCCGCGACGTAGAGACCCTCTCGGGGGGTGAGCGACAGCGGTTGGTGATCGCCCGGGCCGTCGCACAGGAGGCGCCGATCCTGCTGCTCGACGAGCCCACGAGCGCCCTCGACATCGGACACCAACAGCAGGCGCTCGAGTTGGTGGATCGTCTCCGTCGCGAGCATGGACTCACGGTGGTGTCGGCGATGCACGACCTCACCCTCGCCGGCATCTACTCGGATCGGCTCATGCTCCTCCACGAGGGCGCCACCGTCGCCGCCGGTGCGGCCGAGGAGGTCCTGCGTCCCGAGACCCTCGGAGAGTTCTACGGGGTCAACGTGCGGGTGCACCGGGAACTCGACGGCACGATCGTGGTGGTGCCTCACCGCGCCAGCGGTGCGTGAACCGCGCGCCAATAGCCTTGGCTCCGTGTCCCCCGCATTCGATGCACGACGAGTGAACGACTGTGTCGAGGGGTGCGCAACCGCGCACCAGCGGCTCCTCGAGATCGCAGACGGGCTTGCCGACGAGGCGTTTCGGGCACCGTCGACCCTGCCGGGGTGGTCCCGGGCGCACGTCATCGCGCACCTCGCGTTGAACGCGCGCAGCCATGTCGGGTTGTTCGCAGCCGCCGCCCGCGGCGAACAAGGCGAGCAGTACCCCGGCGGCGGGCCGGCACGGTCGGGCGCAATCGAGGAGTGGAGCACCCGGGCGCCATCCACGCTGAGGAACGATCTTCGACGCGCGGTGTACGAACTGGAGGGCGCATGGGCGGCGGCGAGCGCCGACTCGTGGCAGGGAACGGGACTGTCGCCCTCGGGTGCGGTCGTGCCGATCTCGGATCTTCCGTTCCTGCGGTGGCGCGAGACGCTGGTGCACACCGTCGATCTCGATGTCGGCGTCGGTTTCGACTCCTGGCCCGCGCTGTGGGTCAAGCTCGAGTTGGATCGCCAGCGCATGATGTGGGCGGCCAGTCATCCGATGGGTCTCACGCAGTTGCCTGCCGGCGCCAACGCGCTCGATGATCGCAACCGCCTCGCGTGGTTGCTCGGCCGCGTCGACATCGACGGTCTGCCGAGGGGACTTGGTCTGTGACGCACGTGCACCGCTGGTTGGCGACCCTCGTGGTGTTCGTGCTGATCGGCACCGTCGGGTTCGCCGGTTCCGCCTCGGCGCATGCGATCCTCGACTCGTCGTCACCGGCCACCTCGACCGTGGTCGCCCGGGCACCCGGTGAGATCGTCCTCGACTTCTCCGAGCCGGTCGAGGAACGTTTCGCCGTGGTGCGCCTGTTCGAGGCGGGCGAGTCGGATCGCGAGGTCGACATCGACGCGCCACGCCGTCTCTCCACCGATTCCTCCACGGTCGTGGCATCGATTCCACCGATCCCCAACGGCTTGTACGTGGTGGTGTGGCGGGTGACGAGCAGCGACGGACATCCGGTGAGCGGAGCATTCCCCTTCGAGGTGGGTGACACCTCGTCGGGCCGCTCCTCGGAGGCCCTCGATCGCATCATCGCCTCGCTCCGTGGGGGGTCGAACCTCGCGGTTCCCCTGGGTGTCGCTCGCTTCTTGTCCTATCTCGGTGCCGTGCTGTTGATCGGACTGACCGTGTTGCACTGGCGCGGCGGGGGTCTCGGTCGTGTCTCGACGGTGCGTGCGATGACAATGGGTGCGGTCGGCCTCGTCGTGGGGGCGATCGCGACGTTGTTGTTGCAGGGCGCCCACAGTGCCGGAGCTGGATGGTCGGGGATCCTCGATGGGGCACTCGTCGCTGATGCGGCCCGAACTCGTGTCGGGCTCGCGATGGTCGCGCGTTTCGCGCTCGGTGCGCTCTGGCTCGCGGTGATCCTGGGTGCGGCCCGTGGTCTCGGCAACGGGGCGCCGTGGCAAAACGCTGCATCCCTCGTGGCCGTGTCGACCGCGGTGACGTTCCCGCTCGCGGGACACCTGAGTGCGGTGCCGTGGCCCGTGCTCTATGTCGCGCTCGGTGCGTTGCATGTCGGTGCCGTGTCGATATGGATCGGCGGCCTGATGGGTGCCGCGATCGCGCGTCGGGTTGATCCGTCGGTCGTGGCGCGACTCTCGCTCCTCGCGACGTGGGCGATGCCGGTCGCGGTGGTGACGGGACTCGCCACCGCGGTGCGCCTGACCGGCGGACCGGACGGGATGTTGACGGGGGAGTACGGCCGTGCACTCACCGTCAAGACGATCCTCGTGGTGGTCATGGTCGGTGTCGCACTCATCGTGCGTCGACGCATGCATTCAACTTCCCGGACGGGTCCGTTGCTGCGCGCCGAGGTCCTCCTGGCGCTTCTCGTCCTCGCAGCGACCGCGACGATGACGGGGACCTCACCCGTCGGAGAGGGTGCGCCGGTCGCATTCAACGCGACGCTGTCGCAGAACGGTGTCATCGCAGATGTCGCGGTCTCCCCGGCGGCAGTGGGCACCGCCGAGGTGCACGTGATCTTCACGCCTCCCGGTGGGGCACTCACCCCGGTGGAGAAGGTGGAGATGCGAATGGAGCTGCCGAGCAGGGACATCCCCGTGATCCCCGTCGATGTCGTGCCGGCGGGCCCGAACCATTTCGTGGGGATCGTGCAGATTCCCTATGCCGGCCCGTGGGCAGTCGAGGTGCGGGGCACGAATGCCGGAGCGGTGCTGCGGTGGTCGACGACGATGGAGATCGACTGAGGGATCCCTCGGTGCGGGTCAGACGGAGCGCACCACGATGTGGTGGGGCATGGCCGTGGGTCCGTCGATGAATCCGTCGCCCACCGCGTTGAATCCGAGCCGTTCGTAGAACCCCAGCGCGGAGTCGCGCGCCCGTGCCCAGATCACCTCGGCACCTCTCTGTCGTGCATGCGCAAGTCCGGACTCGACCAGGAGCGCGCCGAGCCCCGACCCCTGCAGGGCGTCATCGACGGCCATGCCCTTCAACTGCATCGCGGGCCGCCCCGGCATCTCGGGGCATTCTTTGGCGAACCACGTCGAAGTTGCCACCGCGCCATGGTCCCTGGTGATCCCGAGATGAACGACGTCAGGGTACTCATCCTCGGGGTAGCTGCAGTGCGTGGTCGGAGTTCCCTTCCGCAGCACCCGCACGCGCAGGTCCATGATCTCGCCGAGGGTGTGTGCGCGCACCGCGTCGGTCACGGTGACACCTCGGCGGGATCAACGGGGGAGCCTCCGGAGCGGCTGCTCGCATACATCGCCTCGACGACCCGGTGCGCCTCGAGCGCGACGGAGAAATCGGGGTGGCCACCAAGGCCGTCCCCGGCGGCCAGCACGAATGCGGCATCGGGGTTGGGGTGGATCGCAGCGAGCGGTGTGGTCCGCTCCAAGAGGTCCTCGCCAGCGAGCTCCCCGGTCGTGCCATCGGCATCGGACCATCGAACCGGACCGAACCAGTCGTCTCCATCCAGCATCACGGTGCGCCGCTCGCAGAAGATCTCGACGCGCCGCAGACTCGGGCGCGACAGGTTGTCGTGCCACACGGTCGTGAGCGTGCCGATCGCACCGTTTGCGAACGAGATCGTCGAGGCAACCGAATCGTCGATCCCTGGGATTCCGTGCCGGTAGGTGGCGTGTGCGCTCACCGAGTCGATGTCACCCACGAGGAACCGGAGCATGTCCACGTCGTGGATGGAGTGCTCGAGCAACGTTCCGGCTCCGGCCTTGTCAATATCGGCCCGCCACGAGGAGTTGTAGTGGCCCTGGATCGGGATGAACTGGTCGTCCCTGAAGACCACCGCCATCACCGCACCCGCGGCGGGGTCCTCGATCAACTCCCTCGCCCACAGGTACGCCGGCGATCTCCGGAGGATCAGTCCGCACTGGTGCACCAGTCCGGAGTCGATCGCCCTGCGTGTCATCCGCTCGGCGCCCGCGAACGACGTCGAGAGGGGCTTCTCGCAGAAGAAGGGGCGTTCCGCTGCGATGCAGAGATCCACCAGTCGTTCGTGCTCGCTCGTCCATGTGGTGATGTAGACGAGGTCCGATCCCTCGACGACCTCCTCGGCGCTCCCGGCCACCTCGGCACCCGAGGCCCGTGCGAAGGTTTCTGCACGGGTCGTGTCGATGTCGAAGCAGGGTCCGCGGTCGATCTCGACCCCCGACCGGCGCAGCATCTTCGAATGGAAGGTCGCGATGTGGCCGGTTCCGATGAATCCGATGCGCGGCCCCACGCACGAAGACTAGTGAACGATCCTGCGGCGGCGTCCCGTCACTCCATGAGGACGCGCACCTCGCACCACCATCCGGATGCCGACACATCGATCTCGAGGGGTGACTGGGTCTGCTCGGTGATCTCGTCGTCATCCAGGAGATTCCACATCTCCTCGGCGACCTCCCGGGCCCAGGGGTGGGCGTGCACCCGGTAGACCCAGATCGTCCATTTGTTGGTGAAGCCATGCTCACGCGTGGTGTCGATGTCGACCACGGTGTCACCCTCGGGGTCGGTCAACTCGTAGTAGCAGCCGCCGCGCAGGAAGGCCCCCGTGATCGCGGCCCGGGCGAGTCGCGCCGGGCTGGTGTAGGACTTCTCTACCGTGTCCATGAGCGGGTCAGTATCGCTGCGCGCAACCGATACTCCTCTTGTCGACCACCACCGCGCCAGCGAACAACAGACATGAGAAGGATCACGATCCAGCTCAGAGTCGACAGAGCAAATGCCATCTGCTGGAGCAATGGCCCCGGTCGGCCCATCAGGTTGCCGATTGCGATCGAGATGGTGGTCGACCCGCTGCGTGCGAGGAAACTGGTTGCCCCGAACTCACCGATCGACACCGCGGCGCTGATCGCGGCCGCCCTGCCGATCGCGGGCACCAGCAGCGGCAGCGTCACGGTCCACCAACGTCGCACCGGACCCGCCCCGAGGTCGGCAGCCATGACTGCCAACTCCCCGTCGATTCCGCGCAGGGCCGGACCGATCACCCGCACCGCGAGCGGTAGTGCGATCACGGAGTGAACGAGCGGGATCAACCACGTGCGCCCGCGCCAGTCGAGTGGCGCGGAGTCGAAGGCGACGATGATGCCGAGTCCGAGTGTCACCGAACTCATGAACAACGGCGCGAACGACGCCTGCTCGACGATGCTCCTCCGGGGGTGTCCACAGGCGAGGAGTGCGAGCACCACGGTGATCAGGGCGCACGCCGAAGCGAACACGAGTGTCATGCGCGCGATGGCACCCGCATCGAGCCCGATGCGGTGGAGAGTCCCGTCACCAAGTGCGCGCCACCCGGCGAGGTTCCAGTCGCCCCCGTATCGCAGTGATCGCACGGCCACGGCGAGCAGCGGAGCACAGGCGACGATCGCACCGACCCCCGCGACCGCGGGCGGCAACCAACGCATCCGGATCCGACTGGACAACCTGCGTCGCTCGGGACTCTCGCGTGAGGTCACCTCCGACTCCCGCGTCCGACCCAGGCCGAGCACCGCGAGCACCGCCACTGCCTGGATCATCGCGAGCGCGGTTGCAGTGCGGAGATCTCCGAGGCGCACGGCCCGGGTGAACACCTCGGACTCGATGGTGCGCACCGTGGCACCCCCGAGGATCGACACGACGGCAAAACTCGTGGCACAGAACACGAACACGAGTGATGCTGCGTTCTGCACCGACTCGCGGATTGCTGGCCAAGTGACGGCCCGGAACACCTTCCATCCGCTCGCACCGAGCGAGGCAGCACTCTCCTCGAGCGAGTGATCAAGGAGAGCCCACGTGGGGCCGACCACGCGCAGCACCACCGCGAGATTGAAGGCAACGTGGGCCCAGAGGATCGCCGGGATTCCCCGAGAGGGAAGTAGGGCCGCGACCCCGGTCGCCATCACCACGGCGGGCATCAGGAACGGAATCGTCATCGTCGAGGCGAGGATTCCCGATCCCGGGAATTCCCATCGTGTCACCGCCCATGTCGCGGGGAGGCCGATGGCGAGGGTGAGTGCGGTGCTCACGACCCCTTGCCAGAGGGAGAACCACGCGACACCGCGGAGCGAGCCGTCACGGACGATGTCGAGGATCGCCCCGATGCGGAGGTGGTCGGCGAGAAGGGTCGTGACGGGAAAAACG
>VGAK01000003.1 GCA_016870775.1 Actinomycetota bacterium
CGCACGGTCAAGTTGTCTGTCATCGGGCTCGCCACCGTGGGCAACGCGCTCTCGCGCATCAGTCGGCGCCGTCTGAATCAGGGACCCGTGAGGGTCGGCACCGCCGCGTGATGCGCGCCCTCACGCGCGGACTCGACGCACATCGCGTCGCACCGGGGCTGTCGCTGCCTCTATCGGGGTAGTCAGTGGGCGCCTCCGACCGGCAGGGGGATGGTGCCCCGGGGGCTCCCGGCGGGCGTGTTTGGTATCCCTAACATTGTCTGGTATGTTTGGCATGCCTAACAACGGGAGTCTCATGCGCAAAGTTCATTTTCCCCCATCGCGACTGGTGTTTTCGGCCATTGTCGCCCTCTCGGGCGGACTTGTCGCCTCGTGCGGGACCGGAAGCGGGGCCAATCCCGAGCAGGTGACCGTCTACACCGGACGCCACTACGGGATCGAAGCCGTCTTCGATGAGTTCACCGAGGACACCGGCATTGAGGTCCGATTCACCACGGGATCGGATCCGGAGTTGCGGGAGCGCCTGGTCGCAGAGGGCGCGAACACCCCGGCCGACGTGGTGATCACGGCCGACGCCGCCAACATCGAGCTCGCGGCCTCTGCCGGGTTGCTCGCCGCCCTCGACAGTGACACTCTGCGCGGTGCGATCCCCGAGGAACTGCGTTCGGAGAAGAACGAGTGGTTCGCTCTCAGCCGTCGCTTGCGGGTGATCATGCACTCCACCGAACGCGTCAGCGAGCCACCGAGGTCGTATGCCGATCTCGGCGGCAGCGCATGGTCGAAGCGGCTCTGCCTGCGGCCGAGCACGCACCCCTACACTCAGTCCCTCGTGGCGAGTCTGATCCTCAATCAAGGTGCGGAGAAGGCCGAGTCCATCGTGGAGGGCTGGGTCGCGAACGAGCCGCTCTACATCAACTCGGACACCGACATCTTGAAGGCGATTTCCGCGGGGGACTGCGATGTCGCCATCACCAACACGTACTACCTGGCGCGTCTCCTCGACGAGGATCCCGCCACCCCGGTCGCGATCAGTTGGCCCGAGCAACCCACCACGGGCGCGCACCTGAATGTGAGCACCGGCGCGGTGCTCGCGTCGGCCCCGAATCCCGGGGGTGCTCGCAGGCTCCTCGAGTGGCTCGCGACCAAGGGTCAAAAGACCTTCAGTGATGCCAACTTCGAGTACCCGGCCGACCCGAGTGTGGCGCCGGCGGACCTGATCGTGGGTTTCGGGGAGCACACGGCGGACCTCGCCGCGGTGCGCCAACTCGGCCGGCTCAACCAAGACGCGGTCGCGTTGCTCTCGCGCGTCGGGCACGAATAGACCCCTCACGAACCATGGTGCGCGCAACGACGACACCGGGTCCCCGGCGCGGTGCGCCGGGGCGCCGAGCCGGTCGCCTAGTCGCGTGGGTCGTGACCGCAGGTTCGGCGCTGTTGGTGGTCGCCCCCGTCGCCGTGATCGCCGTCTCGATCCTCGATCCCACGCCGTCGCTGTGGGCCGATCTGTGGCGCACCCGCCTCCCGGGGATGATCGCGGACACCCTCACCCTGCTCGTCACCGTGGTGGTCGGCGCCGCGGTGCTCGGCACCTCGCTCGCGTGGCTGGTGACCGCGCACGACTTTCCCGGGCGGCGCCTGATCGGGTGGCTCCTGGTGGTGCCTCTCACGGTGCCGGGATACGTCGCGGGGTTCGTCTGGCTCGACACCGCATCCGCAGTGATCGGACCCCGCGGGGCTCGCAGCATCTGGCTGTGTGCGGCGGTGCTGATTGTGACGCTGTACCCCTACGTCTACCTCTTCGCGCGTGCCGCGTTCCGGGCCCAGGGAGCCGACCTGCGCGATGAGGCGCGCGTCCTCGGGCTTAGCCGCGTGGCCGCGTTCGCACGCGTGGCACTCCCGGCGGCCCGTCCGGCCATCGCTGCCGGTGGTGCCCTCGTGACGATGGAGGTGCTCACCGATGTCGGCACCGTGCGCCTCTTCAACGTCAGCACCGTGGCCGACGGCGTTCTCCGGGTGTGGTTCGGCACGGGGAGTCGCCAAGCGGCCGCGGAGCTCGCAACGACGCTGGTCGCCACCGCGCTCGCCCTGGTGGTGATCGAGAGGATTCTGCGCCGTGGCGCCCGATATTCGCGTCGTGCCTCGGGACGCCCGATGACCCCGGTGCGGCTCACCGGTGTGCGCGCCCTCGCGGCCACGGCCGGGCCCTCCGTCGTGGTGGCCGTCGCCGCCGGTGTGCCGCTCGTGCGACTCGGCGCATGGGGTGTCGAAGCCCGGCGCGCCGGCGCGACTGCGACGGTGGCCGGCGGTGTGTGGCACCACCTCGGTGCGACGCTCGCGGTGGCGGGCCTCGCCGTGGCGGTCTGCCTCGGGGTCGGGTCGGGGCTCGTGCTGTTCGCCCGCCGCCACGGGGCTCTGGGTCGGGTCATGGTGCGTGCCTCGGCGCTCGGCTATGCCATGCCCGGCCCGGTCGTGGCGGTGGGGGCGGTGATCGTGCTCGCAGCGCTCGACCGCACGGATCTCGTGCCCGGACCGGTGGTTCTCGTGGGGTCGCTTGTGGGACTGGTGTTCGCGCTCGGGGTGCGGTTCCTCGCCGTCGCGGTGAACGGGATCGAATCGGGGCTCGACCAGATGCCGGCATCGGCAGTTGCGAGCGCGCGCACACTCGGTGCGAGACCAATACGGATCGCCTGGTCTGTGGAGCTTCCCTCGGTGAGGCCGGCGCTGGTGGCGGCCGCCGCCCTGCTCACGATCGATGTGGTGAAGGAACTGCCGATCACCTTGTTGCTGCGACCCTTCGGTTTCGACACGTTGGCTGTGTGGGTGTGGCAGGCGACGTCGGAGAGCCTCTGGGCCCAGGCCGCGGTTCCCTCGCTCGCGATGATCGCGGTGGGGTCCGCGGCAGTGGGGGCGCTCCTGGTCGCGCTCGAGCGCGGCGCCGAGGTGGTGTCGTGACGGATCAGAACGCACCGGACACGGGCGGCTGCGCCCTGAGCGTGGAGGGTGTCTCGGTCAGTTTCGGGGGCCGTCGCGTGGTGGACAATGTCGCGTTGTCGGTGCGCGACGGCGAGGTCCTCACGCTCGTCGGGCCGAGCGGGTGCGGCAAGTCGACGCTCACCCGACTGATCGCGGGACTCACCGCACACGAGGCCGGCAGGGTGCTGCTCGGGGGACGCGATGTGTCGGGGGTGCCGGTCGAGGAGCGCCGCATCGGGGTCGTGTTCCAGGAGCCCGCGTTGTTCGGCCACCTCAGGGTCGCCGACAACGTCGGCTTCGGAGTGAGGGGGTTGTCGCGCACGGAACGCGCCGCGCGCGTCGCAGAGATGCTCGATGTGGTCGGGCTCGCGGGATTCGAGCGCCGCCATCCGCACGAGTTGTCCGGCGGAGAGCAGCAACGCGTCGCACTGGCCCGCACTCTCGCTCCGCGGCCCGGGGTGATCCTGCTCGATGAGCCGTTCGCGAACCTCGACGAGGTGTTGCGCGAGGGTCTTCGTCGTGAGGTGGCGGGGATCCTGCGGGCATCGGGCACCGCTGCGGTGCTCGTCACCCACGACCGCAGCGAGGCCCTGTCGCTCGGTGACACGGTCGCGGTCATGCGCGAGGGGCGGATCGTCCAATGCGGCACACCGGCACAGGTGTATGGCGAACCGGTCGACCGGTTCGTGGCGTCGTTCATGGACGATGCTGCGTTCGTCCCGGCACCAGGCGGGGGGCACCTCGTGGCGAGACCGCACCACATTGGTTTGCAGCACGGGGGAGCGGACCGCATCGAGCGGACCGAGTTCCTCGGTGCACGCACCCGTCACGCGGTGCGTCGTGCCGACGGGTCGGTGGTTGTCGCCGAGGTGGACGGCCCCGGGTCGTTTCGGATCGGGGATCACTGCACTGTCTCGGTGGATGCCAGCCACCTGCACAGGATCGACTAGGGGTCCAGGGCCACCCGGTCCGCCGAACCACATCACCTGCGATGCACCTCAGACGCGTCGCGCGCAGGTCAGGCCCCGCCGGAACCCCCGCCGATCGCAGCGGCGACGGCAAACAGGATCATGAACCAGCCGATCACCACGATCGGGGCGATCACCACGAGCAGGAAACCCGCCACGGTCCAGAACACGATCGCGACCAGCCACCCGAGGCATCCGCCACCGAACCACCCGGGCATCAGGCCTCGATGTCAGGTGGGGTGTCAGTTGGAGAGTCGGGAGTGATGTCCGCTTCAGTGTCGAGAGTCTCGCGGGGCCAGAAGAGCCAGTCGAAGCCGATGTCTGGTCTCTGATAGCGACCGTAGTGACACACCCGGCACTCGGTGGTCTGGGGCCGACCGGGCATGATCACACACCCGCCGAGGGAGACCTCGCCGCGACGGGCTCGTTTTATCAGCTCCGAGCCGGGAAAGCCGTACACGATCGGGATCACTCGGCCGACGCCACATCGCGGACAGCGTGTTCCTGTCGCCGTTCGGGACTTGCCGGCAGACATCCGGCGGGCGCGGGAGTTCTTGTTCCGGCGCCGCCTCATCGGTTGCCCCCGGTGTCGGTTCCATGGCTGTGCTGCACCGTGCAGATGGGAACCCGTCCCGCGGGGAAGAGTTCATTGATCGCGCGCTCGAGGCGATCGAGCGCGCGCGCCAGACCCGGCATGCCGTCCGTGATCGGTGCGGCTTCTCGGTATGCCGCGAGCAGTGCGCGGTAGTTCCACTCTTGGCATGTTCCGCCCGCGTTGAAGACCTTCCACACGTCGTCGGGGTCCTGGCCTCTGCTGTCGTTCACCGATTTCTCGCAGTTGTTGATCTTGTCGCAGACACCAACCAAGATCGCCCGCCGCTCTGGGCTGGTCGCACCGAGGGTGGCCTTTGCCTGGATCTTCGCGTGGTAGTCCGCTTTGCGGTCACCCCAGTTCTTTGCCTTGGTTTCGGCGTCTTGTGGCGCCGGGAGATCAGGCTCGGTGTCGGTGCAGGCCACCACCATCGCGGCAATGTCGGGCCCGAACAGATTCTCGAGTTCTTCCGTCGAGACTCCGCAGTCCTCGATCGAGTCGTGGAGCAGTGCCGCGCAGGCCTGTTTCTCGTCGCCGCCGTGTTCGATGACCAGTGACGCCACCCCGAGGAGATGCCCGATGTAGGGCTCGGCCCCGCCCTTTCGGTACTGCTTGGCATGCCACGTGGTGGCCTGCACCAGTGCCTTCTCGAGGAGCCCGGTCGGTTGCCATGCCGGTCCGTTGGGGTCTGTGGTCATTGCTCTCGGTGTGTCCCTTCGTGGTCGCGGATCCTCTCCGCACTCTCAGTATGGCCAAGGGGTGCGTCATCATCGGGACGGGTGGCGCTGTTAGTGTCGCCTCTGTGACCCCGATGCGCACGTCCACCACCCGGAGTTTTGCCATCGCTGCGTGTGCACTGCTGGTGCTGGTCGGGTGCGGGGCAGACTCGGCGCCTGACGGGGCCGGTGATCCCACCGGTGCGCCGACGGAGACGATGCCCGCCGACACGACCTCGCCAGCAACAGCCACCGAGCCGTCGGGTGACGACTGGTCCGCGCCGGTGGTGCAAGGTGGGACGTTCTCGTTCGCTGAGGCGCGGGCGAAGGGTCCGTTCGGGTTCTGGTTCTGGGCGCCTGGTTGAGGCACCTGCAACATGGAAGCCCCCTCGGTCGAGGCGGTGCAGAAAAAAGTGGCCGGCGAGGTGAGTGTCTACGGCGTGGCCTGGACCGGAGATGAGTCCTCCTACAAGGGGTTCATCGAGCGTCACGGGTTGACCTTCCGCCAGATCGACGACTCCGGGGCGGATGTGTTCAGCAGGTACGGGATTGCCAGCCAGCCGGCGTGGGTGTTCGTGACCCGATCGGGCAAGGCCACGGTGTCCACGGGGGCACTGGGCCCAGAGGACCTGGAGAGGGCCCTCCGCGCACTCGGCGACTCCTGAGTGACTCTCTCATCTGCCCAAACCCTTGTGGCACAGGGGTTTGCGCGGTCCTGTGGAAATCCACCACCCGCGGTGTGACGGTGGTTACTTTGCGCAGTGGGCGGGGTAACGACTCGAAAGAGGAAACCCCATGTACACCCTCGGATCCCTCATATTGATGGCGTTCCTGCTCGGTGCGGTGATGCCGGTGTTCAACACCGTCACCCGCACGGCCAAGCTGGACAAGTTCATCTCCCGTCTGCCGATCCTCGGCTCGCACATCACGCTCGCCGTCAGCATCTTGCTGGTGTGGGCACTCGACCTGCAGATCGTCACCGCCTGGACCGGCTCGATGCGCGACTCCTGGATGACCATCTGCGTCGACGGATGCATCGTCTATGGCATGGTCCCCGTCAAGGATGCGATCGTGACCTTCATCAGCCGCGGGCTCACCGGCCTCCGCGCCGCCTGATCCCCGACACACAACCCCCACGGAGGGCCCACCGCTTCGGCGGTGGGCCCTTTGTGTTGTTCGTGGGTCTGGTTCCGCGCGAGCTGCGCGGTGCCGTGACCTGGTCAGGCGCTAGCTGCGCGGAACCTTGCTCCACGGAAGGTCCTTGTCGACGCGCGGCTCGCCCGGGAGGCCGAGCACCTGCTCGCCGAGGATGTTGCGCATGATCTCACTGGTGCCACCCTCGATCGAGTTGGCCCGCACGCGCAGGAACGAGTGGCGCACCCCGCCGTCGGCACCGTTCACCGAGAGCGTCTCGGGCCGGCGGAACGTGTAGTCGTAGCCGACCATGCCGTCGGCTCCCATCAACGCGAGGGCGAACTCGGTGACCTTCTTGTTGAACTCGGCCAGCATCAACTTGCCGATCGAGCCCTCGGGACCGGGGTTGCCGGCCCTGGCCGCCCGGGAGGCGCGCATGTTGGTGAAGCGGAGCACCTCGCTCCTGCAGTAGAGCGCCATCAGTGTGTCGCGATGGGCCGAGTTGCGCGCATCGACGGGTGTCTCGCTCCAGAGCCGGAGGACTTCGTCGATCGGGCCGCGACGCTTGGCGTTGCCCCCTCCACCTCCGCCGATCGCGGAGCGCTCGTTCATGAGCGTCGTGAGCGCCACGCGCCACCCCTCGCCCTCGGCTCCGATGCGGTGGGCATCGGGCACCCGCACATCGGTCATGTAGACCTCGTTGAACTCGGCCTCGCCGGTGATCTGGCGCAGTGGGCGCACCTCGACGCCCGGGGAGCGCATGTCGAGTGCGAAGTAGGTCATGCCCTTGTGCTTGGGCGACTCGGGGTCGGTGCGCGTGACCAACATCCCCCAGTCGGCGAGGTGGGCGAGTGTGTTCCATACCTTCTGGCCGTTCACCACCCACTCCTCACCATCGCGCACGGCCCGGGTGCCAAGACCCGCGAAGTCGCTGCCGGCACCGGGCTCGGAGAACAGTTGGCACCACTTCTCCTCACCGGTGAACATCGGGCGCAGGAATCGGGTCTTCACCTCGTGGCTGCCGTGCGTCACGATCGTGGGACCAGCGAGGGCGATGAAGAAGGTGGAGGGATCCTGGGGCGTGGCACCGGCCTTGCGGAGCCGCTCCTCGACGAGCCGGTTCAACTCCGGTCGCACGCCCAGGCCACCGTGTCCCTCGGGGAAGTGGACCCATGCGAGTCCGTGGTCGAAGCGGGCGCCGCGGAAGGTGATGTTGTCCACCGAGCGCGGGTCAACAGCGGCGAGCAGGGCATCGAGGGCGGCCTCGACGCGCGCTGTCTGTGAATCGGTGGCAAGGGTCATCGTCATGTCCGAAGTCTCGCTGCGTCTCGATCGCTGGCGCAAGGCGGGGCGGCGCTGCTCACCGTGGTGGCGGCACGCTCAGACCGGCTCGGCGAGCAGCACGGGGATGCGTCTGTCGGTCTTGGCCCGATAGTCGTCGTAGCGGGGGAACACGGCCACGCTCCGTTGCCACCACTGGTCGTACTCTGCGCCGTCGATCTCCCGGACCCTCACCGCGAACGGCTCCGGTCCGTCCTGCACGGTGACCTCGGTCGGGTTCACCAGCAGGTTCGCGTACCAGTCCGGGTTGTCGGGTGCGCCACCCTTCGAGGCGACGAGGGCGTAGGAACCGTCGTGCTCCACCCGCATCAGGGCGATCTTGCGCACCGCGCCGGAGCGGGCCCCGCGCATCGTGACGATGATGACGGGAATCCCGGTGTCGAGGAGCGTGGCTCCCTCCCGGCCCGCTGTTGACTCGTACAGGTCGATCTGGTCCCGCACCCACTGCGACGCGCTCGGGATGTAGTTGCCCTCGATGCGCGTCATGCGGGTCCGCAGTCGGTCCGGTGAATCGGGGTCAGGCGACGGCGGCACCGAAGAGGCTGCCCACGGCCATGGTGATGCCCATTGCGACGAGGCCACCCACCAGCACGCGCAGGGTCGGCACCGCCGTGCCGGTGCGACCGAAGCGTGCGGAGGAATAGCCGAGTGCGGCGAGACCGATCGCGACGATTCCCACCGTGGGCACGATGTCGTTCGACTCGGGCGCGACCGCGATCGTGACGAGGGGAACGGCCGCCCCGAGCGTGAAGGCGAGGGCAGAGCTGATCGCGGCGCGCAACGGCTGGGCGCGGTTGTGGACGGTGATCCCCAGTTCCTCGGCGAGGTGGGTGCCGAGGGCATCGTGCTGGGTGAGGGTCTCGGCCACCTCGCGCGCGAGCGCACGGGGGAGTCCCTTCGAGGCGTAGATCTCGGTCAATTCATCGAGTTCATGGTCGGGCAGGTTCGTCAGCTCCCATGTCTCCTTGGCGATGTCGGCGGCTTCGGCATCACGCTGGGACGAGACCGAGACGTACTCGCCGAGTGCCATCGACGTGGCCCCAGCGACGAGACCGGCCATGCCGGCCGTCAGGATCGTCGAGCGGGAGGCTTCGGCGGCAGCCACGCCCAGCACCAGGCACGCCGTCGAGATGATGCCGTCGTTGGCCCCGAGCACCATCGCGCGCAGGATTCCGATCCGGCTCACCAGGTGACTCTCGGGATGCGCCATCTAATTAGCCTATCGCTGGCCGCTGGTGCGGCAGTGGTTGAATGGGGGCGTGCAGACGATGCATCCGACCAAGGCGCTTCTCCTCGAGACCGCTGTCGCGCTCGTCGATGAGCGCGGACCGCAGGGATTCACTGCGGACGAGTTGCTCGACACCTCGGGAATCTCCAAGGGATCGATGTACCACCACTTCGAGGACTTCACCGATGTCATCGAGTCGGCCCAGGTGTTCCGGTTCGCCCGGTTCGTCAACGAGGACATCGCGGCGATCGTGGCGGTGATGAAGACGGTCACATCCCGCGAGGAGATGTTCGACAGGTTCCGACGGATCACCGAGGTGGCATCCTCTCCCGATCGTGCGTCGTCGCGTGCCGATCGTGCGATGATCATCGGCCTCGCCTCGCGGTCGCCGCGGCTAGCACGGGCTCTCGCGGCCGAGCAGGACCGGCTCACCGACACCCTCGTCGACATCTCGCGTGAATTCCAGGAGCGTGGCTTCCTCGCGTCCCACGCCGATCCCCGGGTGATCGCGGTGTTCGTGCAGGCCTACACATTCGGTCGGGTCATCGATGACATCGCCAGCACCAAGATGTCGACTGATGGTTGGATCGCGTTGATCTCGCGGATCGTCGAGTCGAATCTCTGACACACCCCGGGCACCCGACCCGGTGCAGTCAATCTCAGCGGAGTGCGGAGTGTTCGATGAGGGGAAGCACCGTGTCGGCGACGCGGCGTGCCTCGTCGCGGTGGGGATATCCCGACAGGATGAAGGCCTCGATCCCCATGTCGCGGTAGCGGACCAGTTTGTCGGCCACCTGTCGGGGAGTGCCCACGATCGCGGCTCCGCAGCCACTGCGGGCACGGCCGATGCCGGTCCACAGGTGGGGCTCCACGTAGCCATCGTCTGACGCCGTCTCGCGGAGCTCGGCCTGTCGGCGCACGCCGGTGCTCGCCGAATCGAGTGAACGTGCACGGATCGCCGCGCCCACTTCGTCGTCGAGTGCGGCCACGAGGTGCTCGGCCGCCGCGCGGGCGTCCGTGTCGGTGTCGCGCACGACGACATGGGCGCGGTATCCGAACCTCAACGTGCGTCCGTGCAGGGCGGCTCGTCGTCGCATGTCGGTGATCAGATCGGCGATGTGGTCCTCGGTGTCGGGCCACATCAAGTAGACGTCGGCGTGCTCGGCGGCCACGTCGCGGGCTTCCTCGCTCAATCCGCCGAAGTAGAACGGCGGCGGCATGCGCTCCCCGCGCAGGAGCGCGGGTGGGTCGATGTGCAGCGAGATGAACTCGCCGTCGAGGTCGAGCCGGCGCCCCGACAACAGGGTGCGGAGCGCCACCATCGTCTCGGCGGTGCGGCGGTAGCGCGCGGGGGACTCGAGGCTCTCCCCGGGCATGTCGGACGAGATGATGTTCACGGTCAGTCGACCACCGAGCATCGCATCGATCGAGGCCAACTGCCGGGCGAGCTGTGGCACCCACATCTCCCCGCACCGCACCGCGACCAGCAGCCGCATGCGGGCCACGTCGGGGGCGATCGCGGCGGCGAACGAGACCGTGTCGATCCCGAGGTCGTAGCCCGACGGCAGGAGGATGTTGTCGAAGCCCCCCGCCTCGGCGGCGCGCACGATGGAGGAGCAGTGCTCCCAACTGCTGCCCAGGTCGGGATCCACGACACCGAGCTGGGCGTAGTCGTCGTCGCAGAGGGCCGCGAACCACGACACCTCGACCGGTCGGGTCACGGGAGGGGCCGCCCGTCGGATGCCTGCACGATCCGGTAGACGTCGCTGCGGTCGAGTCGCACGTGCCGCGCAGCCGCGAGTGCAGCGATGCGTCCCGGGTCCTGCGAGCCAACGAGAGCCACGGGCAGCGACGGATGGGCGAGCACGAAGGCGACAGCGACGGCCGCGCGGGTGGCACCCTCGCGTGCCGCGATCGCATCGAGCGCCTCGAGCAGGGCGGGTGGGGCGTCGCCCCCGTCTGCGAGTCGTCCACCCGCGAGCGGGCTCCAGGCCAGGGGCGTCGCGCCCGTCTCGCAGCACCAATCGAGGGAGCCGTCGCGCATTGCGTCCAGTGACGCGGGGGAGAACTCGGGTTGCACGCAGGCGAGTGGGAAGCCGAGGTGCTGCTGGAGCGCGCGCACCTGGGCCACCGTGTGATTGGAGACGCCGAACTCGGCGACGAGGCCCCTCTGTCGCAGGCTCGACATCGCGGCTGCGACGTCGGCCGGGTGGGTGAAGTGATCCGGGCGGTGCACGAGCCAGGCATCGAGATGATCGACGCGAAGTCGCCCGAGTGAGTCCTCGACCGCGCGCACGATCCAGTCCGGCGACGAGTCGTAGGGAACGCCCGGGATGATGCCACCCTTGCCGACCAGAACGATCCGGTCGCGCAGTGTGCTGTCCCGTGAGAGCAGACGACCGAGGGCTTCTTCGCAGGCACCGAAGTGGGACCCTCCCCAGTCGAGTCCGTAGACATCGGCGTTGTCGACCAACAGTGCCTCGCCCCGCTCGCAGAGCCCGAAGGCGGCCTCGAGGGCGCCACGGTTGGTGTCGTCGTCACCGACCGTGCGCCAGTACCCGACGCCGATCGGCGACACCGGCGGCAATGCACCGATGCGTCGGCTCACCGCGTTGCGGAGGGGCTCGCCCGGGGGGTCGGGGATGCGAAGGTCGCCGGTCACTTGCGCTCGAATCTGCTCACGCGGTGGATGCCGAAGCGCGAGTCCTCGTGCGGGGCCGACACGAGCCTCACGGGGTGGGGGAACTTGGCATCGAACTCGGCCTGCAGGCGCTGCTGGATCGGGGGCTCGCCGACGCGGAGCCACTCATCGAGGCTCTCCCAGACGAAGATCAATGTGACGAGACCGGGCTTGGTGTCGTCGAGCCACGCTTCCTTCGACACGAACGGGATGCGGTCGTGACCCTCGAGTGTGGCCTCGCCGAGAGTCCACACCTCGTGGTCCACCCGCAGGAATTCCTCGACGACCGCGGGATCCATCTCGAACACGAGCACCTCGACGGGTCGGCGCTCGCCGGAGACGAAGTCGTAACTCATCGGGGGATCCTTCCCCTCGGAGCCACCAGATCGCAGGTGATCTCGCCGATGTTGCGCACACCGGCGAGTGCCATGGTGCGCTGCATCTCGGACACGAGCATCCCGATCGCGGTGTCGACACCGCTCTCTCCGCCGGCTCCCAACCCGTAGAGGTAGGCGCGGCCGATCCCGCACGCGTCGGCCCCGAGGGCGATCGCCTTGACTATGTCGGAACCGCGTCGGATTCCGCCGTCGCAGATGATCGTGGTGCGGTCACCGACCGCCTCGCGCACGGGCGCGACCAGATGGATCGGCGCCGGGGAGTGGTCGAGTTGGCGTCCCCCGTGGTTCGACAACATGATCCCCTCGGCGCCGTGGTCGACCGCGAGACGAGCGTCGGCGACGGACTGGATGCCCTTGACCACGATCGGTCCGCTCCAGTGCTCGCGGAACCACGCGATGTCGTCCCACGAGAGCGAGGGGTCGAACTGCGACGAGATGAAATCCGACAGCGTGACCGCGGTTCCTCCCCCGACACTGCCGGCGACGTTCGCGAAGGTGATCTCGCCGCCCCGGAGGAAGTCCCACGTCCATGCCGGGCGCGTGAGCCCGTCGATGACGGTCCCGAGGCCGAGCTTGGGGGGCAGGGTGAATCCGCGTCGCACGTCGCGTTCGCGCCGTCCGAGCACGGCAGTGTCGACGGTGAGCGCGATCGTGGAGTAGCCGGCCGCGCGCGCACGCGTCAGCATGTCGGCCACCAGATCTCGGTCCCGCCAGACGTACACCTGGAACCACTTGTCACCGGCACCCGCGGCCGCCACCTCCTCGATCGAGCGCGTGCCGAGAGTGGAGAGGCAAAAGGGCAGCCCCGCACGCGCGGCGGCGCGCGCCACGGCGATCTCGCCGTCTGAGTCGGCTATGCGGGTGAACCCGGTGGGGGACAACAGAATGGGGGCGGCGCGCCGCTGCCCGAGGAGTTCCGTCGAGGTGTCGACCTCGGAGACGTCGCGCATGATCCGGGGCACGAACGACCAGTCGTTGAAGGCCGCGCTGTTGCCCGCGAGCGTCGTCTCGTCCTCTGCGCCGCCGTCGATGTAGTCGAAGATCCCGCGGGGCAGCCGCCCCTTGGCGATTGCTCTCAGATCGTCCACATTGGCGGCCCGGGAGAGACGCCCCCGGCCGCCGGGGCCGGAGAACCGGGCGACGGAACGAAGTGTGGAGATGAGTGCCATGGTCCTCCCGGTGGCGCAAGGCTAATCGCGACGATCCAATCGGCGCGCGGTGCGTTGCGGGGTCCGATGGTCCCGTCGGCGAGACTGGGACCGTGGGATTTCCCTCCGACCTCGAGATAGCGCAACGCGCCCGTCTCGCACCGATGAGCGACATCGCAGCGCGACTCGGTCTCGACGACGACCTGCTGGAGCCCTACGGACGCCACGTGGCAAAGATCGACACGGCCGCGCTCGCTCGTGTCGCGGACCGCCCGAGGGGTCGTTACGTGGTGGTCACCGCGATCACACCGACGCCACTCGGCGAGGGCAAGACGACGACCTCGGTGGGACTCGCACAGGGACTGGCCCGGATCGGCGCGCGCGGTCTCCTGGCGCTGCGTCAACCCTCGATGGGTCCGACCTTTGGCATCAAGGGCGGCGCGGCCGGGGGCGGCTACAGCCAGGTGGTGCCGATGGAGACACTGAACCTCCACCTCACGGGCGACTTCCATGCGGTCACGGCGGCCCACAACCTCCTCGCGGCACTCATCGACAATCACCTCCACCAGGGCAACGCCCTCGGACTGTCGCTGAAGGATGTCTCGTGGCGCCGGGTGCTGGACGTGAACGATCGCGCGCTGCGCAACGTCGTGATCGGCCTCGGGTCCCCCGAGGACGGCGTGACTCGCCAGAGCGGCTTCGACATCACCGCGGCCTCCGAGGTCATGGCCCTGCTCGCTCTCGCTCGCGACCCCGACGACTTGCGGTCGCGGCTCGGGCGCATCGTGGTCGGACTCGACCGGTCCGGTTCCCCAGTGACCGCGGGTGACATCGGGGCCGCAGGCGCGATGTCGGTGATCCTGCGGGAGGCCGTGAAGCCCAACCTGATGCAGACACTCGAGAACACGCCGGCTCTCATCCACGCGGGACCCTTCGGCAACATCGCCACGGGCAACTCCTCGGTGATCGCGGACCGCATCGGCATCCACCTCTGCGACTATCTCGTCACCGAGGCCGGGTTCGGTGCCGACATGGGTGCCGAGCGCTTCTTCAACATCAAGTGCCGCGTCTCGGGGATGGTGCCCGATGCCGCGGTGCTCGTGGCGACGGTGCGCGCCCTCAAGGCCCACTCGGGGCGTCACCGCGTGGTGGCGGGCCGGCCCCTGCCGGCCGAGATGCTCGCGGAGAACCCCGACGATGTGCGCGCGGGCGCCGCCAATCTCGTGAAGCAGGTCGAGAACGTGCGCATCCACGGCGTCTCGCCGGTGATCGCGATCAACGCCTTCCCGGGCGATCATCCGAGCGAGCATGCCGTGATCCGCGAGATCGCCGAGTCGATGGGGGCCCGTGTGGCGGTGTCGACCCATTTCGCAGACGGTGGTGCGGGCGCAGTCGATCTCGCGCGCGCGGTGGTCGAGGCATGCGAGGAGCCGGGCGCCTTCCGATTCCTGTACCCCGACGACGTGCCGTTGACCAGCAAGATCGAGACCATCGCGACGAGGATCTACGGCGCTGCGCGCGTGGAGTACTCGGCCGACGCGGCGTCCCAGCTGGCCCGACACGAGGCCAATGGTTTCGGTCACCTGCCCATCTGCATGGCAAAGACCCACTTGTCGATCAGCGGCGATCCCTCGCTCAAGGGCGCACCGACGGGTCATGCGTTGACGGTGCGCGAGGTGCGCCTGTCGGCGGGCGCGGGTTTCGTGTATCCGATCTGCGGCGAGATGCGCACGATGCCCGGTCTCGGTGCGACGCCGGCGGCGCTGTCGATCGACCTGAACGACGACGGTGATGTCGTCGGGTTGTTCTGACGCGCTCGCGCCGGACCCGACAGTCGGTGGGGGTGACCCGTTCGGCCCGCGGGCCACGGGTACCGTGGGAGGACCGTGTCCAAACGCGCCAATTGGCTCCTCCGCTTCGTGGTCTCGGTGCTCGCCGGGGCGCTCCTCATCACCGCCGCCGTGGTCGGTGCGGCCCCCCACGCGTGGCGGGTGCTGAACGCCCATGATCAGGTGCCCGTGCGCCTCGGCGCACTCGGCGGGCTGACCTCCCGGTCGCTGATCACCGATTGGAAGGGTGCCCAGATCGGCGTGTTCGAGGCCGAGAGCACCAAGCCGATCCGACTCGCCACGCTCCCGAGCGATGTCGTGGGCGCGTTCCTGGCCGTGGAGGACTCCGACTTCTACGGCCACGAGGGGGTGAACCTGCGCTCGCTCGTGCGGGCGGCACTCGCGAACTTCCAGTACACCGGCGATCGCCAGGGCGCCTCGACGATCACCCAGCAGTTGGTCAAGATCGAGTTCCTCGGCGGTCTGCCGCGCGATGGTCGCTACAAGATCCTCCAGGCGCGCTATGCGACCATGCTCGAGAAGACGTCCACCAAGCAGGACATCGTCGAGCGCTACTTGAACCGTGTCTTCCTCGGCAACAACGCGTACGGCATCCAGGCCGCCGCCGAGGTGTACTTCGGCAAGAGCGCGAGCACTCTCACGCTCGAGGAGGCCGGCCTGCTCGCCGGGCTGGTGCGGGCACCGAGTTCCTACGACCCGATCCGCAACCCGCTGCGCGCCCGCAAGCGGTTCGGCCAGGTGCTGGAGCGGCTCGTGGACACCGGCCTCATGACCGCCGAGCGTGCGGCGGCCCTCGGCGACCCGGCGAGCCCCGACTACTTCCGTCTGCCCGAGACCAAGCGCGAGGCGGCGTCTTCCCCCACGAGCCGCACCTACATCAGCGAGATGGTGCGCGATTTCCTCTTGAACCGGTCGACGATCCTCGGCGACTCCTACGCCGAGCGCTACAACACCCTGTATCGCGGGGGCATCTCGGTGCGCACCACGATCGACAAGGAGGCCCAGGCACACGCCGAAGAGGCGGCGGAGAAACTGCCACCGAACTCGGCGGGGATCGAGTCGGCGCTCATCTCGCTCGACACCGCGACCGGGGCGATCCGTGCCCTCCGGGGCGGCTCGGGGTTCGTCCCCGGCCGCAACGAGGTGAACCTCGCGCTGCGCAGACGACAGACCGGATCCTCGATCAAGATGTTCGTGCTCACCGCCGCGCTCGAGGCCGGGGTGCAGGCGAGCGATCTCATCGACGGCACCCTGCCGTGCACGATGCCCAATCCCGAGCAGCCCGATGAGCCGTTCAGGATCTCGAACGGTGTGAGCAAACCCACGACGTCGCTCGCCGAGCAGACATGGCTGTCGATCAACTGCGCGTACGCGCGCCTCGCCCAGATCGTGGGGCTCCACCGCGTGGTGAACGGCATCTACCGGTACGCGAAGTCGCCGTGGCTCACGCCCGAGACATTCCGGATCCTGCCGTATGCGAGCCTCTCCACGGGTGCGAACGAGTTGAGTCCCCTCGACATGGCCTCGGGGGCACAGACGCTGGCGAACGGCGGTCTGCACCACGAGCCGTGGTTCGTCGCCGAGGTGCGTGGTGCCTCCGGTGCGCTGCTGTACAGCCAGGAGGTGAACGGGCCGGCGGTGACGGTCACCTCGCGGGGTCTTCCCCTCACCAAGATCGTCCAGCCGGTGCTCGCCAAGAACGTCGCCGACCAAGCCGTCGACATCTTGAAGCAGACCCTGGTGCGTGGCACGGCGCGGCGCACGCCGCTCGCCGACGGACGCGTGGCCGCCGGGAAGACGGGCACCCAGGATCGCAACACCAACGCCTGGTTCGTGGGGTTCACTCCCCAGTTGACCACGGCGGTGTGGGTGGGCGACCCGAAGGGCTACACACCGATGACGAGGAGACAGGTCCCCGAATTCAGGGCCGATCTCGCAGCGATCGGGCAGAACGGCGTCGTGGGTGGGCTCTACCCGGCACGCATCTGGAAGGCCTACACGGACGCGGCGCAGGTGTCGATGCAGGACACCTATGCCGACTCGCGCCCCGATTGGGACGCACCCCCGGCCGCGGTGCGCAACCCCGTGCGCCTCTACCTGCCCGGACTCGATTGCATCGCCGAGGTCGTGTCGGGTCGGTTGCCCGCAAAGGTGACGGGCACGTGGACCACGGTGGTGCCCACGGTGCCGCCTGCTCCCGCGGTGCCGGCGGTGGTCGGCACGACAATCCCGCCGCCATCGGTGCCGACCACGACGCTTCCCGGCACGGCGACCGCGACAACCGCGCCCGCCACGATCGGGCCCGCCGCACCGACGCCGACGGCACCACTTGGGCCGGTCGTGCGCGTGGTGGATCCGGGCACCACGATCGCGCCATCGGTGACCGATCCCACGGTTCCGGTGGTGGGCGTCGACCCGGATCGTTTCCTCGTCTATGACTGCACCCGCGGGGTTCCCCCGCGCATTCGCACCACTCCGTAGCATCGAAGCCGTGATCTTCTGGTTCCTCGGCACCGTGAGCGTCGCCGTGTGGTTCGTGTTCCGCGACGACCGTCTCGACCACCGGGTGCTGGCTCTCGGGGCGTTGGCGCCCGACGTGGTGGACGGCGTGACCGGGGGAGTCTGGGTGGCACACTCGCTGACGGCGAGCGTCGTGCTGCTGGGTGCGGTGATGGCACTCACGGTCCGACGCCGGGCAGCGCGCAAGCGCTGGCTCGCGCTCCCGATCGGCACCTTCTTGCACCTCGTCTTCGACGGAGCCTTCGCCGACACGGGCTCGTTCTGGTGGCCCTTCACGGGGCTCGCCACCTCGGGCGATGCGCTGCCGAGCATCGCGCGCGGCTGGTGGAACATTCCCCTCGAGATCGTGGGGCTCGCTCTGGTCGCGTTCATGGTGTCCCGCCACGGTCTGACAGACCCGGCACGTCGCCGCGAGTTCGTGCGCACGGGCCGTCTCACCGACCCCGATCCGGGGGGAGTGGGCCAGTGCTGATCCTGGTTCGTCACGGGCAGACACGCATCAACGCGGGCGGGCTCCTCCAGGGACGCATCGACCTGCCACTCGATGACGTCGGCCGCGGCCAGGCCGAGGCGATCGGCCGGGCGGTGCGTGCGCGGTTCCCCGGGGCGACGGTGGTGTCGAGCCCGCTCCAGCGCGCGCGCCAGACCGCCGAGGCCATCGTGTCGTCGCCGGTGCTCGACGAGCGTTTCCTCGAGCTCGACTACGGCGACTTCGACGGCAGGGCGATGACGGACGTGCCCGAGGAGACATGGGCGATGTGGCGTGGCGACCCGCACTTTCGTCCGCCGAACGGCGAGACCCTGGTCGAGTTGGACCTGCGGGTACGCCCGGCGCTCGAGGAACTGGCCGAGACGGCCCGCACGTGCGATGTCGTGGTGGTCTCGCACGTGTCACCGATCAAGAGCGCGGTGACGTGGGCCCTCGGGGTCGGGCCCGAGGCCACGTGGAGGTGCTCGCTCGACCGCGCCTCGATCACCACGATCGCGGTGTCGGGGCGCGGTCCGGCGCTCGTCGGGTTCAACGACACCTCGCACCTGGGCTGACCCGACCCGAACCGACCCGAACCGATCCGACCCGATCCGATCAAACAGAGTCGGGTACGGCCCGCCGGGCAGACGACGGTGCAACAATGGGTGCGGTGCTGCACGGGGAGATGAACCTTCGCGAGACCATCGCCCACTTGGTGCGAACCGAGCGCGAGGCCCAGAGCCGCTTCCGGGTCGGCTCTCCGTGCCGCTTCGTGCGGGGCATCGACGTCTTCGTGCACATCTTCATTCCCGAGATCATCGAGAACATCGCACCGCGCTTGGCTCGCTACCTCCGGCGGACGAGTCCGCGCTGGGGACGCTCGTGGCGCGAGTGGTGAGACGCACCAGAGCCCCCCAGCGGGTGGTCGTTTCCCACCGGCGGGGCGTCGGCAACCGTGCCCCGCGAATCCCGGGCGGTGGCGCACGGGGTGCCGGGGCATTAGACAAGGGGACATGACGGCACCGAACGGTCTCCACCACCTCGCCCTGAGCACCGCTGACATCAAGTCCCAGATCGAGTACTTCACCGACGTCCTCGGCTTCGAACTCGTCGCCCTGTACTGGATGCACGGCGTCGACGGCGCATGGCACGGGTTCCTGCGCATGAACGACACGTGCTCGGTCGCGTTCGTGCAGATGGATGCGATCAAGAGCATCGACAGGGTCACGGGCACGACGCATGCCGGCAACGCGGGAGGCGCGACCGCTGGTGGCACCATGCAGCACGTGGCGTTCAACGTGGACACCTACGAGGACCTCATCGCCATGCGCTCGCGCATCAGATCCCGTGGTGTGAACGTGATGGGGCCGCTGCACCACGGGATGTGCGACTCCATCTACTTCGCGGGTCCCGAGGGGCTCGTGCTCGAGGTTGCGACCTCCAGCGAACCGATCGACGGACGCAAATGGATCGACCCCGAGGTGGTCGCGCTCGCGGGCATCAGCGAGGAGGACCTCGCCCGATACCGCAGTCCGGCAACCTTCGATGCGCCGGCGGAACCGTTGCCGAACCCGCCGATCGACAGCGCCAAGCCCCATCTCGAGTACCCCGAGGCGGTGTACCGGACGCTGATGGCGATGCCAGATGATGAGGTGACGCGACGCTTCTCGGAGAGCGAGCCGCCGGTCAGCTGACCCGGGCGAACCGGGTCGGCCTTGGTGGGTGACGGTGAGTCGCCCTGTAAGCGGGGTTCTGTGCTCGCTCGCGCGAGCGGTGACCATCCATCTGAGCGGCCTACCCGGAGGTTGCCTTCCGGCGGGCGGGCAGCCCTCCTCCTGCTTGGCCTTGCTTCGAACGGGGTTTGCCGAGCCGTGCGGATCGCTCCGCACGCTGGTGCGCCCTTACCGCACCGTTTCACCCTTGCCTGTGGCTTGCGCCCATCGGCGGTCTGTTCTCTGTTGCACTGTCCGTCAGGTCGCCCCGACCTGGCTCTCGCCAGCGTTCTGCCCTGTGAAGCCCCGACTTTCCTCGATGTCTGGCGACACCGCGGTCACCCGGGCGACTCACCGTCGGCTCCGAGTGTACGGAGCCACGACGAGCCGCGACGGCGCAGTTCGACTGTGGGAACGATCCGACCGAGCCCCCGCCATGCCGGACACCGCACGATGCGGAGGATCATTCGGCCGAGGTGCTCGCCGGTGTCGGGTCGCCCACCGGAGCCTCGTGGCTCACCACATGATTGTGGCTCACCACATGCTCGTGGCTCACCACATGTAGGAGTTGTAGCTCGGGGTCTCGAGCGTGACGGATCCCTTGAGGCCGGCCTCGTTCTTCTTCCCGAGTGGCACCTGCACCGAGGCGAGCGTGCCGAATGTCGACTGCAGCGCCGAGAACGTCGGGTTGCCGTCGGCGCCGATCGTCGAGGCGAATCCCTTGGCACCGGGCGCGACCTGCAGCGCGATCACGGCGGCGCGGCGCGACGCGCCAGCGGCCAGTTCCATCATCTGTGCGCGCAGCTCGGCAGCGGTGGTCTTGGGCACGAACCCCTGGTAGGTGCTCGCCACGATGGTCTGCAGCGCATGGGCGAGCATCAGTCCGTCGGTGTCGGGCTCGGTGCTCTCGCCGACCAGCCCGAGTGCCTCGTCGGCCCAGTTGGCCCTGAGTCGCGCATTGGCCTCGTCGACGGGCTTGCCCCCGCGCGCCACCACGAGCTCGCGCAGCGCCAGGAGCGCGTTCTCGTGACCCTTCGCGAGGTCGTTCATCAGGGTTGAGTTCGCGCCGGTGGCGAGCGTGGAGGAGGTCAGCGCCTCGTGCGCCAGCTTCTCCACCGACATCGCGGTGCGCAGCAGCACCACGTCGGTGAGACTGACCTCATCCAGTGTCTGGGGCTCGGTTGCCTCACCGAGGCGCGCCACTGACTGGGGCGCCGAGTCGGCGCACGCTGCGAGCACCACGCCCGCGAGCGCGGCGGCACCGCCGTGTCGCAGGAGTCCGCGCCGCGACACCGACGGGTGCTCGCCCGTCATCTCGTCGCGGGTCTCGATCGTCTCGTCGTTCATCGTGGATCGGGCCTTTCGGGTCACAGTCCGGCCGCGGCGAGGGGCGCAGCACCGGAGAGAAGCGCGAGAGCCGCGACGTGGCGGGCCTCGACGGTGATGATGGATGCGATCAGCGACGCGGCGTCGGTGCCCTTGATCCGGGCGAGTGTGCCGAGGTGGACCTGCACCGTCTCATCCTCGAGACGGGAGAGCACGCCCGCCACGGCCGCGACCGAGCCGGTCGGTTCGGCGAGAGGGATCGAGTCCACTGCCCCGAGATCGGGACCCAGGAATCCGGCGAGGGCCTGTTTGTAGGCGAGGTGGTGGTCGTGGATGACCTTCATCGCGGCCTTGTCGTCGGCGCCCGAGGTCGTGGCGACCACCGAGGCGTAGGTGGCGACGAGGGCGGCCTCACGCTGGATGACCGCGTTCAGGGCGCCGTTGTCCGCCGCATCGCGCTTCGGCAGGTCGGGCCCGCTCGCTGCGCGCGCGGTGCCGGCGAGCACGGGCGCAAGGGCCGCGGCCGTGCCCCCGGCGAGGAGCGAGGCGATCAAGCGGCGCCGGGATGTGGCGGTCTCGGTGGGGAGTTCGTCGTGAGTGTCCACTCGTGTGGTTCCTTCGTGCGTGCGTCTGTGAACGGCGATTCGGCTGTCGGGGGTGCCTTGTCCGGCCCCCAACACTAGAAGTCGAGTGCCGAGAGGTCGGGTATCCATGAACGCGTCCTGGTCACCGCCTCTGCCCATTGTGCCCTCGATGGGCTCGACTCTCCCGACGGCTCGACGACCCTGGCCCCCGTGATGTGCGCCGTTGCCGACCCGAGATCGTCCCATTGTCCGACGGCTGTGCCGGCGAGGAACCCCGCACCGAGCGTGGTGGCCTCCGTGACAGGAGACACCACGACGGGGCGGGCGATCGCGTTCGCGAGAGCCTGCACGAACACGGAGTTGCGGCTCATGCCGCCGTCGATGCGCAGGGTCGCCACGCTCTGGCCCGAGTCGGTCTCGGCGGCCTCGAGTAGGTCGGCACCGCGATGGGCGATTCCCTCGAGGACGGCGCGCACGATGTGGGCGCGCGTGGTGCCGCGCGTGATGCCGAGGAGCGCGCCGCGCGCCCCGTAGTCCCAGTGCGGTGTGCCAAGGCCAAGGAGCGCGGGAACGAAGGCGACACCGTCGGTGGATGCGACGCTCGCAGCGACACCCTCGGACTGGGCCGCCGAATCGATGAGACCGAGTCCGTCGCGGAGCCACTCCACGCACGTGCCGGCCGAGAGCATGACGGCCTCGGTGCCGTAGGAGATGCCGTCGCGCGCCGAGGAGAACGCCACTATCGGGAACGTTCCCCCCGCGGTGCGACGCGCCGTCCCCGGGGCTCTGGTTCCGGTGAACAGGTCCAGCATTCCGCCGGTGCCGAACGTGGCTTTTGCCGTCCCGGGTGCGAGGCATCCCTGTCCCACCAGGGACGCCTGCTGGTCGCCGACGAGCGCGGCGATGGGCGGTGAACCCGGCAGTGCCGACGCCTCGCCGATCACCCCGGATGTGTGGACGATCCGGGGGAGAACCGCCGGGTCGATCCCGAGTGCATCGAGGACACCGGCGTCCCATGCGCTCCCGTCCGCAGTCGTGAGCCCGGTCACCGCGGCATTGCTGTGGTCGGTCGCGTGCACCGCGCCGCGGGAGAGTCTCCACGCGACGAACGAATCGAGGGTGCCGAAGATGACGTCGGCGTCGCGCGCACCGGCGACATTGGCGATCAACCAGGCGATCTTGGTCGCGCTCTGATTGGGCGCCAGTGGTAATCCATGTGTCGCGCGCGCCACCAGGCACTCGCCGACGGTGCGCAGGTCCTGCCACCCCAGTCCCATCGCGATCGGTTCCCCGCTCGATCTCCGCCACCCGAGCACCGAGGCTCGTTGATTGGTGATCCCGACGGCGTCCACCGGCTGGTCGCCCGCGGCGATGCGCACGCATTCCAGGATCGTGTCCCACAGGGTGGTGGCGTCGAACTCGACCAGACCCGGGGCGGGGCTCTGCGGTGGGGTCTCGACGTGGTGGAGCCCGGTCAACATGGCCTCGTCGGTGAGGACCGCTGCCCGAACACCGCTCGTGCCGATGTCGATGACGAGTGTCCTCATGAGCGGGACACGGACCGCGGTCTCACAGACCGAGCTTGCCCGGATTGAGGATCCCGCGCGGGTCCAGTGCGCTCTTGAGCGCGCGGAGCACCCCGAGGGAGGTGCCGAGGGCCTCGGCCATGTAGCGGGCACGGTTGTGGCCGACACCGTGGTGGTGCGAGAGGTTCGCGCCCGCGGCGAGGGCCGCTCGTTGACCCGCGTCCCACATCGAGCGATGGGTGTCGTCGAAGGCCTCGGGCGGGGGAGAGGCGGCGAAGGTGAAATAGAGGCATGCGCCGTCGATGTAGCTGTGCGAGAGGTGGCACGATGCCGACCGAGCGTGGGGAACCGACAGCATCGCGGTCTTGACCTGCTCGTCGATCGCATCGAGACGCGACCACGGTGCGGTGACCTCCATGGTGTCGATGACGTATCCCTTGCGGGTGAGCGCCTGGAGACCGCTCGTGTCATTTCGGTGGTGCATCCACCGCTCGACGAGCCCGACGTCGGCCGTCACCGCACCGCATGCCGTGGCCGTGTCGTGCACGGTGGACATCGTGGCGTCGACGAGTGCCTCGGTGCCCTCGTCGAGGACGAGCAGCGTCGACACGGTGCCGTCGCCGCCGTGCGAGCGCTTGCTCTCCGTGCCGTCGTAGAGACGGAGCACCGCGGGGGTCGCGCCCGAGCGGATGATCCGGCGGCAGGCCTCGATGCCGGTCGGGAAGTCGGTGAACGAGTACGCACCGCGCCTCTCGACCTCGGGGAGCGGGTGCGCCCGCAGCCACGCACGCGTGATCACCGCGAGCGTGCCCTCGCTGCCGAGGAGGAGATGATCCAGGTCCGGGCCGACCGCCCCGGCCGGTGCACCGCCGGTGCGGATGACGGTGCCGTCGGCGAGCACGGCCTCGAGCCCGTGCACCATGTCCTCGATCTTTCCGTACCGGGTCGAGAACTGCCCCGCACCGCGGCAGGCGATCCATCCGCCGACCGTCGAGATGTCGAAGGACTGCGGGTAGTGACCGACGGTGAGACCGCGGGCGCGCACAGTTCGCTCCAGGTCGGGCCCGAAGGTGCCCGAGAGGACCTCGACGATCCCCGAGACCGTGTCGATGTCGCCGACCCCCTGCATCGCGCACATGTCGAGGGCGACCCCACCGTGGGAGGGGATCGCCGCACCGCACACACCCGAGCGCCCCCCCGAGGCGGTGACCGGAATGCCACGCTCGTTGCAGAGCGCGAGGAGTCGGGAGACTTCTCCGGTGTCGCGCGGTCGGCAGACCACCGAGGGTCGCCGCGGGACCTGGTTGGCGAGAGCCCACGACATCGCGAGGGGCCACCAATCGCGGGCGTGCTCGGCCGTGTCGGTGGGATCGAGCGAGGTCGCGCACACCCCCGAGATGAGTGCGATGTCGTCGGCGCCGAGAACGCCACCGGGCCAACGCTCGGTCGCAGCGGCCGGATCACCCCCGAACTCGATCGGTGCGGTGGCCTCAGTGTCGAATCGTTCGGTGGTCATCGGTGCCTCCCGGCCGTCTCATCGTCGTCTCACCAGAGGTCCCGTTCCCCGACGAGTGCGGCGGTGTCCTCGTGGGTGCACTCTTCCACGAAATCGGCGAGGCTCGCGTCGCGCTGTTGCGTCGTCCAGCCGAGCAGCGGTGCGATCAGGTCGGCCACCGCCGGTGCGGCCGCGAGCGAGGCGCGCCGGTCGGCGAGCCGTGCGCGCGTGCGCCGGGTGAGGACGTCGTCAACCGACGTGGCCATCTCCGCGGTGACGGCGTGCACCGCCTCGGCGCGCACGTAGGGCAGTCCCGGCACGAGTGGCTCGGCGAGGGTCGGATCGGAGGTGATGAGCCGCGCCACGGCGGCTGAATCGGAGCCGTGGCGCGCATCGAGGTGGCGGTCGAGTTCGGTGCGCGGGGTCGCGCGCGAGCGGGCCCCGTGGAGAGCGAGCCGCTTGGTGCGCGACCTCGTGCGGACCCCGAGGCGCTCGCAGACCACGTCGACGGCGTCCTCGGCCATCTCCCTGTAGGTCGTCAACTTCCCTCCGGTGACGGTGACGACACCGTTCGACGAGACGCTCACCTTGTGCATCCGGCTCAGGTCGGCGGTGCGCGCGGACTTCTTGGAATTGTCCGTGGTCTTGACGAGCGGACGAAGCCCCGACCACACGCCGGTGATGTCGTCGCGCGTGACGCCGGTTGTGACGGAGGCGTTCAGCGCGGCGAGCACGTAGTCGATGTCGTCCCGCGTGCACTGCGGGTCCTCGATCGACCCGCCGTAGTCGGTGTCGGTCGTGCCGACGTAGGTGAACCGGAACGTGCCGTCACCGTTCGGGATCCACGGAACCACGAAGAGGCTGCGCCGGTCGCGGGGGACCGGGATCACCACGGCGATGTCGTTTCGCACCTTGTCCCAGGGAACCGTGATGTGCACGCCCTTGGCGGGGCGGATGGTGTCGGGGTCTGCGCCCTCATCCATCGTGCGGACCTCGTCGGACCACACTCCCGCGGCGTTGATCACCGATCGCGCGCCGACGGTGTGGCGCGCACCCGAGATGGTGTCGACCACGGTGACGCGGTGCTCGCTGCCCCATGCTGCGATCGACTCGATGCGCGCACGGTTCGCTATGTCGGCTCCGAGGTCGGCGGCGGTGCGCAGGACGGTGAGGCACAACCTCGCGTCGTCGGCCTCGGCATCGAAGTAGAGATACGCCGACGACAGTCGGTCGGCGTCCATCGTGGGCAGGTGCGAGAAGGCACGCTTGGCCGACAGCCGGCGGTGGATGCGACCGATACGCCAACCGCCCGTGATGTCGTACATCCACATCGCAGAGCCGAGGGCGCGCGCGATCTTCTTCGACACGACCCCGTCCTTGGTGAGGATCGGGATCATGAAGGGGAGCACCCTCACGAGGTGCGGGGCGTTGCGCCGCAGGCGCTTGCGCTCACGGAGCGCCTGGTAGACGAGTTTGACGTCGCCCTGTTGGAGGTAGCGCAGTCCGCCGTGGATCAACTTGGACGACTTCGACGAGGTGCCGGAGGCGAAGTCGTCCTTCTCGAACAGCGCGACGCGCAGGCCCCGGCTGGCCGCGTCGAGGGCGACACCGGCACCGGTGATGCCCCCGCCCACCACCACCACGTCGTAGACGGCGCCGTCCAGTCGCGCCATGACCGAGGGCCGGGAGAAACGATCTGGGGTCACCATCGCCCCGAGCCTAGGTATCGGCCCCCTGTGCGGTGGGGGAGAGAAACGATCGTCACATCCAGACGATTTGGACAATGTCCAAATCGCGGCTAATTTCTCGGTTGTGATTCGTCCCGCAGACGAGGTGCTCCGCGAGCACGGAGTGAACCCGACCGCGCAGCGTTCCGCCGTGCTCGCCGCGGTGGCGAAGAATCCGCATTCGTCGGCTGATGAGATCGCAGAACACGCGCGCACCGACCTCGGCTCGATCTCGCGCCAGTCGGTGTACGACGCGTTGTCGTTGCTGGTCGACTCGGCGATCCTGCGGCGCATCCAGCCGATCGGATCGCCCGCGCTCTACGAGACGCGCGTCGGCGACAATCACCACCACATCATCTGCCGCGAGTGCGGGGTTGTCGTCGACGTCGACTGTGCGGTCGGATTCCGCCCCTGCCTGGAGGCCGCCGACGACCACGGTTTCGAGATCGACGAGGCCGATGTCGCGTACTGGGGTCGTTGTCCGACATGTCGCACCACGACCACCAAGAACTGACCCCCACTCACCCAAGACACAAACACAACCCAAACACAACACGAAAGAGACAGATATGAGCACCGAGAGCAAGTGCCCCATCACCGGGGCGATCGTCACCCAGAATTCGGGGACCGGCGTGAACGACTGGTGGCCGAACCAGTTGAACCTGAAGGTCCTCCACAACAACCCGACCGCCGGTGACCCGATGGATGAGGACTTC
This sequence comes from Actinomycetota bacterium, assembly GCA_016870775.1. Classification (GTDB taxonomy): domain Bacteria; phylum Actinomycetota; class Acidimicrobiia; order Acidimicrobiales; family Ilumatobacteraceae; genus UBA2093. The sequence goes on from VGAK01000003.1 coordinate 27,104, forward strand.
GACTACGCCGAGGAATTCGCGAGCCTCGATGTCCAGGCGGTGGTCAAGGATCTGACGGCGCTGATGACCGACTCACAGAAGTGGTGGCCCGCGGACTACGGACACTACGGCCCGTTCTTCATCCGCATGGCGTGGCACGCCGCCGGCACCTACCGCATCCAGGACGGTCGCGGCGGAGCGGGAACCGGTATGCACCGTTTCGCGCCCCAGAACAGCTGGCCCGACAACGGCAACCTCGACAAGGCGCGCCGCTTGCTGTGGCCGATCAAGAAGACCTACGGCAAGAAGATCTCGTGGGCGGATCTGATGGTCCTGGCCGGCAACGTCGCACTTGATTCCATGGGCTTCAAGACCTTCGGCTTCGGCGGGGGCCGCGCCGATGTGTACGAACCGGACGACACCTACTGGGGTCCCGAGCAGACCTGGCTCGCCGACGAGCGGTACTCGGGCAAGCGTGAGCTCGCGAACCCGCTCGCGGCCGTGCAGATGGGCCTCATCTACGTGAACCCCGAGGGCCCGAACGGGAAGGCGGATCCGCTGGCCTCGGCCTACGACATCCGCGACACCTTCGCGCGCATGGCGATGAACGACGAGGAGACCGTCGCTCTCGTTGCCGGTGGGCACACCTTCGGCAAGGCACACGGCGCCGGCGATCCGGGTGCGCACGTCGGGCCCGAGCCCGAAGCGGCACCGATCCAGGCCCAGGGTTTCGGCTGGATCAACTCGATGGGCGAGGGCCACGGCGTGGCCACGATCACGAGCGGTATCGAGGGTGCCTGGACGCGCAACCCGATCGCGTGGGACGAGGACTACTTCGAGATCCTGCTCGACAACGAGTGGGAACTGACCAAGAGCCCCGCCGGTGCCCAGCAGTGGATCCCGAAGGGCGGAGCACTCGCGGGATCGGTGCCGGATGCGCACGACCCGGCGCGTTCGCACGCCCCGATCATGACCACGGCCGATCTCGCGCTCAAGTTCGACCCGGAGTACGCGAAGATCTCGAAGCGGTTCCGCGAGAATCCCGACCAGTTCGCCGACGCGTTCGCGCGTGCGTGGTTCAAGCTGACGCACCGCGACATGGGCCCGAAGGTCCGCTACCTCGGCCCGCTCGTGCCGAGGGAGGATCTCATCTGGCAGGACCCGGTACCGGTCGTGGATCACCCGCTGGTGGACGCCGCCGACGTGGCCGAGCTGAAGGCCAAGGTGCTCGCGTCGGGTCTGTCGATCGCTGAGTTGGTGCGCACGGCGTGGGCCTCGGCCTCGACCTATCGCGGGACCGACAAGCGCGGCGGTGCCAACGGCGCCCGCGTGCGCCTCGCACCGCAGAAGGACTGGGATGCGAACGAGCCGCGCGAGCTCGCCAAGGTGCTCGGCGTGCTCGAGGGCATCAAGAAGGACTTCGACGCCACCGCAAGGGGTGGCAAGAAGATCTCCCTCGCCGATCTCATCGTGCTCGCCGGCGGTGCCGCCGTCGACAAGGCGGCCAGGGATGCGGGCGTCACCGTGGAGGTGCCCTTCGCTCCCGGACGCACCGATGCGACCGACACCCAGACCGACGCCGAGTCCTTCGGCGTGCTCGAGCCGACCTTCGACGGCTTCCGCAACTACCTCGAGGCCGGGCACATCGCCCGCACCGAGCAGTTGCTCGTCGAGAAGGCGAACTTGCTCACGCTGACGGCCCCGGAGATGACGGTGCTCGTCGGTGGTCTGCGGGCCCTCGGTGCGAACCACAGGGGATCGGAGGTGGGCGTGCTCACCAAGACCCCCGGCGTGCTCACGAACGATTTCTTCGTGAACCTGCTCGCACCTGGGACAGAGTGGGTGCCGACCGACAAGAGCGAGGAGATCTTCGAGATCCGCGACTCCGCATCGGGCGCCGCCACATGGAGGGCCAGCCGAGTCGACCTGATCTTCGGATCAAACTCACAGTTGCGTGCCCTCGCCGAGGTCTACGCGGCCGACGATGCCAAGGACAAATTCGTCCGCGATTTCGTCGCCGCATGGGACAAGGTGATGACCCTCGATCGGTTCGACCTGAACTGAGCGTCCCCGGCCGGCCCGTTGGCCCCGGGCGCTGGCCGGCCCCGCGATTCGGCACGACCCGCCCCGGGTTCATCCGGGGCGGGTCGCACCGTGTCTGGGCGCTGTCCCGGTGGCCGCGCTCCGTCGGTCCCGTCCCGACTGGACAGCCGCGAGGGGCGACCCGTACGATCCGCAGCGAGGGGGGTCGAGTGCGCTCGGAGTGGGGGCTCCGGATGCGTTGCTCGGCGGGGCTATGGCCAGAGTCGATCTCGCGTGGCGGCACAAGGGGGCCTGCAACGGCCTCGATCCGACCGTGTTCTTTCCCGACAGTGAGGAGGACTCCGCCGAGGCCAAGGCGATCTGCGCCGAATGCCCCGTGCGGGTCACGTGCCTCGAGCACGCACTGATGAGTCGCGAACGCGACGGTATCTGGGGCGGCACCACGGAGAAGGAGCGCCGACGCATCCTGCGTCACCGGGGCAAATCGGCCTGACCGCCCCCATCACCGGGTGTGCCCGCGCCGCACGCACGGATTTGTTTCGCCGTCGATGCGACCCGACGGGGATACTTGGTCGATGACGAGGAACACGACCACAGAGTTCGAGGGGTGGCCATCGCTGCTCGCGCGACTCCTCGCCGGTCGTGACCTCACCGCGGCCCAGGCCGAGGCGGCGACCACCGAGATCCTCACGGGCGCTGCGACCGCCTCGCAGATGTCGGCGTTCCTCGTCGCATTGCGCGCCAAGGGCGAGACGTCCGAGGAACTCGGCGGCATGCTCCGTGCGGTGCGCTCGGCGGGCACCAAGGTGGCGCTCGGGGCGTCACTGGCCGCGCGGGCGATCGATATCGTCGGCACGGGTGGTGACACGTCGAATTCCGTGAACGTGTCGACCATGGCCGCGCTCGTCACTGCGGGTGCGGGGGTGCCGGTGTGCAAGCACGGCAACAGGGCCGCCTCGTCGAAGTGCGGATCGGCGGACCTCCTGGAGGCCGCGGGACTGGCCATCGAGTTGGATGCCGAGGGCGTCGAGGCGACCATCGCGTCGTCGGGATTCGGCTTCTGCCTGGCGCCGCGTTTCCACCCCGCGTTCCGCCACGCCGGGCCCTCGCGACGCGAGATCGGCGTGCCGACCGCATTCAACCTGCTCGGGCCGATGGCAAACCCCGCACCGATCACACGGATGCTCGTCGGGGTCGCGATGCCCGAGAAGATGGACACCATGGCCGCGGCCCTCGGGTCGCGCGGCATCGAGACCGCATGGGTGGTCCACGGCCACGGAGGGCTCGACGAGCTCGCGGTGAGCGGGCCGAACAGGGTGTGCGAGTTGCGAGGCGGTGTGGTGTCGCGGTTCGAGATCGATGCGCGCACCCACGGCATCGCACCCTCGCGACCCGGGGACGTGCTCGGGGGATCACCCGAGGACAACCTCGTCGCGTTGAGGTCGCTCGTCGACGGCGCCAGGGGGCCGGTGCGCGACATTGTCGTGTTCAACGCCGGGTGCGCCCTGCACATCGCGGGTCTGGCCCCTGGCATCGACGAGGGGATCGAGCGCGCCGCCGCATCGATCGACTCGGGAGCCGCGGCGGGTGTGCTCGCGGCGGCAGTGGCCGAGAGTCGGCGCCAGGCCGAACGGATGGGGCAGTGACGCCGTGGCGGTGAGGGTTCCGGCGACCTCGGCCAACATGGGCCCGGGCTTCGATGCCCTCGGCGTCGCGCTCACCCTGCACGCCGATGTTGGTCTCGTGGGCGTCGATGGCGCACCCGCGGATGCGCGGGAGGCCGAGGACTCGCACCCCGCCCAGGTCGCGTTCGTGCGCGCCGGGGGGTCGGGCCGTGTGTGGGTGCGCAGTGAGATTCCGATCGGGCGCGGACTCGGGTTCTCGGGAGCCGTGCGCATCGGGGGTGCGCTCGTCGCCGAGCAGCAACAGAACGGATCGTTCGTGCATCGCTCGCCGGCCGCGCTCGCGTTGTGCACCGAACTGGAGGGTCACGCCGACAACGTCGGGCCGGCGCTGTGCGGTGGTGTGGTGGTGACGGCGGACGGTCGTGTCGTGTCGATCCCAGTCGCGATGCGCCCCGCGTTCGTGGCATGGATTCCGGGCACCACGACCTCGACGAGCGAGTCGCGCCGCCGGATCGGGCCCGAGGTGACCCTCGAGGCCGCCGTGTTCAACATCGCGCGCACCGCGATGTTGGTGGCGGCACTGGCCACCGGCGACACCGCCGCCCTGCGGGAAGCGACTCGTGATGCCATCCACCAGGACATCAGGTTCGCGGCCGCGCCGGGGAGCCTCGCAGCCTTCGAGGCCGGACTCGCCGCAGGGGCGTGGTGCGGGTGGCTCTCGGGGTCCGGACCGACGGTGACCTTCATGTGCGCCCCCGACGAGGCGGACGAGTTCGCCGCGCGACTGCCCGCCGACGGGCACACCAAGGTCCTCGGAATCGACGGCGAGGGCGCCCGAACCCTGTGACACCCCCCCGTCAGTGTGGTGGTGTGCAACACGACGCCGAACCCATCCTCGTCATCTCCTGCGACACCTGCGTGATGGCGGCCACCGAGGCCTGCAACGACTGCATGATGAGCGTTCTGTGCGATCCGGTCGAGGAGGGGGCCGTGGTGCTCAGCCTCGCCGAGCTGCGCGACATCCGGCTCCTCGCAAAGGCGGGACTGGTGCCTACGCTTCGGCACCGTGCCGTCGGCTGAGCGACTCCCCGGGAACAGAGCCCCGAAGAACCCCAAAACGGTCGCTCCCAGCGCCCCCGGGGGCAGTGCGTATCGCGACGAAGTGCTCAAGTGGTGCGCCGAGGCCGGGCTCGATGCCGCCGGCGTCGCACCCGCGATTCCCCTCGAGAGGGCCCGTGCCCAAATCGAGTCGCGGATCGAGCACGATCTGGTGAACGGCATGAAGTTCACGTTCTGGCGTCCGGAGCGCTCGGTGCGGCCCGATCTCCTTGTGGAGGGTGCGCGCTCGATCGTGGTGGGTGCCCGCAGCTACGCGCACTCAGACCCGCCAGTCGAGATAGACGGACCGGTGGCGCGACTCGCGCGGTACGCGTGGATCGACCACTACGGCGACCTCAAGCGGAGCCTCACCGAGGTCGCGGCGCAACTGCGTCGCGACGGGCATCGTGCGACGGTGTTCGCCGACGACAACTCCGTCGTCGACAGGGAAGTCGCCCATCTCGCCGGATTGGGCTGGTACGGGAAGAACGCGAACATCCTCGTGCCGACCAAGGGGAGCATGCACGTGCTCGGGTGCCTGGTCACGACCGCGGACCTGCCGGCCCTGCCCGTGGTCGAGGACGGCTGCGGGGCGTGTTCACGGTGCATCCCGGCGTGCCCGACCGGCGCCATCGTCGGCCCCGGGGTGATCGATGCGAACCGGTGCCTCTCGTGGCTGTTGCAAAAGCCGGGCGTGTTCGCCCCGGACCATCGTGTGGCGCTCGGTGATCGCATCTACGGCTGCGACGACTGCCAGACGGCGTGCCCGGTGAACAAGCGCGAGACCTTGCGCGAGCCACCGCCGGGTGCGCGTGCCGGGATCGACGTGCTCGCCCTCCTTTCTGCCGACGACCGCGCGCTCGCCGAGGTGAGCGACACATGGTGGGTGCACGACAGGGACATGACCTGGGTGCGCCGCAATCTCCTGCTCGTGCTCGGCAACACCGCAGACCCCGCCGACCGGCGCGTCGCCTCGGTGCTCACCGCGCACCTGGCCCATGAGAAATCCGTCGTGCGCGCGCACGCGGTGTGGGCGGCCGCACGGCTCGGACTCGATGAGTTGATCGAGCCGTTGCGCAGCGACACGGCCCCGGATGTCTCCGCCGAGTTCGCTCGTCTGCCAGCCTTGCGTCACGACCTGTGAGGAACCCCCCGTGAAGCATGTCCTCGTGACGAATGATTTCCCGCCCAAGATCGGCGGCATCCAGAGCCTGCTGTGGGAGTGGTGGCGGCGACTCCCGCCGGAGTCGTTCGCCGTGCTGACGACTCCCCATGCCGGCGCAGCCGACTTCGACGCGACCCAGTCCTACCGCATCGAGCGCACGCGCGAGCCGGTGCTGCTGCCGCATCCCTGGATGGTGTCGCGCGTGAACACGCTCGCATCCGAGTTCGGTGCCGACTTCGTGGTGCTCGACCCCGCACTCCCGCTCGGGCTCATCGGGTCCGCGCTCCGTCTTCCCTACATGGTCGTGCTCCACGGTGCCGAGGTCACGGTGCCGGGTCGCCTCCCGTTGTCGCGTCAGGTGCTCGGGCGCGTGCTGCGCGGCGCACGGCACGTCATCGCCGCCGGTGGATACCCCGCCCGCGAGGGCGAGCACGCCGCGGGTCGGGCCCTACCCGTGACGGTGGTGCCGCCCGGGGTCGACACCGACCGCTTCGTTCCCCTCGACGCTGGCGCCCGCGGGGCGGCCCGACGCAAGTTCGGCATCGCAGACGATGCCGAGGTGGTGTTGGGAGTGAGTCGTCTGGTGCCGCGCAAGGGCTTCGACACGGTCATCCGGGCGGCCGCGATCCTGGCACCGCACCGGCCCCGGTTGCGCGTGGTCATCGGCAGCACCGGTCGCGACGAACCCAGGCTCCGGGCGCTCGCGCGAACGACCGGTGCCCCGGTCGACTTCCTCGGTCGGATCGCCCACGACGACCTGCCGGGCCTCTACGGGTGCGCCGATGTGTTCGCGATGATGTGTCGCAATCGTTGGGGAGGACTCGAGCAGGAGGGGTTCGGCATTGTCTTCGTCGAGGCGGCCTCGTGCGGCGTTCCCCAGATCGCCGGTGACAGCGGCGGATCAGCCGAGGCCGTCGAGGACGGGGTGACGGGTCAGGTGATGGGGGACCCCAACGATGCCTCCGCGCTCGCCGCCCGCCTCGCGTCTCTCCTCGACGATGATGCCCGCCGTGCCGCCATGGGCCGGGCCGCGCGCAGTCGCGCCGTCGCAGAGTTCGACTACGGGGTGCTCGCGGCGCGTCTCGGGGCGACACTGGGGGTGTGATGCCCGCGAACGAGACGAACCCCGGCGCCGGGGGTGCGATCGTGGTCGTCGATGCCCTGCTCACGGCGGCGTTCGTGGCGAGTGCGGTGATCAGCGCCGTTGTCTTCGACCAGCCGTGGAAGGCGGTGGCGGTGACGGTGGCGGTCTCGTGCTTCGCCGTGGGCGTGGTGGCGTTCCTGTGGGGGTACTTCGCGGCCGTGCAGCGCAGTCGCCGCGACGACATCGCAGTCGCCGCGCTCTACTTCCTCGTCGACGGTGTCGCGCCGCGGTCGGTCGCACGCACGATGAATGGACTCCTCGCGGTCCAGGTCACGGTGGGCCTCGTCACGGCGATTGTTCGCAGTTCCACCGACGGCGAGCCCGGCAGCACTCTCGCGTTCGGGATCCTGGTGCCGATGCTCGGTCTCGGGTCCAACGGTCTGTGGGGCGCGCTTCACGGAACGTTCCGGCCCCGCGCCACAGAGGTTCACGGTGGGGACCCCCCGAGAAGGCAAGATGGGAGCCATGACTGACCGCGCCGCCCAGACCGCACTCCTCGCCGCCACTCCCGAGAGGTGCTGGGAGATCGTCCTCGACTTCGAGCGCTATCCGGAATGGGCCCGCGACGTCAAGGAGGCGACCGTGCGCGCACGCGACGACCAGGGTCGGGCCTCGCGCGTGGAGTACCGCGCATCCGCGCTCGGCCGCAGCACCCACTACACGCTCGAGTACGACTACTCGGGCCTGCCGGCGCGACTCTCGTGGCACCTCGTGGAGGGTGACATCATGCGCGCGCTCGATGGCGCCTATTCGCTGGTCGCGGTGGACGGTGGGACGCAGGTCTTCTACGAGATCGACATCGAGCTCGTGGTGCCCCTGCCCGGCTTCGTCAAGCGCCGCGCGGAGGCCCGGATCCTGATCGATGCGATCAAGGAACTGAAGACCCGCGCCGAATCCTGACGGTCGGCCCCGTGGCTCCCGAGGGCTCCCGCCTCGTCGGTATCGACGTGGGCGGCACCAAGTGCCTCGGCGTCCTCGTCGATGCATCGGGCACCGTCGTGGCCGAGTGCCGCAAGCCGACCCCGCACGCCCACGAGTTGATCCCGGTGCTCGCATCGATCGTGGAGGAACTCGGTGGGGCGTCGACGGTGGGGATCGGGGTGCCCGGCCTCGTCACCTTCGACGGAGTGGTGCGCGCCTCCCCCAACCTCAGGGGCGCCCGTGATCTCCCGGTCGCATCCGGTCTGGGCGCTGCGATCAACGCTCGGGTGCACGTGGAGAACGACGCGACATCGGCTGCGTTCGCCGAGTGGCGTGCCGGTGCCGCCGCCGGGGCCGATGACGCGATCGTGGTCACGCTCGGGACCGGGATCGGCGGTGGAATCGTGATGGGCGGGCGCCTCCAGCGCGGGGCGCACGGCTTCGCCGGCGAGATGGGTCACATGATCGTCGAGCGGGACGGGATCGCATGCCCGTGCGGGCTGCGCGGGTGTTGGGAGCGCTACGCCTCGGGATCGGCGCTCGGTGATCCCGCGACGGGGCGCACCGGCGAGCAGATCGTGGCGGCCGCGCGCCAGGGTGATGCGACCTCGATCGCGCGCATCGAGGAGTTCGCCGGGTGGGTCGCGATCGGATTGGCGAGCCTGGTCAACTTGTGCGACCCGTCGGTCGTGGTGCTCGGCGGGGGAGTGCTCGGGTCCCGGGACACCGTGATGCCCTCGATACGCACAAAGTTCGCCGAGGCGCTCTATTCGGCCGAGGCGCGCCCGCACCCGCGGCTCGAGGTCGCGGTGCTGGGCGAGCGCGCGGGCGCCATCGGCGCCGCGCTTCTCGCATCGACCCCGGTCTGAGGGGCGAGGCTCACCGCGCCCAGTTGCGGGAGCGCTCCACCGCGCGCAGCCACTCGGCGTGGTTGCTGTGCGCGTCAGCGCGGGGTTCGAACGCGGCATCGAGCGTCCACATCGACGAGAGCTCCGCGGTGTCGGCCCACACGCCCTCTGCGAGGCCCGCGAGGTAGGCGGCGCCGAGCGCGGTGGTCTCCTGGTCCGACGGTCGGAGGACTCGCACGCCGAGTTCGTCGGCCTGCCTCTGGAGCATCGCATCCATGGCCGATGCCCCACCGTCGACACGCAGTTCGCTGATCGACACCCCCGACGCTCGTGTCATCGCATCCACGGCGTCACGTGTCTGGTGCACCATCGCATCCACCACCGCGCGTGCGATGTGGGCACGGGTCGTTCCGCGGGTGATGCCAACGATCGTGCCGCGTGCCCACGGATCCCACCACGGGCTGCCCAGGCCGGTGAATGCGGGCACGACGTGCACGCCGCCCGAGTCGGGCACCGACTCGGCGAGCGGGCCGACGTCGGACGATGCCGAGATGATGCCGAGCCCATCGCGCAGCCACTGCACGGCCGCCCCGGTGACGAAGATCGCGCCCTCGAGCGCATAGGTCAGCGATCCGTCGCCGAGGTCCCACGCCACGGTGGTGAGCATTCCCTCGCTCGGCTCCGGGCAGGTGGTGCCGGTGTTCAACAGCACGAAGCTCCCCGTCCCGTAGGTGTTCTTCGACATTCCCGGCACGGTGCACAACTGCCCGAAGAGGGCGGCCTGCTGGTCGCCGGCGACTCCCGAGATCGGGATTCCATCGGGCACGCCCGGCACCTGCGAGGTGGTGCCGTACCGGGCACTCGAGGGTGCGACCTCTGCGAGTGCACCCATCGGCACGCCGAGCAGGTCGCACATCTCCCCGCTCCACCGGCCGGTCCCGATGTCGAAGAGCATCGTGCGGCTCGCGTTGCTCGGGTCGGTCACGAACGCGGCCCCCGCGGTGAGTTTGGCCACGAGCCAGGAGTCGATCGTGCCGATCGCGAGCCGTCCAGCCGGCGGCAGGTCGGCATTGTCGATCAGCCACCGTGCCTTCGTCCCCGAGAAGTAGGGATCCAGGACGAGTCCTGTGGTGCGGCGCACGAGCGGGAGATGATCGGCGAGTGCCTCGCAGGCGGCCGCGGTGCGGCGGTCCTGCCACACGATCGCGCGCGCGGCCGGGGACCCGGTGGCCCTGTCCCACGCCACGACGGTCTCGCGTTGGTTGGTGATCCCGATCGCGGCGATCGCCTCGCCGTCCAGGCGCGCGGCGACGTCGGCGAGTGTGGCCGCGACAGCGGCCCAGATCTCGTCGGCGTCGTGCTCCACCCAGCCCGGCCGGGGGAAGTGCTGGGTGAATTCGCGGTACGAGGCGATGGCGGCCCGGCCGTCGTCGAACACCGCACGCGTGCGAACCCCGGTCGTTCCCGCATCGATCGCCAACACAGCCGCCACCTGCGCCTCACCTCCCGCCCGGTCGGGCCGACCCGTCGCCGGTTCCGCCGGCGCGCGCCAGCAGCTCGACCATCGGTGCGTGAATGCGCGACGATGCCGCGAGAACCTGGTCCGGGGTGACGGGCCCGCCGGCGTAGTCGGTCACGATCGCACCCGCCTCGGTTGCGATGATCTGCGCCGCAACGAGATCCCACGAGTGGAGGTGCTCCTCGAAGTAGGCGTCGAGGCGCCCGGTTGCCACGAGGCAGATGTCGAGCGCGGCCGCACCGAACCTGCGGATGTCGCGGACCTCGGTGATCATGTTGGAGACACGCCGGGCGTGCTGGGCGCGCTCCGACACCCGGTAGCTGTATCCGGTGCAGACCATCGCGTCGGTGAGCGAGCCGTTGTCCCGTCCCTCGATCGGGGAGTCGTTCAAAGTGGCGCCGAGCCCCCGGGCGCCGGCCCACATGTCACCGAGCGCGGGCGCGAACACGGCGCCGGCGAGGGGTCCGTGGCGGTCGGTGACACCGATCGACACGGCCCACATCGGGAGGTCGAAGTAGAAGTTCGAGGTTCCGTCGATCGGGTCGATGTGCCAGGTGAGTCCCGTGGTGCCGGGCCGCGATGCACCCTCCTCGCCCACGATCGCGTCGTCGGGTCGAGCGGTGGCGAGGCCGTCGCAGATCAGGCGCTCGCTCGCGCGGTCGAATTCGGTGACCATGTCGGTGGGAGAGGACTTCGTCGTCGCACTCACGCGGCCGGCGCGTCGTCCCGCGAGAGCCATCTCGCCGGCCTCGCGGGCGAGGCGCACCGCGACGTCGCGCAGTTCCGCCGGTGTCACCGGCCGTCCGACATCTCGCGCCATTCGCCGATCGCGCGCAGTGCGAGCACCGCCACCACCGCCGACCCGCCGGCTGACAGGACCGCCCCCAAGAGGATCCCGACACCGAGCGGTGTCGCACAGTCTCCGTCGCACTGCACCTCGACGAGTCCGTATCCGATGAGGCCGCCGGCCAGACCACCCACCAGGATCGACACGAAGGCGATCGCGCGCGCGACCCGCGACGGGAGCGCAGAGAGGGTCTCGGAGTCGCCGGGGAGCGCGCCGGGAGAGTTCGCCACGGGGGACATCGTAGGTGGCACCCCGGTGGGAGACTGCCCGTGTGCGATCGATCCTGCACATCGACATGAACGCGTTCTATGTGTCGGTCGAGTTGCTGCGCCGGCCCGAGTTGCGGGGCAAGCCCGTGGTTGTCGGAGGCACGGGGGGCCGCGGAGTGGTGGCTGCGGCCTCCTACGAGGCGCGCAGGTGGGGCGTGCGGTCCGCGATGCCCTCGGTCACGGCCCGTCGGCTGTGCCCCGATGTGGTGTTCCTCTCTCCCGACATGTCGCACTACCTCGAGGTGAGCGAGCGATTGCACGGGATCTTCTGCGAGTTCACACCCCTCGTCGAGCAGATATCCGTCGACGAGGCGTTCCTCGACGTGACGGGTGCGCGCCGACTCCTCGGGTCGGCGGGGGAGATCGCGGCGAACCTGCGCGCCTCGGTGCGCGAGCGCACGGGTCTGCCGTGCAGCGTCGGGATCGCCGCGAACAAGTTCATCGCCAAGATGGCGAGCGAGTTCGCCAAGCCGCGCGCGACACCGCAGGGAATCGAGGAGGGGCCCGGCGTGCACGCCGTGCCCGCGGGATCGGAACGGGAGTTCCTCGCACCGTTGCCGGTGCAACTGCTCTGGGGTGTCGGTCCCGCCACGCTCGACAAGTTGGCCGCGATCGGAGTGTCGACCATCGCCGATCTCGCCGAGATCGGGGTCGACGTCCTGTGCGCGGCTCTGGGCGAGTCGCACGGCCGGCACCTCCACAGGCTCTCGCTCGGGATCGACGACCGCGAGGTGGAGACCGACCGGATCGCCAAGTCGATCGGTCACGAGGAGACCTTCGGCAGGGATCTGCTCGACGCGTCCGACATCCGCCGCCAGGTCGTGCGTCTGTGCGACGCGGTGGCACGACGGGTGCGCGCGGCCGATGTCGCGGCCGGCACGGTGATGCTGAAGGTGAAGTACGCCAACTTCGACACGATCACGCGCTCGGTGACGCCCGACATCCCGCTCACGACGGGCCCGTCGATGGTTGCGGCGCTCGAGCCGGTGCTGACCTCGCTCGACCCGGGTCCGGGAATCCGGTTGTTGGGTGTTCATGCCCAGCGACTCGGCGACCCGCGTTCCGTCGCACCGATGTTGTTCGGGTCCGAGCTCCTCGGCCAGGGAGGAGACGACCCGGCCGAGACCGAGGAACAGTGGCAGCCCGCCGCACGTGCCGTCGACTCGATCACCGAGCGATTCGGACCGGGGTCGATCGTGCCGGCGAGCACCCTCGACGACCCCACCGCCCCCGGTGAGAACCCGTTCGGGCCGGGGGCTCAGGACTGAGTCGTCGACCAGATGAACGGGGCGTGACCCCGGGCACGGACCGGGGCGGTTGCCAAATCCTCGGGGCCGCATTGTCTCGGGCGCTCCGGGGTGCGAGACTTGGGCCGTGGCGTTGTCCGACGACGAGAACAGGATCCTGCGGGAGATCGAGGCTCAACTCGAGAACGACCGCAAGTTCGCGCGCGCCGTCTCGGCTGGTGGGATGTACCGCGCCCCGGCTCGTCGCATGTGGTGGGCTCTCGTGGGAGCGGTGGTGTGCCTCGTCGCAACGGTGCTCGCTCTCCAATACCACTTCATCGCCGGCTTCGTCGGATTCATCGGGATGCTCGCGTGCGCGATGGTGGTCGAGCGCGAAGCGCGTGCGATGGGACGCACCGGCATCAAGGATCTCGCCGAGACCTTGCGCCGCGCGAGCCTGGCTGGTCGCGCCGAGGGTCGCGACGACGCCTGATCCCGCTGTCGCGCCCGCTCCCGCGCACCAGTACCCTGTCCGACGTGATGACGGCCCGATCTCCGCGACGACTTCCTCCAGCAGGTGACGCTCAGACATCGGGTGTGGCGGGGATGTCGATGTTCGGGGCGGGCAGACCTGCTCCCGCGCGGGAGCCGAGACCCTGATCATGGGGACCACCACCCGCCCCCGAGTGCTCACCACCCCGGTGGTGCGGGCGGTCCTGGTGCGACCGGGATTGTGGTTCACCGCCGTGCGTCAGATCGGGCGACTCGCACCCTCGCGGTGGTGGGCCAAGCCTCCGTTCCTCCCGATTCCCTCGGCCGAGTACCTCGAGTTCCGGCTGGTGACCCAGTACGGCGGTGGGCACGGTGAGCCGCTCCGGCGCCCCGAGGCCGACGATGTGGTGGCGTACCTGCAATGGTGCCGGGATTTCGACCGAGGCACAGGACGGGGTCGCCGGTGAGGAACGCTCTCGTTCTGAATGCGACCTACGAGCCGCTGAGCGTGGTGTCGTCGCGCCGTGCCATCTGCCTGGTGCTTGGCGACAAGGCCGACATCGTGGAGGACGATGGGACCGAGGTTCGCTCGGAGCGGATCGCGATCAGGGCTCCGATGGTGATTCGTCTCCGCTACGTGGTGAAGGTGCCGTACCACCGGCACGCCGCGATGTCGCGGCGTGCCGTGTTCGCGCGCGACAACCACCGGTGCGGCTACTGCGGCGCTCCGGCTGATTCGATCGACCACGTGATGCCCCGCTCGCGCGGCGGCAAGAACGTCTGGGAGAACGTGATCGCGGCGTGCAGGGGATGCAATCTCCGCAAGCGGGATCGGACCCCCGAAGAGGCCGGAATGCGGCTCGTGGTGGAACCCCGCGCACCCCGGGAACTGTCGTGGATCGTCTATGCCGTGCCCCGCGTGCCCGAGGCGTGGAAGCCGTACCTCGCCGAAGCCAGCTGAGCCGGCACGTCCCCGCGGTCCGGATGCGCACCGACGCCGACGCTTTTCCGCCCCGACGCCGGTGGTCGTCGCGCACGGTCACTGGATCGGCGGCCGAGCTCCATCTGCTCGACGATTTCGCCGACCGGACCCTGGTGTTGCGCGTGCCGAGTTCCCGGGCCGTGGTTCTCGGCTCGGCCCAGGACGCCTCCGATGTCGATGCAGATCGCGCCGCGGCCCTGGGGCTCGAGGTGGCGCGTCGGCGCAGCGGCGGAGGGGCGGTCTTTGTCGACCCGGTCGACTCGATCTGGATCGACGCGTGGATCCCGCGCGCTGATCCGCTGTGGGTCGATGATGTCTCGACCTCGATGTTGTGGCTCGGTCGCGCGTACGCGGCGGTGCTCGCCGACGATGTCGGTGCTGGGTCGGGGATCGATGTCGCCACCGGTGCCTTCGAGGCTGGTGAGCACGGTCGGTCGATCTGCTTTCTGAGCACTGCACCCGGTGAGGTGGTGGTGCGCAACGGAGCCCTCGGCACGGACCGGGGTGGCCCGGCAACGGGCAAGGTTGTCGGCATCAGTCAGCGGCGGGACAGGCGGGGCGCGCGCCTCCAGTCGGTTCTCTACAGGCGCTGGGACCCCAGGCGCTGGGCCGTGTTTGGTGATGCGGCGCTCGCTCGGGCCCTCGGAGAGGTCGATGTTCATCCGGTCGATGTCGAGCCGGCCGATCTGATTGCGCGGCTCGTTGCGCATCTGAACGCAGCGGGCTGACCAGCGAGTCGCCCCGCCTGGTCCGGCGGACCCGCGCGAATCAGATTGCGGCCGGACAGATCGCGACCAGTCAGACAGCGAGCGTCAGGGGGGTCGGTGGCGTGTAGTGGGGGTTAGTGGTTGACAGTGGGGCGATGTGGGGATAATCTGACCGCCAGCGGAGGGGACCTCTCCGGGGAGGGGGAATCAGGTGTTCGTCGGGGTTCACGAACGGCAACTCGACCCCAAGGGTCGCCTCGCCCTTCCCGCTGCGTTCCGGCCGCGGCTCGAGCCCCGCTGCTACCTGGCCTTCGGGCGTGACAAGTGCATCGACGTGATGACCGCCGAGGCCTTCGAGGAGATGGCAGCAGAGGTGATCGCCAAGGTCAAGAGCGGTGAGATCGCCCGCAGCGAGCAGAGGGCACTGGCCGCCAACACCATCGAGGTCACGATCGACGCGCAGGGTCGGGTCAACCTCGACGAGAAGTTGCGCGAGTACGCCGGCGTGGCCCTCAACTCGAGGGTCGTCGTGGCAGGTTCTTTCGACCGGGTCGAGATCTGGGACCCGGAGCGTCACGCCCGCAACATCGCTGCGGGCACCGAACAGATCGCGGGAGACGACGCGTGATCGTCGATGCTCCCCTCGTTCCCACTCACGTCCGGAGGCCTCTGGTCCCCGGCAGTCTCCCGGATGGCACGGTGGTCAGCTCCAACTCCGCCCGCTGCCATCGCGACCGCACCGGGGAGAAATCCGGGCGGCACTTGCTGTCCGGGGGGCTGCCGGGGACCCAGGGTCGGGTGTGCCGATCCCCCGACGATCTCGTCATGAGCGGCGACTCCACCGTCGGTGAGGGTGTTGCTCCGTGGTTTCCGCACGAGCCCGTCATGGTCGCCGAGATCGCCGCGGTCTTTGCCGATCTCGCCGGTGGAACCTTCCTCGACGCGACACTCGGTGGGGCGGGTCACGCCGCCGCGCTCCTCGCGGCGCACCCGGCGGTGCATCTGCTCGGGATCGACAGGGATCCCGCGGCTCTGCGGGCCGCATCGCTGCATCTCGGAACCGGCGACATCGCCGGGCGTGCGACCCTCCGGCACGCCCGGTTCGATGCGGCGGCCTCCGTCGTGATCGGGGAGGGCATCGGGTCGTTGGCCGGTGCCCTCTTCGATCTCGGTGTCTCCTCGCACCAGTTGGATGCTCCGGATCGTGGCTTCTCGTACCGGCACGACGCCCCCCTCGACATGCGCATGGACACGACCTCGGGGCCGACCGCGGCGGACATCGTGAACGGATTCGACGAAGCGCGTCTGGCCCGGCTCATCGCCGACCACTCCGATGAGCGATGGGCACGCCGCATCGCGGCCGCGCTCGTCGCAGCCCGGCCGATCACGTCGACCGTCGAACTGGCCGACGTGATCGTCGGGGCGATTCCCGCCGCTGCCCGCCGCAGTGGTGGCCATCCCGCCAAGCGGACATTCCAGGCGATCCGCATCGAGGTGAACGGCGAACTAGTGATCCTGCGCCCCGCGCTGGAGTCGGTGCTCGCGATGCTGGCCCCGGGTGCGCGCCTCGCAGTTCTCACCTACCACTCCGGCGAGGACCGGATCGTGAAAGAGGTGATGCGGGCCGCCGAGACCGGTGGCTGCACCTGCCCGCCGGCACTCCCGTGCCGGTGCGCAGCGGTGCGGACCGCTGTGCGCGTGCGTGCTCCACGCCAGCCCGGTGCGGCCGAGCGACTGTCCAACCCGCGGGCACGGTCCGCGCGTTTGCGCGTCGTCGAGCGGATCAGCGCGGCGGGAGCGGAGAACTGAGATGGCGGTCGTCTCCAAACTCTCGTCGGTGTCGGCGCTTCGCGATGAGACGCGACGGGGGGACGAGCCAGACTCTCGCAGACCGATCCTCACCATCGTGGAGAGTCGGACGAGTGCCGGCTGGAAACTCGCCGTGTGCGTCGTCGTGGCAGCCACCTGTCTGCTGGGGGTGGTAGGGCTTCAGGCACGGATGGCGCAGCGCCAGATGCACCTCGACAAGATCAATTCCGACATCATCCGGGCGCGGCGACACTTCGACACGTTGCGGGCACGGAAGGCGGAGTTGCAGTCCCCGACGCATCTGATCGCACGAGCGCACCAGATCGGTCTCGTGCCCGGGGTGCTGCAGCGCGTGGTCGAGATCCCGCCCGACGTCGCCGCACAAGTCGTGGCCACCACCGGCAAGATCGACGACGATGTCGCCGACACACCGGAGTCATCGTTGGACAAGTTCGGTCGTCTGAAGCCGGCAGTGGTCGGCGGATCGTGAGCACCCGGGGCGGAGACACGGGGACGCGCCGCGTCTCGGAGCGGCATTCTCGCTCCCACGGGGCAACGTCGGCGCGCCGGGTTGGGTCGCGCCCGGCGACGGGCCGTGCGCCTGCTGTGCGTTCGACGACACGTCGTTCGTCGACGTCGCGTCCGCGCACCGATCGCCGCACGGGGAGCAAGGTCGACAACTCCGGTGCGGCGCACCGTCCCCCCGGGCGCACCGCGCAACGCGCCGATCCCGCGTCGCGCGCCCCGTCGCCCACCGAGGTCCGCCTCCGGTCGTTCCGCGAGCGTGCGTGGGAGGCAATCAAGATGGCCTTCAGCGGCGATGTGCCGGTCAAGTACAAGGCCAACCGGGTCGGGTCGGATATCGCCAAGATCGCCCTGCGTCGTCGTCTCCGGATGACGGTGCTGATCATGGTCCTCCTGCTCGGTGTGGTCGGGATCCGCGTGGTCCAGGTGCAGACCTTCGGCGGCGACGGGTACCGGGCCGCGAGCCTCGACCAGCGCACCCGGTCGAACACGATTCGGGCCACCAGGGGAGTCATCTTCGACCGCAACGGGAACGAACTGGCGCTCTCGGTGCCGAGCATCACCGTCTTTGCCGACCCACGCGAGATCCTCGATGCGCCTGCCACCGCGCGCGCCCTGGCGCCCGCCCTCGGACTCACTGCGCAGCAGGAGGCCGAACTCCTGGCCAAGTTCACGGTCCCCGGTCAGGGGTTCGTCTATCTGGCGCGCGAGAGGACACGCGAGGAAGCCGATCTGATCCTCGGGTTGGGACTGACCGGTGTCCATTCCTACAACGAACCGGCGCGAACCGTGGAGGGCGGTGTCGCCGAGGCGGTGATCGGCCGCACCGATCCCGACGGGGTGGGAACGTCGGGTCTCGAAAAGCAGTTCAACGGTCTCCTCACCGGTACGGACGGACTCGTGGTGAGGGAAGTGGGCGCGAACGGCCGACCGATCGCGGGGCAGGACACGGTCACCGCCGCCCCGGTCCCCGGGGACGATCTCGTGCTGACGGTCGACAAGAACATCCAGTTCCACACCGATGCCGCCCTCCTCGACAGGGTCGGACAACTCGGTGCGCGCGGTGGCACCGCGATCGTCATGGACTCGGTCACCGGTGACGTCTATGCGATGTCGAACGTGCGCCGCAACGATGCCGGTGGTGCCGAGTTGGCATCGGGCAATTTCGCCACTGTCGAGGCCGGAGAGCCCGGATCGGTCGCCAAGGTGTTCTCGATCGCGGCGGCATTGAACGAGGGCCGGATCACGCCCGAGACCGTCTTCTCGGTGCCGGGTGCCAAGGTGATCGACGGCTATCCGATCCGTGATGCATGGCCCCACCCGACGATGGACATGGACGTGCGGTACATCTTCTCTGAGAGCTCGAACATCGGCACGATGCTCGCCGCGCAGACGATCGAGTCGAAGAGACTCCACCACTATCTGTCTGGGTTCGGCTTCGGGAGGCCCACTGGTCTCGGGTACCCGGGCGAGAGCAGGGGAATCCTGCGTCCCGCGAAGAAGTGGCGAGGCACGGAGAAGTTCACGGTCTCCTACGGTTATGGAATGGCGAGCACCCCGTTGCAGTTGATCGCGGGCGTGAACGCGGTGGCCAACAAGGGCGTCTATGTCGCCCCGAGGCTCGTGGGTGCCACGATCGACGGCACCGGTGCGCGAGTGGACCGCGCGCCCTCGGCCACGAGACCGGTGCTCACCGAGGCGACGGCCGCCACGATGGTGGACATGATGCGGGAGGTGGTGTGCACGGGAACGGGCGAGCTCGCCAAGGTCAAGGGCATGAACATCGCCGGCAAGACGGGCACCGGCTACAAGGTCCAGGACAACGGCACGTACACCACCGACACCGGCGGCAGGAAGTACTTCGCGTCGTTCGTGGGATTCTTCCCGGCAGCCAATCCGCGCGTGACGATGCTGGTGAACATCGACGAGCCCAACGCGAACTCGCGCGACCGCTTCGGCGGAACGGCGGCTGCACCGGTGTTCGCCCGGCTCGTGCCGACGGTGATGCACGAGTTGGGAATCGAGCCGACTGGGACCGGCACCGGGTGCAAGAAGGCGGTCGCGGCCGGGGCGCCGTGAGGGTGGACAATGTCGCGCCACGACGTGCAGCCCATCAGGGCGACTGACGCCGCAGCCGCCGTCGGCGGGAGCGTCGTCGGCGATCCGGACCGGATGATCCGCGGGATCACCGACGATTCGCGCGATGCGCGCGACGGCGATGTGTTCTGCTGCGTGCGCGGGCAGCGCACCGACGGGCATCGGCACGCGGCCCAGGCGGTGGCATCGGGGTGCCGGGTCCTGCTGTGCGACAGGGAGCTCGCGCCGGGTGAACTCGGTGGCGCGGCCGGCGCGGAGCCGGGGGACGTGACCCAGATCGTGGTCGCCGATGTCCGGGCGTGCCTCGGTGTCCTGGCGGACCATCTCTTTGGTCATCCCTCGCGGAACCTCGTGATGGTCGGTGTCACCGGGACCAATGGCAAGACCTCGACCGTTGCGATCCTGGCCTCGATCCTCGGGGCATCCGGGATGATCACCGAGACGATCGGGACTCTCACCGGGGTGCGCACCACGCCCGAGCCGGTGGATCTGCACGCACGTCTCCGGGATGCGCTCGCAGCGGGTGCGGGGGCCGTGGTGATGGAGGTCTCCTCGCACGCTCTCGCGCTCGGGCGCGTCTCGGGCATCAGGTTCGCGGTCGCGGTGTTCACCAACCTCTCCCGTGATCACCTCGATTTCCACGGGGACATGGAGTCGTACTTCGCGGCGAAGCGGGGCCTGTTTCACCCCGACAGGTGCGACCTCGCCGTGGTCAACGTCGATGACGAGTGGGGACGGCGGATCGTGGCTGGGGCACAGGTTCCGGTGTCGGGGTTCTCGCCGGGGACACTCGATGATCCGGTGTGCACGGCGCACTCGGTCTCGTTCACACGGGGGAACTCCCGCATCACCGTCCCGATCGGGGGACGCTTCACGCTGGCGAATGCGCTCGGTGCAGTCGTGGCAGCCGAGGCTCTCGGCATCGCGGCTGGGCCGATCGCGCAGGGTTGCGCCAGCGTCGAGCCTCCGACTGGGCGATTCGAGTCGGTCCGGAACGACGTGGGAATCGACGTGATCATCGACTACGCGCACACGGCGGAGAGCCTCGAGTTGCTGCTCGCCTCGGCGCGCGAGGTCTGCACGGGGACCTTGACGGTGGTGTTCGGGTGTGGCGGTGACCGGGACGCGGGCAAGCGCGAGCAGATGGGTCGTGCCGCTGCGCTCGGCGCCGACCGGGTCTTGGTCACCTCCGACAACCCGCGCGGAGAGGAGCCGATGGCCATCATCGACGCCGTGGCGCGCGGAGTTCGTGCCGGGGGTCGCGAGCCCCTGGTCGAGCCGGATCGGGGCTCGGCGATCGCATCCGCCATTTCCGGGGCGGAGCGTGGTGACATGGTGGTGATAGCCGGAAAGGGCCATGAGACGACCCAGGAGATCGCCGGTGTCCACCATCGCTTCGTCGATGCGGAGGTGGCGGTCGTCGCACTGAGGGGCAGGGCATTGAGCGGGTCAGCGTCTGGGAACGAACGGAATGGTGAGGCGTGATCGCGGTTCTGATTGCCGGAGCCGTCTCGCTCGTGCTGTCGTTGTTCGGCACCCGATGGTTGATCGGGTTCTTCGCGCGGCTCGGGTTCGGTCAGCCGATCCTGGGCGCCGAGGACCACGGACCGGTGCAGCACATGAAGAAACAGGGGACCGCCACGATGGGTGGAGCGGCGATCCTGGGTGCGGCCTTCATCGGATTCTCGGTCGCCCACCTGCGACCTGGAATCGCTTTCTCCGACCAGGCGCTCATCATGTGGGCGGGTGTGGCGATCCTGGCCGTGATGGGCTTCCTCGACGACTGGTTGAAGGTGCGCAAGCGCCACAACCGCGGGATCTTCTGGAAGAAGAAGGGGTGGATCACCTTCGGACTCGTCGCACTCACCACGGCATGGCTGTCGCTGTCCACAGGGGTCAGCCAGACGTTGTCGATCACGCGCGCCGACCTACCCGGCTGGGAATTGCCCCAGGTCGCGTGGATCGTCTGGACGGCGCTCATGGTCTGGGCCACCACGAACGCCGTGAACGTCACCGACGGTCTCGACGGTCTCGCTGCGGGGTCGGCCACTTTCGGGTTCCTCGCCTTCACTGCGATCGCATACTGGGCCTTCCGCAATCCCGACATCTACGGACTCGTGAACCCGCTCGACCTCGCGGTCTTCGCTGCGGCGATGGCGGGCGCCTGCGGTGGCTTCCTCTGGTGGAACGCGGCACCCGCGCGCATCTTCATGGGCGATGTCGGTGCTCTCGGGATCGGTGCGGCGCTCGGGTACCTCGCGGTGACCACCAACACCCATCTTCTCCTTCCCGTGATCTGTGCGTTGAACGTGATGGAGGCCGGGTCGGTGGCGGTGCAGATGGGGGTCTTCAAGGCCTCGGGCCGAAAGCGTCGCCTCTTCCGCATGTCGCCGGTCCACCATCACTTCGAGTTGATCGGATGGCCAGAGACCACGGTCATCATCCGGCTCTGGATCATCTCGGGGATCTTCGTCGCGGGTGCCCTCGCCATCTTCATCGCCGACTTCACCAACATCGCCGATCGGTTCGCGGGACGATGAACCGCCGGGCACGGGGAATGGAGTGATCCGATGAGCAGGGTCGACCGGGGAACCGGGGAGAACACTCGCACAGCGTCGTTGAGGGAGCGCCGGATCGCGATGCTGCGACGGACGAACATCGCCGATCGCCACCGCATCGCGCTCGGGCCGCCCACGACATCGTTCTGGGGCATCTTCGGTATCGTCGCGATCTTCGTCGTGCTCGGGATCATCATGGTGCTCTCGTCGTCGTCGGTCGTGCGCCTGCAGTCGGGTGGGTCGCCCTGGAGTTTCTTCCAGAAGCAGATTGTGTGGGCCACCATGGGCGGGGCGGGGATGTGGTACGCGTACCACGTCCCCTACACGACATGGGTCAAACAACGGTGGCTGTCCATGGCCGCGGCAGTGGTCCTCGGTGCGAATGCCTTCGTGTTCCTGAAGGGACAGTTCATCAACGGGGCGCGGGCGTGGCTCGAGATCTTCGGCTTCAGGCTCCAACCCTCGGAGTTCATGAAGATCGTCGCGGTGCTGTTCTGTGCGAACCTGATCGCAAAGCGCCACAGATCGGTGGCGATTCCGGCGATGGTCCACTATCCGTTGCTGGGTGCGATGTGCGCGACTGCGGGGTTGTGCGGACTCCAGCGCGACTACGGCGGAGCCCTCATTTTCATCGGCACGATCGGCCTGATGATGGTGATGTCGGGTCTCTCGTGGAGAAGGATCGCGGCCACGCTCGCCGGCGTCGCGTTCGCGGGTTGGCTGCTCCTGCAGGTGTCGGTGCGCGCCAAGAAGCGTCTCACCGCGTTCCTGAATCTCGACGAGACCAAGGGTGACTGGGGTTACCAGGTGTACCAGTCGCTCCTCAGCATGGCCAATGGTGGCTGGACCGGGACCGGCATCGGATCGGGGACCGCCAAGTGGGGCTACGTGCCCGAGGCCCACACCGACTTCATCTTCGCCGTCATCGCCGAGGAACTCGGGCTCTTCGGCACGGTTCTCGTGATCGGTGGGTTCATCTTCCTCGTTCTGTTCGGCGTGCGTGTCGCGCTCGCTGCGCCCGACATGACGAGTGCGCTGATCGCGGCCGGGATCTCGGCGTGGTTCGGGTTCCAGTCGTTCATCAACATCGGCGGAGTGTCGGGAGCGTTGCCCCTGACCGGCTTGACCCTGCCGTTCCTCAGCTACGGGGGCTCCTCGCTGGTCGCCTCGATGTTCGCGGCCGGGATGCTGTTGAACATCGCGCGCCGTGTGAAAACCTGACTCCATGACCCACGTCGAATCGGATCGGCCGACGGACCGGTCGACAAGACGCCGACCAGAAGGCGCGGGGGCCCCAGTCCCCACCCGGGTGGTTGTGACCGGTGGGGGCACCGCGGGGCACGTGGTGCCTGCGATCGCGATCCTCGAGGCCCTGGTTGACTCCGGGATCGATGAGGCAGAACTGGCCTATGTGGGGTCGCGGCGCGGCATCGAGCGGGTGCGCCTCGCGCGCGAGTTGCCCCTGGTCCGCGCGGCATTCCTGCCGATCTCGGGCCTGCAGAGGACATGGTCCCTGCGAGGTGTCGCGGCGAATCTCGCGCTCCCGTGGCGACTGTTGCGCAGCACGGTGATGGCACACGCGTTGGTGAGGCGATGGCGCCCGTCCGTCGTGGTGTCGGTGGGGGGTTATGCGAGCGCACCGATGTCGTCGGCAGCGACGAGGACCGGAGTGCCGCTCGTCTGCGTGAGTTGGGATCGCACTCCCGGTCTGGCCACGCGGCGTCAGTCGGCGAGCGCGGCAGTGTGCGCCGTGGCCTTCGAGGGCTCCGATCTGCCCCGCGCCGTCGTGACGGGTGCGCCGTTGAGGCGGCGCGTGCGCACGCTCGACGTGCGCGCCGAGCGCGACCCTGCGCGGCGCAGTCTTGGGGTCGACCCGGCTGCGGCGATGGTGACGATCGTCGGCGGGTCGCTCGGGTCTCGAGTGCTCAACGATGCGGCGGCGGAGGTCCTGATGCGACTCGCGGGCTCGGGTGCGGTGGTGCGGCACGTGACTGGTCCGCGCTTCTTCGACGACCCCGCACCCGTGGTCCCCGAGGGCGTCGGGTACCAACGCGTCGCCTACGACGAGGACATCGCCACCACGTACGCGGCGACCGATCTCCTGGTGTGCCGCGCGGGTGCCGGAACGGTCCTCGAGATCGCCGCGGTCGGGATGGCCGCGGTGGTGGTGCCGTGGTCGGGCGCGGCCGGGGATCATCAGAGCGTGAATGCCCGATGGCTCGCCGATGCGCGCGCCGCGGTCGTGGTCGCAGACGAGGACACGAACGCGATCGTGGAGTCTGTCGTGCGGATCCTCGGCGATCCCGTCTCGAGGGGGCTGCTCGCCGAATCTGCCCACGCGCTGGGGGAGCGCCACCGATCGGACTCTCTGGTGCGGACCATCCTGGATGCAGCGTCGTGAGACAATGGAATCCACATGGTGCAGCGTGACGAGCATCCGGCGACCAGCGACCCCTTGACCAGCGAACGGGTGGTCGATCTTTCGACGCCGCGCCGATGGCACCTCGTGGGCGTGGGGGGACCGGGAATGGCGCCGCTCGCCGAACTGCTCCACGGCGCGGGCCAGTCGGTGACGGGTTCTGACATCACGCCCTCGCCGACGCTCGTGCGACTCGGTGAGCGCGGAATCAGGGTGCGCACCGGTCACGACCCGGTCGCCGTCGAGGGGTGCGATGTCGTGGTCTTCTCCACCGCGGTTCCCAGCGACAACCCCGAACTGGTGGCGGCTCGTGCGGCGGCGATCCGGGTCTGCCATCGGTCCACGGCACTCGCCTCGCTCTGCGCGGCCACACGAGCCGTGGGTGTCGCGGGGGCCCACGGCAAGACGACCACGGCTGCCCTGCTCGCGCTGATGCTGCGCTCCGACAGATCCGGAGTCGCCGACTACATCGGGGCGACCGTGCGCGATCCCCGCACCGAGGACGGGCGGGGCCCGGTCCTGGGTGTGCCCGACGTGCGCGCCTCGGGTTCGACCCTGGTGATCGAGGCCGACGAGAGCGACGGCACGATCGATGCACTGCCCCTCGCGGCGATCGCAGTGACGAACGTCGACGTCGATCATCTCGACTTCTGGGGCGACCTCGACGGTCTCGTCGACGGGTTCGCACGCGTCGTCGGACGAGTCGCCGAGGCGGGGGGGATCGTGGTGCTGAACGCCGACGACGCAGCGTCGGCCCGCATCGATCCCGGGGGTCACAGTGTGCGCCGCTTCGGGTGGTCGCCCCGGGCCGATGTGCGGATCGACTCGTGTGCCGACACCGACGATGGCACCGACGTGGTGATGAGCGTCGGTCGGTCCAGTGTCAGGTGCGCACTCCCGTTGCGGGGTGCGCACAACGCGATGAATCTGGCCTGTGCGCTCGCCATGGCCGTGGGCTGGGGTGTCGAACCCGCCGATGCGTGCCGGGCGGTCGAGACCTTCGGCGGCGTCGAGCGTCGATTCACCGAGATGGGTCGCCGGAGCGGGGCCCTCATCATCGATGACTATGCGCATCTCCCCGCAGAGATCGAGGCGACCTTGGCGGCTGCGGCCGCGCACCCCGACCGTCGTGGACCGCTCGTGGCTGTGTTCCAGCCGAACAGGTTCCACCGGATCGCCGCGATGGCCGAGGACTACGGTCCCTGTTTCGGGCGGGCCGATGCCGTCATCATCACGGACATCTATGCCTCGGGCACCCCATCGATCCCCGGGGTGACGGGCAAACTCGTCGCCGATGCGGTCACGCGGTCGCATGGCAACGTCGTGTGGGCGCCGTCGCGCGCGGATGTCGTTCGCGAGGTCTCTGCGCTCCTGGCGCCGGGAGCGGTGTGCGTGGCGATGGGGTGCGGCGACATCGCCACCCTGTGGGACGACCTGAACGCGGGTGGTTCATGAGCACGGAATGGGCGAGGTTGCACGAGGAACTCGCGGCGGCCGGCCTCGAGTCGGGGCTCGAGGTTGCACTTTCACCGCACACCTCGTACCAGATCGGCGGAGCGGCGCGGTGCGCGGTGTCGGTGTCGTCACGGGAGGAGGCCGCCGCACTGGCGGGCGTGGTGTCTCGCCATCCCGGTCTCGGGCTGCTCCTGATCGGACGGGGGAGCAACCTGCTCGTTGCCGACGAGGGGTTCGACGGTCTCGCGGTGTTGATGGGGGGTGCGGGACGGATCCCAGGCGCGGGACGCGACCGACCCACGGAACGGAACACGACGTCATCCGCCGACTCGCGGACGGGGAGCGAGGGCACCGCCGTCGACATCCTGATCGACGATGACCGCGTCGTCGCGACCGGATGGGCTCTGCTCCCGTTGGTGGCCCGCCGCTCCGTGGCGGCCCGACGGTGCGGTCTCCAGTGGATGGTCGGTGTCCCGGGAACCGTCGGGGGCGCGGTGCGGATGAACGCGGGCGGTCACGGTGCCGATGTGGCGGGCAATCTCGCGGCGTGTGGGGTGCTGTCGCTTCGATCCGGCAGGATCACCGACCTCCCCGTCGGGGACCTCGGGCTGCACTTCCGTGGCTCGGCGCTCGCCGATCACCATGTCGTGGTGACGGCGACGTTCCACACAGCCGCCGCCACGGATGACTCGTGCGAGCGTGAGCTCACCGACATCGTGGCCTGGCGCAGGGCCAACCAACCGGGTGGACGCAACGCGGGATCGGTGTTCGTCAATCCCGCCCCGGGCAGCGGCAGCGCCGGTGCGCTCATCGACGGCGCCGGACTGCGCGGTCGGCGGATCGGGACCGCCGAGGTCTCCGAGAAGCACGCGAATTTCATCCAGGCCGATCCCGGGGCG
This sequence comes from Actinomycetota bacterium, assembly GCA_016870775.1. Taxonomy (GTDB): domain Bacteria; phylum Actinomycetota; class Acidimicrobiia; order Acidimicrobiales; family Ilumatobacteraceae; genus UBA2093. Next base: position 53,731 of record VGAK01000003.1, read on the forward strand.
TCGGCCTTCGATGTGGTCGCCCTGATGATCGAGGTGCAGGACACCGTCGAGCGTGCCCACGGCATCGTGATGCGCAGCGAGGTCCGTCTCGTCGGTTTCGCCGACGAGGTCGTCTCACGTTTCTCGGATCCCCGCCACGACGAACCCGACCGCGTCGGTGCCCGGGAGCACCTGATCTCGATCCTCGACGGTGGGTCGCAGCCGTGAGTGAACGCGACGATGAACCCGCCGAGATCAATCTCGACGATGTCTCCGATGATGTGCGGGAGGAGTTGGCGCGCCTCTTCGGTGCCGGCGGGACGGCACCGGAGGGATCCGGGATCACCGTTGAGGAGGGATCGGCGCCCGCCGTGCCGGTGGAGACCGATGCGCCGGCCCGGCGCGTGGAGGCCGACCTGATCACACCGACCGACCTCGTCCCGACCGGTCCCGGGGCTTCCACGCCGGTCAGAGACCGACCGATCGTGCCGATCGGGGACCTCTCGGCCGACTCGGTGGTTCCGCTGCCGATTGATCCGCTCGTGCCGGTGCACGCGGGTGGGGGCGTGATCCAGATCGTCGATGACGGCACGATGCCCGAGGTGCGCGATGTGGGCGAGGTGAGCCGCGTGCTGATCGTGGACGATGACCAACCGGCTGGCCGGGTCGCCGATCGGGACTCCCAGCGCTCGGGGCGTCGTGCCAGGCGCGCCAAGACCGTTGGGCGGGGCCGCGGGCGCGTCGGATGGTTGCGACTCGGAGCGATCGGCACCGTGGCGTTCACCGTGGTCGCCGCCCTGCTCGCATCACCGATCTTTGCGATCCGCACCGTGGTCTTCGACGGCACCGTGTACACCGACGCCTCCACGATCGAGGACGTGCGCGGGATGCTCGACGGGTCGTCGGTGTTCACGGCCGATGTCGATCTCGCACGCCAGCGGATGCTCCAGGATCCGTGGGTGGCCGAGGTGCGCATCACCACCGACTTCCCCGGTCGCGCCGTCGTCGAGGTGGCGGAGCGCGGACCGGTCGTGTGGTACGCGGGCGACGACCAGAAAGCGCGCGTGATCGACGCGCGCGGGCACGTGATCGCGGTCCTCGAGGGATGGCCGACCAAGTACCTCCAGGTGAGGGGCACGGGGCCCTCGCTCGAGGCCGGGGCCACCACCGATGACGCGTACCGTGCCGCGGCCCAACTGGTCCTGGCCCTTCCCGATGAGATCGCCGAAAGGGCCGAGGCGCTCGATCTGTCCCCGGGAGGCGAGTTGTCGATGTTCTTGAAGGGCGGAACGATCGTGAGGTTCGGTCCGCCCGAGGGACTGCAAGACAAGCTGGTCGCAGTGGTGGTCCTCCTGCGCCGCCAGGATCCGTCGACGCTGGCGGTGGTCGACGTGTCCACCGGCGAACCCACGGTGCAGACCCGCTGACAGGTCGTGCGGGGGCCTCGGGCCCGATTCCGCGCAGTCGAACCGAGCAAAAGCAGCCCCGAATTCGGGGCTGCACGTGGCCAATTGCCACCAAATCAGCGCCCAGTGTGGAAACATTGACCCGTCGCGTTCATCGGCGCCCGAGCGGAGGTTTTGCCCCATGGCCGGTTCACCACAGAATTACCTCGCCGTCATCAAGGTGATCGGCGTCGGTGGCGGCGGTGTGAACGCTGTCAACCGAATGATCGATGCGGGGCTGCGCGGGGTCGAGTTCGTGGCAATCAACACCGACGCCCAGGCACTCCTGATGAGCGACGCTGACGTCAAGCTCGACATCGGTCGCGAGCTCACGAAGGGCCTCGGGGCGGGCTCGGATCCGGAGGTCGGCAGGGCGGCTGCCGAGGCCCACCGGGACGAGATCGAGGAACTGATCCAGGGATCGGACATGGTCTTCATCACCGCCGGGGAGGGCGGCGGCACCGGCACCGGCGGCGCTCCGGTGATCGCTGAGATCGCGAAGTCGCTCGGCGCGCTCACGATCGGTGTCGTGACGAGACCGTTCCAGTTCGAGGGCCGTCGTCGAGCGGTGCAGGCCGACAACGGCATCCAACGCCTCAAGGAGAAGGTCGACACGTTGATCGTGATCCCGAACGACCGACTCCTCACTGTCGCCAACGACAAGACGTCGCTGGTGAACGCCTTCAAGATGGCCGACGAGGTCCTGCTGCAGGGCGTCGCGGGAATCACCAACCTGATCACGACCCCGGGTCTCATCAACACCGACTTCGCCGACGTCAGGATGATCCTCACGAACGCGGGAACCGCCCTCATGGGCATCGGCGTCGCCTCCGGGGACAACCGGGCCGTCACCGCGGCCAAGGACGCGATCTCCAGCCCGATGCTCGAGGCCGCAATCGACGGCGCGCGGGGCATCCTGCTCAACATCACCGGCCCATCCAGCATGGGCCTCTTCGAGGTCAATGCCGCGGCCGAAGTGGTGCACGGGGTGGCGCACCAGGACTCGAACATCATCTTCGGCACCGTCATCGACGATGAGATGGGCGACGAGATCAAGGTCACCGTCATCGCTGCGGGATTCGAGCGCTGGGATGGGGCGACCAATGCGACGTTCGGCACGCGGTCGTCGGGATCCAGGGATTCCCGCGGCTCATCCAACGTGCGCGACATCTTCGCCGAGACCGATCCCCTCGGAGACGATGACGACGACTTCGACGTGCCGTCGTTCCTGAGGTAGTCCGGTCCGGCCGGGCCGGGATGCACCGACGATGACGATCGACCCTGACGCGGTGGCGTCGCGGATGTCGTTGGTTCGTGCGCGCGCCGCCGTCCTCGGTGCCCCCGACGTGGCGGTGGTCGCGGTGACCAAGTCGTTCGGTCCGGAGGCGATCGCTGCCGCACACGCGACCGGCTGCGACGGGATGGGGGAGAATTACGCCCAGGAGTTGCTCGCGAAGGTGCCGTCGATTCCCGCGGAGCTTCCCGTGCACTTCATCGGGCGACTCCAATCGAACAAGGTGAAGTCGTTGTCGGGAATCGTCTCGGTCTGGGAGTCGGTCGATCGCCCCGGCCTGGTCGATGAGATTGCCAAGCGGGCGGGTCGTGGTGCGCGGGTGCTGCTCCAGGTGGACACCACGGGGGAGGCGTCCAAGGGTGGGTGCGCACCGGACCAACTGGACGGGCTGCTGGAGCGGGCCGGGAGAGCGGGGTTGTCGGTGGAGGGACTCATGACCGTGGGGCCCACGGGAGGCACCCGCAGCGAGTGTGCGGCTGCGTTCGGGCTCCTGCGGCGGCTGGCCGACCTGCGGGGACTCCGCGAATGCTCGATGGGGATGTCCGACGACTGGGAGATCGCACTCGCGGAGGGCGCCACCATCGTGAGGCTTGGTTCGGCGCTCTTCGGGGAGCGCCCCCGGTGAGATGGTTCGGCGCTCTTCGGGGAGCGCCCCCGGTGAGATGGTTCGGCGCTCTTCGGGGAGCGCCCCCGGTGAGATGGTTCGGCGCTCTTCGGGGAGCGCCCCCGGTTGGGGCGCTCCCACATCGCACAGAATCGCTGGGTTAGCCTGACGACATGTCGTTCTTCCGTCGCGCAATGGACTATCTCGGACTCAGTGGCGAGGAGTCCTATGACGACTACGACATGTCGGCCGAGTACGAGCGCCCGACGCGTGCTCCTCGGGGGTCGGACCCGCTCGCACGCCGAGGAACCGAGCCCGAGTACGGCTCCGAGGGAATCGGATCGCGCGGTCCACGCGTCGACGACACCGGCGCAGCGCGTCGCCCCGACGACTCGTCGGGCATCCAGGTGCGCCCGGTGGGCACCCCCCGCAACGCGCCATCGGTGCGCACGGTGGGCGCGTCGGGCGAGACGGTGACGGTTCGACCCCGTGACTTCAACCAGGCCAAGGAGATCGGTGACTGCTTCAAGGTCGGGGTGCCCGTGATCGTGAACCTCGAGGGCGCGGATCGCGAGATGTCGAGGCGCATCATCGATTTCGCGTCCGGGCTGTGCTACGCGCTCGGGGGCACGATGGAGAAGGTGGCCACCGGCGTGTATCTCCTGAAGCCCGCCTTCGACGGCGACCGCTGAGACGACCGTGGCACTCGTCTGTGCGATCCTGCAGATCTACACGTTGGTGATCGTGGCGCGCGCCATCGCGTCGTTCTTCCCGATCAACTCCTCGAGTCGCGCGGCGCCGATCGTCGGGCTGCTCCACCAGTTGACCGATCCGGTCTTCTTGCCGTTGAGGCGGGTGATACCGGCGGTCGGGATGCTCGACTTCACCCCGCTCGTGGTCATCATCGCGATCCAGATCATCGCGAGCGTCCTGGGCTGCTGAACCCGCCCCCGACCGCGGCACACCCCTAGCCTTGTCCCGTGGCATATCCGGTCGTCGTTCCCCAACCGGACTTTCCCCGCCTCGAAGAGGCGGTTCTGCACCGATGGGCCGACGAGGACACCTTCGTGTCGTCGATCGAGGCACGGCCGGCCGGTGAGGCAGGGGCGAATGAATTCGTCTTCTACGACGGTCCACCGTTCGCCAACGGTCTCCCTCACTACGGCCACCTCCTGACGGGTTTCGTCAAGGACGTGGTGCCCCGGTACCAGACGATGCGCGGCCGCAGGGTGGAGCGCCGCTTCGGCTGGGACTGCCACGGTCTCCCCGCCGAGGTCGAGACTGAGCGCGAACTCGGAATCGCGGGTCACCCCGAGATCGCCCGGTACGGGATCGACCGCTTCAACGAGGCGTGCCGCACCAGCGTGCTTCGCTACACCGACGAGTGGCGCAGGTATGTGACCCGTCAAGCGCGCTGGGTCGATTTCGAAAATGACTACAAGACCCTCGATGCGTCCTACATGGAGAGCGTCATGTGGGCCTTCAAGACGCTGTGGGACAAGGGCCTCATCTACGAGGGTTTCCGTGTCCTGGCGTACTGCTGGCGTTGCGAGACGCCGTTGTCGAACACCGAGACCCGCATGGACGACGTCTATCGCCTTCGGCAGGATCCGGCCCTGACCGTGGCGTTCGAGTTGGAGTCGGGCGAGAGGGTCCTCGCGTGGACCACTACACCATGGACACTGCCCTCGAACCTCGCGCTCGCGGTGAACCCCGAGGTCGACTATGCGGTCGTCCTCCATGCCGACGGCCATCGGTACGTGATCGCCGAGGCGAGGCTCGGTGCGTACGAGCGCGAACTGGGATCGGCCGAGCGCGTCGGCACCCTCCGTGGGTCCGAGCTCGTGGGGCGCACCTATCGCCCGCTGATGCCCTACTTCGCCGGCACCGAGAACGCGTTTCGGATCCTGGCCGCCGACTTCGTGACGGTGGAGGACGGCACCGGCATCGTGCACTTGGCCCCCGGCTTCGGTGAGGACGACCAGATCATCTGCAACGCAGCCGGCATTCCGACCCTGTGCCCGATGGACGAGCACGGTCGCTTCACCTCCGAGATCGTCGACTGGCAGGGCACGCACGTCTTCGATGCGAACCCAGAGGTGATCCGTCACCTCAAGGACCGCGGTGTCGTCGTGCGCCACGAGACCTACGACCACCCGTACCCGCACTGTTGGCGGTGCAGCGAGCCGCTCGTGTACCGCGCGAACTCATCGTGGTTCGTGGAGGTGACGCGCTTCAAGGATCGGATGGTCGAGCTCAACCAGCAGATCAACTGGGTTCCCTCTCACATCAGGGACGGCATGTTCGGCAAGTGGCTCGCGAACGCCCGCGATTGGTCCATCAGCCGCAACCGCTTCTGGGGCTCGCCCATCCCGGTGTGGAGGAGTGACGACCCGGCGCACCCGCGCATCGACGTCTACGGGAGCATCGAGGAATTGCGGCACGACTTCGGTGTGGAGGTGACCGACCTGCACCGACCCTCGATCGACGAACTCGTGCGGCCGAATCCCGACGATCCGACTGGCAACTCCATGATGCGGCGAGTGCCCGAGGTCCTCGATTGCTGGTTCGAGAGCGGGTCGATGCCCTTCGCGCAGGTTCACTATCCGTTCGAGAACAGGGAGTGGTTCGAGAGCCACTACCCGGGTGATTTCATCGTCGAGTACATCGCCCAGACGAGGGGTTGGTTCTACACGCTGCACGTTCTCGCCACGGCCCTCTTCGACCGGCCCGCGTTCACCAACTGCGTGAGCCATGGAGTCGTTCTCGGTGACGACGGTGCGAAAATGTCCAAGAGTCTCCGCAACTACCCCGATCCGATGGGGATCTTCGAATCACACGGCGCCGATGCGATGCGGTGGTACCTGATGTCTTCGCCCATCCTGCGCGGCGGCGACTTCTCGGTGACCGAGCAGGGCATGCGCGAAACCGTGCGACAGGTGCTCCTACCGATGTGGAACTCGTGGTACTTCCTGGCGCTGTATGCCAACGCCGAGTCCAAGCAGGGGAGGGTGCGCACCGACTCCACCGACGTGCTCGACCGGTACGTGCTGGCCAAGCTCCACCGGGCCGTCGGGGCCGTGACGGTGCAGATGGACGCCTACGACCTCTCGGGGGCGTGCGCGGAGATCCGTGCGTTCCTCGATGTGCTCACCAATTGGTACATCCGCAGGAGCCGCGACAGATTCTGGGCGGGCAATGACGACGCGATCGACACCCTGCACACGACGCTCTCGGTTCTCACGAGGCTCGTCGCGCCGCTGCTCCCGATGGTGGCCGACGAGATCCATCGCGGTCTCTCCCCCGATTCTCCGAGTGTCCATCTTCTCCCGTGGCCGACACCGGACGAGTTGCCCGTCGATGACGACCTCGTGACCGCGATGGACACGGTGCGCGACGCGTGTTCGGCGGCACTTTCTGTCCGAAAGGCCCACGGCAGGAGAGTGCGACTTCCGCTCGCCTCGATGACCGTGGCGGCGCCCGGTGCCGAGCGCCTCGCGGACTTCGAGCAGATCATCGCCGAGGAGGTGAATGTGCGCGCCGTGCTCCTCACCTCCGATGTCGACTCCACGACGACACGGGAGCTGCTGGTGGTCCCGGCCGTGCTCGGGCCGAGGCTCGGTGCTCGGACACAGCAGGTCATCGCCGCGGTGAAGCGGGGTGAGTGGATGGAGTCCGATGGGGCAGTCGTGGCAGCAGGCGAACGCCTCGTGGAGGGCGAATATGCGCTGCGGCTCGTGGCACGGGAAGGAGACGCCAGCGCTCCGCTCGAGGCTGGGTCGGGCATCGTGCTCTTGGACGTCTCGATCACTGAGGATCTCGAGGCAGAAGGCACCGCTCGCGATGTGGTCCGGGCCGTGCAACAGGCGAGGCGCGATGCCAACCTGCGGGTCACCGACCGGATCACCTTGGTGATCTCGGCCGATGCGGAGGTGCGCCGACGGGTCGAGTCGCACAGGGAACTGGTGGTGGGCGAGACGCTGACGGTGAATCTCGTCTGGGATGAAGATCTCCCGCGGAGTGTCGAGATTGAGGGGCACCGGATCGGCGTGTCGGTTTTGTCGACCGGGTGAGGTCGCCGGCATCCGTTGGCGATGACAGGCCCATGACCTAGCCTCACGGGGCAATCCGGAGCCCTGTGGGCACCCCGGGTGGATGGAATCTGCGGACGGTCACACATGGCATCAAAAAAGAAGGCTCCGGCCAAGAAGAAGCCGGTCAAGAAGAAGGCTCCGGCCAAGAAAAAGCCGGCCAAGAAGAAGGCTCCGGCCAAGAAGAAGCCGGCCAAGAAGAAGGCTCCGGCCAAGAAGAAGCCGGCCAAGAAGAAGCCGGCCAAGAAGAAGGCTCCGGCCAAGAAGAAGCCGGCCAAGAAGAAGGCTCCGGCCAAGAAGAAGCCCACACGGAAGGTGGCCAGCGCCTCCTCGGCGCAGAAGAAAGTCGCGGCGCAGAAGGCGCTCGCCAAAAAGAAAGTCGCGGCGCAGAAGGCGCTCGCCAAGAAGAAAGTCGCGGCGCAGAAGGCGCTCGCCAAGAAGAAGGCAGAGGCGCAGAAGAAAGTCGCGGCGCAGAAGAAAGTCGCGGCGCAGAAGGCGCTCGCCAAGAAAAAGGCTGCCGAGCGCGCGGCGGCACAAAGGAAGCGTGACACCGAGCGCAAGGAGCGCGAGCGAGCGCGGATCTCCGCAGCCAAGGAGAAGGAGCGTCTCCGCAGGGAAGCAGAGCGTGCCCGGGCAAAGATCGCCAAGGACAAGGCCGCTGCCAAGGCCAGGGCCGAGCGTGAGAAGGCTGCTGCCAAGGCCAGGGCCGAGCGTGAGAAGGCTGCTGCCAAGGCCAGGGCCGAGCGTGAGAAGGCCGCCGCCAAGGCCAAGGCAGAGCGCGAAAAAGCGCGTGCCGCCGCCAAGGCCGAGAAGGAGCGCCTCGCGGCCGAGAAACTCCGCGCCAAACTCGAATCTCTCGAACGCGCCGCCGCCGAGCGTGCCGCCGCCGAGGCTGCGGCACGACCACCGATGCCGCCGCCCCTTCCGCGCAAGCCCAAGCCCGAGCCCCCCAAACCACCCACGATCATCAAGGGTGAGTCCCGTGATGGTGTCGTGTCGACCAAGGAGTTCGACCTGAAGTTCCTCCTCGGGCAGCGGGATCTCCTCGTCGAGGAGCGCGCGAAGTTGGTCGGTCAGGCCGACCGTCTCGAGAACGAAGCGAATTCCCTGATCGCCGATGCCGAGATGGGTGACGTGCAGTTCGACGACGAGGGTGGAGAGGGTGACACCATGGTGGTCGAGCGCGAGCAGGACCTGACACTGTCGGCCCAGGCCCGCCAGACAGTCGAGGAGATCGACGCTGCGATGGATCGTCTTCGTCGCGGTGAGTACGGCTACTCGCTGGTGTCGGGCATGCCCATCCCGCGCGAGCGCCTGAAGGCGATCCCGTGGGCGACCGAGCTCGTCACGGAACGAGCCGGCGGCGTCACCAGGTACTGACGGTAGGACGACCGTGCCGAGGATCCGCCGCGCGGCGGTGCTCTCCCTCATCGTGGTCGTGCTCGATCAGTGGACGAAGCACTGGGCACAAAATGCACTCGACGGCGGCCGGACGATCGAGGTGGTGTGGACCCTCCGCTTCGCACTCGGGTACAACAGTGGCTTTGCGTTCTCCACCGGTACCGGATGGGGTCCGTGGATAGGCCTCGTTGCGGTCGCGGTGGTGCTCGTGCTCGTTGCCGGGATGAGGCGCGCGGACAACGAGGTCTCACGGACGGGGCTCGCACTCGTCGTCGGTGGAGCGGTGGGCAACATCGTCGACCGGTTGTTCCGCGGCAGGGCACTGATGCGCGGCCGTGTGATCGACTTCATCGATCTCCAGTGGTGGCCGGTGTTCAATGTGGCCGATTCTGCGATCACCATCGGAGGATTGGTGCTGGTGGTGATGGCCCTTCGCGGGTCCGGCCGCGATGTCGATGCCCGGGCGGGAGCGGGTGGGCGGGTATGAGCCGCATCATCGGTCCGGAGGTCATCCCGGCTGCGCTGGCGGGGGAACGCCTCGATCGCATCGTGGCAATAGTCGCCGACGTCACCAGATCGGTGGCGGCGTCACTCGTCGAGGCGGGTGGAGCGAGCGTCGACGGTCGGGTCGAGCGATCCGGGAAGTTGCGTCTGCGCGAGGGCCAGTCGGTGTCCGTCGACGTCGCGCTGCTCCCGACGAAGGAGCCCCCGGCCCCCGATCCCGGCGTGGTCGTCGATGTGGTCCATTGCGACGATGACGTCGTGGTGGTCTCCAAGCAGGCCGGGTTGGTCGTGCACCCGGCACCGGGTCATGAGTCGGGCACTCTCGTGAACGGTCTGCTGCACCTGTTCCCCGAGATCATCGGGGTCGGTGAGGCGATGCGACCGGGGATCGTGCACCGACTCGATGTCGGCACGTCGGGTCTCCTCGTGGTCGCACGCACGCGGCTCGCCTATGAGTCCCTCATCGATGCGCTGTCTGACCACGAGGTGAACAGGGTGTACGACGCGCTCGTGTGGGGTCACCTCGATGCCGGTTCGACGATCGTGGACGCACCGATCGGGCGCGACCCGCGCGACCCGACCCGCATGGCGGTGGTTCGCGACGGAAAATGGGCGCGGACCAAGGTCGAGGAGACTCGGCGCTACACCGAGCCCGCCGATTTGGGCCTCCTGCGGTGCATCCTCGAGACCGGCCGCACGCACCAGATCCGCGTGCATCTGGCTGCGCTCGATCATCCCGTCGTCGGGGACGCCACCTACGGCGGCGCGCGGTCGGGACTGGTGGTGGGGCGTCCGATGCTCCACGCGAGGCGGCTCGAGTTCGATCACCCCGCGACCGGCGACCGGCTGTCCTTCGAGTGCGATCCGCCCGCTGACATGGCCGCGGTCATCGCCGCGTGTTCGTGACTCGATGGTGGGGTTGTCGTGGTGAGGGGCGCAGGATCGGGATGTCAGTGGTGGAAGTCGGCGCCGGGCCACTCACCCTCACCGGTCGCGGCCCGTGCGAGTTGGGCGAAGGTGTAGGAGTCGAGGTGCTCGCGCATGTGCCGCGCGGCGATGTCCCAGATGGCGAGCAACACGCATTGGCCCTCGTGGTCACAGGCGCCGGCCTGGTGAGGTTGACCGAAATCGCCGAGAGTGATCGGGCCGTCCACCGCCGAGATCACCTCGGAGAGCCTGATCTCGGCGGGGTCGCGCGCCAGCACATAGCCGCCCCCCACACCGCGCTTGGAACGAACGAGTCCCGCACCCTTCAAAGCGAGGAGGATCTGCTCCAGGTAGGGCTGGGGGAGTCCGGTGCGCTCTGCGATGTCACGCACCGAGGTCGGTCCCGCAGAATCGGCGTGCAGCGCCAGCGACAAGAGAGCGCGACAGGCATAATCGCCACGGGTGGACACTCGCACAACGACATCGTAGGTGCTGGACTGTGGGCGTGACAGAACCAACCGCGCTTCCCCTGCTCCCGCGATACGGCGCCGACTGCACGGTGTCGCTGGTGCCCGCTCTGCTCGGTCCGGGGGGGACTTCCGACCTGCCGAGTTGGTTCCCTGCGTCAGCGGCCGGTGCACGGCGAGTCGTCGTGCTTGTGCTCGACGGGCTGGGATGGAACCAGATCGAGACCCGCCGGGATCTGGCCCCGGTGCTCGCCTCGATGGACTCTGCACCGATCACCACTGTCGCGCCCACCACGACGGCCACCGCGCTCACGTCGATCACCACGGGACTCACGCCGGGCGAACATGGGATCGTCGGGTGGCGGATGGACATGGGCGACACGGTGATGAATGTCCTCCGCTGGGCCGATGCGGCCGGCGACCGGCGCATCTCGCACCCCCCGGCCCTCATCCAGTCGTGTCCACCGTTCCTCGGGATGCGCGTTCCCGTGTCGAGCCGGGCCGAACTCGAGGGCACCGGTTTCACCGAGGCGCATCTCGCCGGTGTGAAACCGGTCGGGTGGCGCGTCGCGTCATCGATCCCCGTGATCGTGTCCGAGGCACTCGCCGACGGGGACACCTTCGTGTACGCCTACTACGACGGAATCGACAAGATCGCCCATGAGCGAGGATTCGGTCCGTACTACGACGCCGAGCTCTCCCATGCCGATCGTCTCGTCGGTGACATCCTCGAGCGACTCGACCCCGACACTGCTCTCGTGGTCACGGCTGACCATGGCCAGGTTCAGGTGGGCGGTCGCATCATCCGTCCCGGGCGTGAGATCACCGATCTCGTGCGACACCAATCGGGCGAGGGTCGGTTCCGCTGGCTGCACGCGAGGCGGGGCGCGGAGCGGGCCCTTCACGAGGCATGCGGGGCGCACGCCGAGGTCGCATGGATCGTGACCCGTGAGCAGATGGTGGATGAGGGATGGTTCGGCCCGCGCGTCGCCGATGCGGTGCTGCGACGCCTCGGGGACGTGGCACTGGTCGCACGCGCACCGGTCGCATTCGAGGACCCCGCCGAGGCGGGGGGTGCCGATCTGGTGTGTCGGCACGGCTCCATGACCCCAGACGAGGTCCTCGTCCCCCTCGCAGTGGCCCGGGGCGGGTGAATCGGGGGCGGAATGGGCAGAATGGGCCCGTGCCGGAGCAATCAGAGCAACCAGAGGATGGCCAGTCGCCCACCCACATCACCGGAGCCGAGGTGATCGACGCCGGGGAGATGCTCGATCAGCAATCCCATGATCGACACTCAGAGGCTGTGACCGAGCCCGCCAAGGTGATGCGCATCGGCTCGATGGTCCGTCAACTGCTCGAGGAGGTGCGCGGAACGACGCTCGATGAGCCGAGTCGCGAGCGCCTGGCGGAGATCTACGAGCGCTCGATCACCGAGATCTCGACCGCACTGTCGCCCGATCTTGCGGAGGAACTGCACATGCTCGCGCTGCCCTTCAAGGAGGGTGAGGTGCCCAGCGACGGTGAACTGCGCGTGGCCAAGGCCCAGTTGGTCGGATGGCTCGAGGGTCTGTTCCACGGGATCCAGGCGACTCTGTTCGCTCAGCAGCTCGCGGCCCGGCAACAGATCGAACAGATGCGCCAGTTTCCGCCGCAACAGTCCTCGGGGCGCGTTGGCGACTCCGGCGGCACCTACCTCTGACACCGTCGATTCTCGCGGTCCTGCGCCGGTGACTGTTTCCTCCCGCCCGGGTGTTTCCAACGACGACACAGGCAGATGCTATTTTTGGAAAACCACACCGGTGTGACTTGGCGCGCTTGATCGTCGACTCGTTGCGTGCGGTGCCGGGGTCGTTCGCAGGAAGGGACAGGAGGCTCGATGAGTTCGTCGTTCGCCCACCTGCACGTGCACACGGAGTACTCGATGCTCGACGGAGCGGCGAGGCTGGACGCTCTCGTGGCAAAAGCGGTGGCCGATGGTCAGCCCGCACTCGGCATCACCGACCACGGCAACATGTACGGGGTCATCGATTTCTACAAGGAGTGCAGGAGGGCCGGCATCAAGCCGATCATCGGCACGGAGGCCTACATGGCCCACGATCACCGCAGCGAGAGGATCGCGAGGCGCGGACGCCTCGATGACAACGGAGGCGCCGCCGAGAGCGGAAAGAAGCAGTACTACCACCTCACGCTGCTCGCCGAGAACGAGCAGGGCTACCGGAATCTCATCAAGCTCTCCAGCCTTGCCTTCCTCGAGGGATACCACTACAAGCCGCGCGTCGACTGGGAATTGCTGGAGCGGCATGCCGGGGGCCTCATCGCCACCACGGGCTGTCTTGGCGGTCACGTCCTCCAGGCGCTGTTGCGCGGGGACGAGGAGGACGCGGTCCGGAAGGCGGCCCGATTGCAGGAGATCTTCGGCAAGGACAATCTCTTCGTCGAGGTGCAGGACCACGGCATCGCGAACCAGCGGTTGACCAACCCCAAACTCGTCGAGATCGCACGGCGCATCGGGGCGCCGTTGCTCGCCACGAACGATTCGCATTATGTGGAGCGCCACGACCACGAGGCCCACGATGCGCTCCTGTGCGTGCAGACCGGTGCGCTGATGTCCGATCGCGACAGGTTCCGGTTCGAGGGGAGCGAGCACTACCTGAAGACCTCGGCCGAGATGCGGGCCATCTGGTCGGAGTTGCCGGAGTCGTGCGACAACACGCTCTGGATCGCGGAGCGCGCCGAGTTGGACCTGACATTCGGTCAGTACCAACTGCCCGACTTCCCCCTGCCCGCGCAATTCGCCACGGCGGGGGAGTACTTGGCCCACCTCGCACGCGAGGGAGCCCGCCAGAGATGGGGGGAGAAACTGCCGGAGAACGTCGTCGAGCGACTCGCCTACGAGTTGAAGGTGATCGACGACATGGGCTTCTCGGCCTACTTCCTGATCGTGTGGGACCTGATCCGGTACGCCCGGGAGTCGGGCATTCGCGTCGGTCCGGGTCGGGGTTCTGCGGCAGGTTGCGCGGTGGCCTACTGCTTGCGGATCACCGAGCTCGACCCGATCCGCTACGACCTGCTGTTCGAGAGATTCCTCAACCCCTCGCGCGTGTCGATGCCCGACATCGACATGGACTTCGACTCCCGTCACCGGGACCAAATGATCCGGTACGCGGCCGACAAGTACGGTCGGGATCGCGTCGCCCAGATCATCACGTTCTCGACGATCAAGTCGCGAAACGCCGTCCGCGACGCGGCACGCGTGCTCGGGTACGAGTACGCCGTCGGCGACAAGATCGCAAAGGCGATGCCACCGCTCAATCAGGGTCGCGACACCCCGTTGCAGTACTGCCTCGAGTTCGACGAGGGCCACGCCGATGGGTACCGCGAGGCCCAGGGTCTGCGCGACCTGGTGGCCTCCGACGAGGTCGCCAAGCGCGTCGTCGACGTGGCCAAGGGGCTGGAGGGGATGAAGCGCAGCGACGGCATCCATGCCGCCGCGGTGGTGATAGCCCCCAAGTCGCTCACCGAGTACCTCCCGATCCAGCGCAAACCGACGAGCGATCTCACTATCGACGAGGCTCCGATCGTGACCCAGTACGAGATGCACGGAGTGGAGGAACTCGGTCTGCTGAAGATGGATTTCCTCGGACTGCGCAATCTGGATGTGATCACCGACACGGTCGAGATGATCAGGCGCCAGCGTGATCCGCACTTCGACATCGACTCGGTCCCGTTGGACGATCCCGGGACCTTCGCCCTCCTCGGCCGGGGCGACACGATCGGGGTGTTCCAGCTCGAGTCCCCGCCGATGCGGGCACTTCTCAGGTCGATGAAGCCGACCGCCTTCGAGGATGTCTGCGCTGTGCTCGCGCTCTACCGGCCCGGTCCCATGGGCGACAACATGCACAACGACTACGCGGCCATCAAGAACAACCGCAAACAACCCGAGTACTTCCATCCCGACGCGGTCGAAGTGCTCCAGGACACGTACGGACTGATGGTGTACCAGGAGAGCGTGATGCGCGTGTCGCAGAAGTTCGCCGGATACTCGCTCGCCCAGGCCGACAACCTCCGGAAGGCATGTGGGAAGAAGGACGCGGCATTGATGGCGCGCGAGGAGCAGTCGTTCGTCTCGGGGTGCGAGAGGGCCGGGTACGGCCGGGATCTCGGTCAGTACCTGTTCGGCGTCATCCGGAAATTCGCCGACTATGCCTTCGCCAAGAGCCATGCCTTCGGCTACGGGCTCGTCACGTATCAGACGGCCTATCTCAAGGCGCACTACCCGGTCGAGTACACGGCATGCCTCCTCACATCGGTGAAGGGCAACTACGACAAGGCGGCGGTGCACCTCTCCGATGCGCGCGCGATGGGCATCGAGGTGATGTCGCCGGACATCAACATGGGTAGGTCCGATTTCGAGGCCGTGACGGCCGGTGGGGCACGACGCATCGTGTTCGCGCTCTCGGCAGTGCGCAACGTGGGTGAGGGTCTCGTGAGGTTGATCCTCGGGGAGCGTGACGCGAGGGGGCCGTTCGGCTCGTTCCACGATTTCGCGCGACGGGTTCCCGAACAGGCCCTGAACAAGCGTGCGGTGGAATCGTTGATCAAGGCGGGGGCCTTCGACACACTCGGTCATCCACGCCGTGGATTGCTGACCGTGCACGAGCCCCTCATCGACCGCGCGATCGCCGCGCGACGCGAGGCTGACCGCGGGGTCATGTCGCTCTTCGGCGAGATCTCGGAGGTGGGCGAGGGATCCTGGAGCGAGGAGACGCCGATCCCCGACCTCGAGTTCGGGAAAGCGGACCGTTTGAGGCACGAGAAGGAGATGCTCGGTCTCTACATATCCGACCACCCACTCAAGGGAATCGAGGGTGCTCTGAGGCGCCTGATCAACACCTCGATCTCTGGTCTCGGCGAGCGCGAGGCGGGTATGGCCACCATCGGGGGCGTCGTGTCGTCGTTCAACAGGCGCTTCACCCGCAAGGGCGACCAGATGGCAACCTTCATCCTCGAGGACATGGATTCCTCCGTCGAGGTGACGGTGTTCGCCAAGACCCTCGCCGAACACGGACATCTCCTCGCCGACGACACCGTCGTCACCGTCACGGGGAGGTTGAACAAGCGCGACGAGGGTCCGTCGAACTTCGTGGCGCAGAAGATCACCGCGCCGACCAATCTGCGCGACCACGTGCCCGAGGTCGTGCTCGTGCTCCCATCGGGTTTCACATCCGAGAAATTGGAGACACTCAAATCGATCATCGCAGAGTTCCCCGGGGCGTCACCGTGCAAGGTGCGACTCGCGGGTGGCAAGACCTTCGATCTCGGGCCGCGCGGACTCGTCGATTACGAGAAAGCGGTCGGGCCCCTGCGAGTGGCCTTCGGCTCCTCTGCCGTCTCGGTGGTCTGACCCGCGTCGAGGGACCGCCCCGCCTCGCTCGCTCGCACCGGATGGTCGCGCGGGGTCCTCCGTTCGGCTCCGAGGCCGCGCATTTGGCAGAATGGTGCTTCACCCGCCGCGGACCTCCGCGGCGCCGATCGAGGGAGAACGGAAGGCAGATGTCGTTGGTCGTGAAGACCCAGGACTCCAGTGCCCTCACCGAGGCCCAGATCGAGGAGATGGTCGGCATCGGGGGAGCGTTCAAGGAGAGTGCCCTCCTCGTCGCCAAGGAGCAGTGGGTCCTGTGCACGCTGGCCTCCGTCGAGGGCAAGTTGCACGGAGTGACATTCTCGACCCTCGAACGCATCGGTGGCACGCCCTGCGTCCTCATCGGGTTGATGACCGTGAAGCGCACCGGCAAACGCGACCAGGTCCTGAAGGGATTGATGGCAGAGGCCTATCACCGGGCGTTGATGGCCTTCCCCGACGAGGACGTCGTGGTGGGCACCCGATTCGTCACCCCCGGGGGGATCGAGGCCTTCAAGTCGCTCACCGAGATCATCCCCCGGTCCGGACACCGCGCCGTGGGCGAGGAGCGGGCGTGGGGTCGTCGGCTCGCGAAGCGCTTCGGGGTCGATGCGAACTACGACGAGAAGACCTTCGTCGTGAAGAGCGCCGGTCAGGGCGGTTTCCTCGATCACGAGTCGTCGAAACCGGAGAAGGTGCCCGAGGCGGTCGCCGAGCTCTTCAAGGGCGTGAACCCGAAGAAGGGCGGCGTGCTGATCGTGCACGGCTGGACGATGGCGGAGAGCCTCGTCAAACTCGGCGCCCGCTCCTGAGGCGCCGATGGAATTCCGCGAGGTGGTGCGGGCACGCCGCATGACCCGCGACTTCTCGTCCGCTCCCATCGATCCCTCGGTGCTGGAGAGGTGCGTGGAGATCGCAGGCCGGTCGCCGAGTGCGGGCAAGACATCCGGGTGGCATCTCGTCGTGCTCGAGAGTGACGAGGTCCCTCGCTACTGGGACATCGCCCTGCCCCGGGCAAAGCGCGGCACGTTCGCGTTCCCCGGTCTCCTCGCGGCGCCGTTCCTGGCTCTGGTTCTCGCAGATCCCCGCGACTATCTCGTCCGGTACTCAGAACCGGACAAGAGCGCGACCGGGCTCGGGGACGATCTCGGTGCATGGCCTGCGCCCTATTGGACGATCGATGCGGCCTTCGCCACGATGACCCTCCTGCATGCGCTCGAGGACGAGGGACTGGGAGCGCTCTTCTTCGCCCATGCCGAGGAGTCGGCCCTGCGGAGGGAGTTCGGGGTACCCGACGAAGTCGTCTTCCTGGGGACTCTGTGTGCGGGGCACCGTGTCGAGGGTGGGGCGCGCCCCGGACGGAGTGCGGCGCGCCCCGGTCGCTCCGCGGGCGACATCATCCACCGCGGTCGATGGTGACGGTTCAGCCCCCGAAGCAGCTCTGGCGCAACTGATCGGCGAGCGTGGCCGGATCGGTCGCGGGGAGCAGGCACGCTCCCTCGCGGCACACGTAGGCCTTTCCGGGTTCGCGTCCCTCCCACAACGGTCCTGTGCGCGCAGCACCGTGCGTCAACACCATGTTCGGGCGCCAGCGTGAGCGGATCTCGCCGAGCATCGGCGGGTTCTCGCCCGGCACGACGACCTCGATGATGCCGGTGGCGAGCATGTGGAACGCCGCCATCGCGTTTCCGAAGGCGGTCGGTGCGGACGCAACGACGGCCTCGAGGAGTCGGAGCGTGCCGAGTGCGCGGTCCCGCAGATCGCCGCGTCCGGTGAGGGCTGCGATCCGCAGCAGCGCGATCGCCGCCGCGGAGTTCGCCGATGGTGTCGCGTTGTCCATCAGGTCCTTCTGGCGTGCGATGAGGCGTTCCGCATCGTCGGCGACGGTGAAGAAGCCGAGCCTCTCGGGATCCCAGTGGTGCTCGACCAGTTCGTCGGCCGTCTCGACGGCGATCTCGAGCCAGCGGTGTTCGCCGGTGAGTTCGTGGAGGCGCGTCATCGCATCGACGACGTGGGCGAGATCGTGGGCCAGCGCCGAGTGCGAGGCTGTCGGCGTGGGTTCGGCCTGCCATGAACGGAACCACCGACCATCGCTGCCGCGCAGGTGCGCGACGAGGAATTCCCCGTTTCGCACTGCGGCGTCCCGCCAGCGGGTGCTCCCTGTCGCGGCTGCGGCCTCGCAGAGCGAGACGAGAAACATCGCGTTCCACTCGGTGAGCACCTTGTCGTCGAGGCCCGGCCGCGGTCGCAGGGCGCGCACCTCGTGGAGCCGGCGGCGGAGGAGCTCGATGTCGTCGGGCCGTTCGACCCCACCGCGCGTGGCGAGGCGGTTGGGGATCGAGCGCCCCTCGAAGTTGCCGATCTCGGTGATGTCCCACCACTGGAGGGCGCGGTCGGCCTCGCCGGCGAGGCAGGCGCGGATCTCCGCGGGCGTCCACGTGTAGAACGCTCCCTCCTCGGAATGGCCGTGCGCGTCGAGGGAGTCGGCGTCCTCGGCTGACCAGAAGCCGCCGAGCGGGTGGGTCATCTCGTCGAGCACATAGCCGATGATCTCCTCGACCACGCCCAAGTGGCGTCGGTGCCCCATGACCTGCCACGCGTGGAGATAGACCCGCAACAGGAGTGCCTGGTCGTAGAGCATCTTCTCGAAGTGGGGCACGAGCCACCTCTCATCGACGCTGTATCGCGAGAACCCACCCCCGATGTGATCCCACATGCCGCCCGATGCCATGGCGTCGAGCGATGTGAGGACGATCTCGGAGGTGGCCCCGTCGCCACGCTCGACGTGGGCACGCAACGCGACATCCAGGGCGAAGGTGGAGGGAAACTTCGGGGCACCCCCGAATCCGCCCCACTCCGGGTCGAATGCCCGGTGCACCGACTCGAGTGCTCCGCGCAGGAGCGGTGCCGGGTCCCCCCCGGTGGACGGCTCGACTCGCGCCGTTCTCGACACCACCTCGACGAGGGCCTCCACGTTCTGCGACAGATCGCCCCGCTTGTTGCGCCACGCATCGTCGACCGCGGCGAGGAGGCGCTGGAATGGCTCCCTCGGCCAGTAGGTGCCCCCGAAGAACGGCTCACCATCGGGAGTGCAGAACACGGTCAACGGCCACCCCCCGCGACCAGTGAGCGCTTGCACCGCGTCCATGTAGATCGCGTCGACGTCGGGTCGCTCCTCGCGGTCGACCTTCACGTTCACGAACAACCTGTTCATGATCTCGGCGGTCGCCGGGTCCTCGAACGATTCGTGCGCCATGACGTGGCACCAGTGGCACGCCGAGTACCCGACGGAGAGGAGCACGGGGCGGTCGGTTGCCGCTGCCTCGGCGAAAGCGTCAGCCCCCCACTGCCACCAGTTCACCGGGTTGTCGCGGTGCTGGCGCAGGTAGGGCGAGGTCGCGTGTGCGAGCCGGTTCACGGGCGGCTCATGCCCCCATCGCGTGGTAGCCGCCGTCGACGTGGATCAACTCGCCGGTCGTGGCCGGGAACCAGTCCGAGAGGAGAGCCAGGACCGTCTTGGCGACCGGGGTCGAGTCGTTGATGTCCCACCCGAGGGGTGCGCGCTCGTTCCAGACGTCCTCGAACTTCTTGAAGCCGGGGATCGACTTGGCGGCCATCGTGCGGATCGGGCCGGCGGCGACGAGGTTGCACCGGATGCCGCGGGGGCCGAGGTCCTTGGCGAGATAGCGACTCGTGGCCTCGAGCGCGGCCTTGGCCACGCCCATCCAGTTGTAGGCGGGCCATGCGACGGTGTTGTCGAAATCGAGTCCGACCACCGAGGCCCCGCGGTCCATGAGGGGCAGGAACGCATCGACCAGGGTCTTGAGCGAGTACGCCGAGATCTGCATCGCGACCGCGACATCGGACCACTGTGCGGCCAGGAGATCATCGCCGAGGCACACCTCTGGTGCGAAGCCGATCGAATGGAGCACACCGTCCACGCGACCGAGCGAGTCCCGCACCTGCTCCCGCACGCGCTCCACGTGCTCGGCGACGGTCACGTCGAACTCGAAGACATCGCATGGCGCGTCGAGACGTCTCGAGGTGCGCTGGGTGAGCGACAGCGCACGCCCCGCCCCGGTGAGCACGATCTCAGCGCCCTCTCGCTGCGCGAGTTGGGCCACACGGAACGCGAGCGACGCGTCCGTGAGCACGCCGGTCACGACGATCTTCTTTCCCTCCAGCAAACCCATGCGTGCGACCGTAGTTCCGGAGGCGCTCGTGTGTAAGGCTCTCCCCATGCGCATCGGAATCCTCGGCGGTACGGGCCCGGCGGGAAGGGCGCTCGCAGCGCGTCTCGCCTCGGTCGGCTACGAGGTGGTCGTGGGCTCCCGGTCCAGGTACCGCGCGATGGAGGCCTGCGACCAGATCACCGCGAAGTGGCCCCAGTTGAGGCTCCCGATCACGCCGGGCGACAACGAGGCCGCTGCCGACTGCGAGGTGGTGGTGCTGGCGACCCCCTGGGATGGCGCGGCAACGACCGCCCAGGAGCATGTCGCCGCGCTCGCGGGCAAGGTCGTGATCTCGATGGCGAACGCGCTCGTGCGGGTCGGGCACGAGTTCCAGCCCCTGGTTCCCCCACGCGGGAGCGTGGCCGCACATGTGCAGGCTGCCGTGCCCCAGTGCCGTGTCGTGGCGGCGTTCCACCACCTGCCCGCGACCGAGCTCGGTCATCTCGGCGATCCCATCGACAGCGACGTGCTCATCTGTTCCGACGACGCCGAGGCGACCCGCATCGCGATGGAGATCTCGGCGCGCATCCCCGGTGTGCGGCCCCTCGATGCGGGAGAGCTCTCGAATGCCACCGCCATCGAGGCCTTCACGGCGGTGCTGCTGCAGTTGAACGTCCGGTACAAGACCCGGGTCGCCCCGAAGTTGACGGGAATCAAGTGGGACCCACGATCTGGTCCCGAGAACGGATGATGCGTCTCCACGACACCGCCCGGCGCGAGGTCGTCGCGTTCGAGCCGGGGCCGTTGGTGAGGATGTACACCTGCGGCATCACCCCCTACGACGCCACCCACCTCGGTCACGCCGCGACGTTCGTGTTCTACGACGTCCTGCAACGGCGCCTCATCGACCTCGGCCACGAGGTGCGGTGCGTGCGCAACGTCACCGATGTCGATGATCCGTTGTTCGCCAAGGCGCGCGAGTTGGGCGTGCACTACCTCGATCTCGCCGCCGGCGAGGAGGCGCGGTTCAACCGCGACATGGTGGCGCTCGATGCGTTGCCCATGTACTCGATGCCCCGTGCGTCCTCGGCGATCCCCGACATCAGGGGCTTCATCGGCATGGTTCTCGAGCGGGGGTTTGCCTACGAGGCGGGTGGATCCATTTACTTCGATGTCTCCAAGTTCCCATCCTTCGGCACCGTCTCCCACTACAGCCGCGAGCAGATGATCGAGTTCGCCCGCCAGCGTGGCGGCAACGTGGAGGACCCCCACAAGCGCGATCCGCTGGACTTCGTGCTGTGGCACCCCTCGGCCGGGGACGAGCCGGCGTGGGATGCCACATGGGGGCCGGGACGACCCGGGTGGCACATCGAGTGCTCGGCGCTCGCGTTGCGCGAACTGGGAGAGACGATCGATCTCCACGGGGGAGGCAGCGACCTCATTTTCCCGCACCACGAGTGCGAACGGGCCCAGTCCGAGGCCGCAACGGGGGCTCCCTTCGTTCGCCACTGGATGCACGTGGCGATGGTGTGCAAGGACGGTCAGAAGATGTCGAAGAGCCTCGGCAATTTGGTCTTCGTCGACCAGCTCCGTGCTCAGTGGGATCCACGCTCGATCAGACTGGCGATCATCGAGCACCACTACCGCCGTGAGTGGTCGTGGGACGAGGAGCTCATGCCCCGCAACAGTCGGCGACTCGCTGCCTGGCGGGACAGCCTCGGTGGGACGAACGGGGCCGGTCTCACCGACGCGGTCCGGGCGGCCCTCGATGACGATCTCGACACCCCGGTCGCCGTCGCTCTGGTCGATGCGGCCGCGGTCGCCGGGGTGGATGTGGCGGAGGCGTCGGCACTGTTGGGCGCGGATCTGCGCCGAGAGATCGGGCCGCGCTGACCAGGATTCGATTGCTGCGTGGTCGGCTGCTTGATCCTGCAAGCGGGGTGCGGCACCCGAAACACGGCGTTCACGGAGGTGTGACGAAAAGTCTGTGAACCAACCTCGTTACGCACCGGGACGACTTGTAGCGTCCTGCGCCATGGCGGTCGGAGTCCCGAGACAACCTCGCACCAGCACGGTCGGTGCGGGCAAGGCACAAGATCGTGCACGGCGCGTTCTGGCTCCGTTGGCGCACCGATTGTGGCGCTTCCGCGTCGAGGGCTTCGACAACATCCCCGCTGGGGGTCCCGCGATCCTGTGTCCGAATCACGTCAGTTTTCTCGATTCGGCGTTCACCATGCTGCTCGCGGGGCGCAACGTCTCCTTCGTCGGCAAAGCCGAGTACTTGGACAACTGGAAGACCAGGAGGTTGTTTCCGTTGCTCGGCATGATTCCCATCGACCGCTCGGGTGGATCGAAGAGCGAGGGTGCGCTGCTTGCAGCCGAGACCGTGCTGCGCCGAGGAGAATTGTTCGGGATCTTCCCCGAGGGGACCCGCAGTCGCGACGGGATGCTCTACAAGGGGCACACCGGCGCTGCGCGCCTCGCGCTAAAGACCGGCTGTCCGCTCCTTCCCGTGGGGATCATCGGCACCAGGGAAATCCAACCGCCCGACAAGGTCATGCCGAAGTTGTTCCGCGAGGTGATCTTCCGCGTGGGGCGACCGATCGACGTGGCTCGCTACGCCGATCGTGAGGACGACCACATGGTTCTGCGCGAGATCACCGATGAGTTGATGTTCGAGATCCGTGGTCTCACCGGCCAGGAATACCGCAACACCTACGCGACCAAGAAGTCGGAGTCGATCCAGGCCAAGACTGCCTCTGTGGGTTCACCGGTTGGCGACGACGCCGGCGAGACGAGCCGCCTCGACGTCGCGGGCGAGCCCGCGGTGAGCGTCAACTAAGGCACGCGAGTCGCACCCGGCGGGGCCGTTCACGGCATCGTCGGCAAAACCGTCTGGAGCGGGTCGCCGGACTGGAAATATCAACTCGCGCCAATGCGGACATCCCTACACTTGGAGTGCATGTCTGCTGTCGTCGTCACCCTGCCCGACGGTTCGCAGCGTTCCCTGCCAGCCGGCTCGACAGTGGGCGATCTCGCGGTCTCGATCGGATCGCGACTCGCAAAGGCGGCCGTGGCCGGGCTGCTCGACGGTGCCGAGGTGGACCTGGGCGCCACCCTGTCCGACGGGGCGCTCGTCTCGATCATCACCGCAGAGTCCGAGCCGGGTCGCCACGTGCTGCGGCACAGCACCGCCCATGTCCTGGCCCAGGCAGTCGTGCAGTTGTTCCCGGGTGCCCAGTTCTCGATCGGTCCCGCCATCGAGGACGGCTTCTACTACGACTTCGAGCTCCCCGGCGGCCGGACCTTCAACGACGAAGACCTCGTCGCGATCGAGGCCCGGATGCGTGAGATCATCCGGGCAGCCCAGCCGTTCACGCGTGCGGAGGTGAGCGCCGAGGAGGCTCTGCGGATCTTCGCGAGTCAGAGGTACAAGCGCGAGATCATCGAGAGGGTCTCGAATGGAGCCGCCGACTCGTCTGATTCGGGCGAGGCCGACGCCTCGGGCACGATCAGCGTGTACCGAAACAGCGCGGAGTTCGTGGATCTCTGTCGTGGTCCGCACGTGCCGACGACGTCGCGACTCGGTCACTTCGCACTCCAGAAGGTCGCGGGTGCCTACTGGCGCGGCAACGAGAAGGGTCCGATGCTCCAGCGCATCTACGGGACCGCATGGGAGTCCGATGCCGCCCTGAGGGAGCATCTGCACCGTCTGGAGGAGGCGGCGAAGCGCGACCACCGCAAGTTGGCCCAAGAGATGGACCTGATCTCGTTCCCATCCGAGTTGGGCGGGGGACTGGCGGTGTGGCACCCCAAGGGGGCGATCGTGCGCAAGATCATGGAGGACTATTCGCGGCAGCGCCATCTGGAGGGTGACTACCAGTTCGTCTACACCCCCCACCTCGCCAATGCGAACCTGTTCGCCAAGTCGGGCCATCTCGGCTACTACGCCGACGGCATGTACCCGCCGATGGAGATGGACAACGGCACCTACTACATGAAGCCGATGAACTGCCCGATGCATTGCCTCATCTACGCAGGTCGCCAGCGCAGCTACCGAGAGTTGCCACTCCGGCTGTTCGAATTGGGCAACGTGTACCGGTACGAACGGGCAGGCACGCTGCACGGTCTGCTCCGCATCCGGGGCTTCACCCAGGACGACAGTCACATCTTCTGCACCGAGGAACAGTTGGCCGACGAGATCACCTCGATTCTCGACTTCGTGCTGTCGGTCCTCCGCAGGTTCGGTTTCCACGACTTCGAGTTCAACCTCTCGACCCGCGACCCCGCCAAGTCGGTCGGGACCGACGGGATGTGGGAGCGCGCCACCTCCGCACTGCGCGAGGCTCTCGAGAGGCACGGTCTCGAGTACGAGGTGAAGGATGGCGACGCAGCCTTCTACGGACCCAAGATCGACATCGACGTGCGCGATGCGATCGGCAGGAAGTGGCAACTGAGCACCATTCAGGCCGACTTCAACAACCCCGAGCGGTTCGACCTCGAGTACCGGGGCGCCGACGGCGCGATGCACCGGCCGATCATGTTGCATCGAGCACTCTTCGGGTCGATCGAGCGGTTCTTCGGCGTCCTGCTCGAGCACTATGCGGGTGCGTTCCCCACATGGCTCGCCCCCGTGCAGGCCAGGGTCCTCCCGGTGGCCGCGGCGCACCACGACTACGCGGACACGCTCGCGACGACGCTGCGGTCGCGCGGATTCCGTGTCGACGTCGTGCACGCCGACGAGCAGCTCGGCAAGCGGATACGCACGGCCAAGGTGGAGAAGATCCCGCACGTGCTGGTGGTGGGAGACGACGATGTGCGCGACTCGACGGTGGGAGTGAACCCGCGTGGGGGGGACGTGCGGCGCGGTGTGGCCATCGCGGACTTCGTGGACGAGCTCACCGTGGAGGTGTCGGAGTCGATCGTGGTGGAGGAACAGTGACTCTGGAGCAACTCTGGAACGGCTGGCGTTCGGCCTACGTCCGGGGAGGGGAGGCCGGGGCAGGTCGGGGTGCGCCCGACACGGTCGGGGGCGCAGCCGGATCGGTGTTCACCCGGATCCTGGCGAGCGGTCTCGACGACGTCGAGACGCACATCGTGCACCGTGGATCATCGGTGTTTGCGATCTTGAACGCGTTCCCGTACGCGTCGGGTCACCTCATGGTCCTGCCCTACCGTGAGATTGCCCATCTCGAGGACCTGAACGCCGCCGAGTCGGCAGAGTTGTGGGAGACGGTGACCGATGCTGTGTCGGCGGTGAAGCGCTCGCACCGACCCCACGCCCTGAATGTGGGCATCAATCTCGGGGCATCGGCCGGCGGGAGCGTCGTGGAGCACCTGCATGTGCACGTCGTGCCGCGGTGGGAGGGCGACTCGAATTTCATGACATCCGTGGCGAACACCCGTACCCTGCCCGAGCCACTGGTGGAGACGGCGGCACGGATCCGCGACGCGTGGCCGGGCAGATCGGAGGGCCGATGACCGAGAACGATCCCAACGCGGGTGAGATCAGGGACACCCTCCCGGCCGATCTCAACGCGGTCGACAACCTGGGTCCGCGGGACTTTCCCGACAACAGCCGCCGCCGCATCCCCGGGGTGCTCTACGCGGTCATCGCGGTCGCGTGCGCCGCAGTGTGGGCCGCCTCCGGTGCGGCGGGACCGGGGGCGGTCACCGGGGGCTTCGGGTTCGCGGCGGTTCTGCTCGCGGTCGTGGCGCTCGTGAGTCTCACGAGCGGGTGGAGGATGACGGTCGACGAGGCCGATGCACTCGTGCGCGCCACGCGCGCCGTCGGGTTCGCTGTCGGTCACGCCTCGGCCCAGCAGGTGTGGCGCGGTGTGCGCAGCAGACCGACATGGCGGATCTTTTGCTATTCGGCCGATGAACCACCGACGAGGAGGGGTCTCGTGCTCGTCGACGCAGTCGACGGGACCGTGGTGGAGGTGTTGGTGGAGGACAATCCCGACGTTGACGCAGCCGACCCCATGCCCCGCGTCTCGGGCGTGGACAAGTAGCGTTCGGCTCCATGTTCGACGGACGGTTCCGCGGACCGATCGAGAGAGCAGTCCGCCCCGTCGGTGTCGCTCTCAAGCGAATCGGAGTCTCCGCGGACCATCTCACGGTCCTTGGGATCCTGTTTGCCGCGGGCGCGTCCGTGGCGATCGCCCGGGGATATCAGCAGATCGGGCTCGTCCTCGTGATCCTGGCCGGCCTTCCCGACATGCTCGACGGTGCGGTCGCCAAGGTGACGAACTCGGCGAGCCAGCGCGGCGCGTTCTTCGACTCGGTCGTCGACCGTCTCACCGACTCGTTGTTGTTCTGCGGCGTCGCATGGCACTTCGCCTCGACCGAATCGGCGCACATGGCGCTCCTGCCGATGGTGGTGATGGGAGTGTCGTCGCTGATCTCGTACCAACGCGCCAAGGCCGAGTCACTCGGACTGTCGGCCAAGGGCGGGCTCATGGAGCGCGCTGAGCGGATCATTCTCCTGTGCGTCGGGCTCCTCTTCGACGTGCTGCTGCTGCCGGTGATGTGGATCATGCTCGTGCTCACGGTCATCACCGCGGTGCAGCGTTTTGTCGTCGTGTGGCGCCAGGCGGAGGTGTCGGCCGTGACCCTCGCCCGAAAGGAGGGTCGACAGGTGCGGCGAATGTCGCGCCACAGTGCACGCGCGTCGCGCCGCCAACTGTCGGTTCACTCCCGCCAGCGACGTCGCGAGCGACATGGCTGATCCGGTCGCCGATCTCGCCGACGCACTGACCGTGGGTGGATACCGGTTGGGGTCCCTCGTCGCGCGCCTGACCCCTGCGCCGATCGCGCGGGGGACGCTGTGGTTCCTCGCGCCCGGCCTGGCGCTGTCACAGCCCGATCGACGGCGCATGATCGAGCGGCACTTGCGCCGCGTGAACCCCGCACTGACCGGTCTCGCGTTGCGGCGCGCGTCCCAACAGGCTTTTGACTCCTACATGCGCTACTGGGCCGAGAGCTTCCGGCTCCCGTCTCTGCCGAAGCGCTATGTCGACCGAATGTTCACCGTCGACGGGTTCCACCACATCGAGGACGGTCTCGCCCTCGGCAAGGGGGTGATCCTGGCGCTGCCACACCTAGGTGGATGGGAATGGGCGGGCCGTTGGATGACCGATCGTGGGCACGATCTCACGGTGATCGTCGAGCCGCTCGAGCCGCCCGAGCTGTTCGACTGGTTCGTGAAACTGCGCACCGACCTCGGGATGAATGTCGTGCCACTCGGTCCGCGGGCCGTTCCCGCCATCGGGGCCGCCCTCGCCCGCAACGGAGTGGTGTGTCTGTTGTGCGACCGGGACATCGGCGGCGGCGGAGTCGATGTCGAGTTCTTCGGCGAGACGACGAGGCTGCCGGCGGGGCCGGCCCTGCTCGGTCTGCGCACCGGTGCCCCGGTGCTCCCGACGGGTGTCTATTTCACGGAGCGGATCGATGGTCACCACGCAGTCGTGCGGCCCCCGCTGGCCCTTGCTCGCGAGGGTGGTCTGCGCGAATCGGTGAGGGTGGGCACCGAGGCGCTCGCGCGCGAGCTCGAGGGACTCATCCGCCGGGCACCGGAGCAGTGGCACATGTTCCAGCCGAACTGGCCGAGTGATCCGGGGTGGACGAGCCCGGATCGCCCCGATGGACGGATTTGAGTCGGTAGGGCCCGTGCCGACCGGGACTCAGTCGAAGATCGAGAACAACTCGCCGATTGCCTTGGCTTGACCGCCGGACGTGGATGACATGACCGCAATCGGTGTCACCCCGGTCGCGACCCACTGCTCGAGCCGATCGCGCACCCTGGTGGCGGGTCCGCTGATCGTGTTGTCGTCGAGCCACGCATCCGACATGGCACCCGGGAGTGCATCGCGGTCACCGGAGGCAAGGAGAGCCTCCACCGCATCCATCTCCTCGACCCATCCGGCCGCACGCCAGTAGTTGCGGTAGTTGGGGAGGCTGACGTAGCCGGTGAGGGTCCTTCGGTTCACGGCTCGGGCAGCGTCGATGTCGTCGTCGATCACCGTCGGGATCATGTTGGCGAGCGTGAAATCCTCCCGCCGCGCCGCGGGAACTCGATCGAGTTGCGCGCTCATGTGGCTGAGCGAGGCGTTCGCCCACACGGCACCCTCTGCGATCTCCGTGGCGAGGGTCAGCATCCTGTCGCGCAGGGCCGCCAGCCAGATCGGGGGCAGTTCGCCACCGAAGCGTTCGTTCGCCCTCATCGCGGCCACGTAGTCGGCGGTGTCGGACAGGGGCTTGCCGGTGGCGACACCGAGGCGCTGCACGACCGGTCCGTGGCTCACGCCGATGCCGAATCGGAATCGGCCGCCCGAGACCTCATTGATGTGCGCGGCGGTGTTCGCCGCTTCGACCGGGTGGCTGTAGTAGATCGGTTGGATCGAGGTCCAGTAGGGGATGGTGTGCGTCTCGTGGGCGAGCGACGTGCACAGGCCCATCGTTCCGCCGAGGCTCGGGCACGCGAGTCCGGCGAATCCGCGGCGCTCGGCCTCGGCGGCGAGATCGAGGATCGCGCGTCGCTTGTTGGCAGTCGCGACGATGCTGAGGGCGGGACGGGGGGACGATCGTGCGCCGGACATGCCGGTACCGTAGTTGCATGCTGCGGATCGGGATGGTGAGTCCCTACAGCCTCACGGTTCCCGGCGGGGTGCAGCAGCAGGTTCTCGGCCTCGCCCGGAGTCTGCGCGCCAAGGGCCACGAGGTGCGGGTGCTCGGCCCGTGTGACGGCCCGCCACCAGATCCCTTCGTCACCCCCCTCGGCAACAGCCTGCCCACCGCGATCAACGGATCGATCGCGCCGCTCGCACCGGACGTGTCCGCGACGTTGCGCACGATCAGGGCGTTGAACGACGAGGCCTTCGACGTGTTGCACTTGCACGAGCCGCTCGTGCCGGGCCCCGCCCTGACCTCGTTGTTCGTGAAAATGGCTCCGACGGTCGCGACCTTCCATTCGGCGGGGGAGTCGGCGGCCTACCGCACCTTCGCACGACAACTGTCGCGGCTCGCGAACCGCATCGACATCAGGGTGGCGGTGTCGCCTGACGCGGTGGAGTTGGCCGCACGCTACGTCGGCGGGGAGTACGAGATTCTCTTCAACGGGATCGAGTTGGATCGACTGTGCCGACCGGCTGGGGCGAGGGAGAGGGCGATCTTTTTCGTGGGCAGGCACGAACCCCGCAAGGGACTGGGTGTGCTGCTCGAGGCGATGTCGCTCCTGCCGGACGACGTGCGGCTGTGGGTGGCCAGCGACGGACCGGAGACAGCGGAGCTCAAGTTGAGGTTCGGTCATGACCGACGTGTCGAATGGCTCGGCCGCATCAACGACGAGGACAAGTTCGACCGCCTGGCGAGGGCCGCGGTCTTCTGCGCGCCGTCACTGCGCGGCGAATCGTTCGGGGTGGTGCTCCTCGAGGCCATGGCAGCGGGGACGCCCGTGGTGGCCTCGCGCATCGACGGCTATCTGAACGTGGCCACCGACGGGGTGAACGCCGCGCTCACCGAACCCGGTGATGCCGTCGCCCTGGCGTCGACCCTGGCCAAGGTGCTGGTCGATCCACGGTTGTCGCGACGCCTCTGCGAGGCTGGCTTGGAGCACGCGCGCTCGTACGCCATGGACGAGCTGGCCGACCGCTACGTGGAGATCTACGAGCGCGCGCTCTCGATGGAGGCCGATCACCTCACCACCATCAGCGTGCCCCGTATGCTGAGAAGGTTCGAGGGGCGCTTCCTCCGTCGGTCCGTCGCGTTGCGCGAGCCCGGCTGAACCGCGGCGATCCTCCCGGCGCGGGTGCGGTGTGCACCCGAAGGAGAACATGAGCACACAGCCGAACGCCGCATCACCCACGGAGCCGGGCGCCACCGATCTCGCGGCGCACTACCGCGCACGGGTGAGACGCACGACGATCGTGATGATCGTCGTGCCCGCGGTCGTGCTCGGACTCATCGGGCTCGCGTTCGGATTCGTCCTCCCCGGGGTTGCCGTGGGTCTGGTCGCGGGTGTCGCGCTGCCGTACCGGGTGTCGCGAGCGTCGGAGCAGACGGTCCTGTCGTCCCTCGTTTCGCACCCCGCCGATCGCGCTGATCACGCGCGGCTGTTCAACCTCGTGGGCGGACTGTGCCTGGTGTCCGGGGCCGCGCATCCCGATCTGCGTGTGGTGGAGTCGGAGTCGTTCCTCGCGCTCGCCGTGCACGAGTCCGGCTCGGCAGGAACCATCGTGGTGTCGTCGGGCCTGGCGTCGGGCATGGGCCGGGTCGAGATGGAAGCCGTGCTCGCGCATCTCGTGTCGCGCATTCGGTCCGGCGAGATCGCACTCGCCACCTATGTGGTCGCCCTCGGCATGGTGCTCTCGCGTCTCGGGCTGGGTGCGGTCGGTGCGCGGGTGCGACGCGCGACTCTCGAGGAGTCGGCGATCCTCGCTGCTGACCTCGCGGCCTGTCGGACGACTCGGTATCCGCCGGCTCTCGTCTCTGCGCTCGAGCAGGTGTCATCATCAGCGCCAGCCGATCCGGGGGCGCCGGTCGTCACGGCGCCCCTGTGGTTCGCGATCCCGGGGCTCGGGGGTGCCACCACCGCGGGCACTCCGGCTCATAACATCGATGCATTCCAACCCCCGCTTGCCGACCGCATCGCGATCGGCAAGGACATCTGACAGTTCCCGACCCGGAGCGCCGGTCGTCACGCAGAACAAGGAGCCCTCATGACCACACCGCGTCCGCATCGTCTCACTCGTGTCTCGCGGACGGCCTCGGCGCTCGTCGCGACGGCACTGATAGTCGTCGCGTGCGGTGGCGGGAGCTCAGACACCTCCGATGCCGCTGATGACTCGGGATCATCGTCGACACTGGCCGGCGGTGCACCTGCCGGGCCGGTGTACCCGTTGACCGGTCTTCCCGTCATGGACGAGGCAGCCGCCAAGCGCGTGGCGATCGTGGTCAAGATCGACAATCATCCCCGGTCACGGCCCCAGATGGGTCTGAACAAGGCCGACATCGTCTTTGAGGAGAACGTCGAGAGCCTCACCCGTTTCGGTGCCGTTTTCCACAGCCAGGGGAGTGATCCGGTCGGCCCGGTGCGGTCCGGCCGCACTCAGGACATCGACATGTTCGCATCGATGAACAATCCACTTTTTTCGTGGAGTGGCGGCAACGCGCGCGTGACGAGGGCGGTCAATGCGAGTGACATGGTCAACGTCGGGTACTCCGCCTCGCGTGGCAAGGGTGGCTACTACCGGGAAAAGACACGCAAGGCGCCGCACAACCTCTTCGCAAAGACGAACAACCTGTGGACGCTCGCGCCCGAGGGTGGTGCGCCGCCCGTGCAGCAGTACACCTACCGCGGACCGAGCGATGCGCGTCCCGCGACGGCGGTCCCCGTCGACGGTGCGAAGGTGTCGATGTACAACGTGAAGGTGTACTGGAAATGGGACAGTGCCACTTCATCGTTCCTGCGATTCACCCAGAACATCAAGGGCGAGCTCGAGCCGGATGAGTCGGACGGGTCGCAGGTGTCGGCAAAGAACGTGCTCGTCCTCTATCACACCTACCTGCGCAGCAAGGCCGATCGCAAGAGTCCCCACGCCGACACCACGAGCAAGGGGGCCGGGTTCGTGCTCACCGATGGGTCTGCGATTCCCGTCACATGGAGGCGGATGGATCGTGAGGTGCCCTACGAGATCAAGGATGCCGCCGGCGCGGTTGTGCGCTTGATCCCGGGGAACACGTGGATCCAGGTGGCATTCAAGAACACTTTCGCCCAGGTGGACCCCGGGGTCGACCCCAAGAAAGTGAAGTGGCCGGCGATCTGATCGATCCGGCGGGGGCCGCCGCACCGGGTCCGGAGGCGGGCAAAGTGGAGGTGTCAGACGGGCCCCGTCGGTACGCTCAGGACATGGTTTCAAACGGTTCCACCTCCGGTTCACGATCCACGACGGGTTCGGCGCGCGTCAAGCGTGGGCTCGCCGAGATGCTCAAGGGTGGCGTCATCATGGATGTCGTCACCGCCGAACAGGCTCGGATCGCAGAGGATGCCGGCGCGTGCGCCGTGATGGCGCTCGAGCGGGTTCCCGCCGACATCCGCCGTGACGGTGGCGTGGCGCGCATGAGCGACCCGGAGATGATCGAGGGCATCCAATCTGCCGTTCGCATTCCGGTCATGGCCAAGGCACGCATTGGTCATTTCGTCGAGGCCCAGATTCTCGAGGCCCTCGGCGTGGACTTCGTGGACGAGTCCGAGGTGCTGACCCCGGCCGACGAGGCGCACCACATCGACAAGTTCGGCTTCACGGTTCCCTTCGTGTGCGGCGCAACCAATCTCGGCGAGGCGCTCCGGCGCGTCTCCGAGGGAGCCGCGATGATCCGGTCCAAGGGTGAGGCGGGCACCGGCAACATCGTCGAGGCCGTCCGGCACCTGCGCTCGATCCTCGGCGACATTCGCCGGCTCACGCAAGCCGACTCAGCGGAGTTGTTCGAGTGGGCCAAGCGCCTGCAGGCGCCACTGCCGCTCGTGCAAGAGGTTGCCGAGACGGGTCGATTCCCCGTGCCGATCTTCTGCGCCGGCGGGATCGCGACACCCGCGGATGCGGCTCTGGCGATGCAACTGGGTGCGGAGGCTGTCTTCGTCGGATCGGGCATCTTCAAGAGCACCGATCCTGCGCCGCGGGCCAGGGCGATCGTCGAGGCGACCACCCACTTCCGCGACCCCCACGTGCTCGCCAAGGTGAGCCGGGGTCTGGGTGCGCCGATGACGGGAATCGGAATCGATGAACTCATTCCCGAGCAGCGGTTCGCTGATCGCGGCTGGTGACGGAGCCGGGATCACGCGTGGAAGCGAGGCCCCCAGGTGAGCGCGCGTTGCGTCGGTGTTCTCGCCCTGCAGGGAGCGTTCTCGGCCCACGCTGAGACCCTCGCCGGACTAGGTGTGTCGTGCCGTGAGGTGCGCACACCAAAGGACCTCTCGGGGGTCGAGGCGATCGTGATCCCGGGCGGGGAGTCGAGCACGATGTCCCAACTGCTCGAGTCCTCCGGACTCCTCCAGCCGTTGTCGGAACGTCTTCACGCGGGCATGCCCGCGCTCGGCACCTGTGCGGGGATGATCCTGCTCGCCGCGGAGATCGTCGACGGTCGTGACGATCAGGTCTCGCTCTCGGTGCTCGACATCGTGGTGCGTCGCAACGCCTACGGTCGGCAGGTGGATTCGTTCGAGGCCGGGATCGACACGGTCGTCGGTCCTTTTCGTGGGGTCTTCATCCGCGCACCGCGCATCGTGAGCACGGGGCCCGGTGTCGAGGTGTTGGGTCGCCTCGGTGACGAGCCGGTGCTGGTGCGCGGCGGGAACGTGCTCGCCGCATCGTTCCACCCGGAACTCTCCGGCGACGCCCGGTTGCACCGACTGTTCCTGGAGTCCGCCGGCTTGGAGGGGTTCGCGGGCGAGGAGGCGCCGGTGGCGCGGTTGAGAGGGGAGTCGTAGCCGTGTCGGGTCACTCGAAATGGGCGACGATCAAGCACAAGAAGGGTGCGGCCGACAAGGCCCGCGGCAAGCTCTTCGCCAAACTGGCGCGCCAGATCGAGGTTGCCGCGCGCGCCGGTGGTGGGGACATCGACACCAATGCGACATTGCGCACCATGGTCCAGAAAGCCAAGGCGGCGCAGATGACCAAGGACGGGATCGACCGCGCCATCAAGCGGGGGACCGGTGAGAGCGACGCGACGAACTACGAGAGCATCGTCTACGAGGGATACGCGCCCGGCGGTGTGGCGCTCATGGTCGAGGTCCTGACCGACAATCGGAACCGGGCGGCCTCGGACATCCGGAGCATCTTCAGCAAGTTCGGGGGGTCGCTCGCCGAGCCCGGAGCCGTCTCGTGGCAGTTCACGAGGCGTGGAGTCGTGCTCGTCGACGGTTCGATCGACGAGGACTCGGCGATGACGGCAGCGCTCGAGGCCGGTGCCGACGACGTGACCCGCGACGGCGAGGCGTGGCGAATCCTCACCGACCCCTCCGTGGTGTGGGACGTGAAGGATGCGCTCGAGGCCTCGGGCACGGTCGTGCTCGCCGCGGAGAGTACGATGGTGTCCACGACGACCGTTGATGTCGGGGATGTCGCCGATGCGCGCAACATCCTGCGCATCGTGGACGCCCTCGAGGACAACGACGACGTTCAGGACGTCTTCGCGAATTTCGACATCGAAGAATCATTGATGCAGGAGGTCGGCTGATGGCCGTTGCGGCAGGGGACAAGGCCCCGGACTTCACGCTCCCGGGCACCGGTGGGCGTTCATACTCGTTGTCGGAATTCGCCGGGAGGCCGGTTGTGCTGGTCTTCTATCCCGGTGATGACACCGCGGTGTGCACGAAGCAGTTGAACTCTTACAACAACGAGCTCGCCGCATTCGAGGGGGTCGGTGCCCAGGTTCTGGCGATATCGGCCCAGGACATGACCAGCCACGAGGACTTCTCCCGGCGCAACGGATTCGGTTTCCCCCTCCTCGCAGACACCGACAAGGCCGTTGCCAACCTCTACGGCACGCTCGGTCCGCTCGGGTTCCCGCGTCGCAGTGTCTTCGTGGTGGACTCCACCGGAACCCTGCGCTATGTGCATCGGGCGATCGCGGGGCTCACCTTCCGTCCCGTGGACGAACTCATCGAAGCGGTTCGAACAGCCGGGTGACCCCGAATCCTCGTCCCGCGGTTCCTGCTGGACTATCATAGAACATATGTTCGCCAGTGCAGCGTGCCCGGGGTCGGGGGTCGGTCCGGTCCCCGGGACCGTGTTGGGCATCGATCCGGGCCTTACCCGGTGCGGATACGCGGTGCTCCGTCAGTCGGGGACATCGGTGGGGGCGCTCGCGATCGGCGTGATTCGCACGCCGTCGGGCGACGACCTCGCCGAGCGCCTCGCCGCTTTGGCGGCAGAGGTCGCCTCGTTGATCGCAGAGCACCGACCCGAGGCCATCGCACTCGAGCAAGTCTTCTTCCAGAAGAACGTGCGAACGGCGATGAGCGTGGGTCAGGCCTCGGGTGTCGTTCTGGCACTCGCCGCATCGGCGGGCTGCACGGTGCACCAGTACACGCCGTCGCAGGTCAAGAGCACGGTCGCCGGTTGGGGTGGGGCGGAGAAGCAGCAGGTTGCGCGCATGGTGCAGCAGCGTCTGCGGCTCTCGCGACCGCCGCAGCCCGCCGATGCCACCGATGCCGCCGCAATCGCGCTCTGCCACTGCTCGATCGCTCCGTTCGCGGCAGCGGTTGCCGGACGTGGAGTGCGCCAGTGATCGGGAGCCTCCGGGGAACCGTGCTCGAGCGCGTCGAACCCACGACAGTTCTCATCGAGGTGGGCGATGTCGGGTACCTGTGCGTGGTGACCGCGCCCGCGTGGGCCGAGCTCGAGCCGGGGACATCGGTGTTCCTCCATGTCCACCACCACCTCCGCGAGGATGCGGAGTCGCTCTACGGATTCACCGACCGTGCCGAGAAGCGGATGTTTGCCGTGCTGATCGGCGCCCACGGGGTGGGGCCGGCGATGGCGATGGGGATCCTCTCGGTGTACTCGCCCACGGCCCTCTTGGCCATCGTCGCATCGGGTGACACGGGGGCGCTCACAGTGGTGGGCGGAGTGGGCAAGAAGACGGCAGAGCGGCTGATGATCGAGTTGAAGGGTCGGTTCGACGGACTCGAGATCGGGTCGGGCACCGGTGGTGCGCACTCCGCGACAGCCGACGTTCGCGAGGCTCTGTCGGCCCTCGGATATGCACCCGAGGAGATTCGTGAGACGTTGCGCCAGCTCGGTGGCCGAGTAGAGGGCCTTGGCAGCAGCGAGGCGATGCTCCGCGACGCACTCACCCTGTTGGGAGCGCGTCGTGCGGGATGAGTTCCTGGACACCGGAGTGCCCGATCACGAGATCGCAGAGGAGGCGGGTCTTCGCCCGAGATCACTCGCCGAATTCGTCGGCCAGAGGGAACTGAAGGAGCACCTCGACATCGTCTTGGGGGCCGCGCGCCAGCGCGGTCAGGCGGCAGACCACATCCTGCTCGCAGGGCCACCCGGACTGGGCAAGACGACGCTGGCGGGAATCGTGGCCGCCGAGATGAACGTGGTGCTCCACGTCACGAGCGGACCGGCACTCGAGCGGGCCGGTGACCTCGCGGCGATCCTCACCAAGCTCGGGGAGGGTGACGTCCTCTTCATCGACGAGGTGCATCGTCTGTCGCGCTCGGTCGAGGAGATCCTGTACCCGGCGATGGAGGACTTCCAGATCGACATCGTCGTCGGCAAGGGGCCTGCCGCGTCCTCGATCAGGCTCAGCCTCCCGAGGTTCACGCTGATCGGTGCCACCACGCGCACGGGAATGATCACCGGGCCGTTGCGCGACAGGTTCGGACTCGTCGCCCGTCTGGACTACTACGAACCGATGGAGTTGGAGGCGATCATCTCCAGGACTGCGGGCATCCTCGACGTTCCGCTCGATGCCCAGTCGGCCTCGATGATCGCCTCGCGGAGTCGTGGCACGCCGCGCATTGCGAACCGGCTCCTCCGTCGCGTGCGCGACTTCGCCGAGGTGCGCGGTGACGGTGTCATCGACCGCGCCACGGCGGCCGAGGCCCTGCGCGTCTTCGGGGTCGACGAGCTCGGTCTCGACAAACTCGACCGGGCGATCCTCGGTGCGCTGTGCGGGCAGTTCGAGGGAGGGCCCGTGGGCCTCACGACACTGGCGATCGCAGTGGGTGAGCAGCCCGAGACGATCGAGGATGTGTACGAACCGTTCCTCATCCAGCGCGGCCTGCTCGCGCGCACTCCGCGGGGCCGTGTCGCCCTGGATGCCGCACGGGAGCATCTCGCCGGCTCGTAGCCTCGTGGGTCGTGCAGCTGTCGGACATCGACTACGACCTCCCAGAGGAACTCATCGCCCAGATCCCGGTCGAGCCACGTGATTCGGCGCGTCTCTTGGTGTCGCGAACGGCGAGGGAGAGGATCGACCGCAGGGTCGTGGACCTCGGCGAGTACCTCGGGCCGGGCGACGTGCTCGTGGTGAACGACACCCGGGTCGTGCCCGCGAGACTCTCGCTCCACCGCACGACCGGCGGCGCAGTGGAGGTTCTCCTGCTCGAGCAAGATCCGGCGGCACCCGGTCGATGGGAGGCGCTCGCTCGCGGGGCACGTCGGCTCTCGGAGGGTGAGGTGCTCTCGGTGAAGGGGCGCGAGGTGCTCCGCATCGGCCCCCGCACCGCCGCGGGCGACACCTTCGTGGTCGAGTTCACCGTGGATTCACCCGATGAACTCGTGCGCACGATCGGGTCCGTGCCACTCCCACCGTACATCCGCACGCGTCTGTCCGATCCGGAGCGGTACCAGACCGTCTACGCACGACGCGAGGCCTCGGCGGCGGCTCCGACGGCAGGCCTCCACTTCACTCCCGCCCTCTTGGAGACGCTGGAGTCATCCGGGGTCCGCGTGGCAAGGGTCGAGCTCGTGGTGGGTCTCGACACCTTCAAACCCATCTCGGCCGAGGACCCGCTGGACCATGTCATACACACGGAGAAGTACGACGTCCCGGTCGAGACGATGGAGGCCTGCGCGGCGGCGTCGCGTGTGGTCGCGGTGGGAACGACGGCCGCGCGCGCCCTCGAGTCCGCCGCGACGGGTCGACTCTCGGGACGCACGGATCTCTTCATCACACCGGGACACCAGTGGCGCGCGGTGGACATGATGCTCACGAATTTCCACATGCCGAGGACGTCGCTGCTCTTGATGGTCGGTTCGTTCATCGGGGAGGAATGGCGCGAGATCTACGCCCACGCAGTGTCGTCGTCCTACCGATTCCTGTCGTTCGGGGATGCGATGCTCCTCGGGAGGCGGTGAACCGTGTTCGCGGTGGAACTTTCGGTGGCCAGCCGTGACGGTGCCGCGCGGACGGGCACTGCACGCGCGGCGCGCGGCACATACGAGACCCCACTCTTCATGCCCGTCGGCACGCGCGGTGCGATCAAACACCTGAGTGCGCGCGACTATGCCGAGGTCGGGGCACGCATCGTGCTGGGGAACACGTACCACTTGATGCTTCGCCCCGGGGTGGATGTGGTCGCCTCGCTCGGGGGACTCGGTGCTTTCGCGGGATGGAACGGACTCACTCTCACCGACTCGGGCGGCTACCAGGTCTTCTCACTCGAGCCCCAAGTCGACGATGACGGGGTCACGTTCCGGTCGACCTATGACGGCAGTGTCCACCGGTTCACACCCGAGTCGACGGTGGACGTGCAGGAGAGACTCGGTGCCGACATCCAGATGGTGCTCGACGTCTGCACCCAGCTGCCCGCCACCGAGGAGCAGTTGAGGCTCGCCCTGGATCGGACCCATGCATGGGCCCGACGCGCCAAGGCGGCCCATCGGCGTGTCGACCAGTCGCTCTTCGGGATCGTCCAGGGTGGCACCGATGCGGTGTTGCGCGCCGAGAGCGCCGAGCGCACCGTGGAGACGGGTTTCGACGGCTACGCGATCGGCGGGCTCTCCGTGGGCGAGACCAGGGCCGAGATGGTGGAGGCGATCGGCGCCTGCATCGGACTGCTCCCCGACGATCGACCGCGCTACCTCATGGGTGTGGGCGACCCGGCGTCCATCGTCGAGGCGGTGGCACTCGGGGTTGACCAGTTCGACTGTGTGCTCCAGACGCGTCTGGGTCGCCACGGCACGGCACTCACCTCCGAGGGCAAGGTGCAGATCAAGAACGCGCGCCATGCCACCGACGACTCACCTCTCGACCCGGTGTGCCCGTGCTGGGTTTGTGCGACCCACTCGCGGGGGTACCTGCGCCATCTCGCCCAGACCGGCGAGCCGACCGGTGCACGGCTCGTGTCCCTCCACAATGTGGCATGGACGATCTCGCTCATGGCCGAGATCCGTGCGGCGATCGCGGCGGGAACCTTCGGGGCCCTCAGGTCGAGGATCCTGGGCACCTGGGGCTGACGCACCGATCCCGAAGGAGCCCCCTCGCTAGACTCGTGGGCCGTGACACTTCCCGACATCCTCATCGCGAGCGCCTCGGACGGCGAACAGGCCACCGGTGGAGGTGGCCTGTTCAGCCTCGTCTTCTTCGGAGCGATCTTCGCCGCGATGTATTTCCTCCTTCTGCGGCCCCAGCGCAAGCGCCTCAAGGAAACACAGGCTCTGCAGGCCGCCATCGACGTGGGCGACGAGGTGGTGCTGAACTCGGGGATCATCGGGTTCGTGAGTGGTGTCGACGAGAACGACAAGAACATCCTGTGGCTGGACATCGCGGACGGACACGGCACCGAGCGCATCGAGGTGCGGGTGACCCGCGCTTCGGTCGGCAAGAAGCTCAACCCGCCGGCTGGGTCCTGAGCGGACCCGCCTCCGCAACGACAGACATCCCCGTCCGTTTCCGATGATCAGACGTCACGCCCTCACGCTCCTGGCGACGCTGCTGGTGATCGGTGGCGCATTCGCGTTCAACGTGGTGTCCGGGAACAGACCCTCGCTCGGTCTCGACCTGCAGGGTGGTGCCTCCGTGACGCTCATCCCGGTCGGCGACTTCGAACCCGGCGCTCTCGACATCGCAGTCGAGATCATTCGCGAGCGCGTGGACTCGCTCGGTGTCGCAGAGCCCGAGATCATCCGTCAGGGCAACACCGTCGTGGTCAACCTTCCCGGAGTGAAGGATCAGCAGCGCGCGCTGCAGTTGGTGGGCCGGACGGGTTCGGTCGAGATGCGCCCCGTCATCAACGCGATCGCCGAGCCCACCGACGAGTCCACGACCACCACCGCACCGGGTGCGACAACCGGGCCCGGTGCGACCACGGTGCCGGGCGCGACAACCGTGCCAGCCACGACGGACACGACCCTCGCCGACCCGACCGGGGGAGTCGGCAGCAGTCGCGGTCGTGCTCCTGCGGCGCGCGCGCCGCAGGTCACCGACACCACGGCTCCGGAGGTGACGACCGGCGCCCCGGTATCCGATGATGCACAACCCGCGCCGACGTCGGCGGCGCCGGATGCGTCGGTCCCGGGTGCGACCGACCCGGCAACGCCGGCAACGACGGTCCCCGGCACGGATCCCGCGACGGGTCTCGCTCCGGGCCAGACCGTGTTGCGGGGTCGCAATGACGGCTTGCTGTACCTGCTCGGCCCAGCAGGGGCCACCGGCGAGGTCTTCACCAACGACGCGTCGGCCCAGATCGACAGGGGCTCATGGGTCGTGGTCGTCCAACTGCGCGATGGTGCCGAGGGCGAGGACAAGTGGAATGCCCTGGCGGGCAAGTGTTTCGCGGGTGGTGCCGACTGCCCGACCAAGTCGATCGCGATCATCCTCGACGGCATGGTGATCTCGGCTCCCGTGGTTCAGGAGCCCTTGTTCACCGGGGGCTCTGTCCAGATCAGTGGCGACTTCACCGAGGCCGAGGCCACTGACCTCGCCAAGATCCTCCAGTTCGGCGCTGTGCCGGTGGACTTCTCGGCCCCGACCGTCCAGACGGTGTCGGCCACGCTCGGCAGCGACTCGCTGCGCGCCGCGATCATCGCGGGACTGATCGGCGTCGCTCTCGTGCTCGTGTTCCTCCTGTTGTACTACCGGTTGATCGCCTTCGTCGCCCTTCTGGGTCTGGGCGTGTCGGGAATGTTCCAGTGGAGCGTGATCTCGTGGCTCTCGAAGACGAACGGGTTGGCCCTGACAATCTCGGGCGCGGCGGGCATCATCATCTCGGTCGGGGTGACCGTGGACAGCTATGTCGTCTTCTTCGAGAGGTTGAAGGACGACATGGAGGCCGGCCGGACCATGCGCAACTCGGCCGAGAGGGGCTTCGCCAGGGCATGGCGCACGATCGTGGTCGCCGACTCCGCCTCGTTCATCGGTGCCGCGGTCCTCTGGTGGTTGACGGTGGGCCCGGTGCGCGGCTTCGCCTTCTTCCTCGGCCTGTCGACCCTGTCGGACATCATCGTGTCGTACCTGTTCACACGACCGATGGTGCTGATGCTCGCCCGCACGAGGCTGCTGAACCGGGGCTCGGTGCTCGGAGTGAAATCGAAAGTCCCCGCGGAGGCAGTCGCATGAGCGGGAGACTGAGCCGCCTCTACCATGGTGAAACCACGATCGATTTCTACGGTCGTCGTCGCCTCGGGTTCGTCGTCTCGGGCGTGCTCATGGTCGTGTTCGCGGTCTCGCTCATCGTCCAGGGACTGAACCTCGGTATCGACTTCCGCGGGGGTGTGGCCTTGGAGGTGCCCGCGACCGCGACCATGGACGTGGAGGCGGCGCGCACCGTGCTCGGCCAATCCAAAATCGAGGGGTCCGGTTCGGCCAAGATCCAGACGCTCAGCTCCGGTGAGACGGCTCGGGTGCGGATCCAGTTGGGCGACATGAGCGCCGAGTCGCAGGACACCCTGCGCGTCGCACTCGCCAAGAGGGCAGGTGTCGGCGACGAGGAGGTCAGTGCGGCCTCGGTCAGCTCCAGCTGGGGTCGCAACGTGACCGAGCGCGCGATCCTGGCGCTCGCCGTGTTCCTCGTGCTGGTGAGCGCGTTCATCGCGTGGCGATTCGAGTGGCGCATGGCCGCCGGCGCGATCTCGGCCGTGATCCACGACGTGCTCGTCTCGGTCGGGGTCTACTCGCTCTTCGGACTCGAGGTCTCGCCGGCAACCGTGGTGGCGTTCCTCACGATCCTGGGCTACTCGCTCTACGACACGATCGTGGTGTTCGACAAGGTCGACGACAACGTGCGGCGTTTCTCCGGGGCTCGGGTGTCCTACGGCGACATCGTGAATGTCTCCATGAACCAGGTGCTGATGAGGTCGCTGAACACCTCGATCTCCTCGGTCCTGCCGGTGCTCAGCCTCTACGTGCTCGGATCCGTCGTGTTCGGTGCGGTGACCTTGCGCGATTTCTCCCTCGCGCTGATCGTCGGCCTGACGACCGGCGCGTACTCGTCGATCTTCATCGCGTCGCCGGTTCTCGGGATCCTGCGGGAGCGCTCGCCCGAGTACTCCGCCGAGAAGGGTCGGATCTCGAGGGGCCCGGAGATGGCCGTCCTCATGGTGACGGGCGCACCGGCATCCCGGCGTGCACAGGCGCGCAATGACGCGACGGGCAGCACCGGCTCCTCGGTGACCAACGGGCCCGACCAGGCGGTCACGGCCGTCGAGACACTGCTCAATCATCCACCCCGGCCGCGCAAGAAGTCCCGCCGGTAGCGCTCCGCGCGCGTGGGTAGCCTTCTGGCATGGCGACAGTCGATCGCGTCCTGCCGTGGCGCAGGCACCACAGTGCCCCGGTCGAGGAACTCGCGCCCCTGCTCGGGTCC
Source organism: Actinomycetota bacterium (assembly GCA_016870775.1). Lineage (GTDB taxonomy): Bacteria > Actinomycetota > Acidimicrobiia > Acidimicrobiales > Ilumatobacteraceae > UBA2093. Next base: position 96,337 of record VGAK01000003.1, read on the forward strand.
TACAAGCGGCGCAATCCCCGAGCCTCGGTGGCCCTCATCAACAGGGCCTACGAGATGGCGCGAGCGGCGCACGTGAACCAGCAGCGATCCTCGGGTGAGGCCTACATCAACCACCCGATCGCGGTGGCCCGCATCGTGGCCGACATCGGCCTCGATGATGTGTCGCTGGCGGCGGCACTCCTCCACGATGCCGTGGAAGACACCGAGATCACCCTCGACGACGTCCGCACTGGTTTCGGGGAGGATGTGGCGACCCTCGTCGACGGCGTCACCAAGCTCGAGAGGCTCCAGTTCGACTCGCGGGAGGCCCAGCAGGCCGCGACCATGCGCAAGATGCTCGTGGCGATGGCGCGCGACATGCGCGTGCTCGTGATCAAGCTGGCCGATCGGCTCCACAACATGCGGACCCTGGCCGGTGTGCCGATCGAGAAGCAGCAGCGCGTCGCCCAGGAGACGCTCGACATCTACGCACCGCTCGCCAACCGCCTCGGCATGCAGGAGATCAAGCAGCAACTCGAGGACCTGTCGTTCGCGGCGCTCTATCCCAAGCGCTTCGCCGAACTCGACCACCTGGTGTCGTCGCGAACCCCCGAGCGCGACGTCTACCTCGCAAAGGCCATCGCCGACGTGCAGGCGCGGCTCGGCGATGTGGGAATCCGGGCCGAGGTGACCGGTCGCGGCAAGCACCTGTGGAGCATCTACGAGAAAATGGTGCAGAAAGACAAGGATTTCGACGAGATCTTCGATCTGGTCGCGGTGCGCGTGATCGTCGACAACCTCCGCGACTGCTACGGCGCGCTCGGCTGCATCCACGGAAAATGGCGTCCAGTCGTTGGCCGTTTCAAGGACTACATCGCGATGCCGAAGTTCAACCTCTACCAGTCGCTGCACACGACGGTGATCGGCCCCGGCGGAAAACCGCTCGAGGTGCAGATCCGCACCCACGAGATGCACGAGAGGGCCGAAAGGGGAGTCGCCGCGCACTTCGCCTACAAGGAGGGCACCGATCCCGGCGACGAGGACTGGCTCAACCGGATCATCGACTGGCAGGCCGAGGTCGACGACCCGAACCTGTTCATGGAGGAGTTGAAGAGCGATCTCGACCAGGAGGAGGTGTTCGTCTTCACACCGAAGGGGAGGGTGATCACCCTGCCGGTGAACTCGACCCCGGTCGACTTCGCGTACGCGGTGCACACCGAGGTCGGGCACGCCTGCGTGGGTGCCCGCGTCAACGGACGGTTGGTGGGCCTGGACACGCAGTTGAAGAGCGGTGACACCTGCGAGATCTTCACGTCGAAGGTCGCCGATGCCGGCCCCTCCCGGGACTGGTTGGGGTTCGTGCAGTCGGCGCGTGCCCGCAGCAAGGTGAAGGCGTGGTTCTCCCGCGAGCGCCGCGAGGACATGGTCGAGGCGGGGCGCGATGAGCTGACCGCCGAACTCCGTCGCGAGGGGCTTCCCGTGGAGCGCATCTGGGGGGCCGACGTCTTCGCCCAGGAACTCGCGGCCCTGAATCTCGTCGACGCCGAGGCGCTCTTCGCCGCGATCGGTGAGCACCACGTGTCGGCCCGTGGGTTCGCCCAGCGCATCGGCCGCGCGGTGCGCCACGAGGGCAGTGACGAACAGCTCGCCCTCCCGATCCGCGTCGATCGCGAGACCGAGGATCGCCGCGGCTCGACGGGGATCCATGTCGAGGGCCTCGAGGATGTGCTGGTGCGGCTCTCGGGATGCTGCACCCCGGTGCCCGGCGATGACATCCTCGGCTTCGTCACCAAGGGTCGCGGTGTCAGCGTGCACAGGGCCGACTGTGCGAACGCCGTGTCGCTGATGACCGATTCTCCGGCCCGCCTGATCGACGTGGAGTGGTCGCGCACCTCGCCCGAGTCCGTCTTCCGGGCCGGGGTGGAGGTGGTCGCACTCGACCGGTCGCGCCTGCTGCGAGACGTGGCGAACGCACTCAGTGAGCAGCACGTGAACATCGTGTCGTGCTCGACGCACACAGGTTCGGACCGGGTGGCCAAGATGCGCTTCGAGTTCGAGCTCGCCGACCCGAACCACCTCGAGGCGGTGTTGCGCACGATCAAGTCGGTCGATGCCGTCTACGACGCATATCGCATCGTCCCGGGAGGCGGGGCGAACTAGGCTCGTTGGTCGTGCCCGAGTTCCAGACCAGTCCCGGCACCAGGGACATCCTCCCACCCGACGCGGCGCGCTGGAGGGCCCTCACGGGCGAGTTCGCTGCGGTCGTCGAGCCCGCCGGGTACAGGGCGATCGTGCCACCGATGTTCGAGGATCTCGGGGTGTTCCTGCGCCTCGGGGAGGCCACGGACGTGGTGACCAAGGAGATGTACGACTTCGAGGACAAGGGAGGTCGGCGTGTCGCCCTGCGACCCGAGCACACCGCCAGCGTGTGCAGGGCATTCGTCCAGCACCGGCCGGTGGAACCGTGGAAGGTGTGGTACTCGGGCCCGAATTTCCGCTACGAGAAGCCACAGGCCGGTCGCTACCGACAGTTCGACCAGGTGGGCATCGAGGTGCTCGGCCCCGACGATCCGCTCCTCGACGTAGAGGTGATCTCGCTCGCCTGGGATTTCTTCGTCGGGCTGGGTCTGCGCGGGGTGGAGTTGCGCGTGAACTCGCTCGGTGACGCCGGTGACCGCCAGCGCTACGCCGACGAGTTGGCCCGCCACTTCGGGGGACACCGAGCAGAGATGTCCGCAGCCGCACTGGAGACGCTCGAGCGCAATCCGCTGCGGGTCCTCGACTCGAAGCGGCCGGAGGACGCGGCCGCGATCGTGTCGGCACCGTCGATGCGCGATCACCTCTCGCGGGCCGCGGTGGAGCACTTCGCCGCGGTGACCGCGGGCTTGGCCGAGATCGGCGTGCCCCACCGGATCGACGATCGTCTCGTGAGGGGATTGGACTACTACCGGCGCACGACGTTCGAGTTCGTCGCAACTGCGCTCCCCGGCGCCCAGGATGCAATCGGGGGTGGCGGGCGCTATGACGGTCTCGTCGCCGACCTCGGGGGACCCGAGACGCCCGGCGTGGGGTTCGCCCTCGGCGTGGACCGGACCCTGCTCGCCTGCGACGCGGAGGGCTGCTTTGCCGCGCCGGATGGCGAGGTGGAGGTCTTCGTGGTGGACACCACCGGTGGGTCGGTCGCGATGCACATCACCCGTGAGTTGCGCCGCATCGGCCGGAGCGCGGATCGCGCGTGGGACGCACGCAGCATGAAGGCCCAGATGAAGGCGGCGGATCGCAGCGGGGCCCGCGTCGCGGTGATCGTGGGATCCGACGAGGCCGCCGGCGGGACCTGCATCGTGCGGAACCTCGGCGACTCCCAACAGACCACCATCGCCCGATCCGATCTCCCGGCGCACCTCGACGCCGTGCTCGGGAGCCCCGCATGACGACGCCCCCCGATCCGGCACGCCGGACGACGTCGATGCGCACGCACATGTGCGGCGATCTGCGCGCCGGTGACGTGGGTGCCACGGTGTCGGTGTGCGGATGGGTCGCGCGCCGTCGCGAGCACGGTGAGCACCTCGCCTTCGTCGACCTGCGCGACCACTCCGGTGTGGTGCAGTGCGTGGTCGACAATTCTGTCGACGTGCGCAGCGAGTGGGTCTTGCGCATCACCGGCACCGTGAGGCCCCGTCCCGAGGGAACCGCCAATGAGGCACTGCCGACCGGATCGGTGGAGATCGGGGACTGTTCGGTGGAGGTGCTGAACGTCGCCGAGCCACCGCCGTTCCCGGTGGATGCGCGTGCCGACGATGTGGACGAGGCGATCCGCCTCCGTCACCGCTACATCGACATACGACGGGAGCGCATGCAGAGGAACCTGCGCGTGCGCGCCACGGTCAACAGTGCGATCCGTTCCGAGATGGAGCGCAACGGTTTCGTCGAGGTCGAGACACCGTTCCTGGTGCCCTCGACGCCCGAGGGGGCTCGCGAGTTCCTCGTCCCGTCGCGCAAGGAGCGCGGGTCGTTCTATGCGCTTCCCCAGTCGCCCCAGCTGTGGAAGCAACTGCTGATGGTCGCCGGTGTCGACCGCTACTACCAGATCGCGCGGTGCCTGCGCGACGAGGACCTGCGCGCCGACCGGCAGTACGAGTTCATGCAACTCGATGCCGAGATGTCCTTCGTGGACCAGGACGACGTGCTCGACAACATCGGACGCGCAGTGATGGCAGCCGCGCGGGCGGTCACCGGCGAGGAGCCCCCGGCGATCGAGCGGATGACCTGGCGCGAGGCGATGGAGTCCTACGGCGTCGACAAGCCCGACCTCAGGTTCGGCATGCGTCTGGTCGAGCTCACCGATCTGTTCGTCGCCACCGAGTTCAAGGCCTTCGCGGGTGCGGCGTCGATAAAGGCGATCCGGGTCGCGGCGACCGATCATGCCGAGGCCGCGGCGAGTGGGCGCAACAAACTCGATGCGCTCACCGACCGCGCCAAGAAACTCGGGGCGAAGGGGCTCGTGTGGATCAGGGTGGGCGAGGCCGGGGGAATCGATTCACCGGTCGCCAAGTTCCTCTCTGCCGTCGAGGTGGAGGGTCTGCTCTCGCGCACTGGCGCGGTGGCGGGCGATCTCGTGCTGGTGGTTGCCGACGACTGGGCCACCGTGTGCGGGGTGCTCGGTCAGTTGCGCAACGACATCGGCCGACCCCCGGTGCACGAGGGCCCGTACCGATACGTGTGGGTGACTGAATTCCCGCTCTTCGTGGGCGTGGACGCGGTGTCCGGCAAGCCCCGGCCCGGTCACCATCCGTTCTGCCATCCGCATCCCGACGACCTCGCGTTGATGGACTCGGACCCGTTGAGCGTGCGTGCGCTGGCCTACGACCTCGTCCTGAACGGGTGGGAGCTCGGGTCGGGATCGATCCGGATCCACGAACCGGCCATCCAGCGCCGCGTGTTCAACCTTCTCGGTATCTCCGACGATGAGGCCGACCACCGCTTCGGTTTCTTCCTCCAGCCCTTCAGGTACGGTGCACCGCCGCACGGTGGTTTCGCATTCGGCATCGATCGTCTCACCGCGATCCTGGCGGGGGAGGAGAACATCCGCGAGGTGATCGCGTTCCCGAAGACCCAGAGCGGTGCCGACCCGATGACGAATGCCCCGACCCCCGTCGATGGCGGCGTGCTGGACGAGCTCGGCATCAGGTTGCTGCCACCGCCGGCCCAGTCCTGACGGGAGTGCGCAGCGACGCCCCATCGAGTCGGACCGGATCTCGTCGGTGATCGTCTGGGGTCCGCGCTCGGGGACGTGCGCGGCGTTCGCACCCGCGCGGTGCAGCCCTGGGCGTCGGAGCCTCCCGCGTGGCGACCGTTGGGATTGGATGTTCCCCGCTACTACCGTGTTCGTGTCCGCTGCAGCGGCACGAGGAGCGGGGAGACGACGGCGATGATCAGGAGAATGTTCTGGTTCATCCTCGGAGGCGTGGCTGGCGCGACGTCGGTCGTGTGGGTGCGACGCAAGGCAGAGGCCGTCGCAGAGAAGTTGACGCCCTCGGCGATCCTCGCCGAGTTGCGGGCGGTGGTCGTCGCGCTGTGGGAGAAGTTGGGCGAGTTGCGCGCGCCGGAGCCGCCCCCGGCTCCGTGAAACCCCGGCGGCGCATCGTGCCCCACGGCTAACCTCTCGTTCACATGGCCGGTTCCAGAAAAAGTGGCGCACCCCCGAGCGCCGACGACCTCAGGTCGGCGTTCTCCGGCTTCTTCGCCGGGCGGGGCCACGCGGTCGTTCCGTCAGCGAGCCTGATTCCGCACGATCCGACCCTTCTCTTCACGGTGGCGGGGATGGTGCCGTTCAAGCCCTACTTCACGGGCGATGAGGTGGCTCCCTTCCACCGGGCAGTGACGGTGCAAAAGTGCGTCCGGGCCGGCGGCAAGCACAACGACCTCGACGATGTCGGTCGGACGAAGCGGCACCTCGTCTTCTTCGAGATGCTCGGCAACTTCTCGTTCGGGGATTACTTCAAGAACGAGGCGATCCCGTGGTCGTGGGAACTCGTCACCGAGGTCTTCGGATTCGACGGTGACCGGCTCTGGATCACCGTGCACGACTCCGATGACGAGGCCGAGCAGATCTGGCACGATGCCGTGGGCGTGCCGATGGGGCGCATCCAGCGACTCGGGGACAAGGACAACTTCTGGCAGGCAGGTGACACCGGACCGTGCGGACCGTGCTCGGAGATCTTCATCGATCGCGGGCCGGAATACGGGCCGGAGGGCGGTCCGGCAAACGACCCGCACGGCGACCGGTTCCTCGAGTTCTGGAACCTCGTGTTCATGCAGTACAACCAGTCCGCGGACGGCTCGCGCGAACCGCTGCCCCGACCCAGCATCGACACCGGCGCCGGGCTGGAACGGATCCTGGCCTTGTCGCAGGGTGTCGACTCGGTGTGGGAGACCGACGTGCTGTTCCCCCTCGTCGATCGCGCTCAGTCCATCACCGGTGCCGCGTACCGGGGTGGTGACTACAACGATCGGGCCAGTTTCAGCCTTCGTGTCCTCGCGGAGCATGCGCGCTCGGCGACGATGCTGGTCAACGACGGCGTCTTCCCGTCGAACGAGAATCGTGGCTACGTGCTGCGCCGCATCATCCGTCGGGCGGTGAGGCACGCGTTCCTCCTCGGCACCGACAAACTCGTCATGCCGGGGCTGTCCGAGGTGGCCATCGATGTCATGGGCACGGCCTATCCGGACCTCGCGAAGAACCGGGACTTCATCCTCGGCGTGCTGAGCAGGGAGGAGGAGCGCTTCAGGCACACGTTGAAGAACGGATTGGCGATCCTCGAGGAGGATCTGCGCGAGGGTGCCGGACGGCTCTCCGGTTCGTCGGCATTCCTGCTTCACGACACCTACGGGTTCCCACTCGAGTTGACGGCAGAGATCGCCGCCGAGCGGGGTCTGGATGTCGACGTGGCGGGCTTCGAGTCGGAGATGGCGGCCCAGCGCACCCGCGCCAAGGAGGCACGCCGCACCGCCCGGACCGATGAGGACAGGGTCGAGGCCTGGCGATCGATCGTCGAGCGCCACGGCACCACCGAGTTCGTCGGTTACACGCGACTCGGCGCGGAGGCGACCGTGCTGTCGGCGACCGAACTCGACGACGGACGATGGGAGATCTTCCTCGACCGCACGCCGTTCTATGCCGAGAGCGGAGGTCAGGTGGGCGACATCGGTGCGATCCAAGCCGGGGGTTGGTCCGCAACCGTCGTCGACACGACCTTTGCCCTCCCCGGCCTGCGACGCCATGTGTGCGAGTCGGTGATCGGGGATCCCCGCGAGGGCGACACGGTCGCTGCCACCGTCGATGAGCGGGCACGCGCCGCGACGCGCCGCAACCACACCGGCACGCACATCCTGCACTGGGCCCTGCGCGAGGTGCTGGGCGCACATGTGAAGCAGGCCGGGTCGCTCGTGGCGCCGGACCGTCTGCGCTTCGACTTCAGCCACTACGAGGCGGTCACCGACGACGAGATCCGCTCCATCGAGGACCTCGCGAACGCACAGGTGCTCGCGAACACCGGTGTCGAGGCGTTCGAGACCACGAAGGACGACGCGCTCGCCGCGGGTGCGATCGCGTTCTTCGGCGACAAGTACGGCGATGTCGTGCGCGTGCTGAGGGCCGGCGACTCCTTCGAGTTGTGTGGCGGGACGCACGTGTCGTCCACCGGGGACATCGGCCCCATCAAGATCGTGGCGGAGTCGTCCATCGGGTCGAACCTGCGCCGGATCGAGGCTGTCACGGGCGAGAACGCCATCCGTCGCATGCAGGAGTCCGAATCGGCCCTGGCGCAGGTCGCGGCCGCCGTCGGGGTGCGCCCCGAGGAGGCGCGGGAGGGAATCGAGCGAAAGCTCGGCGAACTGCGCGATGCGCTGGACGAGGTCAGGGCGCTGAGGGCGCGGCTCGCCGTCGGTCGCGCCGTCGAACTCGCCGCGGGTGCCGATGCCGGCGTCGTGGTCGCCCGCATCGACGGCGTGACCCCGGACGACCTGCGTGAGCTCGCGGTCGCCGTGCGCCAGCAGCCGGGTGTGCGCGCGGTGGTGCTGGGAGGAGTCACCGATACGGGGGGTGTGTCGCTCGTCGGCGCCCTCGCGCCGGGCGTCACCGGGTCGGCCGGGGAACTCATCAAGGACGCCGCACGGGCCGTGGGCGGCGGCGGTGGTGGCAAGGGCGACATCGCGACCGCGGGCGGCAAGAACCCCGGGGGTCTGGACGAGGCGCTCGCCATCGCCACGACGAAGGCGCGGGCCATCGCGGCCAGCGTGTCCGCGTGAGGGCACTCGGACTCGACCTGGGCACCAAGCGAATCGGCGTCGCCGTCTCGGACCGCAGCGGCACGGTCGCGACCCCGCTGACGGTGGTGACGAGGGGTCGCACGCAACGCATCGACCACGTGGAGATCGCGCGCATCGTCACCGCCGAGGAAGTCGAGGCCGTCGTGGTGGGTCTGCCCTTGAACATGGACGGCAGCGAGGGTCGCGCCGCCACGAGTGCCCGTGACGAGGCGCGACGTCTCGCTACGGTTGTCGATGTGCCGGTCGTTCTCCATGACGAGCGTCTCACCACCGTCTCGGCCGATCGCGCGTTGATCGAGGCGCGGATGAGGGCCCAGGCGCGCCGGCGCATCGTCGACAAGGTGGCAGCGGCGGTGATGCTCCAGTCGTGGCTGGACGCGCGACGGGGGCCGGGCGACGATGGTTGAGCGCATCGACCCAGGGGGCAAGGATCCGTTGCTACCCACCGACGGGTCGAGGGCCGACGGTCCGGCGTCGCTCCCGTGGGTGTCCGATCCGTGGGACGATCCGAAGGTCGTGTCCGAGTCCGAGGTGGAGGATTCGCGCACGGGGGGAGTGCTCGATCCGGAATCGCGGCCCACGGTGCGCGGACTCGTGCGCACGGTGGCATGGGCCGTGGTCGCAGTGGTGCTGCTGGCGGGACTGGCTGGTTGGTGGGTGGTGCGCGAGCTCAACCCCGGTGGGAACGCCGAAACTGTGACCTTCACGGTGAACGCCGACGACGACCTCGGGGCCGTGATCGATCGCCTTGCCGACCAGGATCTGATCGGGAACAGCGCGATCTTTTCGTGGTATGTGCGGTCTCGCGGCGGTCTGGAACCGGCGGCGGGTTACTACCGGATCGAGCGGGGAGCCAGTGCAGGTGACATCGTGGCTGTGCTCGCGACTCCTCCGTCGGACACGTTCGTCAACGTGACGTTTCCCGAGGGATTCACGATAGAGCAGATGGCCCGCAGGCTCAGCGAGAAGGTGCCGAATCTCGACGCGGAGCGCTTCGTCATGGCCGCCACCGATGGTTCGGTCATCTCGGCGCTCGCGCCGGGGGGCACCGGGACACTGGAGGGCCTGCTCTTCCCCGACACGTACCAAGTGGCAGGTGACTCCACCGAGTCCGAGGTCGTGGCGCGGCTCGCGTCGACGATGGAGTCGGTGGCGTCCAAACAAGTCGACCTCGCGGGTGGGGCCAAACTCCTGGGTCGCACCCAGTACGAGGTGCTGATCGTGGCATCGATGATCGAGAAGGAGGCCAAGGTGGCCGCCGACCGGCCCAAGATCGCGCGGGTGATCTACAACCGGCTGGAGGCGGGAATGAAGCTGCAGATCGACGCCACCGTCAAGTACGTCTCGGATCCCGCGTTGCCGTGGACCGATCAGAAGGCGACCGACTCGAAATTCAACTCGTACCTCCACGCAGGACTGCCCCCGACGCCGATCGCGAACCCGGGCCGAGCCTCGATCGCGGCCGCGCTCGCGCCCGCGCCGCCGCCCAAGCCCGACGATGAGGCGTGCGTCGGCCTCCCGCGGGGGACCAAGTGCGACTATTTCTTCTACGTGTTGATCGACGAGGACGGCAGGCACCGGTTCGCCACGACCCTCACCCAGCACGAGGCGAACACAGCCGAAGCGATCGCCTCGGGCGTGCTCCGATGAGGGCCTTCCCGCGGCGCGCGGCGGTGATCGGCTCCCCGATCGGCCAGAGCCTCTCGCCCGCGATCCATCGCGCCGCGTTCGCAGAGCTCGGAATCGAGTGCACCTTCGACGCGATCGAGGTCCCCCCGGGATCACTCCCGGATTTCGTCGCGACGATGCGGCGCGGCGAGATCGACGCGACCTCGGTGACGATGCCGCACAAGGAGACGATCGCAGGTCTCGTCGACGAACCGAGCGAAGATGCACGCGCGCTGGGTGCGGTGAACTGCGTGTGGTGGGACGGGCGGATCCTCCACGGGGCGATCACCGACGGCGAGGGTTGCTGCGATGCGCTGGAGAGTGTCGGCGGTGCCGTCCTGCCCGGGGCATCCGTGTTGCTGCTCGGGGCGGGCGGCACCGCCCGTGCGATCGCACTCTCACTGGCACGGCGCGGCGCGACGGTGCACGTGGAGAACAGGACGGTCGAGCGGGCCCATGGTCTCGTCGATGCGGTGCGATCGCACCCCGGTCACCTGCCCGGCCAGGTGCTGGTCGGTGGAATCGACGGGGCCGATGTGGTGGTCAACGCGACATCGGTCGGGATGAACACAGTCGAGACACTCTGCGAACGTTCACGGATCGCGCGGGGATCGGTCGTCCTCGATGCGGTCTACACCCCGCTCCAGACCCGCCTGCTCTCCGAGGCAGCCTCGGCCGGTGCTCGTTGTGTCGACGGGCTCTGGATGCTCATCCACCAGGCGCGCCGACAGGAGATGCTGTGGTTCGGTCGAGCCGGCTCGGCCGATTCGATGCGCGAGGAATCTCTCCGGACACTGGCGAGTCGACCCAAGTAGCCTGCCGAGGTGCTCAGGTACCTCACCGCCGGCGAATCACACGGTCGCTCCCTCACGGTCATCGTCGAGGGGCTTCCCGCCGGGATGCCCGTGCTCGTCGAGGATTTCGAGGGTGAACTCGCGCGTCGGCGCCTCGGGTACGGACGCGGTCCGCGTCAGCGGTTCGAACAGGACGTGATCACGATCACCGGCGGCGTCCGGCACGGCCGCACCCTGGGGTCCCCGGTGGCGGTCGAGATCCAGAACTCGGAGTGGTTCCGCAGCGACAAGTGGCACGAGGAGATGTCGACCGCACCGGGCTTGACCGCCTCGCCATTGACTCAACCCCGGCCCGGTCACGCCGATCTGGTGGGGATGCAGAAGTACGGGTTCGATGACGCGCGCGACGTGCTGGAGAGGGCGAGCGCCCGTGAGACCGCCGCTCGTGTCGCCGCCGGCACGCTCGCCAAGACCCTGCTGTCGCACCTGGGTGTCTCCATCGTCTCGCACGTGATCAGGATCGGTGCGGCCGAATCGGGGGTCGATCGTCTCCCGGTGGCGTCGGATCTCGCGGCGATCGACGCATCTGAGGTTCGCTGCCTCGATCCCATCGCCGAGGCCGCGATGATCACCGAGATCGAGGACGCCGCGCGCGAGGGTGACAGCCTCGGGGGGATCGTCGAGGCCGTCGCCCACGGTGTCCCCGTCGGGCTCGGCAGCCACGTGCACTGGGACAGGAAGATCGACTCGCTTCTGGCTGCCGCGGTGATGAGCATCCAGGCGGTCAAGGCCGTCGAGATCGGCGACGGGTTCGCAACAGCCGCGCTCCGCGGCAGTGCCGCCCACGACGCCATCTCGTGGGACGCCGTGGCGTCGCGCTACGTGCGGGAGGGTCACCGGTCTGGTGGCACCGAAGGTGGCATGACGACCGGGGAGCCCCTGGTCGTGCGCGCCGCGATGAAGCCGCTCGCCACGCTCAACAAGCCGACCCTCAAGACCGTCGATGTGGTGACCAAGGAGGAGACGGTCTCGTTCAAGGAGCGCACCGACGTGACGGCGGTGCCGGCCCTCGGTGTTGTGGTGGAGACGATGGTTGCCCTCGTGCTCGCCACAGAAGCCCAGCGCAAGTTCGGGGGCGACTCGCTCGCGGAGTTCGTGCGCAACGCCTCGGCATTCGGTGCCACCCTGGGGAAGTAGTGACCGGCGCGACCGGGACTCCGGACGACGCGTCGCACCGCCCGTCCCACGGTGGCAGGTCGATCGTGCTGGTCGGCCTCATGGGAACAGGCAAGTCCACGGTCGCCCGGCGGCTCGGACACCTGTTCGGTCTGGAGGTTGTCGACACCGATGACGTGGTGGCTGCCCGCACCGGCCGGAATGTGCGGGACATCTTCGCCTCCGAGGGCGAGCAGGGGTTCCGTGATCTGGAGGAGGGTGCATTGGCTGACGCGCTCGCGACGGGGCCGTGTGTGATCGCGGCCGCCGGTGGCGTCGTGCTGCGAGCGGCGAACCGGGAGGCGCTGCATGCCGCGCGAAGGGGGGGACGCGCCATCGTCGTGTGGCTGCGTGCCGGAACTCCGACACTGGTCGCGCGAACCTCCCGCGGTGGCCATCGACCCCTCCTCGACGGCGATCCGGAGGCCGCCCTCGAGCGATTGGCCGCGGAGAGGGCCGATCTGTACGCAGCCGTCTCCGATGCCGTGGTCGACACCGACGAGTCCCGCATCGCCGATGTGGTCGAAGCGGTGGTGGGTGCCGTGCATGCGGCGCTCGGGGGGGCAGACTCCTAGGTGATGCGCATCGAACAGGTCTCGCTCGGGGAACGGTCGTACCCCGTGGTGGTCGGACGCGGTGCGCGCGCCGAGATCGACGCACTCCTGCCGCGGGAGGCACGGCGCGTTGCCGTGGTGACTGATGCTGGTGTTCCGCGGACCCTCCTGCCCGAGCTGGGTGATCGATCCGTGACGGTGCATGTCATCGAACCGGGGGAGTCGGCAAAGACGCTCTCTGCGATCGAGTCGTTGTGCGGGCAGTTCTCCTCGGCCGGTCTCACCAGGATCGACACGGTGGTCGGAGTCGGTGGAGGGCTCGTCACCGACGTCGCGGGTTTCGCCGCCTCGGTGTACCACCGTGGAATCGCGGTCGCCCATGTCGCCACGACCCTGCTTGCGATGGTCGATGCGGCCATCGGGGGCAAGACCGGCGTGAACCTGCCGGACGGCAAGAACCTCATCGGGGCCTACTGGCAACCGTGCGCGGTTGCGTGCGACCTCGATGCGCTCGACTCGCTCCCCGCGCGCGAGACGAGATGCGGCAACGGCGAGATGGCCAAGTACCACTTCATCGCGCGGGAGGACCTCTCGGCCCTGGCCCTCGATGAGCGGATCGCCCGGTGCGTGCGCATCAAGGCCGACATCGTGGCTGCCGATGAGCGCGAGGGCGGCTCGCGCGCGCTCCTGAACTACGGCCACACCTTCGGTCATGCCCTGGAGGCCGAGTCGGGTTGGGTCCTCGCCCACGGTGAGGCGGTGGCACTCGGCCTGCTGTTCGCCGCGCACTTGGCGCACCGGACGGGCCGTATCGGGGCTGAGCGGGTCGAGGACCACTACGGCGTCGTGCATGGTCTGTACGACCTGCGTCCACCCCTGCCGACGGGACTGGCCATCGATGCGCTGATCGCCTCGATGGCGCGCGACAAGAAGGCGCTCGGCTCGCTCACGTTCGTGCTCGATTCGGATCGGGGACTCGAGGTCGTGCGCGGCGTGTCCGAGACCGACGTCCACGCGGCGTGGGCCGACTTCACGGCGCGCAACGCCTGAGGCGAATTGCGCCCCGACCGGTGGGGATGCGCGGGTACGGTGTGGATATGAGCGTGCGCTCGATCCTCGTCATCCACGGCCCGAACCTCAATCTCCTCGGGACGAGGGAGCCCGACATCTACGGCACCTCAACGATCGACGATCACCTGCGGTCGGTGCGGGGTCGGGTCGGTGAATCGGTGGAGGTGTCGTCGTTCCAGAGCAACTCCGAGGCCGAGGTCGTGGGCGCCGTGCAGGGGGCATCGGGTCGCTACGACGCGATCATCATCAATGCGGGTGCGCTCACGCACTACTCCTGGGCACTGCATGATGCCCTCCGGTCCTACGGGGGTGTCGCGATCGAGGTCCATTTGTCGAACCCGGCCGCGCGCGAGGGCTTCCGCCACATGAGCGTGCTCTCGGGTGCGGTCGACGGCACGATCTCGGGTTTCGGTGGCACCGGGTATGCGCTCGCCGCCGAGGCCGCACTCAGGGTCGGGGAACGCCCGTGACCCTCGAGCGCGCGGTCTCGGTCGCCGGTCTCGATGGCGCCCCGACGGTCCTTCTCGCGCGCCCCGATGACATCAGGTGGCTGACCGGTTTCACCGGTGGGACCGCGACGGCACTGTTTGACCGCGAGACACGATCCGGCACGTTGATCGTGGACGGCCGGTACGCCGGGCGGGCCCGCGATGAGGTGGCCGCCTCGGGTTCGCCGTTCGAGATCTGCGAGGTGCGCGCCGCATCGGGCGCCGAGGACGCCCTGGTGGCGCTGGCGGCCGGGCGTGCGGTCGGGGTGGATCCATCGCACGTGACTGCCGAGCGGATGTCGGGGCTCGAGTCGCGTCTGTGCGTGGTTCGCGAGGCGTCGGGGCTCGACGAGCTCCGCCGCGTGAAGGATCCTGTCGAGCTCGCCTCGATCAGGGACGCGTGCCGCATTGCCGATGCCGCACTCTCTGCCGTGGTGGCCGACGGTCTCGCCGGTCGCTCGGAGCGTGCCGTCCGCAACAGGCTCGAGTGGGAGATGCGCGAGAGGGGGGCCGATGACGTCGCCTTCGCCACGATCGTGGCAACCGGACCGAACGGCGCACGACCCCACCACGAACCGGGCGACGACGTCATCGAGTCCGGGCACACGGTCGTGGTCGACATGGGGGCGCGCGTGCGCGGGTACCGCAGTGACATGACACGCACGATCGCGGTGGGAAACCTCGGGCGCGCACTCGCAGCGATGCTCGAGATCGTCCGCGAGGCCCAGGAGGCGGGATTGGCAGCGGTGCGGGCCGGAACCGAGGCACGCGCGGTCGATGCGGCGGCTCGCTCGGTCTTCGCGGCGGCCGGGGTCGGACATGAGTACCTCCACGGAACAGGGCACGGCGTCGGCCTCGCCATCCACGAGTTCCCGATCCTCGGTCCGTCGTGCGGGACGCGGTTGCTCGCCGGTGAGGTGGTCACGGTGGAGCCCGGGCTCTATCGTGAGGGTGTCGGGGGTGTCCGGATCGAGGATCTTGTCGTCGTGACCGGCTCCGACCCCGTGATACTCACCTCCTCTGCGAAGGATCTGTCATGCCCACCATCAGCACCAACGACCTGAAGAACGGGATCACGCTCGAACTCGACAACGGCCTCTTCACCGTGGTCGAGTTCCAGCACGTCAAGCCGGGCAAGGGCGGGGCTTTCGTGCGCACCAAGTTGCGCAACGTCAGGAATGGGAGCGTCTTCGAGAAGACCTTCAACGCGGGCATCAAGGTGGAGCAGGCGATCCTCGACAAGCGGGACATGCAGTACCTGTACCGCGATGGTGACGACTTCGTGTTCATGGACACCGAGTCCTACGACCAGATGAACGTGGCCCCTTCGGCGCTCGGGTCGGCGGCCGACTACCTCGTGGAATCTGCCGTCGCGATCATCGCGCTGCACAACGGCGAGATCGTGGACGTGGAGATCCCGGCCTCTGCCGAGCTGACGATTGCAGAGACCGAGCCCGGAATCCAGGGCGATCGGGTGTCGGGGGCCAAGAAGCCCGCGACCCTCGAGACCGGCAAGGTCATCCAGGTTCCGTTGTTCGTCAACATCGGCGACCGGGTCAAGGTGGACACCCGCTCCGGCGACTACATCACCCGCGTCTGATGTCCCCCGGGCGACACCCGGACGGGCGTTCCGAGGCCCGCGAGCAGGCAGTGATGCTGCTCTACGAGGCCGAGCAGCGCGCAGTGTCCGCCCTCCTGCTCGGCGAGGACCGCGAAATCGTCGCCGCCGAGACGGTCAGGGCCCTCGTCGCCGGCGTGGAGGACTCGATCGCAGCCATCGACGCGGCTATCGCGTCGAGCGCGCGCGGATGGGCGGTCGACCGGATGCCCGCTCTCGACCGTGCGATCCTGCGGCTGGCGATCTACGAACTCATGTCGCGCACCGATGTGCCCGTCGCGGTGGTGATCGACGAGGCGGTGGAACTGGCCAAGAAGTTCTCGACCGACGACTCGGGACGGTTCGTGAACGGCGTGCTCGCGACACTGGCGAGGACACTGCGCCTCGCGGAATGAACTCCCGGATCCGTCGGGTCACTCCTTGGGGGTGGGCGACCGCGGCTCTCGCGGGGGCGTGGTGCGCGTGGATCTGCTGGCAGTTGCTGCGCATGCACTTCGGGCTCGGTACGTACTCCTACGACGTGGGTCTCTACGACCAGGGTTTGTGGCTGCTCTCCCGCTTCGAGGAACCGTTCGTGACCCTCATGGGTCGGAACCTGTTCGGTGACCACACGTCTCTCATCCTGCTCCCGCTGGTGCCGCTGTACTGGGTCGCACCGGGAACCGGAACTCTCCTCGTGGTTCAGTCGATGGTCGTGGCGGCCGGGTCGGCTCCGGTGTATCTCTTCGCCCGCAGGGTGCTCGGTAGTGGGGCGCTCGCATTCGGGATCGTTTTCGCATGGCTCGCCCATCCCGCTGTCACGGGGGCGGCGCTCGAGAACTTCCACCCGGACACATTCCACGCGCTCGCGGTGCCCCTCGCGATCTGGGCGGCGAGCGAGAGACGATGGCGTGCGTATGCGGTCGGAATCACGATGGCGCTGCTCATCAAGGAGGACGCATTCCTCGTGGTGGTGCCGATCGGAATATGGGTGGCTTCGGCCATCGACAAGCGAAAGGGCCTCGTCACGATGCTCGCCGGGTTGGTGGCCCCGATCGTGGCGATGTACGCGGTGATGCAGCCGCTCACCGGGGTTCCGACACGCAATTCATGGCGCATTCCCTTCGGTGGTGTCGGTGGCTTCGTGCGAACGATGTTCACCGACCCGGTGGCGGTGGCTGATCACCTCTTGGATGCCGACCGGATGCTGTACCTGTGGCAGATGGCGTCACCCCTGCTCGGTGTGTTCCTCTTCTCGGCGGGCCTGGCAGCGGTGGCGGTTCCCGTGATCGCACTCAATGTGGTGAGCACCTACTGGTACCAACACAACGTCGACTACCACTACTCGATCGTCGTCGTGCCCATTCTCGTGATGGCGGTGGCCGCGGGAGCCGCTCGTTTCGACAGCCGCCGCCGGGGCACCATGGTCACGCTCGTGGCGGCGGCTTCGATGGCGGCCTCGGTCGCATGGTCGCCCCACTCGCTGGGGGTGTCGCCGACGATGGTGACCCCACCGGACAATGCGGTGGTCGTCGCGGGCCGTGCGATTCTGCGGGAGGTTCCAGCCGGTGCGGTCGTGTCGCTGTACGACCCACTCGTGCCGCACGCGGCGCACCGGCGCGAGGTGTACTTCTTCCCGAATCCCTTTCGGGCCCATCTCTACGGGGTCGACGGGTCGCTCGACGGGTCTCGGCTCGGTGCAGCTGATCACGTCAGCCATGTCCTGCTCCCAAAGGCGATGTCCCCCGACCTCACCGCGCTGTGGGAGTTGGAGCGCCCCGACTTCGAACGCAACATCGAGAATGAGTTCTGGATCCTGTGGGGTCGACGGGGTTCAACCGGGGGTGTGGGGCAGACACCGGTTGATCCGGTCGAGTCGGTGGACTAGACTCGCGCTCGCCGTCAAACGGGTCCCGTGAGGCCCGAACGGAAGGACAACATGCTTCACGCACACACTGAGCCCGCGCACCGATGCCCGCGGGCTCGTCGTTTGTCCGGATCCGACTCACGCGACCCCCGATGACGGCGGCCGAGGTCCTCACTCGGGACCAGGTGGATCGGGCGATCGCGCGGATCGCCCACGAGATCGCCGAGAAGCATCCCGAGACCTCGTCACTCGTGGTGATCGGCATGCAGTCCGGCGGTGTCTGGATCGCAGAGCGGCTCGCCGGTCATCTCGCCCGCATCGCCGAAGCCCCGCTCACCGGGTCGATCGATGTCTCGATGTACCGCGACGACATCTCGATGAGGCCGGTGACGCCGGTGGCCCCCTCGCGGATCCCGGTGGATCTGGCCGGCCG
The DNA here is from genome assembly GCA_016870775.1 of Actinomycetota bacterium. Taxonomy (GTDB): domain Bacteria; phylum Actinomycetota; class Acidimicrobiia; order Acidimicrobiales; family Ilumatobacteraceae; genus UBA2093. The sequence continues at coordinate 114,331 of VGAK01000003.1, forward strand.
CACGGTTGTGCTCGTCGACGATGTTCTCTACACCGGGCGCACGGTGCGTGCGGCCCTCGCCGCACTGAACGACCACGGCCGGCCCGGTGCGGTGCGGCTGGCGGTCATGGTCGACAGGGGACACCGCGAGCTTCCGATCAGGCCCGATTTCGTGGGCAAGAACATCCCGACCCACCTCGATGACGAGGTGTCGGTCGGACCAGAGGGTGTCATCGTGGCAAGGCCCGGGGCCGACGTATGAAGCACCTCCTCTCGACGCACGACCTCGACGTGCCCACGGTCGCTGCGATCATGAATGTCGCCGACCACATGAGCGAGATCAACGCGCGCTCGGTGCCCAAGGTGCCGGCGCTCCTCGGCCGGACGGTCGCGAGCGTCTTCTTCGAGGATTCCACGCGCACTCGGGTCTCGTTCGAGACCGCGGCCAAGCGACTGTCGGCCGACACGATGTCCTTCAGCGCCTCGACCTCGAGCGTCAACAAGGGAGAGAGCATCCGCGACACGATCGAGACGCTCTCTGCGATCGGAGTCGATGCCTTCGTGGTGCGACACGCATCCAGCGGCGTGCCCGTCTCGGTCACCGAGTGGACCGATGCGAGCGTGGTCAACGCGGGAGACGGATGGCACCAGCACCCGACACAGGCCCTGCTGGATGCCTACACCATCACGCGTGAGCTCGGGACCGGCAACACGCTCGCCGGCGTGCGCGTCGCGATCGTGGGCGACATAAAGCACTCCCGTGTCGCCCGCTCGAACATCGATCTGTTCGCGCGGCTCGGGGCCCGCGTCACCCTGGTCGCACCAGGGATGCTGCTCCCTGCGGGGCTCGCCGGTCCCGGCATCACGGTGACGGATGCCCTCGATGATGTGCTTCCCGACGTCGAGGTGCTGTACATGCTGAGGGTCCAGCGTGAGCGAATGGATGCCGGTCTGCTCCCCGTCGGGGGTGAGTACTCGGCCCGGTTCGGTCTGGACGAACGTCGTGCCCGGATGCTCTCCGGTGATGCGATCGTCATGCACCCCGGTCCCATGAACCGGGGCATCGAGATGGTCATGGACCCGGCAGAACTCCCGGGCTCACGGATCCTCGCCCAGGTGCGCAACGGAGTCTCGGTGCGCATGGCGGTCCTCTTCCGCCTGCTCGGTGACGGACAACTGGGAGCATGACAGTGGCGAGGCGACGGCAGAGAGGGCGGGTCACGCGGTGACGAAGAAAAACGGCGCGACGACCGGTGGGCGCTCGATCGTGATCAAGGGTGGAACAGTGGTGAATCGTGGCGGTGCCGCGAGGGCTGATGTGCTCGTGGTGGACGGCCTCGTGTCGGCGGTGGGGGAGGACCTCACGGGGGACGAGATCCTCGATGCGGCCGGATGCCATGTCTCGTCCGGCTTCGTCGATCTCCATGCGCACCTGCGCGAACCCGGTCGGGAGGAGGCCGAGACGATCACCACCGGGACGCGAGCCGCCGCACTCGGTGGCTACACCGCGGTGGTGGCGATGCCGAACACCGAGCCGGCCCAGGACTGTCCCGAGGTCGTCGCCTTCGTCAAGGCGCGGGCGGCCGAGGCGGGATGGTGCGACGTCCACCCTGCGGGCTGCATCACGGTGGGGCGTCTCGGCAAGGTGCTCGCCGCTTTCGAGACCCTGGCGTCGGTCGGGGTTCGGATCTTCACCGACGACGGCAACGGGGTGCAGGATCCGCTCATCATGCGCAGGGCGCTGGAGTACTCGCGCCACCTCGGGATCACTCTCGCCCAGCACTGCGAGGTGGCGCGACTCACCGAGGGCGCGGTGATGCACGAGGGTCAGTGTTGCTCGGCCATGGGTGTCCCCGGTTGGCCGGCGATCGCCGAGGAACTGATGCTGCACCGCGACATCGAGCTCGTGCGCCTGACCGGCGCGCCGATGCACTTCCTGCACCTGTCCACCGCCGGCAGTGTCGACCTCGTCCGGCGCGCCAAGGCAGACGGTCTCCCCGTGACGGCCGAGGTGGCGCCGCACCATCTCGCGCTCACCGACGAGCTCCTCCGCGGATTCGACCCCGTCTTCAAGGTGAACCCCCCGTTGCGCACCGCGGCAGACATCGCCGCACTGCGTGCCGGTTTGCTCGACGGCACGATCGACGCGGTGGCGACCGACCACGCACCACACGCGCATCACACGAAGCAGATGCCACTCGACTCTGCCCCTCCCGGGATGCTCGGTCTGGAGACCGCGCTCGGCGTCGTGTTGACGGCGGTGTCCCCCGATCCGGTGCGGGTCGTCGAGACCATGTCGTGGAACCCCGCGCGCATCGCCGGGATCGGTGCCGAGCACGGACGCCCCGTCGCCAGGGGTGAGCCGGCCAATCTCGCTGTGTGGGACAGTTCGCGGGTCTGGACGGTGGACCGCGCGTCGCTCGCGAGCAAGAGCCGCAACACGCCATTCCATGGCATGGAACTGCGTGGGAGGAACGTCCACACGCTCCTGCGCGGACGAGTCACCGTCCGTGACGGCATCGCGCAGGAGTCAGGAGACGCACGATCGATCGGCAGTGGGGGTGGACGGTGACTGGGCCCGTCGCGTCGGCGTTGGTCCTCGAGGACGGCAGCGTCTTCGAGGGGGAGGCGATCGGAGCGGTGCCCGAGTCGGGAACCGCCTCCGGTGAGGTGGTGTTCAACACCACGATGACCGGATACCAGGAGGTGATCACCGACCCCTCCTATGCGGGCCAGATCATCACGTTCACGTCCACCCACATCGGAAACTACGGAGTGACTGCGCTCGACGACGAGGCCCGCACCACGCACGCGCGCGGCGTGATCGTGCGCGAAATGTCGCGCAGACGCAGCAACTGGCGCAGCGAGGACGACCTCGACGCGATGCTGCGCCGGCACGGGCTTCCCGGCATCGCCGGTCTCGACACTCGCCGACTCACGCGGATCCTTCGGGAGTCGGGTTCGTTGCGCGGGGCGTTCGGTGCAGCATCGGAGTCGGATCTGCTCGTGGCCGCGCGCGCCGAGACCGGCACCTCGGGTGTAGATCTCGTGTCGCAGGTGACCACACCCGTGCGTTATGAAGTCGCAGGAGGGCCATTGCGCGTGGTCGCCTACGACTTCGGGATCAAGACCTCGATTCTGCGCTGCCTGGCCGAGGTCGCCACGATCACCGTGGTGCCGGCATCGACACCGGCCGACGAGGTGCTGGCGATGAGCCCCGATGGGGTGTTCCTCTCGAACGGCCCGGGAGATCCGGGGATGGTCGCAGGTGCCTCCGCGGCCATCTCGTCGATCGTCGGTGCGGGCGTGCCCACCTTCGGGATCTGTCTCGGACATCAGCTGATGGCGCTCGCGCTCGGCGGTCGCATCTTCAAGTTGCCGTTCGGTCATCACGGTGGGAACCACCCGGTGCGCGACATGGTCACCGGTTCGGTGGAGATCACGAGCCAGAACCACAATTTCTGCGTCGATGCCGACTCGCTCTCGGGCACCGCCGACATCACGCACGTGAACCTGAACGACGGGACGAACGAGGGGATGCGCGTTCGCGGTCACCGCGCATTCAGTGTCCAGTACCACCCCGAGGCCGGACCCGGACCGCACGACTCCCGACACCTCTTCGCGCGCTTCGCCGCAGAGATGACCGCCCCGACACCGAAGGGATCGGTGCGCTGATGCCCCGCAGGGATGACATCGAGACCGTCCTCATCATCGGCTCCGGGCCGATCGTCATCGGTCAGGCGTGCGAGTTCGACTATTCGGGCACGCAGGCCTGCCGGGTTCTGCGCAGCGAGGGGTACCGGGTGGTGCTCGCGAACTCGAATCCAGCCACGATCATGACCGACCCAGACTTCGCGGACCGCACCTACATCGAGCCGCTCACGCCCGAGATTCTCCTCAAGATCATCGAGCGCGAGAGGCCCGACGCCGTGCTTCCCACGCTCGGGGGGCAGACCGGGCTCAACCTTGCCATGGCCCTGCATGGCAAGGGGTTGGTGGGTGTGCCGGGGACCCCGGAGTTGATCGGTGCGAACGCCGAGGCGATCGCCACGGCCGAGGATCGCGACCGCTTCAAGCAGGCGATGCTCGAGATCGGACTGTTGGTGCCCCGGAGCGGGATCGCACATTCCATGGAGGAGGCCGAGCAAGTCCTCGCCGAGATCGGCCTGCCCGTCATCATCCGGCCCGCCTACATCCTCGGTGGTCGGGGCACCGGGATCGCGGAAAGCCGGGAGGAGTTCCGCAAGATCGCCGCCAACGGTCTGGATGCGAGTCCGATCCGGGAGATCCTGATCGAGACATCGATCGTGGGCTGGAAGGAGTACGAGCTCGAGGTGATGCGCGACCGTGCGGACAACTGCGTGATCATCTGCAGCATCGAGAATCTCGACCCGATGGGCGTCCACACGGGTGACTCGATCACGGTTGCCCCCGCCCAGACGCTCTCAGATGTCGAATACCAGGCGATGCGCAACGCCGCCTTCAAGTGCATCCGGAGAGTCGGCGTGGAAACCGGCGGGTCGAACGTGCAGTTCGCCGTGAATCCCACAGACGGGGAGATGGTCGTGATCGAGATGAACCCCCGGGTCTCCCGTTCCTCGGCTCTCGCCTCGAAGGCCACCGGCTTTCCGATCGCAAAGATCGCCGCCAAGCTCGCCGTGGGGTACACGCTCGACGAGATCCCCAACGACATCACCCGCAAGACACCGGCGAGTTTCGAGCCGACGATCGACTACGTCGTGACAAAGGTCCCGCGCTGGGCCTTCGAGAAGTTGCCCGGCACCTCCGGGGTGCTCGGGACCCAGATGCAGAGCGTGGGCGAGGTGATGGCGATCGGTCGAACGTTCCCCGAGAGCCTGCAGAAGAGTCTGCGCTCGTTGGAGCAGGGTCGCTGGGGCCTGAACGCCGACCCCGGGGAGTCACGGCTGGCATCCATTGACGACGAGACGCTGCTCGCCATGGTCGCGATCCCCACGCCCGAGCGCATCTTCCAGGCGGGGGAGGCCCTCCGGCGCGGTCTCGTGTCGCATGTGCAGCAGGCGACCAGCATCGACCCGTGGTTCATCGACCAGATGTCGATGATCGTGGAGGAGCGGCTCGAGATCGAGGGGCGCGATCTCGCCTCGATGGACAGGGCGGGGATGCGCCGCGCGAAGCGGCTCGGTTTCTCCGATGCCCAGATCGCCCACCTCACCGGCTCCGACGAGGACTCGGTGCGGGCCCGGCGCCTCGAGCTCGGCGTGGTCCCCACGTACAAGACGGTCGACACCTGCAGCGCCGAGTTCGAGGCGAGCACCCCGTACCACTACTCGACGTACGAGGACGAGACAGAGGTGCGTCCGAGCGACCGACAGCGCGTCGTCATCCTCGGGTCGGGTCCGAACCGGATCGGGCAGGGGATCGAGTTCGACTACTGCTGCGTGCACGCGAGTTTCGCGCTCCGCGATGCTGGCTTCGAATCGGTGATGCTGAACTGCAATCCCGAGACGGTGTCGACCGACTACGACACCTCCGATCGGCTGTACTTCGAGCCGCTCACACGCGAGGACGTGCTGAATGTCATCGCCTCGGAGACCGCGGCGGCCGGTGGTCGACCGCCGCGGGTGATCGTGAGCCTCGGGGGACAGACGCCACTCAAACTGTCCGGGCTGATTCCGGTGGATCTCATCGC
>VGAK01000004.1 GCA_016870775.1 Actinomycetota bacterium
GTGGGTGATCGACCATGTCATCGTGCCGAGGTTCGGGGAGGGCTCGGTGGCCACCGGAACGGTGATCACCGGGTGCCTGATCTTGGTGGTGATCTCCCTCGTGCGCGCTGCCGGTGTCGTGGTGCGCAGGACCTTCGCGGGCAGGACCGAATGGGGAGTGGCAGAAAAAGTGGGGAACGAGGTGGCCGAGTCCTACGCGGCCCAACCCGTGCGCTGGCACCGGGCGCGATCGAGCGGAGATCTGATGGCGAGGGCGAGCGTCGATGTCGAGGCCTCGGTGGTGGTGCTCGCGGTGCTCCCGTACGGATCGTCGGTGCTGCTCCTGCTGGTCGTGAGTGCCGTCGGCCTCTTGTGGACCGATCCCGTTCTCGGCGCCGCCGCGACCGTGGTGCTCCCGCTGCTCCTCGTGGCGAACGTGGTGTACCAACGATCGGTCGACAAGCACTTCGACGCGGCACAGAGGGAGATGGGGAGGCTCTCCCGGGCGGTGCTCGAGAGCTTCGAGGGGGTGACGGTCGTGAAAGTGTTCGGGGCCGAGATCCGCGAGACCGAGCGCCTCTCGGTGATCACCGCGAGCTTGCGCGATGCCCGCATCAGGGTGGCGCGAGTGCGCGCCACGTTCGAGATGCTGCTGGAGGCGGTCCCGAGCCTCGCGAATCTCGCGATGCTCGTGATCGGGGCGTGGCGCGTCAGCTCCGGTGACGTCACCGTCGGAGAGCTGGTGTCGGTGATGTACCTGTTCACCCTGCTGGTGCTGCCTCTGAGGTTCGTCGGGTACGTGTTCTCGGAGATCCCCCATTCGTCGGCGGGCTGGACACGGGTGCGCGAGGTTGCCGACGAGCCGCAGGTCCCAGATCCGCGGGCACTCATCGGCGAGGCCCCCGTGGGTGAGGCCGTCGTGGTCCGCGGACTCTGCGTGTCGCGGGCCGGGGCGCCAGTTCTGACCGGGGTCGATCTTTCCGTCCGATCGGGAACCCGGCTGGCGATCGTGGGCCCGACCGGGTCGGGCAAGTCGACCCTGCTCGGGGCGATCATGGGCATCGTGCCGGTGGATGCTGGGTCGATCCAGGTTGCTCGCGGTGGAAGCGCGGTCGTGTTCCAGGAGGCGTTCGTCTTCTCGGGCTCCGTGCGGTTCAACATCTGTCTCGGCAGGGACGTGGGTGCCGATGTCCTCGCCGAGGCCATCCGCGTCGCCGATGCCGGATTCCTGATGGGTCTGGAGCATGGCCTCGAGACCACACTCGGCGAACGCGGGGTGAGTTTGAGCGGCGGTCAGCGCCAGAGGCTCGCGCTCGTGCGGGCGCTGGTTCGTCGTGCACCCGTGCTCCTTCTCGACGACACGACCTCGGCGCTCGATCCGGCGACCGAGATGCGGGTCCTGGGAAATCTCGCCGACTCCTCGCTCGTGGACACGGTCGTCGCGGTTGCGGCGCGCCCCTCGACCATCGCAACGGCCGATGTGGTGGTGCACCTGGGCGCGGACGGTCGCGCGACCACCGGGACGCACACGTCGTTGCTGGAGACGAGCGTGGAGTACCGGGGGCTCATCGCGGCCTTCGACGACGACCGCAGATCCTCGGCAGAGGGAGACCGTCAGTGACCGAGCCAGAGAGCAGGCTCGGCACGTTCGGAGTGATTGGACGCAGCGTGGAGGTGGCGCCGGCGCTCCGGTCGGGTTTCCTGCTCACTTTCGGGCTCGCCGCGCTCGGCGCCGGAGCCCGTGTCGCAGTGCCGATCCTGCTGCAGCAATCCATCGACCGCGGGATCGTCGACGGTGAGGTCAGGCTCGGTTTCATCGGTGCGCTGGCTGCGATCGGGGCCGTTGGGGTGATCCTCACGAGTCTGTGTCAGAGGATCGCGGTGATCAGGCTCGGGACGAGATCTGAGCAGGCGCTCTACGGACTGAGGGTGGCCCTCCTCGGGCACATCCACCGCCTGAGCCTGGCCGACCACGCGGAGGAGAAGAGAGGTGCGCTCGTGAGCCGGGTCACGAGCGATATCGAGAAGTTGCAGCAGTTCTTCAGTTGGGGTGCCCTGGCGTTCCTCCTCGACGGGACGTTGATGTTCGTGGTCGCGATGGTCATGGTCGCCTACGACTGGATGCTCGCGGTGACCGTGTTCGCCATCGCCACTCCGCTCGTGTTCCTCCTCGGCTGGGTGCAGCGCAGACTCGTTGTGGCCTACGAAAACACGCGGGAGATCAACGCCGAGTTGATGGGCACGGTGAGCGAGATGGTGGCCGGGGCCGAGACGCTCCACACCTACGGTGCCGAAAGGGTGCACGTCGACCAGTTGGCGGCGGTGTCGAAACGCCGAACTCGTGCCTGGGTCAAGGCCTCGTTGCTCGGCGCCGTGATGTTCCCGATGGGCGAGGTCTTCGCCGTCTTCTGTGTGTGCGGTGTGATCGGTCTCGGTGTCGCGCGCGGTCCCGCCTCGGGCCTCACTGCTGGGGCACTCGTGGGGTTCGTCTTCCTCACGTACCGATTCCTAGAACCGATCGCGGAATTCACCGAGGTCCTCGATCAGACCCAATCGGCAGTTGCGAGTCTGCGGCGGGTGGTGAGCGTCCTCGACACACCCATCGGTCCGCCACCCGCGAGCGATCCGCTGCCCCTCCCGGAGGGCCGTCTGTCGCTCGAGGCGAGAGCGGTGAACTTCTCATATCGAAGTCGGTCCGAGGCCGTGCGCCCCACTCCGGTGCTCCACGACGTGGACATCGTCGTTCCCGCGGGCACCGTGGTCGCCCTCGTCGGGCACACGGGATCGGGCAAGACCACACTGGGTCGCCTGTTCGCACGGTTCGCCGACCCCACCGAGGGCCAGATCCTCGTCGGGGGCGTCGACCTGCGTCGGGTGTCGAACGACGAGTTGCGACGACGAGTGATGGTCGTGCCACAGGAGCCGTTCCTCTTCGACGACACGATCGTTGCCAACATGCGGTTCGCCGGGCCCGAGGCCGACCGTGAGGCATGCATCGACGCCTTCGCGCGGCTCGCCCTGGGGGAGTGGCTCGGGGCTCTGCCCGACGGTATCGACACGCGGGTGGGCGAGAGAGGAGAGTCGCTCTCTGCGGGTGAGCGCCAACTGGTCGCCCTGGGTAGGGCAGCCCTGGTGGATCCCGACGTGCTGATTCTCGACGAGGCGACGTCGTCGGTGGACGCACTGACCGAGGTGCGTCTCACGCACGCCCTCGAGCTCCTCTCCGAGGGCAGGACAACCGTGGCGATCGCGCATCGTCTCTCGACGGCGGCACGCGCGGACAGAGTCGTGCTGCTGGACCACGGGCGCGTGGTGGAAGACGGCACCCACACAGATCTTGTCGCCGCCGGGGGAGAGTACGCCAAGATGTTCTCGGCGTGGGTCGCAGCCACTTCGACGGGGTCGATGCGATGATGCGAAGCATGGATCGCATGGTCGCCGCCGCTGCACGTCGGCAACTGGGGACTCCAACCCGTCGCGGTTCCTCCGCGCTCGCCACGGTGTGTGGCGCCATGTGCGGTGTCTTGATCGTGGGGTGCGGTCCGGCCCCGGGGTCACTGTGCGATCAGCCAGCCTCGGTGGCCGGATTTGTCACGGCATTCGACCAGGGGTTGGAGAACCTAGAGGCCGACCAGTTCCTCGGGCTGCGGATCGAGGCCCTCGGGGCATCGTCGACCCTCGATCGCGTCCTGGAGCCTGCAAGTGAGGCGCCTCCCGACGTCGTCGAGGCTGCCACGGCGCTGCGCGCATTGTTCGTCGAACTCGTGCGCGCCATGGAGGAGGCGAACTGGGATGTCGATGTGGCGCTCGGGTCCTCCGGGACGGTGGAGTTGGTGGGATCGATCAGCCGACCCGACACGCTGGTGATGGCCAATCTCGTGGAGTCGTTGATCATCGAGCGCTGTGGACTCCCGCCGATCGCTCCGATGGATCCGGACACGGTGGATTCGCTCCCCCCGCCGTCGGTCCCCTCACCGACGGCGACCGACCCTCCCACCGACACGATCGACGAACGCAGCGAGGCGCGAGCGCTCGGTACCACGATCGGCGAGATCTATGGCCTGACACTGGACGACGCCGAGGTTCTGTGCCTGGGTCTCGCACTTGAGGGTGTGTACGACGTGACCGGTTCTGCGACGTCACCGGAGAAGTACGAGCGGCAATTCCAGTCCGCATTCGACAGGTGTGAGATCGACTTCACAATCAGCGCTCCGTAGGCTTTGCCACCCGGGGATTTCATTTCCGTAGAGTTGAGAAGATGGAAATCGTGCTTGTGCGTCACGCGGAGCCCGAATGGGTCAAGGGTGGCTTCAACGTGGACGACCCACCCCTCACCGATCGCGGTCACCGCCAGGCCGAGCATCTCGCGGAGCGACTCGCCAGCGAGTCATTCGACGAGATTCTGGTGTCCCCTCTGCTGCGGACACGCCAGACCGCCGCGCCGATCCTGGCTGCCCTCGGCAGGGGGATCGTGATCGAACCATGGCTCGAGGAAATACGGAATCCGGTGTGGCAGGGAACGCCCGCGGAGCGCTCCGAGGCGGCGTGGAGAGCCGAGCGGGAGAAGAACTCCCACGACCGGTGGAGCGGGGTCGACGGTGGCGAGCCGGTCTCGGACTTCGTGGAACGGATCAATGTCGGGTGCAGCCTGTTTCTCGAGGAGCGGGGCATCGTGCGAGCCGACACCGATCTGCCCGTGTGGCATGAATCAGCGGCGCACGTCGCCGACTCGAGGGTCCTGCTGGTGGCCCACGCGGGGACCAACAGTGTCTCCATCTGCCACATGCTCGGTCTCTCGCCGACTCCGTGGGAGTGGGAGCGGTTCGTCATCGGTCACGCCACCGTGAGCCAGGTCTCGACGGTTCCGCTCGGTGACGGTCTCACGTTTTCCCTCACCAGACTCGCCGACAACGAGCATCTCCCGCGCGATCTCCGAACACTCCACGGTGGTGAGGACTGATCTTGGTCCGTGTCGCCCGATCCCCCATGGGTGAGCGGAGCGGGTGTTCACGAACTATGGTCGGTGGGTGCCCGAAACTCCCGATCCCGAACTACTGAAACTCTTCTCCTTCACGGTGTTCAGCAAACTCGAGGGCGCGGTGACGGCCGGGATGATCCATCTGGGTGATCAACTGGGCCTCTACGCCGCCATGGCCGGTGCCGATGGGGACACGTCGGGCTCGCTCGCATCGCGCACGGAACTCCACGAGCGATGGGTCCGGGAGTGGCTGCACAATCAGGTCGCGGCGCGAATCGTCTCCTGCGACGACTTGGGGGCGAATGACCCGGTGTTCCGGCTGACGCCCGAGGCGGTCGCTGTCCTGGCAACCCCGGGCCACCCGGCATACGGCATGGGCATGTTCCACCGGTTGCCCCAGACGATGGGGGCGTTGACGCGGATGCCCGAGAGTTTCCGCACCGGGATCGGGCATGATTACGACTCGCACGGCCCCGAGGGCGCAGTGGGTATCGAGCGCAGCTTCGAGCCGTGGAACCAGAACAACATGATTCCGATGGTGATCCCCGCATTGGAGGGAATCGGAGCCAAACTTCGGGCGGGTGCGTCGGTGGCCGACATCGGTTGCGGTGCGGGGGGATTGGCACTCCTGATCGGCCGCACCTACCCGTCGAGCACCGTCACCGGCTACGACATCTCACGCCACGCACTCGAGCGCGCCGCCGAGCGACTCTCCGAGGAGGGACTCGGCAATGTGCGATTCTGTGATCCGCGGAGCGAGGCGATCCCACAGGACGGATCGCTGGATTTGGTGTGCACGTTCGACTGCATCCATGACATGACGCACCCGACCGAGATGATGCATGTCATCCGGCGGTCGTTGGCAGACGACGGCACGTGGCTACTCGTGGACATCAAGGCACGCGACACGCTCGAGGAGAACGTCGGGAAGAATCCGATGGCTTCTCTCCTGTATGGCATCAGTGTGCTCAGCTGCATGTCCTCGGCAATGTCCTCGCCGGACGGGGAGGGCCTGGGCACGCTCGGTCTGCCCGAGAGTCGCGCCCGGGCCATGGCTCGCGAGGCTGGGTTCACGCGCTTTCGTCGGCTCGACATCGACCACAGTGTGAACGCCTTCTACGAGATTCGACCCTGAACGGTCGTCCCCGGTCCTGCTGGATCAGGCGGGACCGGGGACGACCGGGATCGGGGGGTGGGACCACTGGGGTCCGGGGCGTCACGGGGCCGGGCGCGGAGCCGTCACATTGCACGCGTCGACGGCGGCGACGATCGCAGTCGGGTTGATGGCCTCTCCACCCTGTGGGTGGACCTCGAAGTGAAGATGAGGCGTGTTGGTGTTGCCGGTCTTGCCGTTGGTACCGAGGACCTGGCCGGCCTTGACCTTGGTGCCCACGCCGATGCCGTCGGCGAGTCGCTGGAGGTGGCCATAGAAGAAGTAGGTGCCGTCGGCGATCGTGAGGCGGAGACCATTGCCGGTGAGAGCATTCTGGCCGGCGATGTAGGTCTTGGTGATCGTCCCATCGGCGACGGCGTAGATCAAGAGACCCTCCGCACCGATGAGATCGACGCCGAGGTGCTTGCGCGTACCCCGCGGCGCGTGCCACGTGTCGCTGTAGCCACAGGGACCTTGCATCGGGAAGACCTGGATCTCCACCGGCGGGGCTGCGATGAGGTTCAGCGCGCGGGCGGTGCGGAAGTCGAGACGACCCGAGGCGACGAATCCATTCGCGCCCTGGTAGCGGGTGATCGCAGCGCTCGTGCCCACGCCGAACACCCCGTCGGCACCACCCTTGACCTCGGTGCCAGCGGCAATGAGGGCACGTTGGACGGCGGCCACGCTCTCACCACGGTCGCCCCGCTTTGGAAGGGTGTCGAAAGTGAGGGCCGGCGTCGCGGCGGTGGAGACAACGGGCGCAGCGGTGGTGGTGGGCGCGTTGGTCGGCGCGGGGGCAGCGGTGGTGGTGGGCGCGGCAGTCGGGGCGGGAGCGGTCGTGGCCGGCACCGGAGCGATGAGGCCGAGCGACACGGCGGTCGCCTCGTCGAGCAGGCCGGTCTCAACCAGACCCTTGATCTTCTGGTATTCCAAGATTGTCGACGTCGTACCGCGACCGAAGAAGCCGTCGATCCCGCCGCGGACGGCGAGGCCAGTGGCAGCGAGGGTCTTTTGCACGGTCTGCACAGCGGTGCCCGACGCGCCACGGCGGGGAAGGGTCTCGAGCGTGAAGGGGAACGAGGCAGCGGCAGGCGGAATCGACGATGTCGAAGCGGGGGCGGCGAGCCGGAGGACCTGGGCGGTCGGCATGTCGACCACGCCAGTGACGCGCAGACCCACGACGCGCTGGAAATTGCGGAGGGTGCGGCGCGTGTTGGCTTCGAAGACGCCGGTGACGCCCCCGCGGAGCGTGAAGCCGTTCGCGATGAGGGCGCGCTGCACAGACTCGACGGCCATTCCCGTGTCGCCGAACCCGGGCTGCCCGGGGGCGGTCTTGGCGGACTTCTTCGAATTGGCGGGTGTCGAGGCGCCGTGTGGGGGAGCAGTCGCGGCCGATGCCGACGCGGCGGGGACCATCACAGCCACGATTGCCGCGGCGATGGTCAGGCTGAGGAGTCGGTACGACCGATCCCGATGTTGAGTTGCACGCATTCGCTGCTCCCGTGTTGATCCGGGAGAGGGATCGGCAGGGCAGTCCAGAACTTGAGAAAATTCTCACGGAAAATGCTCGAATCACCACGCAAAGTGGTTACTGTGGTGATTTGACCACCTTTCGTGGGTGAAATCGCACTCCTGGTGCCCGTGTGGGAGCGAAAACGGGTGTGGGACACTCAGGGGTCGGGTCTGCCGATATCCGCGTGGCCGTCGTGGTGCCCAGACACCCGACGCGAGAAGTGAGGTTGCTTGATGACTCGATTGACACGGCTGTCGCGCTCGGTCGCCGGAGCACGAGTCCTCGTGACAGGTGCTGCCAGTGGCATGGGGCGAGCGACAGCCCAACTGTTCGCCGACGAGGGGGCCCGGGTTTTCCTGGCCGACCGCAATGAAGTGTCGGTCCGGTCGGTGGCCGGCGAGATCGCGGCGGTTCATGGACCCCAGACAGCGGGTTGGAACGGGGCCGACGTGGGCTCGGACGCCGAACGGCGCATCCTCGTTGCCGCGGCGGCCGAGTGGCTCGGCTCGATCGACATCCTGATCAACAACGCGGGCATCAGTCGGCCGTCAACGGTCGACATGGACGACGAGTCGTTCACCCTGAACTGGGACGAGACACTCGCGGTCAACGTCTCGGCGCATGTCCACCTTGCGCGCTTGTGCCTGCCGTTGCTCTCGGTGGCGCCGCACGGCGGTCGGATCGTGAACATCGCTTCCACGGAGGCGATCGTGGCCACCCGTGGCCTGTCCGCCTACACCGCGGCCAAGCACGCCGTCGTTGGTCTCACCAAGAGCCTCGCGGTCGAATTGGGGCGGCGGAACGTCACAGTGAATGCGGTGTGTCCCGGTCCCATACTCACGGGGATGACCGAAGCCATCGGTGATGACGCGCGGCAGAAGTACGCGAGGCGCAAGGTGCCCCTGGCGCGGTACGGGGATCCGGAGGAGGTCGCGCACATGACGCTGAACCTGTGTCTTCCCGCCTCGTCGTTCGTGAACGGGGCTACCGTCGTGGTCGATGGGGGAATGTCGGTGAGCCACACGTGACACCGAGGAGGTTTCGTGTCGCGGTCGGTGCCGCACTCGGCTCACTCTGCGTGATCATCGTGACCGGTGCGCTCGTGCGCCTCACGGGATCGGGTCTCGGGTGCATGGACTGGCCACGTTGCAGCGAGAGCAAATTTGTCGATATCTCGTCCGGTCACACCGCGATCGAGCAGCTGAACAGATTGTTCACTGGAGTGGTCTCGGCGACGGTGATCGTCGTTGTGCTGTCGGCGCATCGGCTCCGGCCCCGGCGGAAGGATCTCGTGTTGCTCGCGTGGAGTCTCGTCGCGGGTGTCCTCGTCCAGGTCGTGATCGGTGGCGTCGTCGTGCTCACCGGACTGAATCCCTTCGCGAACATGGCCCACTTCTTGGTTTCGATGATCCTGGTGGCCTGCGGATTGGCTCTCCACCGGCGGGCGGGGAGCCCCGAGAGCTCACCCACGTGGAGATCCGTGCCCGTCGCCCTCCGGTCGGCCCACGCGGTCCTGTTCGTCCTCGTCCCGACGGCGATCGTGACCGGGACCGTGGTCACGGCGACGGGGCCCCACGCGGGGGACGAGAATGCGGTGCGGTTCGGATTCGCCCTCAAGTCCATCGCGCGGGTGCACAGTGTGTCGGTGATCGGCACTCTGTTGGTGCTGGCGTACGTCGGTTGGCGCACGATGCGGCGTTCGTCGTTCGCAGCGGCAACATCTGGCGACTACCGCGACGCGGTGGGAAACATGATCTTCGTCGGAGTCGTGCAGGCCGGGGTCGGATGGCTGCAGTACCTCACCGGTGTTCCCGTGATCCTCGTGGCAGTGCACATTGCGGGGGCGACCGCTTTCTGGTTGTCGTGGTGTGCGCTGGCACTGGCGACCCCCACGAACCCGTCCCACACGGTCGTCACCCGTTAGTTTCGGTCCATGACCGAACAAGACGAAGTCCTGCTGGAGGTCTCCGACCGGATCGGAACCCTCACCCTCAACGCGCCGGGGCGCATGAACACGATCTCGTCGGAGATGCTGCGCCTTCTCTCCGAGCGTCTGCTCGAGGCGGATCGGGACCCCGACGTCCGATGCATCATCATGACCGGTGCGGGCAAGGCGTTCTGCGCCGGTCTGGACATGGGTGCGATGTCCGGCAGGGGTGAATCGTTGGGCGTGCTCGATGGTGGGGGTGACTCGATGGCGGCCGAGATCGACATGCGCGAGGTGCCCCCGGTGGTGCTGCACAACATCGACACCCCGGTGATATGCGCCCTCAACGGCGGTGCCGCCGGGTACGGACTCGACATCGCCCTCGGGTGCGACATCCGGATCGCCTCGGAGACCGCCAAGCTCGCTCCCGGCTTCGCCAAGCGCGGGATCCTCCCCGAGAGTGGTGGAACCTGGCTGCTGCCACGCATGGTCGGGTACGCCAAGGCCGCCGAGATCTCCTTCGTCGGACGGACGCTGTCGGCACAGGAGTCGCTCGAGTTGGGTCTGGTGAACCATGTGGTGCCGGCCGATCAGTTGATGGACCGTGCCCGGGAGATGGCTGGTGAGATCGCCGCCAACGCGCCACTGGCCGTGCGCGCGATCAAGAGGATGATGCGCGCCGCCGAGACCGAGACATTCGAGCAGAACATCCACCACGTCTTCCTCCAGCTGTTGCCGTTGTTCAGGACGCGGGACTTCAGGGAGGGCGTCGCCGCCTTCATCGAGAAGCGACCACCGGACTTCATCGGTCGCTGACGTTCATCGGCCGGCCGCCGCCTTGGAGAGACGGTCGGCAATGGCCGGTGCAAGCGAGCCGTGCCGGGGGACGACCGCAACGATCACCGTGGCCCCCCGCGCGTCGGCCTGGCGCAGTTCCGCATAGAGGCATCGGGCGTACTCGTTCGTGTCCTCGTGGTCGATGACGGCCACCGTCTCTGCGGGTCCGTTCTGCTCCGCCACACGCCGAGCCTCCCCGGAGTCGCCAGCGAGGATCACCCTGGCGCGTGGTGCGTAATGCGCCGCCAACATTCCGGGGGCTCGACTGCCACCGGTGAGTCGGCCCGGCGAGGTGCCGGTCGTCTGCTCGATCTGCGTGGCGTCGACTGAACCGGGCCTGAGGATTTGCAGGCCCGACGGGGCGCATTCCACGATCGTGGACTCGAGACCGACGGCACAGGGTCCTCCGTCCAGAACCATGTCGATCGACGAACCGAGGTCATCGAGGACGTGCCGGGCCGTCGTGGGACTGACATGACCGAAGGTGTTCGCAGAGGGAGCCGCGAGCGCATCGTCGAGTTGCTCGAGCAGGGCGATCGCCAGCGGGTGGTCGGGGACGCGCAGGGCGACGGTGTCGCGCCCGCCCGTCACCCAGTCCGGGGTGTGTGCCGTCCGCGGCACGAGCAACGTGAGTGGTCCGGGCCAATGGGTGGCGGCGAGGATGAGTGCGTTGTCATCGAGCACACCCCACACAGTCGGGTCGGCAGACGGCGAGAGATGGACGATGAGGGGATGGTCGGTGGGGCGGTTCTTCACCGCATAGACGCGCGCAACGGCGACCCTGTCCTGTGCGCACGCTGCGAGTCCGTAGACGGTCTCGGTGGGAATCGCCGCGATGCCGCCTCCGGAGAGGCACCGTGCGACTTCGGTCGGATCAGTCGTGACGACCGCTGTCACCGGGGCTCACTCCCCGAAGAACTCGAGCAGGGCGTCGATGAACGAGAAAGATTCGGGCGTGGCGAAGTGGTCGGTGTTGCGCAGCACGACGAGGTCCCCGTTCGGGAACGCACCCGCGAGCCGTCCGGCGGGCGCGGCGAAATCATTCTCGCCGATCACGACCCGGACCGGGTTCGTGATCGGCGAGAGCGATGCGGGGTCGATCGGTGGGGACGCCGGACGGTTCATGATCGCGGTGAGGGCCGCCTTGTCCTTGCCGGGGGTGCTCGCATAGTTCGCAAAGATCAGTGCCCCCGTCTCGGAGTCGTCGGCACGCCCCTCGAGTGCGGCGACGATGCGTGAGTGCCGGGCCTCGTCACGCGCGGCAAAGACACCGTCGCCGATGCCCGACAGAAGGACGCTGCCGAAGCGAGTGGGCTCGGCGATCAGGGCACCGAGCAGGGTGAGGGCACCGAGGGAGAATCCCGCGGCGTCGACCACGGGCGGTGCCTCGGACAGGCGATGCAGGAGCCAACCCGACAGGTCCGCGTATGCCTCGGGATCGTGCGGCTTGTCGGCGTCGCCGTGACCGAGCAGATCCACCCCGACCACCTCGCGACCGGCATCGGCCAACAGTGCGTCGACGCCGGTGGACTGCCATGTCTCGCGGTACGAACCCGCCCAACCGTGCAGGAGAACCACCGGTGCTCCACCGCTCGCGCTCATGCGCACACGGTAGTCTTGCTTGGCTCTATGCGCTTCCTCCATCCCGCCCCCGCGCACGATCTCACCTACAACGATGTGTTCATGGTCCCCGGCATGTCGTCGGTGCCGTCCCGACTCGACGTGGATCTGCGCACGCCTGACGGGGTCGGGACGAACATCCCGATCGTGGTCTCGAACATGACCGCGGTCGCCGGGCGTCGCATGGCCGAGACCGTTGCCCGCCGCGGCGGTCTCGTGGTCCTTCCCCAGGACATCCCGGTCGACATCGTGGGCACGGTGGTGGATCACGTCAAGTCGCGTCATTCGGTCTTCGAAACGCCGATCACGCTGGCACCCACCGACACCCTCGGCGAGGCTCTCAGCCTGATCCACAAGAGGTCCCACGGTGCGGTCGTCATCGTGGACGAGGGTCGTCCCGTCGGGATCTTCACCGAGCACGATGCCGCCGGCTACGACCGGTTCACGCAGTTGAAGAACGTGATGAAAACCGAGATCATCTCGGTCGACAGCGGGACCGATGTCCCCGCCATCCACGACCTGTTGGTGGACCAACGACTCAACTTCGCCCCCGTGGTCGACTCGTCGGGCCTGCTGGTGGGGTGCATCACACGCCGTGGTGCGCTGCGGTCGACGATCTACTCCCCGGCGCTCGATGCCCACGGGCGGTTCCTGACCTCGGTGGCGGTGGGGATCAATGCCGATCCGGGTCGTCGCGCCCGCGCGCTCGTGGAGATGGGGGTCGATGTCCTCGTGGTCGACACGGCGCACGGTCACCAGGACCGAATGCTGCGTGCGATCGAGGCTGTCAGGAAGGTCGCACCGGCCACCAAGATCGCCGCCGGCAACGTCGTCACTGCCGCGGGCACCAGGGACCTGATTGCCGCCGGCGCCGACATCGTCAAGGTCGGGGTCGGGCCGGGCGCGATGTGCACCACGCGAATGATGACGGGAGTCGGGCGCCCCCAGTTCAGCGCGGTGCTCGAGTGCGCCGACGCCGCCCGTGCCGTCGGGGCGCACGTCTGGGCCGATGGGGGAGTGCGCTACCCGCGCGATGTGGCCCTGGCCCTCGCGGCCGGAGCAGCGAGCGTGATGTTCGGCTCATGGCTCGCGGGCACCTACGAGTCGGCCGCGGACACCCTGCGGGACACCGAGGGCCGCCTCTACAAGGAGAGTTTCGGGATGGCATCGAACCGCGCCGTGCGCAATCGCACGCGCACCGAGTCGGCGGTCGAACGGGCCAAGAAGGAGCTCTTCGAGGAGGGCATCAGCACGTCGCGGATGTATCTCGACCCCGCGCACCCGGGCGTCGAGGACATCATCGACCAGATCGTGGCCGGGCTCCGTTCGGCGTGCACCTACTCGGGGGCGGCAACCATCGAGCAGTTGAGCGAGCGAGCGGTGGTGGGCGTGCAGAGCGCCGCCGGCTACGACGAGGGTCGTCCGCTCGGGACCAGCTGGTGACCGACCGGATCATCGCGATCGACGGTCCGGCGGGAGCCGGCAAGTCCACCGTGGCCAAGGCTGTCGCGCAATGCTCGGGACTCCCGTATCTCGACACCGGTGCGATGTATCGCTGCATCGCCCTCTCGGTGATCCGCGCGGGTATCGACCCGTCCGACGAGCGTGCTGTCGCCCCGATCGCAGAGTCGGCTGTCGTCGATGTCGACGGCGCCACGGTGAGGCTCGACGGCGAGGACGTATCGACCCTGATCCGCGGAACGGACGTGTCCTCGGTGGTGAGCACGATCGCCGTGCATTCGCGTGTGCGCACCGCGATGAGGTTGCAACAGCAGGCCTGGGTCGCCGTGCGCGGTGGTGCGGTGGTCGAGGGTCGCGACATCTCGACCGTGGTGTTCCCGAACGCGCTCCTCAAGGTCTTCCTGACGGCGTCGGCACACGAGCGCGCACGACGGCGCGTGGAGCAGGTCGGCGGGGACATCGACGAGACCGCGGCGGCCATCGCCGAACGGGACAGGAGCGACTCCACGCGCACCGACAGCCCGCTCAGGCCGGCCGAGGGCGCGGTGCACATCGACTCGAGCGGGACCACAGTCGACGAGGTGGTTTCGGCGATTTGTGCCGAGTGGAAGGCTCGAAGCGGTGGCTGACGTCGACTCGCACTTCGCGGGCTCGTCGCGCGCGAGTCACGCGTTCTATTCGATACTCCGCGCGGTGGTCGTGGGACTCACGTATCTGGTGACGCGCACGCGGCTGATCGGCAAGCACAACATCCCCGTCACCGGGCCGTTCCTGCTCGCACCGATCCACCGGTCCAACATCGACACCCCCTTGGCCGCCACCGTGACGCGCAGGCGCCTGCGGTTCATGGGCAAGGACTCGATCTGGAAGGTCCCGGTCATCGGTTGGATCATGTCCGCGCTCGGTGCCTTCCCCGTCACGCGCGGCACTGCCGACAGGGAGGCACTGAGGCGCTGCATCGCCGTTCTGGAAGCCGGCGAGCCGCTCGTTTTGTTCCCCGAGGGGACGCGCCAATCGGGGCCGAATGTGATGCCGTTGTTCGATGGCGCGGCGTACGTGGCCGTGAAGGCGGGGGTTCCGATCATCCCGGTCGGCATCGGCGGGTCGGAGGGCGTGATGCCGAAGGGCTCGCGGTTGATCAGGCCGCGCAAGTGCGTGGTCGTTGTCGGTGAGCCCATCACCGCCGAGCGCGACGCGGAGGGGCGGATTCCCCGCTCGGCTGTGCGGGATGTGACCGAGCGTCTCTCCGTGGAGTTGCAGCGACTCTTCGACGAGGCCCAGATCCTCGCCGGCACGCCGAACCGTCGTTGAGGAACGGTCAACCGTTGGCGAAAGCCGAGAGAAGGTCCCGCAGTCTCGTCGGGTCCTCGGCGCCGACCGTCTCGCGCGCGGAGTGCATCGACCATTGGGGCACGCCGATGTCGATCGCCTCGATCCCGAGATTGGTGGCGGTGATCGGTCCGATCGTGGAGCCGCACGGCATGTTGTTGCGCGTCACGAAGGTCTGCAGCGGGATCCCCTCGGAGTCGGCGAGGGCGCGCATGAGGCCTGCCCCCCTCGCCGATGTCGCATAGCGCTGATTGCCGTTCAACTTGAGCGCAGGACCCGCGTTCAGGATCGGCCCGTGGCGCGGATCGTGGCGCTCTTGGTAGTTCGGGTGCACGGCATGCGCATTGTCCGCCGAGATGCACCAGGATTCGGCGCGGCGATCCATCGCCCGACGTGGGTCGAGTCCTTCCTCGTGGTCGATGGCTGCGAGCAGGTTGGCGAGCAATGGTCCCCCCGCACCGGTGACACTGTCGGAGCCGACCTCCTCATGATCGTTCAGGACGACGATCACCGTGTGGTCCGATGTCGCACCGGACGAGACCATCGCCTCCACCGCGGCCCAGCAAGAGAGTTGGTTGTCGAGTCTCCCACTCACCAAGAGTGAGTGATCGCGCCCGATCACCGCGGCGCGCTGTGTGTCGAACAATTGCGCGTCGAAAGCGACGATGTCATCGGTGCCGGTCACCGATCCGAGCCAATCCCGGAAGCCCGTCGCCGAGGTGCCCCAGATCGGAGTGAGGTGTGCGTGCCGGTCGAGGAGCAGTCCGCGGTCGTTGATCTCCCGATCGAGATGGATGGCGAGTTGGGGGATCCGCGCGACCGCATCCCCGACATGGAACATCTTCACGGTCCCGTCGCGTGCCACGACGCGGCCAGCGAGGCCCAAGTCGCGGTCGAGCCACGAGTTGAGGAGAACCCCGCCGTAGATCTCGATCCCGAGTTGGGCCGTTCCTGCCGCACCCGTCTCGGGGTTCGGTTGCACGCGCAAGTTGGGTGAATCGGTGTGGGCACCGATGATCCGGTAGGGCGAGCCCGGTGCACCGCGCTTCCATGCCAGGACACTGCCGTCGACGATCCGCACCCCGCGTGAAGGGAGTCCTTCGGCGAAACGGTCCAGTTTCTGCCAACCTGCGGCACTGAGACGCTCCGTGGCGGATTGCGCCGCGTGGAACGGTGTCGGGGAGGCGTCCAACCACGAACAGAGTGAGCCGAGATCGGCCTCGCGGGTCATGAGCGGAAGATACCGACCGGCAGACCTGTGCCGCGCAGGTGCGAGGTCTCGTTGATCGACAGGATGCTCCGGTGACCCCGGCTGGAGGCTGCGATGCGATGGATGCTCGTGTAGTTCGGGTAGAAGAATTGGCCGCTCGGGAGTCCGAGGACATGGGCGAGATACTCGTTGATGACCCCACCGTGGCACGACACGAGGACGGTGTGGCCTCGATGGGTCGCAATGATCGTCTCGAGGCTCGACACGACGCGTTCCTTGAACTCCTCCGGTCGCTCGGGTGAGGTCCAGGCACCCTCGACGATCTCCCGCCATCGTGGGTCGTTCGCTGCCTTCAGTTGCTCGATCGGGATGTACTCGTTGGAGTCCCTGTCCCATTCGGCGACACCGTCCACGACGGCATACGGCAGGCCCTTGACCTGCCCGATGGGTTCGATCGTCTGCAGGGCGCGCTTCATCGGACTGGAGTAGAGCGCATCGAGGTGCTCGTCGGCGAGATACTCCGCGAGATGGCGCGCTTGGGTGTGGCCATCCTCGGACAGTTCGGGATCGGCGGGGCCGTCGAGGACCTCTCGTCTCTCGGGAAGGGCGTGTCTCACCAGGACCAGTTCCACGGTGATTAGATAACCACTTGTGGCACCCCGACCATGCACCGAGTCGCCGTGCGCCGGAATCCATTGGGTCGAGTCCGGTCCCGCCGGAGTCGACGATCCGGTGGTCGTGCTCATCCATGGATCACTCGATCGAATGGCTGGAATGGCGTTGCTGGCGCGCGAGATCGCCCCGGTTGCCCGCGTCCTGCGTTTCGATCGGCGCGGCTACGGCGACAGTTGGGGCCACCCGGGTCCCTTCACGGCGCGCGAGAATGCGCGTGACCTGGAGATGCTCCTCGGTGGGCGCCGGGCGATCTTGATCGGTCACAGCTTCGGCGGCAACGTCGCGCTGCTGACCGCCGAGTTGCTCGGTGATCAGATACTGGGGGTCTCCACATACGAGACCCCGTTGTCGTGGTTGCCGATCTGGCCCGAGGAAACCGCCGGAGGCCGGGCCGTGAGTGTCGGTGCAGAGACCGCAGCAGAGGAGTTCATGGTCGCCCTCATCGGTCGGGACAAGTGGGATGCACTTCCGGAGCGGACCCAGCGTGCGCGCCGGCGCGAGGGACCCGCACTCGTGGGGGAGCTGAGTGACCTGCGCATGGGTGCGCCGTGGGACGCCTCGCGAGTTACGTGCAGGGTTCTCGCTGGTCATGGCACCAAGGCGCGCGACCACCACGTGGGTGGCGCACGGTGGATCGTCGACAATGTCGAGCGAGCGGAGATCGCCGTGCTGGAGGGAGCCGGGCACGGAGCCCCCATCTCGCATCCGGCACAATTCACCGCGATGCTGGTGACGCCCCATCTCGGAGCGACGCGTGAATCCTGATGCCCTCGCTGCCACGGTGCCACAGGTGCCGGTGACGGGCGGGTCGGTCAGCCCTCGGGGATCGGCACCTTGATGTCCACGTCCTGACCGAAGAACGTGCACTTCGCCTCGATGGTGGCTCCGGGCTTGGCCTGGTCCGCGACACTCTGTGCACACTCGGTGATCTCGGCACGCTGCGACCAAGCCGCGAGTGCGAGTGCCACCATTGCGGCACTCGTGATGATCTTGCCGACGATCGACGAGATGATCTTCAGGAGGACCAATCCCACGACCACGGCCCCAATGGACACCCCCAAAGCGGCGTTCTCCATGAGGTTCGCGTCGACAGCGGACAGAAGATTGGACACACCATGACAATAGGCGGGATTTCAGCCGTAGCCTTGGGACCGTGGTGTCAGGTTCCTTCACCGTTGCAGTGCTCGTCGGTGGTGACAGCTCGCGCATGGGGTGCGACAAGGCCACGTTCGCGGTCGACGGAACCGCAATGGCCAACCGGATCGCCGCGGCGGCCCGTGAGGCCGGAGCGGACGAGGTGTTGATGGTGGGCGGCCCGCAGGCGCGCGCCAAGGTCCTGGACGGAGCGTGGAAGAAGGACGCGTACCCGGGTGAGGGTCCCCTCGGAGGGGTCATCACGGCCCTCAAGTCCTCGAGTCACGACTCGGTGGTCGTGCTCTCCTGCGACATGCCCTTCATCACCTCGGCGGTGATCTCGAGTCTGGTGCGCGGCCTGAACGACGCTCAGGCCACGGTGGGTCGAACCGATCGACTGAATTGGCTCTGTGCGGCGTGGTCGAAGGGGGAGTGTCTGTCCACGCTCCAGAGCGTGTGGAAGAGGAACGAGAGGGCCGTGCACAGAGCGGCGGTTCTGCTCGACGTCGCCGAGGTCCCGGTGCCGGCGGTGGCTGTGCGCAACATCAACACGCCGCACGACCTGGAGCCGGACGTCGAATCCGCGTGAGCCGCGGCGCGGATCTCAGCTGGGAGTGGATCGACGACGACGCCCATCTCCGGGAATTCGTCGCTCACGCCGTTGGTTGCGACGCCTATCACATCGACACCGAGTTCCATCGGGAGCGGACGTATTTTCCGCAACTTGCGCTCGTGCAGATCGAGGCTGGTGGCCGTCTCGTCCTGATCGATCCTCTCGCGTGCGACGCTCGGCACCTCATCCCCCTCTTCGAGGGCCCGGGCTTGGCAGTGCTCCATGCCGCCCAGCAGGATCTCGACGTCCTCGACCAATCCATCGGTGCGATACCGGGCCGCATCTTCGACACCCAGCTCGCGGCGTGCTTCATCGGCTATTCGACACCGTCGCTGGCATCTCTCACCCAGACGATCGTGGGTGTCACCGTGGCCAAGGGCGACAGGCTCACCGACTGGCTGCGCAGACCGTTGACTGCCCCACAGTTGAGGTATGCGGCATCCGATGTCGCCCACCTCGCCGAGATCAGGTCGTCGGTTCAGACCGAGCTCGAGTCGCTCGGTCGCACCGAGTGGGCGATGGAGGCCTGCGAGGAATTGCGCTCGAGGCCAACGGGGCCCGTCGAGCCACTGGAGGCATGGTTGCGCGTCAAGGACGTGCGCACGTTGCGGGGTCGGGCCAGGTGGGTCGCACGGTCCGTGGCACGCTGGCGCGAGGAGCGCGCGATGGAGCTCGATCGTCCACCGCGGTATGTCCTGAGCGACATCGCGCTGTTGGGCGTGGCCCAGAAGGCCCCCTCGACTGCCGAGGACCTCGGACAATGCCGGGGTGTCGATTCTGGTTTCGCGCGAGGATCCCAGGGCAGGGCGCTCCTCGGGGCGGTGCGAGACGGGCTCGAGGAGTCATCCTCGGGGGATCTCCAGTTTCCCGCCCCGGAGGGGGAGGATCTCGAGAAGGGGATGCGGTCGGCCGCCACGCTCGTGAGTGCGTGGGTGACCGAGCTCGCCCGTCAACAGCGCCTCGACGCGACGCTGCTCGCGACACGTCGTGACATCGTCGACCTGCTCACGCATTCGCCGTCATCGCGCCTGGCGACGGGTTGGAGGGCCGAGATCGTGGGTCGAGACATCGAGGATCTGGTCGCGGGGCGCAAGGCGTTGACATTCACCGGGAAGGGCTCTGACGAGGGCCTGCGCCTCGTGAATGTGCCGGGAGGCGGCCAATGAACCGTTTCGGGGCTGGATCGGGGCTAACCTGAGGAGGTCAAGAAGGCCCGAGGGCCGATCAGTGTTCGGAGTCCGACCGTGAAGAAGGGTCGCCACCGCCGATTCGAAGAGGCGCGGAAACTCAAGCAAGCGGGCCCGAGCGCGTCGGACCTCGGAATCACACCCGAGCGATCCTCCTCGTCGAAGGATGACGAGTATGCAGAGATTGCCGAGCGGTACGGGGTCACATTCGACGAGGACGAGAATGACGGCGACACAGACGGGGATGAACCCGCCGACGCCGGGTCAGACCCAGACTGACGCTCCTGCGGCTCCTCCGCCCGGCACAAGATGAAGCTCCGCAACGTCGCTCTCGTGGCCCATGTCGACCACGGCAAGACCACTCTCGTCGACACTCTCCTTCGCACCACCGGCGCCTTCGCCGCGCACCAACAAGTGGTGGAGCGGGTGATGGACTCCGACGCCCAGGAGCGTGAGCGCGGTATCACGATCCTTGCGAAGGCCGCCCGTATCCGCTGGCGCGACACGTTGATCAACCTGGTCGACACACCCGGTCACGCCGACTTCGGTGGCGAGGTCGAGAGGGCGCTCGCTCTCGTCGACGGCATCATCTTGTTGGTGGACGCCGCCGAGGGCCCACTCCCACAGACTCGGTACGTGCTGTCCAAGGCCCTGTCGCGCGGGCTCCCGGCGATTCTTGTGATCAACAAAGTCGACCGGGGAGATGCCCGACCCGACGAGGTCCTGAGGGAGGTGGAGCAACTGTTCCTGGATCTCGCCTCCAGTGACGATCAACTCTCGTTTCCCGTGATCAGTGCGGTTGCCCGGGAGGGGCGCGCGATACCGGGCGTGGGAATGCCGCCGGCCGATGCGGACCTGTCGTGCCTGTTGGATGCGATCCTTTCCACAGTGCCGCCTCCGGTGGTCGACGAAGAAGCCCCGTTGGCCGCGCTCGTGACGAACCTCGATGCGTCGGACTACGTGGGTCGCCTGGCGATCGGTCGGGTGCACGCGGGTGTGATGCGCAAGGGGGACGGGGTCGTGCTCTTCGGGAGGGAGTCCGCCGGGACCGGCCCGCTGCGACGCAAGATCGTCCAGTTGAGCGTCTTCGACGGGATCGGTCGCACAGAGGTCGACGAGGTCCGTGCCGGAGATCTCTTCGTGCTCGCCGGCATTGCGGAGGTGGAAGTGGGGGACACCATCGGAGGAACCGAACTCAAGCGCGCCCTGCCGAGACTGGAGGTGGATGAGCCGGTCATTCGGATGAGTTTCGGGGTCAACACATCGCCGTACGCGGGTCGCGAGGGTCGTTTCGTCACGAGTCGCCACCTGCGCGAGCGTCTCGAGAAGGAGATTCTGGGCAATGTTTCGATCAGGATCGGCGAGACCGATTCTCCCGACGTCATGTCGGTGGCGGGCCGGGGTGAGTTGCAACTCGCCGTGCTGATCGAGAACATGCGACGCGAGGGTTTCGAGGTGCAGGTGAGTCGACCCGAGGTCGTCACACGGGAGATCAACGGCAAGAGGCACGAACCACTCGAGTCGGGTTCGTGTGACGTCCCCGACGAGCACGTCGGCACGGTGACCCAGGCTCTCGCCCCGAGGAAGGGGCGCGTGACCGACCTGCGCCCCGGAGATCCCGGCCGGACGATCCTGTCGTTCGAGGCGCCCTCACGCGGGCTCCTCGGGTTCAGGTCGATGTTGATGACGGCGACCCGTGGCACGGCCCTGTTGCACCAGTCGCACGCTGGCTGGACCCCGTGGGCGGGTGAGCTGCCCCATCGCTCCGGCGGTTCCATGATCGCCGATCGTGTCGGGTCGACGACTGCCTATGCGCTCGACAACCTGCAGTTGAGGGGGACACTCTTCGTCTCTCCCGGCGAGGAGGTCTACGAGGGGATGGTCGTCGGTGAGTCGGCGAGGGGCGAGGAGATGGTGGTGAACGCGGTTCGGCCGAAGGAGAAGACCAACATCCGCACGCACAGCCACGACGACGGGGTGAAACTCGCGGCCCCGGTGGTGCACACGCTCGAGACCGCGATCGAGTGGATCGGTGACGACGAATTGGTCGAGGTGACACCCACCAAGATCCGCATTCGCAAGCGCCTCCTCAATCTCGAGGACCGCAAGAGGGCCTTCAAACGAAACTTGTCCTGATCCGCCGGCAGCGCGGGTGTTGCCTGCGGTGCGTCAGCGGCGCTTGCGCACCGCAGGGTGCGGGAGAGGAACCGCCGTCGGGCGCTGCAGCAGGCCCACCATGATCTTGTAGGACTTGTGCCCCATCATTTCAGTGAGTTCGTCCTCGAAGAACTTGTAGGCGGGATCCCGGCCGACATGGGCGTCAGCCGACTCGGTGCACCACCATGCGAACTCGTCACCGCCCTCTCCCCAGTCCCTGCGCTTCCACTCACGGATGGTGGAGACCACGTACCCCCCGTCCTCGACGTGGTCTTGCATGCGCACCGGAACCTGCCAGCACACGTCGGGCTTCCAGTCGATGTGGCGCTCTCGGGCCTCGGTGGCCGCGATGTGGAACGCGCACCCGGTTCCACCCTCAAAACCGGGCGGATTGTGGAAGATGCACGCTCCATTGACGACGCGGGTCTTCTCGGAACCGTCGCGCTCGCGCCCCCACCATCCCCGGCGCTTGGCCACGGCGTGGTTCTTCCAGTGTCGGGCTTCCAGTCGATCCACGTGTCGCGACACCGATTCGAAGTCCTCCTTGTCGAGGAAGTGGGCACCGAAGGAGCAGCAACCCTGCATCAATTCGGGTGTGGGATCGTCATGGATGCCCTGGCAACCCTGGCCGTAGATGCACTTGTAGGCCGATCTGAGGAACGTCGCATCGATCATCCATGTGCGCAGTTCGTCGGGATGCTCGAAGCTGATCCACTCATGCGGTTGCTCTTCTCTCGGCACGGTGGATCACGCTAGACGCTGGAGTTGCCGCTGGCACGATCCGCACCGGAGGTAGGGAGCACACATGAGGGTCACGGACCAACGGCTCGGGAGTGTGCCATTGTGTCGCGACGGTGTCGACGCGGTGCCCGACCGTGTCCACCCGCACGAGCGTGGGAGGGAACCGGCAATGTCGGACGAGTCGCTGGAGCACCGGGAACGGGTGTTGGACATCGCTGCTGAACTGCGTCGGATCTCCGAGGCATTGAACGATGCGGCCATGTCGGTTCTGTCGGGGGCGATCGCCGATGGCTCGGGGGAGAGGCCCGAGTTGGAGCGT
The DNA here is from genome assembly GCA_016870775.1 of Actinomycetota bacterium. Taxonomy (GTDB): domain Bacteria; phylum Actinomycetota; class Acidimicrobiia; order Acidimicrobiales; family Ilumatobacteraceae; genus UBA2093. The sequence continues at coordinate 22,834 of VGAK01000004.1, forward strand.
CGGATCTCGAGGGCGCGCCGGACGGTCGATCGTGCGGTTGCCCAACTCGTGGGGTCACCCGACGAGGCCTGAGCGCCCGGGCGTCTCAGTGGCCGTTGAGATCGTCGATCAATGGTCGCAACGGAGCGAAGCCCTTCGCCGAGTACCTCACCGCCACCCGGGGGAGATGGACCATGTCGTCGTCGCGCACCTCGGCCTCGGTCGGGCCCGTCTGGGTCATCGGTGTGCCGTCGGTGAGCCCCGCGTGCCGTGCGGCGAGGACGGCGAACGCCTCGTCTGGGATCCGCCGCTGCAGACGGATCATCATCAGCTCGGACACATAACGGATCGAGTGGTAGTTGCGGTAGAAACCGGTCACCTCGGCAACTGCGTCCCCGGGGTTGTCCGTGATGCGGTACAGACTCGTGTCCTCCGATGAGATGAGACCCGCACTGGTGAGCAGTGGCTCGAGCGTTTCCATGAGCGGGGTCCAGAAAGGTCGACCCTTGACCTCGCAGAACACGATCGGGACCGGGACGCCCTTGGCCGTCTGTGCGAGAGTCAGCAACTCGAAGGTCTCGTCGAGCGTGCCGAATCCGCCGGGCATGCAGAGGAAGGCATGGGACTCCTTCACGAGCATCAGCTTGCGGGTGAAGAAGTAGCGCATGCTCACGTACTTCTCGTCACCAGCGATGACCGAGTTGGCCCCGGACTCGAAGGGGAGCCTGATCGACACCCCGATCGAGCGTTCGCGTCCCGCACCCACCATGCCGGCCTCCATCAGTCCCGGCCCGGCGCCGGTGACGACCATGTAGCCCTCGTCGGCGAGGGCGGCGGCGGTGCGCACGGTGAGGTCGTAGATGGGATCGTCGGGACGGGTGCGCGCCGACCCGAAGACGGTGACTTTCCTCGCGTCGCGGTGCGGGGCGAAGACCTCGAAGGCCTTCTGCATCTCCTGGATCGCGACGCTGGCGATCTTCACATCCAGCGATGATGCTCGTCCCTGCGTGAGGCGTGTGACGGCCTCGACGAGTCTCAGCAGATTCCGGCGATCGGTGGTCGGGCGTCCCGACGACGACAGCGCGCGCACGAGGGCCTCGACCTCCTTGGGCGAGGGTGTGTCGTTCACGTGCGGGAGTCCGCCTTGGTCTGCAGGGTCGAGATCAAGTCGTCGAACGAGGCAACGAACGAGGCGACTCCCTCCGACTCGAGCACTGTCGCGACATCGCCGACATCCACCCCGACATCGGCGAGTCGTGCCCATTGCAGCCGCGCATCCTCGAGACCGACATCAATCGTTCGTCCGCACGCGCCGTGATCATCGAAGGCCTCCAGTGTCGTCTCCGGCAGGGTGTTGACGGTCCCGGGGCCGATCAGTGAGTCGACGTAGAGCGTGTCGGGATAGGCCGGGTTCTTCGTCGATGTCGATGCCCAGAGGGGTCGCTGCGGTGACGCTCCGAGATCGGCGAGGCGGCTCCACCGGGGTCCCGAGAAGCGCGTCGTCGCCAGGTCGAAGGCGAGTTTGGCCTGGTTGACGGCAGCAGTCCCGCACAGCTCGAGTGCCTCACCACCGAGGAGCCGGAGTCGTTTGTCGATCTCGGTGTCCACACGGCTGATGAAGAAGCTCGCGACACTCGCGACACCCGAGACGGACTCGCCCGCCGCAACTCGATCCTCGAGACCCGCGATGTACGCATCGATGACCGCGTCGTAGCGCTCGAGACTGAAGATCAGGGTGACGTTGACGTTGCGACCCTCGGCGATCATCGCGCGGACCGCCGGGAGACCCTCGATCGTCGCGGGGATCTTGATCATCGCGTGAGGACGGTCGATCCGGCTGTGGAGTGCCCGTGCCGCCTCGAGTGTCGCGGCCCCGTCGCGGGCGAGAGAGGGGTCCACCTCCACACTGACGAAGCCGTCGGAGCCGCCAGAGTTCCTGTAGAGCGGCTCGAAGGTGTCGAGCGCACCGTGGATGTCGGCGAGCACCAGCTCCCAGTACGCCCGACGAACATCGGGGGAGACCGCAAGTTCGCGCACGAGTTGCTCGTCGTATGCGGGGCTTCCCTGGATCGCCTTCTGGAAGATCGTCGGATTCGACGTGAGACCGCGCACCCCGCGTGCGACGAGAGCCTCGAGTCGCCCCGACGTGAGGTCGGCACGGGTGAGATTGTCGATCCAGGGGCTCTGGCCCTGCTGTTCGTGGAGCAGGTGAAGGCGACCCGTCATCGTGGGACTACTGCCTTGACCGCCTCGGCGACGCGCGATGGCGTGATCCCGAGTCGCTCCATGGCAACCGGGCCGGGAGCGCTCGCGCCGAAGCGGTCGATGCCCACCGAGGCATCGGCATGGCGTTCCCACCCGAATGTCGAGCCCGCCTCGACACTGACCACCGGCAGGCCGGTTGGGATCACGGCGTCTTGCTGGTCGCGACTGAGGACACCGAAGCGGTCCCACGAGGGCATCGACACGACATGCACCGCGATGCCGTCCGCATCCAGGAGTGCAGCCGCCTCCAGTGCCACGGCCACCTCGCTGCCAGTGGCCACGATGGTGGCACGCGCATCGGGGGCGGTGCGCACCCGACCAGCGCCAGGATGCACCGCGGAGCCATCGGTGATCACGGGAAGGTTTTGGCGCGACAGGATCAGTGCCGTCGGACCGTCGTGGACCAGCGCCTCCACCCACGCGGCTGCCGTCTCGGGTCCATCTGCAGGTCGGATGACCTGCAGACCGGGAATGGCGCGCAGCGAGGCGAGATGCTCGACGGGTTGGTGCGTCGGACCGTCCTCTCCGACCCCGACCGAGTCGTGGCTGAAGACAAAGACACAACGGGCGCGGGAGAGAGCGGCGAGCCGTATTGCCGGGCGCATGTAGTCGGCGAAGACGAAGAATGTTCCTCCGACGGGGATGACACCGCCGTGGCGCGCCATCCCCACGAGAGCGGCACCCATGGCATGCTCGCGGATTCCGTAGAAGATCTGTCGTCCGGTGCGGTCGGTGCGCGAGAAGGCGGGGCTCGCGAGTTTCGCGCCGGTGTTCCCGGTGAGGTCGGCAGCCCCGGAGAGAACCTGTGGCAGAACCTCGGAGGTGGCATCGAGGATCTTCTGAAAGGCGACGCGAGTCGCCGGATTCTGATCCGGTGCGAATGGGGGGAGAGCCGCCTCGATGTCGGCTCTGCGGGGTGCCGAATGGAACCGATCGAGCGCTTGTTTTCGTGCGGTGTCCTGTGCGGATTCCCACGATCGGCGTGCCGTGCCCCCGCGAGCCGCACAGTGGTCCCGGTACGCCTCCACCAGTCCCTCCGGCAACCAGAACGGTTCGGCGGGAATGCCCATCACGGCCTTGGTGGTCGCAACGAGATCGGCGGTGAAGGGGTTGCCGTGGGCCTCGTGCCTGTCGGTGAGATCGGGCGACGGATGACCGATGTGAGTGCGCAGGCACACGAGGCTCGGCGCCCCGCGGTGCTCGCGTGCCGCACGAAGAATCGTCTCCAGGGCATCGCAATCCTCGCCGATTTCACCGGCTTCGATGACGTTCCACCCGTAGGCCCGGAATCGGTCGGGGACGAGGTCACTGCATGCGAGGTCGGTCGGGCCGTCAATGGTGATTTTGTTGTCGTCAAAGATCACGACCAGACGGTCCAGACCGAGATGCCCCGCGAGCGATGCAGCCTCGTGCGAGATGCCCTCCATGAGGCAGCCATCCCCGGCGATGACCCAGGTTCTGTGGTCGATCGACTGCGGGCCGAGGGTGGCGCGCAGGTGTTCCTCGGCAATTGCCATCCCCACCGCGTTGGCAAACCCTTGGCCGAGGGGCCCGGTGGTGACCTCGATCCCGGGTGTGTGCCCCGCCTCCGGGTGCCCGGGTGTCGCGGAGTCCCATTGCCGGAAGGCGCGCAGGTCATCGAGTTCGAGACCCTGCCCCGACAGGAACATGAGGGCGTACTGGAGGATGGAGGCGTGCCCGTTCGACAGCACGAAACGGTCGCGGTCGATCCATGCCGGATCGGTCGGGTCGTGACGCATGATCCGGGAGTACAGAACGTGGGCGAGAGGTGCGAGTGCCATCGCGGTGCCCTGATGGCCACTCTTGGCAGCGAGAGGGGCGTCCATGGCGATACCTCGGATGACAGCCACGGCCAATCTGTCCTGTTCCTTGGTCAACTGATCGGGCACAGCCCGAGGCTAATCGGCGCGCTGTGCCCGGAACCGTTCCACCACGCGCAGTCCCTCGTCGAGCGCGATCACATCGCTCCGATGTCCGACTGCGATCGTGCCGGCCCTCACGTCGTGCTCGTCTTGGCCGATGAGACCCGCGGGTCGGGAGGTGACCGCACGGAGCGCAGTTTGGAGGTCGATGCCGATATCGAGCACCACGTGCCGGAGACAGCCGAGCAGGCTCGTCGTGGATCCTGTGAGCGTGCCGTCCGGCAGCACCGCAACGCCCCCACCGGTTTCCACGCCGCGCGCGAGGGCCCAGGGGGATTTCCATGCCACCGAGTCCGACACCAACACGACCCTCCCGGGGGCGGACAGGAACACGAGAGCGACGATCTCGTCCGCGACATGGTGTCCATCGGCGATGAGGCCACAGGTGATCCGATCGTCCACGAGGGCCCACAGAGCGAGGCCCCCGTCGCGGTGGTGCACCCCCGACATGCCGTTGAACAGGTGCGTGACCATGTGCGCACCGGCGCTCACGGCGAGATCCCATTGATCTCGCGTCGGTGCGCTGTGGCCGATGGACACGCGGACACCCCGACCCACCAACGACTCGATCGCTGCGGGCGCACCGGGGGCTTCGGCTGCGATCGTGACCATGCGGACACTCGCCGGCAGATGTGACAGGTACGGCTGCTCTACTGCCACGATGTGGCGCGTGTCGTGGGCACCGGGACGACCCCCGAGGAACGGCCCTTCGGTGTGGATGCCGAGCATGCCCGGCAGGTCGGTGCGAGAAGAATCCAATCGGGCGAGCGTCCCGGCCATCGTTTCGAGGGGAGCGGTCACGATGGTGCCGAGCCAGTGCGATGTGCCCTCCCGCCACAGCAGCTCGTCGAGTCGTGCGAGATCCGTGGGCGACGCTCCGGCGACGTCCACGTCGCCCCAGCCATTCATTTGCACATCCACCAAGCCCGGCGACAGCAGCGCGTGCTCGGCACGACCCGAACTGGGACCGATCGCAACCACGGTGCCGGCGTCGTCCAAGTCCACCGAGGTGGATCCATGGAGTGTGTGGCCGTCGAAGAATCTTTCCGCCGAGACGCGGGGCATGGTGGGCAATCTAGGACGCGGGCTCGTTCGCTCCGGCGGTGGGGGACCGGGGGACGACGAAGCGGCCCCGGATGGGCCCTGGCGTCAGGCGGCTGGCGTGCGGGCCGATGCCACCAGCTTGATGTCGTCGAAGCGGAGCGTGGCGAGCCTCGCCTTGGTGAGGAGTTTGATCAGCCACCAGCCCGGATCGATCTCGCCACGACGGTGGGACAGACGCGGCGACGACGGTGCGGCGTGGTGGTTGTTGTGGAGTCCCTCGCCCATCGTGAAGAACGCGAGCCACTGGAGGTTCGTGGCGGCCGAGTTGGTGTAGGTGCGCTTTCCGAAGTGGTGACCCAGTGCGTTCACCGCGGCGTTGCCCGCGAGGTACGCATTGGTGTGAATGAAGGCTGCGAGCAATCCGCCGACCGGTCCGAGCACGATGATCAGCACGGCGATCCCGGTCCCGAGACCGAACAAGTGGTGACCGAAGAACCAACGATCCCAGCGATCGTCGACCACATCGCGGGCGTACCTGTCGATGATTTGAGGGTCCGACAGGGCCTTGCGGTACAAGCCGACGTTGCCAGCCTGGACTTTCTGCCATCCGAGGAGGACGGGGGAGTGCGGATCACCCTCTGAGTCGGTGAACGCGTGGTGCTTGCGGTGCACGGCGGCCCATTGCTTCGGCTTGATTCCCGTTGTGAGCCAGATGGCGGCTCGGAAGAGCCACTCGACGAATGGATGGAGCGTCAGGGCTTTGTGGCTGACCGCTCGGTGCAGGTACACGGTGGTGCTGGCCATGGCAATGGTGTTGACGATGGCGGCCACGATCAAGGCTGGAACAAGGGTGTTGGTCAGAAAGGACATGCCGACAGGGTAGCGCACTACCTACCGGTAGGTAGGCAGTATCCTCAAATTTCTATGGCGACAGGAATTCCCCCGAAATTGCCCCTGTCCACGCGTGATCTGATCCTGGACGAGGCTCTCCGCTGCTTCGCCGAGCGGGGGTATGAGGGTACTTCACTCAATGACATCGCGGCCGGGGTGGGAATCCGACGACCGAGTCTCCTGCACCACTTCGGCTCCAAAGAGGCGCTCTATGGAGATGTGTTCGAGCGGCTGCTCTCGGAATGGATGGAGCGCTTGGATGTCGCCGTTGCCCAGCAAGCATCGGGCTGGGCCAAGGTGGAGTTGGTGATCAGGTCGGGTTTCGATCTGTTCGCTGAGAGACCCGACTACGTCCGCATCATGCGACGCGAGGCGCTGGACGGCGGCGCACACCTCGGTGTGGATCTCGCGGCGGTGTTGCGTCCCTATGTGGAGGAGGCCGCGCGATGGTTCTCGGCCCAGATGGATGCCGGAGTCTTCCGTAGACACGACCCCAGGCAACTGCTGATCACTGGCTACGGAGCGGTGCTGACCTACTTCAGTGATGCCCCCTTCATCGATGGTCTCATCGATCAGTCGGCGCTCCTGCCGGACAACATCGCCGAGCACTGCGACAGTGTCGTCGCCTTGTTCCGGGCGGCCCTCACGGAGGGCGACTGAGGCCCAGCCCACGGGGTGTACTGTCGGCGCCGTGGCAACACACGTCTCGGGAACCCGGACCATCGGCTACGACACCCACGGGGAGGGCGCGCCGATCCTCGTGATCCACGGCACCACGCAGTCGCGCACTGGATGGGACCAGGTGCGCGCGGCATGTTCCGCACCGTTGCAGTGGGTCACGGTGGAGATGCCCGGATCCGGGGAATCCTCGATGCCGGAGGGGCCGATCGATCTCGATCAGGTGTGCGACGACTTTGCAGACCTGATGAAAGTGCGCGGACACGAGCGGTACCACGTCGCCGGGTATTCGCTCGGCGCGGTGATGGCACTGCATCTTGCCGCCCGGCATCCGGGCGCCGTCGAGAGCGTGACCTCGGTGTGCGGTTGGGCGCGGACCGATGCGCGGATGCGTCTGACATTCGATCTGTGGCGGCGCCTCTTGTCGATCGGCACGGATCTGTTCATGCGGTACGCGCTCGTGGATGGCTACACGGCCGAAACACTCGAGGTGCTCGAGCCGATGGCAGATGCGGCGGTCCAACTCGCCGCGACGATGATCCAACCGGGATCGGATGCCCAACTCGAGCTGGATGCGAGAATCGACATCGTGGAGTCCCTCGCCAAGGTCGTGGCTCCATGCCTCGTGATCGGCGGGTTGCAGGATCGTTGGGTCGATGTCTCGAAGTCGCGCGACATCGTGTCACGGGTCGCCGGGTCACGCCTCGTGGAGATCGATGCGGGTCATCTCTTGATCGGCGAACGAGCCGACGCCGTCGCGGCGCTCATCTCCGAGCACGCACGAGTCTGAACCGTCGGCGTCCACGGTCCCCCGACTGGTCGCACGACTCTCGCGCAACGAGAGCCCGAGTATTGTGTGGGAGTGAGCGAACACTCCCGGACACTGTCCGAGGCCGAGTCCAAGGTCGTACTCCGTGAACGCGGAGTGCCTTTCGCGCCAGAACGTGTCGTGAACACGGCAGCCGAGGCGGTCGAGGCCGCCGAGGCGTTCGGCTACCCGGTCGTGGTCAAGCTCGGCGGGGCCGGGATCGCCCACAAGACCGAACGGGGACTGGTGCGACTGAGGTTGTCCGACGCGCCATCGGTGGGCACCGCCGCCCGGGAGTTGCTCGCCGCCGCCCGTGCCGACGATGGGGACGTGCACTTGTTGGTGGCCCCCATGGTCTCGGGATCGCGCGAGTTCATCGCCGGTTTGCTGGTGGATCCTCAATTCGGTCCGACCGTCATGTTCGGGGTTGGCGGGGTGTTCGCCGAGGCCGTCAAGGACGTGGTGTTCCGACCGGCTCCGCTGGAGGAGGCCGGTGCTTCCGAGATGGTCGCCTCGCTGAGGACCCAAGTCCTCCTCGGGGAGTTCCGCGGCGAGGCGCCGGTGGACAGAGGTGCACTCGTCGCATGTCTGGTCGGTCTGTCCCGGCTCGGCACCGATCGCGAGGACATCGTCTCGATAGACGTCAATCCCTTGATCGCGGACCGACACGGTCGCGTTGTCGCCGTGGACGCCCTCGTCGAGCTCGGCCGCCGCCCCGTTCGTGCGGCGCGGTCCCGTGTCGCCTACAGCGACGAGCAGTTCCGCGCATTGTTCGAGCCACGCGGTGTCCTGGTCACCGGGGTCTCGTCGCACCCGGGTAAGTTCGGCTTCGTCTCCCTGCACAACATTCTCACGGGCGGGTACGAGGGTGCGGTGCACGGCACCAACCTCCAGGGGGAGGAAGTGCTCGGCATTCGCACGGTCGCCGACATAGATGCGCTGCCCGAGGACGAGATCGACTTGGTGTTCGTCTGCACTCCGGCCAAGGCCAATCCGGATCTGCTGCGAGCGTGCGCGCGCAAGGGGATCAAGGCGGCATTCCTCACCTCTGCGGGCTACGGGGAGGCGGGCGAGGAGGGCCGGGTGCTCGAGTCCGAACTCGTGGCACTGGCCGACGAGTTGGGGATCCTCCTCGCCGGTCCGAACGGTCAGGGTGTCGTGTCGACCCCCGCGCGTTTGTGCGCACAGATCGTCGCGCCGTATCCACCCGAGGGTGCAATCGGTGTCGCGAGCCAGAGCGGCAACTTCGTGTCGAGTTTCATGAACTATTCGCGCCAGAGCGGCGTCGGCATCAGCAGGGCCGTGTCGGCGGGCAATGCCGCTGCTCTGGACGTGGCCGATCTCGTCGAGTGGTACGGCTCGGACGATCGCACGCGGGTCTCGCTCGCCTATGTGGAGGGGATCGTCGATGGGCGGGGGCTGATGGATCGGCTAGGGGCCGTGGCGTCCACCAAGCCGGTCGTGGTCGTCAAGGGTGGTGCCACGGACAACGGCGCACGTGCGGCCGCGAGCCACACCGGCGCCCTCGCCGCCGACGACGCCGTCTTCGACGGAGCCTGCCGTGCCGCGGGAGTCGCCCGAGCCGCGACCATCGAGGAGGCCTTCGACATCGCGGCGACCTTTGCGACCCAGCCCCTGCCAAGGGGCCCAAATGTGGTCGTGCTGACCACCGCTGGTGGATGGGGTGTGGTCACGAGCGACGCGATCGCCCGCGACGGGTCGCTCGTGTTGATGGAGTTGCCCGACGACCTTCGGTCGGCGATCGACGACAAACTCCCCCCGAGGTGGAGTCGCAACAATCCGGTCGACTGCGCAGGTGGCGAGACGCGCGACACCATCCCCGAGGTGATGTCGATGATCGTCCATCATCGCCTCGTGGACGCGGTGGTGTATCTCGGCATCGGAATTCAGTCGAACCAGGCCCGCCTGATGCGTGAGGGACGGTTCTACCCCGATCACGGCCTCGAACGGATCGTCGAGTACCACGAGCGCCAGGACGCACGGTTCGCCGATGCGGCCCACGAGCTGAGCCTTTCCACGGGCAAGCCGATCCTGGTCGCGACCGAATTGGCGGTGGCCGACCCCGGCAACCCTGGCGTCGCAGTGACCCGTGCGCACGGTCGGCTCTGTTACCAGAGCGGTCACCGTGCCGTGGTCGCACTCGGTCATCTCTACCGCTACGCGGTGCACGTCGGTGTGGCCCGACGCTGACCCGCGCCCGGGTCGCCGTGCATCGCGACGTCGCGGTCGCCGGGCGGACAATCCGGCTCGTGTCGTCTCAGTGGTCGGTGCCATCGGTGCCGCGGTCCTCCTGACGGGAAGTGTGCTGGCGGGGTCGGTGTCAGACAGAGTCGTGCCGGTCACGGTTGCTGTCGAGATCGATGTGCCGAGCGTGCCGGTGTTGAGTGCGCGGCGCACCCCTGTGACCCTCTCGCACATGGCGCGTGTCGGGCGCGTGGTGCGGTCGCTCGGCAGGTCCCTCGGGCGGGTTCCGGCGGGCTCGTGCGCTGTTGTCGACTGGGAGGGCGAGCGTCTGGGCGAGGTCGCACCATCGCTGGCGCTCGTGCCCGCCTCGGCGATGAAGGTCGTCACGGCGACGGTTGCGCTCGAGGTGCTCGGGGTCGACCACGTGTGGGAGACCGTGCTCCACGGCAGGATCGGGTCGGGAGGCGAAGCGCCTGGTCTCTGGCTGGTGGGAGGGGGCGATCCCGTCCTGCACACCGCTGCGTATCCCGCGACTGAGAAGTACCCGACCTTCAATGGCACCGCGCTCGAGAAACTCGCCGATGCGGTCGTCGCAGCCGGTTTGCGGCGCGTGACGGGAAACATCATCGGCGTCGACACCCGATACGACGGGGAACGATTCGTGGGGTCGTGGCCGCCGTCTTTTCAGGTCGTGGAGGCCGGCCCGCTAGGCGCCCTGATGGTCGACGACGGAGCAGTCTTTGGCGCGGCGCAGAAGCCGGATGATCCCGCACTCGCTGCCGCGGAGATGTTGCGACAGTTGCTCGCCGCCCGAGGCGTCGTGATCGATGGGGTACCCACCCACGACGTGTTGCCCGCCGATGCGCCGGCGATCCTGAGTGTGAAATCCCTCCCGTTGACAGCAGTCCTCCAGGAGATGCTCGTCAACTCCGACAACAACGCGGCCGAATTGATCCTGAAGGAGATCGGGTTCGAGGGCAAGGGGATCGGGTCCACCCTTGCGGGTACCGAGGTCGTCGGGGCGACGATGGAGAAGTGGGGGCTCGCCAGGGACTTCGTGGTCGCCGATGGTTCGGGGTTGTCGTCGGAAAACAGGGTTCCATGCTCGACGTTCGCCGGGCTTCTGGAGCGTTTCAGTGCCGAACTCGGGGGCCTGTTTCCTGTTGCCGCCGAGACGGGAACGCTGCGGGACATCTTCGAGGGTGAATCGGTGGCTGGGCGGCTGACCGCCAAGACCGGGACGTTGTCGGGCGTGAAGTCCCTCGTGGGATTCGTCCCCGTCGAGGAGGGCGATCCAGTGCGCTTCGTGCTGGTGCTCAACGCGCCGCGCGCCGATGAACGCGGTGCCTACCGCCCGGTCTGGTACGCGGTCGCCGAATCGATCGCACTCGCACGTTCAACGCCCAGAGCGGATCAACTGGCCCCATGAGAGGCACGAGCGAATGGCCGGTCTTCCCGCTCGGAGCCGCATTCTTACCGGGTGACCGGGTTGATCTCACGCTGTTCGAGCCGAGATACCTGCAGATGATCACGTCCGTCCTCGTGGGGGATGGTCTGTTTGCGACCGTTCTCATCTCGGAAGGGAGCGAAGTCGGAGGAGCGGACCGTCGGTTCGACCATGGAACGGTGGTCGAGGTGGTGCGAGCGCACGACGTTGGCGGCCGGGTGGTGGTCCAGGGCAGGGCCACCGGCTGTTGGCGGGCTGTCTCGTGGTTGCCGGACGACCCGTTTCCGCGGGCCATCGGAGCGCCTCGGCTCCCCGACGCCGTCGAGGGTCGTGCGCGATTTGATGTCGCATCCTCGCTGTCACTCTTGGCGCAATCAGTCGTGTCACTCAGATTCTCCTTGACCGGCGACCACGAAATTGCCGCGGAACCTGCCCTGTCCGAGATCGCCGCGGGGCGCTGGTGGGACGACCGAGTGTCCTCGGGCGACCTCTGGGGGCGATTTTGGACGGTGGCCCGCGCCCTGCCGTGCGGGCCCCTCGATCGGCATTCGCTCCTGCTGGACGGGGATCTGCCCGAGAGGGTCCGGCGCTTGCGGTCCGTCGTCGAGCACGTCGGGGAGCTGATTCGGTTCCGACTGGACCCCCCGTAGCCTTGGTTCTCCATGGAGAGGTCTGAACCCGCTTCCGCACCCGTGTCGGGGGTCGACCGTGTCTCGGACATCGTCGAGAGCGTGAAGCAGTACGCCCGTCAAGAGACCGTCGAGCCGATCCGTGGCGCGGCGCGATGGGTGGCTGTGGGGACCGTGGCCTCGTTGAGCCTCGGGATCGCCATGCTGTATCTGGCGCTCGGAATCCTGCGTTTGAGCCAGGACCTGGGTGGCGGTGCTCTCGATGGTTCGTGGTCCTTCGTCCACTACGTGATCACTGGAATCGTTCTGGCCGGTGTGGCCGGTCTCGCTGCATCACGGATCGGCGGCAGAAGTCTCTCGCGAGGCGGCGCGCGATGACCGGGGGGAGATCCGGCGGCGACAGGATCACCCGCGACGATCTGGAGGCGAAATTCCGGGCACTGCAGAGTGATATTCACGGGCGTGCGACCGACAAGAAGCAGACCCTGGTGACGGTGGGATCCTCGGTGTCGGCTGCCGTGGTGATCATTGCGTACCTCCTGGGTCGTCGCAGCGGCCGACGTCGCGGATCCCGCGTCGAGTTCCGTCGGTTCTGAACGGGTCGCTGTGATCGTGCTGCGCTGGATCGCGCGTCGTATCTGGAACTCCCAGGTCGGCAAGTACCGGTTGGTGTCGCGCATCGCCACCGCGTTCGCGGTGGTGCGGTGGATCCAGCGTCGGCGCACCGGGACCGTGGGTTCTGTCCAGTTGGCGCGGGGGGAACGGCTGGTCGTCGGTGTGGAGAACACCAGCGCGCGCGTGGACAAGGTCCCGGGGCGTTGAGCGGGACGTTCGCGGTCGGCGAGAAGGCGCTCTTCATCGATTCGAAGCAGCGTCGCTATCTCGTCGATCTCACCGATCCGGGCGAGTTCCACAGTCATGCCGGTTACGTCCCGCACGCCGAGGTGATCGGTCACGAACCGGGGCGTCAGGTCGAGTCCACCAAGGGTGCCCGATTCATCGTGTTGCGCCCCACGCTGGAGGACTTCGTCGTCGAGATGCCCCGCGGTGCGCAGGTGATCTATCCAAAGGATCTCGCCCCGATGTGCATGCTCGGTGACATCCATCCGGGCACGCGGGTGCTAGAGACCGGCGTGGGGTCCGGGGCGTTGTCGATGGCGATGTTGAGATGGGGAGCACATGTCACCGGGGTGGAGATCAGGGAAGACTTTCTGAACCGTGCCCGGTCCAACGTGCGGAGTTTCCTCGGAGTCGATGCACTCGCGTCGTATGAGACGTCCCTCGGTGACAGCTACGAGGCCCTGCCGGGCGGCCCGTTCGACAGGGTGATGCTCGATCTGCCCGAGCCCTGGCGCGTTGTGCCCCATGCCGAGCACGTGCTGACACGGGGCGGAATTCTGGTCGCCTACACGCCCTCGATCACCCAGGCAGTCCAGGTGCGCGACGCGACGGGGCGCGGGTGGGTCGACAGGCGGACGCTGGAGGTTCTGCACCGCACGTGGCACATCGAGGGCATGTCAGTGCGCCCGGACCATCGGATGGTCGCCCACACGGCGTTCCTCACCGTGGCGAGATGGGTGGGAGCCTGACGCTCCGGATGTCGCTGCCCTGGTTCAGGGTTCGATGAAGATGCACTCGCCGGGGCACTCCTCGGCGGATTCAATGACGGCATCGAGGAGATTGTCGGCGAAGTTCGCCATTCCATCGGCCCCCTGGGGGTTGCCCTTGGCGGTCGCAAAGACCTTGTCACCCTCCTTGACGTAGGCCAGACCGTCATCGAGGAGTGTGAACACATCCGGCGCAATCTCCTCGCAGAGTCCGTCGCCCGTGCACAGGTCCTGGTCGATCCACACCTTCATCGGCTCGTTCCTTCTCTCATTGCCCGCAGCCACGGAATCCGGTCCCGGAGGGGGTCTCGGGGACAGTGCCAGATGCTACACGCGACGAGTTGTCCCGGGAGGTCTGCCGCCCGTCACACGGGAGGGAACCTCCAATAACCTTGGCCCCGTGATCGAAGACGAACGCGACGCGATGCTCGCCGAGATCGAGCATCTCCGCACGCGGCTCGCCGATCTGCCCGAGCGTGCCCGCCAACTCGAGGAGCGCCTCCTCGCCGCCAAGGGGCAACTGTCCCAAGCTGAGTCCCAGCGTGACAGGCTCTCCACGGCCCTGCGGGACACCCGGGAGCAGATCGAGAGCCTGCGCAACGAGGTGGCCCAGTTGTCCGCGCCGCCGTCGGGCTACGGGGTGATCGTGGAGGTCAACGAGGACGACACGGTCGATGTCGTCTCGGCGGGTCGGAAAGTGCGTGTCCATGTGTCGCCCGAGGTGTCCGTCGACGACCTCGAGCGCGGCTCGGAGGTCCTGTTGAACGATGCCATGAACATCGTGCTCGTGCGGCGCCCCGACATCGTGGGTGACGTGGTGACCGTGGTCGATGTGCTGGAGGACGGGGTGCGCGCGATCGTCACGACACGCTCCGACGAGAACAAGGTCGTGGAGCTCGCAGATGCACTGCGTGGGACGATGCTGCGCAGCGGCGATTCCCTGCGTCTCGACCCGCGGTCCAACGTCGTGCTCGAGCGACTTCCCCGACCCGAGGTCGAGGATCTCCTCCTCGAGGAGGTTCCCGATGTCTCCTGGGCCGACATAGGCGGACTCGACAGCCAGATCGAGCAGATCGCCGATGCGGTCGAGCTTCCGTACCTGCATCAGGAGCTCTTCGGCGAGTTCCGGCTGCCCGCCCCGAAGGGAATACTGCTCTACGGACCCCCCGGCTGCGGCAAGACGATGATCGCAAAGGCGGTCGCCAACAGCCTCGCGCGCAAGGTTGCCGCGCGAACCGGTGCCGACAAGGGGACGTCGTACTTCATCAACATCAAGGGTCCGGAATTGTTGAACAAGTACGTGGGCGAGACCGAGCGCCAGATCCGACTCGTGTTCCAACGCGCGAGGGAGAAGAGCGACGAGGGCTGGCCGGTCATCGTCTTCTTCGATGAGATGGACTCGATGTTCCGCGCGCGGGGCACCGGTGTCTCCAGCGATATGGAGTCCACGATCGTGCCCCAGTTGCTGGCGGAGCTCGACGGAGTGGAGCGCCTCAGCAACGTGATCGTCATCGGGGCCACGAACCGGGAGGATCTGATCGACCCGGCGATCCTCCGGCCGGGGCGTCTCGACGTGAAGATCAAGATCGACCGGCCCGATGAGCAGGCTGCTCGCAGCATCTTCGCCCGGTACATCACGCCCGACCTGCCGTTCGCAGCGGCGGAGATGGAGCGACACGGTGGATCCGACGGAGCCGCCGCGGCACTGATCGAGGCCACCGTCGCCGCGATGTACGACCCGATCCCCGGCAATGAGTTCCTCGAGGTGACCTACCAGAACGGCGACCGGGAGACGCTGTACTACAAGGATTTCGCGAGCGGCGCGATGATCGAGAACATTGTCCGGCGGGCAAAGAAGGACGCAATCAAGCGGATCATCGCCGGCGGGGACAAGGGCATCGAGTCGGGGGACCTCGTGGCAGCGATCCGCCAGGAGTTCCGCGAGAACGACGACCTGCCGAACACCACCAACCCGGACGACTGGGCGAGAATCTCGGGCCGCAAGGGCGAGCGGATCGTCTTCATCCGCACGATCGCCCACGAGGACGGCGCGCGTGCGTCGCTGGTGGGGGGCAAGGCGATCGAGCGCACGGTGTCGGGCCAGTACCTCTGATCGGCCAGCACGTGTCGCTCCCGAAGATCTGCGGCATCGAGACCGAGTACGGCATCCTCGCAAGGGGTCTGGACATCACGCCGATGACGGCTTCATCGTTGCTGGTCAACGCCTTCAGCGAGGACGGGTTGAGTCTGCGCGCGTGGGACTTCGCCGATGAGACCCCTGCGGCCGACGCACGGGGTGGGTGGCGTCCCGAGGCCGACTATCCGGAGGTGGATGTCCTGATGTCGAACTCGGTGCTCACGAACGGAGCGCGGTACTACGTCGACCATGCCCACCCGGAGGTCTCCACCCCGGAGTGCGTCTCGCCCCTGCAGGTCGTGCTCTACGACCGCGCCGCCGAGGAGATCATCAGGGACTCCCTCAACAGGGCCAACGATCGTCTCGGATCGGCGGGGGAGCTGATCGCCCACAAGAACAACAGCGATGGCAAGGGCAACAGTTACGGCTGCCACGAGAACTACCTCGTCGATCGTTCGCTGCCCTTCGGACGGCTGGCCAGTCTCGTGACCTCCCACCTGGTCACCCGGCAGGTCTTTTGTGGGTCGGGCAAGGTGGGCGTGGAATGCCCGCGCGAGGGCGAGCCGAGGCCGCCATTCCAGATCTCCCAGCGCGCCGACTTCTTCGAGGAAGCGGTGGGACTGGAGACGACCGTGAGGCGCCCGATCGTGAACACCCGCGACGAGCCCCACGCCGACCCCGAGCGCTACAGGCGGCTCCATGTGATCGCGGGCGATGCGAACATGAGCGAGGTCGCGACATACCTCAAGGTGGGCACGACGGCGCTGCTGCTGGCCGTCATGGAGACGCTCGGCGAGGACCCTTCGGCGACGAAGTGGCCGGTTCTCCTCGACCCCGTCACCGCAGTGCGGCAGGTGAGTCACGACCCGGGCTTGACCGCCACTGTCGAGACGAGTCGCGGCAGCGCGTCGGCACTCGAGGTGCAATGGATTCTGCATTCCATCGTGCGCAGGTGGCTGGATGCGGGTGCCGAGGATCCGATAGGTGGTTGCGCAGAGGACGTGATGGATCGCTGGTCGAGGGTCCTGGGGTGGCTCGAGTCGGGAGATCCCCGGTCTGCACGATGGGTGGACTGGGTCGCCAAGCGCCGGATCGTCGATGGTGTCGCTGCGAGATCCAATCTCGACTCCGATCACGCCCGGCTTCGTGCGGTCGATCTGCAGTACCACGACATGCGAATCGACAGAAATCTCGCCGCCCGCGCGGGGCTCGAGACCCTGGTGGCGATCGAGGCGGTTCGGGAGGCAATGACGGTGCCACCTCGGGAGACGCGCGCGTTCTTCAGGGGCGAGTGCATCAGGCGTTGGCCCGACAGGGTCGTGTCGGCGAACTGGGACAGCATCGTGTTCGACTCGGGCGAACCGGCTCTCCAACGCGTCCCGATGATGGACCCGCTGAAGGGCTCCAGGGCACACGTGGGGGACCTGCTGGACTCGGTGAACGATGTCCCGAGTCTCCTCGCCGCGCTCGGCTCCTCGGCGGTCGAGGACGTCGTTTTTGATCCGGGCTGGTGAGGGCCCGGGCCGGTGTCGCGCCGACGACTGAACGGAGCGTCGGCGCTCTCGGTACGGTGGGGGACATGCAGGAGCGGATTCGTCGGCAGAACGGCACGGAGAACGCCACCGAGGATGTCGCCGAAACGGTCGCACCCGGGTCTGAACACGGGGAGCGTCTCCGGGACGAGATCGACGATCTCCTCGATGAGATCGACGAGGTGCTGGAGAGCAACGCCGAGGAATTCGTGAAGAACTACGTCCAGAAGGGCGGGGAGTGATGGGGCGTCCGTTCTTCCAGATCGAGGACGATCCCGGTTCGAACTTCACCGAACTTCTCCGCAAGGTGGGCATCGAGCCCTTCGAGCCCCGTTGGAGCGAATCTCTGTCGGTTCCGCATGCCACGACCTGTGTCGCCCTCAGGTTCACCGGGGGTGTCCTGCTCGCCGGTGACCGTCGCGCGACCGCCGGCAACTGGATCAGCCACCGAGAGATGGACAAGGTCGTCCAAGCCGACCGCCACAGTGGCGTGGCGATCTCGGGTGCCGCTGGTCCCGCCATGGAGATGATCAAGGTGTTCCAGTTGACTCTCGAGCACTTCGAGAAGATGGAGGGTCGCCCGCTGTCCTTGGAGGGGAAAGCGAACCAACTCTCGATGATGCTGCGGGGCAATCTCGGCGCGGCGATGCAGGGTCTCGTGGTGCTCCCGCTGTTCGCTGGTTTCGACACGGCCGAGGATCGCGGACGCCTCTGGGACTTCGATGTCAGCGGGGGCCGGTACGAGGAGCGCGAGTACGTGGCCATCGGGAGCGGCTCAATGCTCGCGGGGACTGTCGTGAAGGTCGGATGGCGCTCGACCCTCGACGAGGACGCCGCCGTGGAGCTCGCGTGCCGGTCCCTCTGGGAAGCCGCTGATGGCGATTCGGCCACGGGTGGCCCCGATGGTCTGCGTGGCGTGTACCCGATCGTGGCCAAGATCGATGTCGACGGGTGGGCCCGCGTCGACGACTCGCGGTTGGCCGAGGTGTTCGGTCGCATCATCGGGGAGGCTGGTTCACGATGAGCATGCCGTTCTTCACTCCCCCCGAGGAGATGATGAAGCAGAAGGCAGACTTCGCCCGGAAGGGAATCGCGCGCGGAAGAGCACTCGTCGCGATGCAGTACTCGGAGGGAATCCTCCTGGTCGCGGAGAATCCCTCGAACACGCTGCGGAAGGTGAGCGAGATCTACGACAGGATCGCCTTCGCAGGCGTCGGCAAGTACAACGAGTTCGACCAACTGCGGCAGTTCGGCATACGCACCGCCGACCTCCTCGGGTACCAGTTCTCCCGGCGTGACGTCGAGGGGAGGAGTTTGGCCAACTCCTACGCACAGATCATCGGTCAGTCATTCACACACGAACCCAAGCCGTTGGAAGTGGAGATCCTCGTGGCCGAGATCGGTCCCGAGCCGACCGGGGACCGTCTCTTCCACATTGCCTACGACGGGACCGTGCTCGACGAGAGTTCCTGTTGCGTGCTCGGAGGCGATGCCGAGACGATCCTGGAGCGCCTGCGCCAGGGGCTCGACACGTCCGTCTCACTGGCTCTCGCCGTCGTGCACGCCGTCGCGGCGCTGGCTGGTCCCGACCGGACACTCGCGGCCGCCGATCTCGAGGTGGCGGTCCTGCGACGGGGGGTCGAACGGCGTTGTTTCTCGCGCGTCGACGATGCAGACGTCGCCGTGATCCTCGAAGGAAACTGAACCGGCACCATGGCCCCGATCGGGCGGCGCATCTTCGGCCTGGAGACCGAGTACGGGATCACCTGCGTGCTCAAGGGTCAGAGGCGGCTCACGCCCGACGAGGTCGCCAGGTACCTGTTTCGAAGCGTCGTGGCGTGGGGTCGGTCCTCGAACGTGTTCCTCGAGAACGGCGGGAGGCTGTATCTCGACGTGGGCTCCCATCCCGAATTCGCCACGCCCGAGTGCGACAGTGTCACCGATGTGGTCCTCTACGACCGTGTCGGCGACTCGATCCTCCAGTCCCTCGTCGAGTCAGCCGAGGCCAGACTGCGCGACGAGGGGATCAGGGGGCGCATCTTCCTGTTCAAGAACAACACCGACTCGGCCGGCAATTCCTACGGTTGCCACGAGAACTACCTGGTGTCCCGTGATCATGACGACCGCTCGCTGGACGAGGTGTTCATCCCTTTCCTGGTCTCGCGCCAGATCTTCACGGGAGCCGGACGGATCCTCAGCACGTCGCGCGGACCGGTCTATTGCATCTCCCAGCGTGCTGAGCACATCTGGGAGGGGATGTCGTCGGCGACGACCCGTTCGCGCCCCATCATCAACACGCGCGACGAGCCCCATGCTGATGCCGAGGAGTGGCGTCGACTCCATGTGATCGTCGGCGACTCGAACATGAGCGAGTACACGACGTTCCTCAAGGTTTCGAGTGCCGCGTGCGTTCTCCGGATGATCGAGGCGGGTGCCGCCGGGCTGCGCGATCTGACGCTGGAGAATCCGATCCGGGCGATCAGGGACGTCTCCGGCGACACGACCTGCAGGCGCCCGGTGCGCCTCGCGAGCGGGCGCGAGATGAGTGCCCTCGACATCCAGCGTCACCTGCTCGACGTGGCACTGCGCCACGAGGCCGCGGGTGGGTTCAACGAGGAGGAACGCGCGGGGCTGTCCGCGTGGGCCGATGCCGTGACCCAGATCGAGACCGACCCGATGGGGCTCGACACGAAGGTCGACTGGGTGATCAAACTGAGGCTGCTGGAGAGGTATTGCGAGCGCCATGGGGTCGGACTCGACTCTCCGGAGGCCCAGTTGGTGGATCTCCAGTACCACGACATCGATCCGGCGCGCGGTCTGTTCCATCGCATCGCGTCGTCGGGTCATGCTGCGACGGTGGTGGACCCCGCCCGTATCCCATTCGCTGTGAGCGAGCCACCCGAGACCCGCGCCCGGCTGCGCGGCGAGTTCATCAAGCGTGCGAAGGAACGCCAGCGCGACGTCACGGTCGACTGGGTGCATTTGAAGGTGAACGACCAAACCCAAAGGACGGTGGTCTGCAAGGACCCGTTCAGAAGCAGAGACGAGCGAGTCGAGCGTCTGATAGCGAGTTTGTGACCCTCGGAAGCATCCCCGCCACTAGCGTGTTGGGGTCATGAACGCCGCGTCCGACATCCCCGGGGTCAACCTCGGCGCAGTCGAAGCCCAGCAGGGGGACGGTGCGCCCCATGGCGACGAGTCCCCCGTCGGCGGGGACGGCGGGCGGAACGCTCGGTCAGGCGCACGGACCATCCTCGATTGGGTTCTCGTCATCGCGGTCGCGCTGGGGGCCGCGCTCGGTGTGCGCGTCTTCGTCCTTCAGCAGTACTACATCAGTGGTCCATCGATGGAGACGACCCTCAGCAGCGACGATCGCGTGCTCGTGAACAAGTTGTCCTACAGGTTCGGCAAGATCAACCGCGGCGACGTGGTCGTGTTCGATCGAGTCACAACGACGAGGGGCTCGGTCGTCCACGACGATCTCATCAAGAGGGTCGTTGCGCTCGGCGGGGAGTCGATCGAGATCAAGAACTGTGATGTGATCATCGACGGAGCGGTCATTCCCGAGCCCTACCTGGACGCCGCGACGGTGGCGACCCGAAACCCCGCCGAGCGGTGCCGGGTCGTGAACATGCCGAAGATGACGGTTCCCGTGGGCGATGTCTTCGTCCTCGGGGACAACAGAGCCGAGAGCTTCGACAGCCGATCCTTCGGTGCGATTTCCGAGTCCCTCGTGCTCGGGCGGGCCTTCGTCGTCGTTTGGCCACTCGTCAAGATCGGTGGACTCTAGGAACCAGCCACGGGCAACGGTGGCACACCGCCGATCTCGGTGCGGTACGCAGCGACGATGCGATCGACGTGGTCGCTGTAGACGCCGTCAAGGCCCATGCGGAACATCTCGGAGAGTCTGTGGTCTTGTTGGGCGTCCCAGCCGAAGGCGAGAACGCCGAAGCGGTGGGCGAGCGCGGCCAACCCACCGGTCCAGTCGGTCTGGTGCATGTTGAGCGCGGAGGCACCGATCTCGGCCAACCGTGCGATGCGCCTCTCTGGTCCCTCCTTGATGCGTTGCAGTCGCGAGGAGTCCACGATGCGGGCCGGAACCCGTGTCTGGGCCCAGGTTTCGACGACACTGAAGTTGTCGTGGCAGAGCCAGAGATTCTCCAGCGGGAATCCCGCCTCGGAACACGTCCGGAGGATCCCGGTGAGGGCCGCGGGATCCTTGACGTCAACACTGAGGTGAAACCGCGTGCCGCACGCATCGAACAGGTCCGCCACGGTGGGGATGTGGGCGGGGAGTGCCGTCCGTTCCACCGCTGCGATCGCCGTTCGGCGGCCGCGACGACGCACCGAGCCGTCGTGATCGAGAACGACGGCTCCATCGGCGGTCACCCACGCGTCGGTCTCGATGCCGTTGGCCCCGAGTCTCAGCGCGAGTGCGAACGCCTCGAGGGTGTTCTCGGGCGCGTGGGCACACGCGCCCCGGTGAGCGAAGGCAACGGGGTTCTCCATCATCGAAGGGAGCCGCTGCTGCATGGTCCCGAGGCTAGAAGCACGCGTGCGCTCGTATGCTGGGGTGGTGTTCAACCTCTCGGGGACCGAAGTCGTGTTCCTGCTCGTCGCGGGGTTGGTGGTGCTCGGTCCGGAGCGCCTGCCCGGCGTCATCCGGTCCGTGGGCCGGGTGTACTCGGATGTCCGGCGGGCGGCTCAGGGAGTCGAACGCGAGTTGTCCGAGACCCTCGGGGCCCCGATCAACGAGATCCGGGGCACTGCGCGGTCGCTGACGGACGAACTCGAGGGCACCCGGAGGCTCTTCGGAGTCCCCGACGACGAGCCCTCGCCCCCGATGAGGCCCGAGAAGAGTGCCGACCCGTCCCAATCGCCGTCGACCACGACGGGGGCCGGCGAGGGTGGTTCTGACGCATGAGCCGGGATGCGTCCGGGGCGGTCATGCCGTTGATGGGGCATCTGCGGGAGTTGCGCTCTCGAATCATCAAGTGTTGTCTGGCGATCGCCGCCGGAACGGTCGTCCTGCTGGTGGTCTACTCGTGGTTCAAGGGAATCCTCACGCGACCGTACGTGGACATCTGCCGGACGGACCCCTCCCTCGGCTGCGACGGGTCGTTGTACTCGCTCGGACCGCTCGATGGATTCTCGGCCAGGATCCGCATCAGCACATGGGGAGGTGTCGTGCTGTCGCTGCCGGTTGTGATGTGGCAGATCTGGCGATTCATCGTGCCGGCACTGGAGTCACGTGAACGCCGGTATGCGGTTCCCTTCATCGTGTCGTCGGTGGTCCTCTTCGCGGCGGGATGTGCGCTCGGGTACTGGACCCTGGACAAGGCGCTCGAGTTCCTGATCTCGTGGGCGGGGACAGACATCACCGAGGCCTACCGGATCAACGACTACGTCACCCTCGTGACCCTGATGATGCTCGCATTCGGGATCGGATTTCTGAGCCCCGTCCTGATCGTGTTCCTGCAACTCGTCGGGGCGGTGAGTCCGCGCACCCTGGTCAGGCAGTGGCGCTTCGCGGTGATGGGCATCTTCGTGCTCGCGGCGGTGATCACGCCCTCCGGTGATCCGATCACCCTGCTCGCCCTGTCGGTCCCCCTCACGGTGCTGTACGCGGCGGCCGTCGCCATCGGCTGGGTGGTGGTGCGGCGCCGAGATCCGGTGTCGGCGTGAGGGAGTCCGGAGCGATCCGCCGGGCGTTCCTGGACCAACTCGCGCACCAACCCGACCCCTTCCAGGTCCAGGCGATGGATTCGCTGGACGAGGGCGCCTCAGTCCTCGTTGCGGCACCGACCGGGTCGGGAAAGACCCTCGTGGCTGAGTACGCGGTCGCACTCGCACTGGCCCGGGGCAAGCGCGCCTTCTACACGACGCCGATCAAAGCCCTCTCCAACCAGAAGCACCGGGATTTCGGGGTCCAGATGGGTGGTTCGCGTGTGGGCCTGGTGACGGGCGACAACAGCGTGAACAACGAGGCCCCGCTCGTGGTGATGACCACCGAAGTGCTGCGCAACATGATCTATGCGGGCTCCACGCGTCTCGATGACCTTGGGGTCGTCATCCTCGACGAGGTGCACTACCTCCAGGACGCCTATCGCGGGCCGGTCTGGGAGGAGGTGATCATCCAATTGCCGCCCGAGGTGCAATTGGTCTGTCTCTCGGCGACGGTGTCGAACGCCGACGAAGTCGCCGAGTGGCTCACCACCGTCCGGGGGAGAACCGACGCGATCATCGAGCGGACCAGGCCCGTGGAGCTGGTGACCCATTTCGCCCACAGGGATTCAGCGACTGGTCGTGTGGAGATGAACGAGACGATCACGGCGGGAGAGCCCAATCGCCACCTGCAGAAATTGATGGTGTCGAAGGGGCCGCACTCGGGGCCCCGCAGGAATGCTCGTCCGCGACGACGGTTTTCTCCACCGTCGCGGACCGAGACCATCGAACTCCTGGAATCGCGCCAGATGCTCCCGGCGATCGTGTTCATCTTCAGCCGCGCCCAATGCGAGGACGCGGTGGCATCGTGCTCGCGGGACGGCATCGTGCTCACATCCGCCGACGAGGAGGACCAGATCGTCTCGATCATCGAGGAGCACTGCGCGGTGCTGTCCGGCGACGACCGGGTTGCCCTGGGGTACGACCGCTTCGTCGACGATGTGTCGGCGGGAATCGCCTGTCACCACGCGGGGATGATCCCGATGTTCAAGGAGGCCGTGGAGCAGTGCTTCGTGCGGGGTCTCGTCAAGGTCGTGTTCGCCACCGAGACCCTCGCGGTGGGCATCAACATGCCCGCACGGGCGGTTGTGATCGAGAAACTCACCAAGTACACCGGGGAGCACCACGCGCTGCTGCGTGCGTCGGAGTACACCCAGTTGACGGGCAGGGCCGGCCGACGCGGCCTCGACGAGATCGGTCACGCGATTGCTCTGTGGAGCCCGTGGGTCAGCTTCGATCAGGCAGCCGGACTTGCGCTGAGCAGGTCGTTCCGACTCACGTCGGCGTTCCGCCCCACCTACAACATGGCGGTCAACATGGTGGCGAACCATTCGCGGGAGGGTGCCGAGCACATCTTGAATCTGTCGTTCGCCCAGTTCCAGGCCGACCGTGACGTCGTGACCACGGAGGCCCAACTCGAGCGTCGCCGTCGCGAACTCGCTCTGCTCGAGGGACCCGCGACCGAGGCGCGAGGCCGACCCGAGTCCGGACCATCGTCGTCGGGCGCTGAAGTCCCGGGTCTCGATGGGGAATCGCCCGGGGTTCCCGCTGGCGACGTCGAGGCAGAGATTGCCCTGCGCTCGCTGAGACCAGGCGATGTCGTCGTCTTCGACGCCGCCAATATCAGGGGAAGGGGACTGGTCCTTGCCACCGCATCCCGGCGTTCTGGGACCAGGCTGACTGTGCTGTCGCCCTCGCGCAAGACCGTCGAGGTCTCCGCCCGGGACCTGCGGTCGCTTCCGTCTCGCGCCGCTCGTGTCGATCTGCCGGTTCCTTTCGAACCGGCGCGCACAGAGTTCATCCGGGAGGCCGCCTCACGGTTGGTGAAGGCTCGGATCGACGACTCTTCCCCGGGGCGTGCGGTGAATCACTCGGGGCGCCGGACCGACGGCGCCGCGGACTCAGCGCGCGCGCTGCGGCGTCTCCGCCGGGAGATCGAGCAGATGGAGAACCGGGTGGGCCGGCGGTCCGGTTCGGTCTCGGCGCGGTTCATGGATGTCGTCGGGATGCTCGAGGAGCTCGGGTGCGTGAGGGACTGGTCGCTTCTGCCCAAGGGATCGACACTCGCGGGGATCTTCCACGAATCGGATCTCCTGATCGTGGAGGTCATCACGTCGCGAACCCTTGACAAATTGGCCCCGGTGGATCTGGTGGCCGTGCTGTCGACCCTGGTGTTCGAACCGCGCGGTAACGAGGCGTCCTCGGCACGGTGGCCCAATGACACTGTGCGCCAGTGCGCCAGGCGAATCGAACGCATCAGCATGCGGATCCAAGCCATGGAAGCCTCGCGGCACATGGCGCGGCATCGTCCGCCTCATCCGGGAATCGTGTGGGAGATGTCCGCGTGGGCGAACGGCCGACCGCTGAGCCGCATCATCGACGACGATCTCACGCCGGGGGACTTCGTGCGCACGACGCGCCAGATCATCGACCTCCTGCGACAGATCTCCCTCGTGGCGCCCTCGGAGGTGCTGCGCGGAACCGCCGAGGAGGCGGTGCGCTTGATCAATCGGGGTGTCGTCGCGGCCGCGGGGACCAGATGAACGGGGGCATCGAGAAAGGTCGCGACTGGGGTCGCCAGTCGCGGGTCCCCGACGACGCGACCCGATGCCGGAGCGATGCGGATGCG
Organism: Actinomycetota bacterium; assembly: GCA_016870775.1. GTDB lineage: Bacteria > Actinomycetota > Acidimicrobiia > Acidimicrobiales > Ilumatobacteraceae > UBA2093. The sequence goes on from VGAK01000004.1 coordinate 48,352, forward strand.
GGGGTGGCACGAGGGCCGGTGGTGCTCGCGGGCGGTGATGTCCACCGAGGGCTCGGCCGGCCCGCGCCGAAATCACCCGGCGAGGAGTCCGTGCTGGTGGAGGTGGACCGCATGGTGTGCTCGATCACCACACGCACGGGACAGGTGCACATTCCGGCACTCGCGCACGTGGTGGTCGGTCGACTGCTGTGGCCCGGCGTCTTCGAGGCGTGCGTGAACGCTGGGTTCGTCGGTGGCAGGAACCTGACACCCCGCTCACACCCCGGCGACGGCCGATTCGAGACGATCCGCCTCGAGCCGAGCATGGGTCTGCGCCAACGCTGGGCGGCATGGCACAGGTCGAGGCTGGGTGCGCACGTACCCCATCCCCTCGTCCGGATCGTCCCGACCACGCAATGGTCGTGCGTGCGCAGGAGATGGGAACCTCTCGCGATCGATGGTGTCTTGATACCCGGCTGGGTCTCGGTCGAGGTTGTCGTCGAGGCCGGCGCGGTGCAAGTGCATTTGTGAGCACCCCGGCCTAACCTTTGCCCGGTGCGGGACGACGCCGACATCGAGGCTCTCAAAGCGAGGGCGATCGCGGCAATCGACGCCGCTGCTGCCGACTTGGTCGAGGTCAGCCACGACATTCACGGTCACCCTGAACAGAACTACGAGGAGAGGTTCGCTGCCGACCTGCTCGCGCGCACGGCATCACGTCACGGCATGGATGTCGCGCTCGGTGTGTACGGGCCCGACACCGCTGTCGGCGCTGAGTTCGGGGGCGGTCCGCTCGTGTGCGTGATGAGCGAGTACGACGCCCTGCCCGACATCGGTCACGGATGCGGCCACAACGTGATCGCGGCGGCTGGTCTGGGGGCCGCCATCGGCCTGGCGGCAGTCGCCGGCGACGCGGGCGGTCGGCTCAGGTGGCTCGGAACCCCCGCCGAGGAGGGCGGCGGCGGAAAGATCGTCATGGCCCGCAACGGTGCCCTGGCCGATGTGGAGCTCGCCATGATGGTGCACTCGGCGGATGCCGACCTGACCCAGATCGATGCGATCGCTCTCCAACAGTTGGTGGTCGAGTACACGGGAACCGAGGCACATGCGGCCGCAGCGCCGCACATGGGCCGCAACGCCCTCGATGCTGCCGTGCTGGGGTACATGGGTGTGGCGGCCCTGCGCCAGCACATCAGGTCCACGGAGCGGGTGCACGGGATCTTCACCAAGGCTGGCGACAAGCCCAACATCGTCCCCCGTGAAGCCGGCACCGAGTGGTACGTCAGATCCGACACGATCGGATCCCTCGAGGAATTGAAGCCGCGCGTCCTGGCCGCCCTCGAGGCGGGTGCACACGCCTGCGGATGCGGCGTGTCGCATCGATGGGTGGGGGCCCCCTATGCGGATCTGATCTCGAACGACACTGCGGCGTCTTTGTATGTCGCAAATGCAGCGAGACTCGGCCGGAGTGTCTCGGACCCCCGCACGGGTGTCCACCGAGTGGTGGGGAGCACGGACATGGGCAATGTGAGCCATCTCGTGCCCACGATTCACCCGATGATCGCCGCCGCGCCCCGGGGGACCGTGATCCACACCGCCGACTTCGCCACGCATGCCCGTGGCTCCCTCGCAGACGCAGCCGTCGTCGATGGAGCGAAGGCGATGGCCCTCACGGTCATCGATGCGTGGGTCGATGGGGGAGTGCGTCGCGCGATCGCCGAGGAGTTCTCCCGCACCGGTCCCGACACCTCGGTGCTGTAGAGCCTCCGAGCCGGTTCACCACAGTTCCGCGCTGGGGCGCACCCGGAACATTCCGGCGCACTTGTGCGCTGGTGCTCGAGAGAGGTCTGGCCGTTGCCTCGTCCCGGTGCGTCGGCAATCACCGTCGCCCCGCCCGGGGACTCCTAGGCTTGCCCGCCGTGGCGGTCTATGTCCCCGAGCAGTACACGGACACCGAGGCCGAGATCCTGCGCCGGTACTTCACCAATCTGGACCTGCCGGTGTTCGGTCTCGTGAATCTTCCCGAGGTGGTCAAGGGGGCCTTGTTCGCGAGATACAGCAGGACGCACAAGAGTCTGCGCAGGTTGTTCCTCGACGAATTCGTGAACGATCTGGATGTTTCGGGTGACGTGGCCGTCGACGCCACTGTCGGTGTCGACCGTGCCGAGGCGCTCTATGAGAAGGTGTTCGTGGAATACGGGGACGACTCGGTGGCCCAACTCGGGGGCGTGCACCTGGCCTGCGAGCAGGCCTCGAACGTCCTCACCAAGATCCTCGAGTGGGGCCGCCTGATGAGCTATCTCGAGCAGAGCACCCGGTACATCTCCTACGATGAGCGTCTCGGGGGTCGCTATCGCTACTACCGCGATCCCGACCTCCTGGCCGGTCGATTCGGAACCCGTTACGTCGGTGACATGGACCGGATGTTCGACTCCTACTGCCGCTTGGCCGAGGCCGTCACGGAGCACGTGCGCGAAACAGTGAGTCGTGGCAAGGGTGACAGCGACTTCGTCTTCCGGCAGGCGACACGTGCCAAGGCCCTCGATGCGGTGCGGGGTGCCCTGCCGGCGGCGTCGTTGTCGAACGTCGGGATCTACGGCACGGGTCAGGCATTCGAGGCGCTGCTGCTGCGCATGCGGGCCCACCCGCTCCCAGAGGCGCGCCACTACGGCGATCTGATGCTGGGAGAGCTCCGCAAGGTGATCCCGAGCTTCCTTCGTCGCGTCGACGTGCCGGACAGGGGCGGACGATGGTCGGAGTACTTGTCGAGCACGAGCCGGGACACAGCCGGTGTCGTCGAGCGTCTGCTCGGTGACACCATCGCCACCGAGGTGGACGAAGTGACGCTCGTGGACTTCGACCCGGAGGGGGAGGACAAAGTCGTCGCGGCGGTGCTCTACCCGCAGTCGCACCTGCCAGAGAGCCAGATTCGGGCGAGGGTCGCGTCCATGTCCATCGAGGACAAGATCGCGGTGTTGCGTGCCTATGTGGGTGAGCGCGAGAATCGCCGCCACAAGCCCGGGCGCGCTTTCGAGCGGACCGGTTACCGCTTCGATGTGCTGTCGGATTACGGCGCTTTCCGGGATCTTCAGCGGCACCGGCTGCTGACGATCGAGTGGCAACCGCTCACGCCGTACCACGGCTACTCCAGACCCGATCTGGTCGATTCGGCGAACTGTGCCGAGGTGTTCGACGAAGTCATGGAACGGTCGTCGTTGCTCTACGACTCCCTCGTGGGGGACCATCCTCACCAAGCCGCATATGCGGTCGCGATGGCGTACAGGATCAGGTACGTGATGCAGTTCAATGCGCGCCAGGCCGTCCACATGCTGGAGCTGCGCTCCGGTCCGCAGGGGCATCCCGCCTACCGGCGCGTGGCCCTCGACATGCACCGCCAGATCGCCGAGGTGGCCCAGCATCGTGCGATCGCAGCCACCATGACCCACATGACGACCGAGGAGCCCGAACTGGAGCGACTCGAGGCGGAGCGAAGGGCCGAGAAACGCAGATCCGGCCTGAATTGACGCAATGAGGCGCTTCGGGGGCTGAACACTCGGGTGACCCCGGCCTGTGGACAACCCGTTGCACAAGGGACCAATGTCGGGCGATCCGGAACGAATGTCGGTGTGTTCGCGCGCCTGAGCCCTCCTCTGCCTATGATCGCGCGCTGAACCACGTCGGGAGGAACCACACGTGTCACAAGATGACATCGATCCAGAAGAGCTCGACGGTGAGATCGAACTGGAGGTCGACGACCTCGAGTTGGATGGAGACGAGATTCTCGAGGACGACGAGATCATGGACGAAGATGACGACTTCGCCGATGACGATGAGATCGAAGACGCCGTCCCCACCGAGAAGCCTGCGGCGAAGAAGGGCGATGATGACGATGAGGACGACGACATGGTCGCCCCCGACGATGTCGAGGAAGACTTGGCCGAGATCCTGAAGGATCGGCTCGCGAGTGAGCAGGTGGCGGCCGAGGAGGAGGAAACCGAGGAACCGGAGGAAAAGTCCTCGGGCGAGGATGCGCTCCAACCGAAGCGCGCAGACGAGATTCTCTGCAGCAGCTGCTTCTTGTTGGTGAGACAGGGCGCGCCCGTGTGCCCGGTGGGCGACGACTCCTGCCCGGTGTTCGCCCCGTGAACGCCGTGGCTCGACTCGTGCGGCGTCTGAGCGACGACGCGCGGCGAGCCATCGACGACACCCGGCGGCAAGCACCCGGCGCACGCATGATCGGAGAACTCACCGTCCGCGAGGGTGTGCGTTTCGTGCGCCGCAGACTCGGCCTCGGAGGTTCGGGCCCGGATCGATCCTCCGGGGGCGGGACGCCGGGTCCGGGGGGTCAATGAACTCGTCGGCTGACGCGATCTTCGTCCGTCGCCCAACGTCGGGGGAGGAGGAACTCCTCGCGGCCCACAGGTCGGCGGCCCTGGAGGAATCGGGGCGGTACCGGGGCGAGCCATGGAGTCCGACCGATGACCTCGCATCCGACGCGACGGTGGTTCTCGTGGCCGGCGTCGGGGTGACGGTGATGGCCTCGGTTGAGGCCGCTCAACAGGGCCGATCGGGACGCTGGTGGATCCGCCACGTGCATGTCGAGGAGCGCGCCCGCGAGGTGGGTCTCGGTGATGCGATGATGCTTGCCGTCACCTCCGAAGTTGCCCGGTGCGGTGGCACGTGGATCGGCGCGTCCGCCCAGCCGGGGGATCGCTCGCTCAAGAATCTGTACGAGCGCCACGGACTGGTGGCACGCACGATCCTCGTCGGTCGTGCGGTGGAGCCGAGACCCGCGGAGTGAACCCGACGGTCGGGGACTCGGTCGGTCAGCGTCCCTTCCAACGCGGCGGTCGCTTCTCGATGAAGGCCTCGAGACCCTCCTTGGTGTCCTCCGACGCCATCACCGAGGCGATCGCAGAGTTGGACATCTTCTTCAATGTCTCGTCGTCGGCCCACTGCGACGCGTTGACCACCTCACGGCTCGCCCACACCGCGAGCGGTGCGGCGGCAGCTACTTTCTCAGCGAGTTCGAGTGCGACATCGAGCGCCTGGCCCGGTTCGACGAGACGGTTGACGAGCCCCAACTCGTGTGCACGCTGGGCCGACAAGGGCTCCCCGGTGAGGATGACCTCCATCGCATTCGCCCGACCGATCGCGCGCGGGAGGCGGAACAAACCGCCCGCTGCCGCGACGAGGTTGCGCTTCACCTCGGCGAGTCCGAATGCCGAGCGGGTGGTGGCGACCACCATGTCCGAGGCGAGGACGATCTCGCACCCGCCAGCGGTGGCTAGACCGTCGACGGCCGCGATGATCGGCTTCTTGCGTTCCCTGTACACGTATCCGGCGAAACCGCCGCGCTTCGTGCTGAGACGAGCACCCTGACCCGAATTGAGGGCCTTCAGGTCGGCCCCGGCGCAAAAGACCGGGGAGGCTTGACCCTCGGTGTTGGCCGTGAGCACTGCGGCCCACACGCCATCCTCGGCCTCGAAACGATCGATGACCGCCTCCATTGCCTCGGCAACGTCGCCGTTGACGGCATTGCGTGCCTCGGGACGATTCAACGTGATGATCGCGGTGTTGCCGCGGATGTCGTAGGTGACCTTGGGTGCGCTGGATTCCTGTGATGCGTTTGACATGAACGAATCTTGGCAGGCTCCGAGGTCGTGGCGACGATTGCCGGATCAGCCGGCGGAGTCCATCGGTGCGACCGGCTGCGGAGGTGGCGCCATCTCTGTTGGTCTCTCCGGGGATGTTGGTCTCTCCGGGGATGTTGGCCCCACCTCTGTTGGTGCCTGCGGGGATGTTGGTGCCTCGGGGGAAGGTGACTCAGTTGGCATGGACTTGGCAGGAGCGCCCTTCACGGACACCGGGTCCCGCCGAGGCTTTCCGCGCTCGCCCCGGGCACCTGGTGATCGCTCAGCGGGCCTGCGCTTCTGGCCGGTCTTGCCCGAATCCGCGCGCCCGGTCGTGTCGCTGGCCTTGGTGCGGTCGGGGCGGGGTGGTTGCAGCGGGCGGGGAGTCTTTGCCGCTGGGTCGGGGGCGACACCGAAGAGGGCGGCCACCTGCGGCATGAGGGGCGCAAGTCTCGTGACCGTCGCCATCACGGTGTCGGGCACCGGAGATGGGACAGAGACCGGTGCCACCAGAGTGCGGATCGGCGAGAACGCTGCCGCCTCGAGCAGTGCCGACCAACGATCGGCCGGGGCTTCGGAACTGAGACCAGCACTCGTCGCATTTGCCAACTGAGTCGCGAGCATCGGGGGAAAGCGGACACCTGCCTTCGGGGGTTGGGATGACATGCGCAGTGCGCGCACGATGCGACCGACTCCAGTCGCGGCCGCGATGTCGTCGAGCCAGTTCTTGGTCTCCACTTCCTGGCGTGTTGCGAGCGCCGCCTGCATGCGGGCGACGAGTGCCCGCGTGTCCTCGTCGGGGGCGACCAATTGGGCCGCCGTGACCACGATCTGGCGCAAGTCTCGTATGTCGACATCGCTGATGATCGACTCGGCAGCGACTGCTCTGTCCCGCCACTCGGCGATCCGAAGACGGGGGAGCAGGTTCTCCGCGAGAGTCAACAGGCCCTCGGCGGGAATCTTCTCCTTGCCCTCGGCGACGTTCTGCCGGTTCTGTGCCTCGATTGCGGTGCGCACCGCGGGCAACCCTCCAGCGAGGACTTTCTCGGCGATCGTGCGCTGGGCTTCGGGGAGCTCGGACAACACCGCGTCGACATGCTCACGATGCGCGCGGACTCGCTTGGGCTTGGGGCGGGTCGGCAACTCGGGCGGTGGCTCGGAAAAGGCCCGGCGCGGCCTGTCGGGCCGCGGTTCGCGTTCGGGCCCGCCCGCGCGCTCATTGCGCTCGCCTTTTGGGGGACGGTCCCCGCGGGGGCCTCGGTCCGACCTGGGACCACTGCGACCGCGACGGTCACCGTCGCGCCGGTCCCCACCGCGCTTGTCCCCACCGCGTCTGTCCCGTCGCGCCGGCTGCTCAGTCACTGGTTGGAACGGTTTGTCCGACGGAAGGATCTGCAACAGCCCAGTGCGCTCGTTCTTGGCCTTCAGTGCCGACACGGAGAGAACGCGGTTGCCATCGAGGTCGGCCTCGATCTCGGCACGCAACACCTCGCCGACCTTTGCACCGGAGGGGACCATCATCGACTCGACCACACCACGCGGCTCTCTGGCGCCGGCAGCACGCCAAGTCCACGAACCATCGTCCCTGAGGCTCGTGAGTTCGATCTCGATGCGTCGCGACATGGCGCCACACCGTATCTCCGATTTCGGCTCGGTCACCATGCCGGACCTACGGTGTGGGAATGGCCATCTATGCCCTCGGAGATAGCAGCCCCCTGATTCACCCCGATGCGTACGTGCACCCCGACGCGGTGATCATCGGGTCGGTCACGATCGGTGCGGGAAGTTCGATCTGGCCGGGGGCAGTGCTTCGCGGCGATGACGGCTCGATCGTGGTGGGCGAGCGCACGAGCATCCAAGACGGAACCGTCGTCCACACGACTCCGATCAATCACACCACGGTCGGGAACGACTGCGTGGTCGGACATCTCGTGCATCTCGAGGGGTGCATCCTCGAGGATTTTTCCCAGGTCTCGTCGGGGGCGATCGTGCTCCACCGGGCCGTGGTGGGAACCGGCGCGATTGTGGCTGCCAATGCGGTCGTGTTGAACGACATGACTGTGCCCGCCGGCGCGCTCGCTGTCGGGGCTCCCGCCACGATCAAGGAGGGACGTGCGCGCAGGGGCGACATCGAGATGGCGGTGAAGGCCTACCAGCACAGGGCCGAGCGATTCCGTGGTGAGTTGCGTCGGCTCGACTGAGGTGTGGCGCCTGCTGCGCATCGACACCGATCCGGAGCACGCCGAATTGATTTCTGACCTCCTCTGGTCGTGGGGGGTCCTCGCCGTCGAGGAGATGGCGCTCGGCTCCGATCGCGTGCGTCTCTTCACCCATGTCGATCATGGGGACGATCTCGTCGACAGATTGGTCGCGGTGAATCCTGGGGTTTCCGTCGGCTGGGACGAGGTGCCAAGGTCGGTGGCCGACACTTGGAGAGCCCATGCGGGACCGGTGCACATCAACGATGACCACTGGATCGTGCCTGCGTGGTTGGATGAGAGACCTTCAGGAACCATGCTCATTATCGAACCCGCGGGAACCTTCGGTCTCGGTGATCATCCGACGACAACTCTGGGACTGCGGGCAGCCCTGTCGGTGTGCTTGCCGGGCCAACGTGTCCATGATCATGGAGCAGGCTCGGGGGTGCTCGCGCTCGCGTTGTCAGCCTGGAGAGGGGCCGTGACCTCGACCGATGACATCGCACGCGAGGCACGGTCAGTGATCGCGCACAACGCACGGCTGAACCGGCTCAGCGAGCCGCTCTGGTGTGCCGATGTCGCGTCCGCCGGACGCGGACTCGACGGGATCGTCGCGAACATCCTGGCTCCGGTCTTGCGCGACAACGCACCAGGGATCATGGCGGCGGTTCGCGATGGTGGGTGGATCGTGCTGAGCGGAATGCGCGCCGAGCAAGTCGACGGTGTGGTCGCTCACTACGGGGAGTGCGATGTCTTGAATGTCGATTTGCTGGAGGGGTGGGGCGCAGTCACTCTGCGGAAAACGCCGGTGGGTCAGGAGATCTGACGCGCCCTCACGCCGATTGGGGCGATCAACCGGAAGCCGGCGGCGTGGCGTTCCTCCTCGGACTCACCACCCCAGAAGCCATACTCCCGATGCCGACGGGCGAAGTCGCGACACTCGAACATCACGGGACAGGAGTGGCACACCTGTCGGGCATGTGCCTCACGCTTTTCGCGGGCTTGCGGGCGCTCGGCGGCCGGTGGAAAAAAGATCTCGCTCAACCCACGACACTCGGCGCGGGGCGCCCATGTCGCATCGTCCCATTCCCGGAATGCAAACAGTTCGCCAGCTGCCATAGATCCCCCAACTCCGGCGTGCCTGCGGGGCACGGCCAAATGTTCCCCCAAATTGATCGGACGGTCAATTTGACTCGTTTGACATTTCGTTCGCCGGGCACATCGGTGCCGGACCGACCCGGCGCGGAGGCGCGATGTGTCAGCCGCCGAGGGCGGCTCGGACCCCCGCGGCGAACCGGGAGACATCCTCGGGGGTCGTGTCCCACGACGTCATCCACCGCACCTGGCCGCAGGATAAATCCCAGTCCCAGAAAAAGCTCCAGGCTTGCAACGCCTCCTTTGCGCCCCGAGGGAGGAGGGGATAGAGGCTGTTCACCTGCGGCGGCGAGATCCGGAGGCTGTGGATATCGCCAAGTTCGTCGTACAGCTGGTGGGCGCGTCGATTGGCAGTCGTGGCGGTCTCCAGCCACAAACCATCGGAGAGGGCTTCCACGAATTGGGAGGCGACGTAGCGCATCTTGGAGGGGAGTTGGGTCGACTGCTTCTGGACGAGTGGCGCGTGAGGAGCAAGCCCGGGGCGCAGGAGAACGGCCTCGGCGTTCACCATGCCGTTCTTCGTGCCACCGAAGGACACGACATCCACGCCCGCACCGAATGTCAGGGCCCGGAGGGTCTCGGGGCCCCCGCCCATTGCTGCGACCGCGTTGGCTATGCGCGCCCCGTCGAGATGGACCGTCAACTTGGCGTCGTGGGCGATTTCACACAACGCCCGGATCTCATCGACCGAGTACGTCGTGCCGAGCTCGGTGGCTTGTGTGATCGACACGACACCGGGTTGCACGTGGTGGATGTTCCCGAGCCCATGGAGGAGTGCTTCGACCTGATGGGGGGAGATCTTGCCGTCGGGGGAGTCCACATCCTGCAACTTCGCACCGAGGAATTTTTCGGGAGCGCCGGTCTCATCGACATTGATGTGCGAACACGCGGCACAGACCACGGATTGCGCGGGACCAAGGACGCTGCCGAGGGCCACGACGTTCGAGCCGGTCCCACCGAACGTGAAGAGCACGTCAACCTCCAGATCGAGGAACTGTCGGAAGAGTTCCGTGGCCGCCCGGGTGTGGGAATCGAGTCCGTACGCGGGTTGATGCCCGACGTTGGCACGGGACATCGCCTCGAGGTACCGCGGGTGAGCACCACTGAAGTTGTCACTTGCGAACAACCGCTCGGGCGCGGCGGGGAGATCCACCAACCCGATCCTAGATGCTCCTATGTTTTCGTCATGACGAAAAGTGCAGGAACAGGGCAACAGCGGGGGAACACCAATCCCCAGGCGCGCACATTCACCGGCGACCCCAGATGTCGCTGGTGCCGTCATGTGTTGACGCCACAGGACGGACCCGGCCGACGGCGGGAGTTCTGCAGCCAGAAGTGCCGCCAATGGGACTGGGTGGCACGACAACGTGCGAGCGAACTCGCGCTGTCCGAGAACGAACTCGTCATCGCCCGCGAGGAACTCGACACGTTGAAGGATCAGATCTATGTGCTCCACTGCGCGGTTGTCGACGCACGCAGGGATCTGGAAAAGCCCCGTCAGACCAAGGAGACCCTCGCGGAGTTGATCTCTTGGTTGCTGGAGGCTGCCGAGCCCGTCACCGCCGCCTCCTTTTCCCCGGCTCTACGCCCATAATCTCCGTTATGTAATTCTTTCGTGACTGAGCCACATTCGGTCCGCTCCTCCGGGTTTGCTGACGCCATGGACGCCTACAGTCCCCGTGTGGTCCGTCGCGTGATTGAAACCGGTGCTCCGGTCGGTGCAGTGCTCGAGCAGATGGAACAGATGCGCTCGAGCGACGTGCAGTGGCGTGATGGTCGGGCTTTCTCGCTCGCCTACTCGGCCGGTCCCGAGGTGCTGGCGCTCGCTGAGGAGGCGTACCGCCGATTCTCCGGGGAGAACGCCCTCAACATGGCTGCCTTCCCCAGTCTCAGGCGGATGCACCAGGACGTGGTCGATGTCGTCACGGGATGGGTCCACGGCGACGACGCCGTGGCCGGCTTCATGACGTCGGGCGGCACCGAGAGCCTCGTTCTCGTGGTGAGAGCCGCCACCAAGCGGATGTTGCGCGAGGAGCGCTCCCCCGCACGGCCCAACATGGTGCTGCCGATGTCGGCGCATGCGGCACTCGACAAAGGTGCCGACTACTTCGGTGTGCAGGTGCGACGCACTGCGGTGTCGTCGGACTGGCGCGCCGATGTGGATGCGATGGCCGACGCCATCGACGATGACACCATTCTCGTGGTCGCGTCCGCCCCCCAGTACCCCCAGGGTGTGGTCGATCCGATCGGCGAAATTGCCGCACTGGCTGCCTCGCGCGACATCAACTGCCACGTGGATGCCTGCATGGGCGGGGTTGTTCTGCCCGCCATGGAGCGGCTGGGAGAGCCGATCCCCCGTTGGGATTTCCGTGTCGACGGGGTGACCTCGATCTCGGTCGACCTCCATAAATACGGCTACTCGTCCAAGGGCTCGGGTGTGATCTTGCACCGGAACAAACAGCTCCGCTCGGATCAAACCTTCATGACGAACAATTGGTTGGGTGGCGCCTACGGTTCATCGGGGATTCTCGGGACAAAATCAGGTGGCCCCATCGCTTCGTCATGGGCCGTGCTGCACCATCTCGGGAACGAGGGATACGACCGGCTCGCCCGGTCCGCCCGGAGCGCTGCCCTCGGGATCGCGAGGCACATCGAGTCGCACCCCATGCTCGCACTGCGCGCGCTCCCCCAGACGACGCTGTTCTCGTTCGGCACGGTGGACCCAATTCGTCATGACGTTTTTGCGATCGCAGACGAGATTGCCGCCGCGGGGTGGCACGTCGATCGCCAGGGTCCGCCTGCGAGCATTCACCTGACCGTGAACGCGGTCCATGAGCCCCTCGTCGGTCGATTCTGTGCCGTTCTGGATGCGGCTGTGACGCGTGCCGCAGCGACTTCGGCCCAGGGCGGCACCGCGGTGTACGCCACCACCGACTAGTCCGGACTACCCTTCGGAGAGAACCGATTGGGAGAGTGCGGTCCGCAAGGGTCGCCGCCGAAGGAGCAACCGCCCCGGAATCTCTCAGGCACAACGGACCAGTCGGGTCACGAACGCTGGAAAGAGGAGGCTCGCCTCCCGCCGACGGGGAAAACCGGTTCTGCCGGTGAAGCTCTCAGGCACAACGGACAGCGGGGGCGCCAGACCAAGGCGATCCCGACATGACCGACTCTCCGTTCCCCCTCACCACCCCTCGTTTCGCCGAGGATCACTTTGCGCTTCGTCACCTCGGATTGACCGACTCCGATCGCACCGAGATGCTCGCGGTGATCGGGTGCGACAGTGTCGAGGACCTGCTCGAGTCAGCCGTTCCCGACTCGATTCGAGAGCGCAGTCCCCTCTCGCTCCCCCCGCCCCTCGCCGAGCATGAGGTGCTCGACCGGCTCCGCGGCAAGTTCGAGGGTCTTCCCCGGCGCACGAGCATGATCGGGCAGGGGTACTACGGAACGATCACACCCCCCGTCATCCAGCGGAATGTGCTGGAGAATCCGGCGTGGTACACCGCCTACACCCCGTACCAACCCGAGATCAGCCAGGGGCGACTCGAGGCACTCCTCAATTTCCAGACCATGGTCGCAGAGATCACGGGCCTGCCCCTCGCGAACGCGTCGCTGCTCGATGAGGCGACAGCCGTGGCTGAGGCGGTGACCATGGCCCACCGAATCTCCAAATCCCAGAGCAACACCGTCCTCGTGGATGTCGACATCCACCCCCAGATCCTCGCGGTTCTCGTCACGAGGTGCACGCCGCTCGGTATCGCAATAGAGACCGTGGCCTTCGACGAGATGACTCTCGGTGATCACTTCGCCGTCGTCGTCTCGTGGCCCGGATCGTCCGGGCGCCTCCACCGTCCGGATGCGGTGCAAGCCATTGTTGACAGTGCGCACCGCAACGGCGCGGTGGCGATCGCAGTGACCGACCTCCTCGCGTGCACGCTCATCGTCCCGCCGGGTCAACTCGGTTTCGACGTCTGTGTCGGGTCGTCGCAACGATTCGGTGTCCCAATGGGATATGGGGGACCCCACGCCGCCTTCATGTCGACCCGCGAGGAGCACGCACGCTCCCTCCCGGGACGTCTCGTGGGGGTCAGCACCGACACTGCGGGTCGGCCCGCGCTCCGGCTCGCCCTGCAGACTCGGGAACAGCACATCCGGCGCGAGAAGGCCACCTCAAACATCTGCACGGCTCAGGTGCTCTTGGCGAACATGGCCGGCTTCTACGGCGTGTGGCACGGCCCCGAAGGCCTCCGGGCGATCGCCACCCGAGTCCACTCACTGGCGGCCCGTGCCGCGTCTGCGATCCGGGCGGCCGGCGCGCTGCTCGATGCTGACATGTTCTTCGACACCGTCACGGTGCGGGTGTCCGATGCCCTGGCCACGGTCGAGGCCGCGAGAGCGGCGGGAGTCAACATCCGCTGTCTCGATGGCGGGCGCGTCAGCTTGAGCGTGGACGAGACGACCAACGAAGCACGGCTCGAGGTCCTGCTCGCAGCACTCGGATGGGGGCCGTTGGCAGCCACCGCGGAACCGCGGTTGGCCGGGTGTCTGAGGACAGATGAGTTCATGTCACAGTCTGTGTTCACGCGTCATCGGACCGAACACGAGATGCTCCGCTACATCCGGCGCCTCTCAGATCGCGACCTCGCATTGGATCGGACGATGATCCCGCTCGGATCCTGCACGATGAAATTGAACGCCACCACCGAGATGCTGCCCGTCACGTGGCCCGAGTTCGCGGGACTGCACCCCTACGTCCCCGACGACGAGAGCGCCGGGATGCGTGCCGTCGCCGAAGAGTTGTGCTCTTGGTTGTGCGAGATCACCGGCTACGACGCCGTCAGCCTGCAACCAAATGCGGGGTCACAGGGCGAGTTCGCGGGACTGCTCGCGATCGCCGCATGGCACCGTTCGAGGGGTAACCCCGGCAGAAACATCTGCCTCATCCCCGAGAGCGCGCACGGGACGAATGCTGCGAGCGCGGTGATGGCGGGAATGCGGGTGGTCGTGGTGCGTTGCGATGCCGATGGCAATGTGGATGAAGCCGATCTCGCGGACAAGGTGGGGGCGGCCGGCGACGGTCTCGCGGCGTTGATGGTCACGTATCCGTCGACCCATGGAGTCTTCGAGGAATCCATCGGGCGCATGTGCGCCCTGATCCATGACCACGGTGGTCAGGTGTACGTCGATGGCGCGAATCTCAACGCACTCGTCGGAACCGCCAAGCCGGGACGTTTCGGAGCCGACGTGAGCCATCTCAACCTCCACAAGACCTTCTGCATCCCCCATGGCGGAGGTGGCCCCGGCGTGGGCCCTGTCGCGGTGCGCTCCCATTTGGCGCCGTTCCTGCCCTCCCATCCCCTCTCCCCCGGGGGTCAGGTCGGACCCGTGTCGGCAGCGCCCCTCGGGTCAGCCGGGATCATCGCGATTCCATGGGTCTACATCTCGATGATGGGCGCCCACGGTCTCCTTCAGGCGACGGCCGACGCGATCCTGGCAGCCAATTACGTCGCGGCACGGCTCGAGGCGCACTTCCCCGTGCTCTACCGCGGTCGCACCGGGCGCGTCGCGCACGAGTGCATTCTCGACGTCGGTCGGGTCGTCAAGGAGGCGGGCCTGTCCATCGACGATGTCGCCAAGCGTCTCATGGATTTCGGGATCCATGCCCCGACCATGAGTTTCCCGGTCGCGAACACCTTGATGGTCGAGCCGACCGAGAGTGAGTCGCTCGCTGAGATCGACCGCTTCTGTGAGGCGATGACGGTGATTCGAGATGAAATTGCCGAGGTCGCATCGGGTCACGTCCAGGTGGCCGAGTCGGTCTTGCGCAACGCTCCCCACACCGTCGAGGACGTTGTGGCCGACTGGGAGCGCCCCTACAGCCGCGAACAAGCGTTGTTCCCCCTTGCGAGGCTTCGGACGAGGGGCTACTACCCGCCCGTCTCGCGGGTCGACGCCGTGCAGGGTGACCGCAATCTGGTCTGCACCTGTGCCCCCATCGAGGAATACGCCGTGACCCTCGGTGCGGATACCGTGTCGGCATGACCACTGGGGAGCCCGCGGACGCAGCGGCGAACTCCGCGCACGCCGTCCCCCCCGGTTCGGGTGGGTCAACGAATCCGATCGAGCAGTTGTTTGGGCTGCTCACGCTCGTCGACCCCGTCGAGATGGTGGGCAAGGCCATCGACACCTCGCGACGAACCACCGAGGCGATGCTTGCCGTCCTGGAGAACTTCGCGGGCACGCTCGAGAACCTGAATCGCACCACCACGCGGGTCAATGCGCTCCTTGACGACGTCGAGGAGCCGCTTCGTCGGGTGATGCCCCAAGTGGGGGCGGCAATGAACGCGATGGCGGCGATGGGCGAGGTCGCGGCGCAGATGGGTGAGATCACCAAGCGCCTCGGTCCGTTGACCACGCTCGCTGAGAATGCTGGGGGACTCTTTGGCCTCAGGCCGAACCGGAACCCCTCGACTTCCTCACGAACGGAGTAGCGCACACCTCTGCGGGCAGCAAAGTTCCGCGCACATCGACCTCGACTGGATCCCCCATCCTGGTGTGAGGCGCCAGGAATGCAAGCGCGATGCAATGCCCGAGAGTCGGCGAGAAGTTGCCGCTCGTGACCGTCCCGCTCGATCGACCTCCACTCAGCACATGGTTGCCGTCGCGGGCCGGGCGTCGCCCGTCGATCCGCAGGCCCCTCAACAGCCGATGTGGTCCCCTCAGGCGCTCGGCCATGAGGGCGTCGCGTCCCCGAAACACGCCCTTGTCCCAGGCCACGACCCACGACAAACCCGCTTGGAGGGGCGTGATTCCCTCCCCCAACTCGCGACCGTGCAGGGGGAGCGCCGCCTCGAGCCTGAGGGTGTCACGGGCACCCAGACCCGCCGGTGTCGCGCCCGCTGAGGCGAGTGCATCCCAGATCTCGGCGGCCCCGGACGACGGAACAGCGATCTCCACGCCGTCCTCCCCGGTGTATCCGGTCCCGGCAACTGTGCACGGCACACCCATGATCTCCACCCGTGCCACGGCGAATCGCCCCACCGTGGCGGCTTGGCTCGAGACATCGGCGACGACACGTCGACAACCCGGACCCTGGACGGCGATGACTGCCCGGGTGGGCGTCGTGTCGTGTCCCCCGATCGCAGAAACGACGCGATCAGTGTTCGACGCGTTCGGCATCACATCGAAGACCTCATCCGCAGTCCACCACACGATGATGTCATCGAGAACCGACCCGTCATCATCGAGCAGGTGGGTGTACTGGGCTCGTCCGGGAGAGATCTTGCGCAGATCGTTCGTGAAGGCTGACTGCAGTGCGGCGAATGCACCGGCACCCTCGACCCGCACGGTGCCCAGGTGCGACACGTCGAACATCGCGGTGGCATTCCTGCAGGCCGCATGCTCGGCGAGGGTTCCACCCTGGTACGCCAGTGGCATCTCCCATCCACCGAACCCGACCATCTTGGCACCCTGCGACCGGTGTCGGTCATCCAGGGGTGAGAGCCTCGGGCTCAGACCGCGAGATCCTTTTCGTCCGCAGCGACATCGGGCGTCGTTGCGACGATGCCGCGGTCGACCTCGTCGCGAACACCGGACAACGGCAGGACGTTCAGGACGCCCTGACCGTGGCGGAGCACATCGAACAATTCGTCACCATCGCACAGGATCACCGAGGAACCGCTGATCACGATGGTTGCGGCGGAGATGTCGCTCGTGACGTGATCGCGCATGTAGTCGAAGACCCTCCTGATCGACTCGAGCCTGATCCCGGCATCCAGGAGGTCCTTGATCACGCGGAGCTCGAGCAGATCGCGGTAGTTGTAACGACGACGACTGCCACTGCCCTGTGCATCGGCGGCCGTCGGGCGGACCAGATCGGTGCGCGCCCAATAGTCGAGTCGGCGGTACGAGATGCCCGCGATGCGTGCGGCTTGGGTCCCACTGAATGTCTCAGCCCGCGACTCGCTCTGGTTCTGTCGGCTTGCCATCGAAGGTCTTCTCCTGTCGCGCTCCACGCGGAACTACACGGGTGTAAGACGTTAGGGGCCCAGCCCCGGTCCGTCAACCCCCGGCGAATTCGTCGTTACGGGCGCCCGTGGGCCGAGGGGAGCCTGGCACCCGGACCGTGCCCCGACGACCACCGGTTGTCAGCTCTCGAAATCCTCGGGCGAAATGTTCTCGATGAAACTCTTGAATTCGTCGAGGATCTCCTCCGCATCGGTCTCGACCTCCTCCTCCGGGACCTCCTTGCCCTCGGCATCGAGGAGGTCCTCGAGGGCGTACAACGGACAGTGCGCGCGGAGAGCCAGTGCGATCCCGTCGGACGGACGACACGACACCGTCGTCTCCTCCCCCGTCGGTGAGGAGAGAACCAAATCGGCGAAGAAGGTGCCCGACACGACATGGGTGATCACCACCCGCACGATGTCCACGGCGAGTCGCTCGAGTGCGAGCACGAAGAGATCGTGAGTCATCGGCCGCGGTGTCGATTCTCCCTCGAGTGAGGTCTTGATCGCAGACGCCTCCGGCGCCCCGATGAAGATTTCCATCTCACGTCTCGGCGACTCGACTTCGCGCAGGGTCACCACCGGCATCCCCGCCATGCGGTCGATCCTGATCCCCCGCACGGAGAGCGACTTCATCGTCATCGTTGCTCAGTCAACCGCGAAACCTCGCGCATCAGCAACGCCGAACGCAGGTCGGCGCCCAATTCGATGAACTCAGCGAGCATCGCGAGCGCTTCCTCGCGCGCTGCCGGGTTGCGTTGGCGCAGCAGCGGGAGGATGCGCTGCTCGAACAGGGTCAATTCCCGTTCGCTGGAGGATTTCCAGCCACGGAGATGTCGTACGTCGATCCCCATGTCGCGGAACCTGGCGGCCGTGCGCGCTATCTCGAACGAATGCGCATCGAAGAAGGTGGTGTCCCCCACCTCGTGGCCCCCGACGAAACCAGTCTTCTCGAGATCCCGGAGAAGCGCCGGATCGATCGATGTCCGTTTGATCAATTCATCCCGCGGGATCGACTCTGTGTTCTCCGCGTGTCGCGACGCCTCGCGACGAGCAGCCTTGGCGGCCGCGGCGGGGGTGATGTCGCGGTCGGGCCGTGGAATCCTGCCCGTCGGCACCCGGGGCACCGTCGCCCGGGCCGCGGGATGACCCGTGGTCGGCATGTCGGCCGGCATGTCCATGTCACGGCTGACATCGGTGCTGTCATCCATGATCTCACCGGAGTCGTCGAGTCGATTCTTGATGATGCGCAGCGGCAGGAAGTTCTGCCTCTGCTCCCTGAGGATGTACCTGAGGCGCTCGACCTCTGATTCAGTGAACTTCCGATACCCCGACGGAGTCCGTTCGGGTTGGATCAGACCTTGGCTCTCGAGGAACCTGATCTTCGAGATGGTGACGTCGGGGAATTCCTCGAGCAGCAGGGCGAGGACCTCGCCGATCGAGTGGTACCCACGGTCCGTCACTTGGGGGCCTTCTCGAAGAAGACCAAATGGTATTTCCCGATCTGCACCTCGTCACCCTGGGCGAGCTCGGCGGCGTCGACACGAGCTTGGTTCAGGTAAGTCCCGTTGAGCGAACCCTTGTCGCGCACCACATGACGACCCTCGATGCGGATTATCTCGCTGTGGTGACGGGACACGGTGATGTCGTCGAGAACGATGTCGCTCTCTGCGCTCCGACCGATCGAGGTCGTTCCGAGCCCCAACACGAAATGTTCGCCCTCGTCCTCGCCGCTTCGCACCACCAGAATGGCCGTGCCGTGGGCCATGTCGCCGGTGTCCACGATCACGTCGTCGGCGGTGCCGAGTGCGTCATGGAGAGGATCGACCTTGGCGATCACGATGGTCCGGTCGTCGGCGGTGTCGAGCACGGTCCCGCACGAGGCACAGAACCTCGATACGGGCGGATTCCGGTGTCCACACCGGTTGCAAAAGACGTATGAGGCGCCGCTCATGCCCCGATGAGCCCTCTGTAGGCCTCGGCATCCATCAGTTCGGCCCCGGACATCTCGACGGCACTGAGCTCGCAGATCCAACCCTGCCCGTAGGGATCGCTGTTGAGCAACTCGGGGCGGTCACGGAGCATCTCGTTGACCGCCGAGACCGTGCCCGCCACGGGCGCGTAGACATCGTTGACACTCTTGGTGCTCTCGATCTCGGAGAACGATTGGTTCGCCCCCACGACATCCCCCGGTGAGGGCAATTGGATGAAGACGATGTCACCCAGGGCGTCCTGGGCATAATCGGTGATGCCCACCCGTACGGTGCCATCGACAACGGAGACCCATTCGTGGTCCTTGGTGTAGTGCAGATGGGCAGGGATGATCACTCGTCCAACGGTAGTGCGCCCCGGTCGCGACCTGTCGCCATGTGGGCACGCACGAGGGGCAGATACTCAAAGAAGGTCACCCACGACAGGGCCAAGCCCGGGATGCCGACGGCCCATCCGGCCCACGAAAAGACCGACCACCCACCGCCCACCGAACCCAGGGTGATCCACGGAACCGAACACAACAGGGCAAAGGTCGCGGTCTTGCCTCGTCTCGTCACGTCGAATCGCTCCATTCCCAGCAGCGTCGCACCGACCATCAGGAGGGCGATCGACGCCTCCCTCGCCACGATCGCAACACCGAACCAGACCGGAAAGGAGCCGTGCCACATCACCGCCACGATCCCCACCAGGAACACGAGCCTGTCGGCCACCGGATCGAGGATCTTGCCGAGCTCACTCACCTGGTTGAAGCGCCGCGCAACCCAACCGTCGACCCAGTCCGTCGCGCCAAGGAAGCCCAAGAAGAAACTTGCCGCCACCACCCTGTCATCGAACAGGAGCACGACGAACCACGGCAGCAACGCCAGTCGAACGAGCGTGATCAGATTCGGCAACGTGAAAGCCCCGCGCCACAGCACGACACGAAGGGTAGTTCCACCCGGCAACACCACGGTGGCCCGCCCGCCGGCCGTCCCCAGTAGTTTTTGCCCATGGCTGGGGCACTCGAGGGACAAGTCGCATTCATCACCGGCGCCGGCTCCGGCCTCGGCGAAGCAGCCGCGAGGCGCCTAGCCGCCGACGGGGCGATCATCGTCGTGAACGACCTCGACGGCGGCAGGGCGGCGAGGGTCGCCGAGTCAGTCGGAGGACTCGCTTTCGTGTTCGATGTGGCTGACGCACAAGCGTTCGATGCGGCCGTTGACGAAGCGGTGCGTCAACTCGGTCGACTGGACATCATGGTGAACAACGCCGGTGTCGCGCCGCGAGATGTGTCCTCCAAGACGGATCGTCAGATCAAGAACACGGTGCTGCGCGCCGAGGGTCGGATCGACGAGATGGTGCCGATGAACCATCTGATCGACCTCTCGGACGAAGAATGGGACCGAATGTTGAGGATCCATCTCCACGGAGCATTCCACGGTTGCCGCGCCGCCCTGCGCCACATGCAACCCGCTCGACGCGGCAGAATCGTGAACATCTCCTCGGTCCTCGGTCTCCAACCGTCGGCCGGCGCCCCGCATTATTCGGTCGCCAAGGCCGGCATCATCGCACTCACAAGAGCAGTGGCGAGCGAGGTCGCCGCCCTCGGGATCAATGTGAACGCGATCTGCCCCGGCTACATCGACACCCCCCTCCTCACACCGTTCAGCGAGATCCTGAGGGCAGCGATCGTGACCCGCATCGGCAAGGGACGGATGGGGCGACCAGAGGAACTCGCCGAGATGGTTCGATTCCTCGTCGGGCCCGAGTCGACCTACTGCACCGGGGATGTCTTCAGCGTGTCGGGTGGGTACATGGGATGACCACGATCTTCACCAGGATCATCAGGGGCGAGATACCGGGCACATTCGTCCACCGGGATGACCTCTGCGTTGCCTTCATGACGATCAACCCCATATCGGACGGTCATCTGTTGGTCGTTCCCGTGAGCGAGGTCGACCAGTGGACCGACCTTCCAGCTGACCTCGCTGCGCATCTCTTCGCCGTGTCCCACCGCATTGCGGGAGCAGTGAAGACGGCCTTCGAGTGTGAGCGCGTGGGCCTCATCATCGCCGGGTTCGAGGTGGACCACTGCCACATTCATGTGATCCCGGCCCGTTCCATGGCTGACCTCAACTTCGCGAACGCCGCGACCTCGGTCCCACGCGAGACACTCGAGTCGAATGCAAATCGGATACGAGCAGCACTCGATTGACCTGGCCGATCAGAAGAGTTCCGGATGACCACGGGGCGGATCGTCGACGACGACGGGATCGATCAGATGGGGCCCATTGTTGCGAATCGAGTTCACGGCCTTGTCGACCCTGTGGGTCCACACCTCGCACAGTGGCGGATCCTCCAAGAGACCGAGCGGTGGGTGTTCTGTGCGGGTCCAGTCGATGGCGTCTGTGATCTCGACCTGCACCGGCGAGCGGTCGTGGATCTTGGCGAGAGCGTCGACACTGGCACACGTGAGCATCGTCACCGTGGCGAGTCCGTCCAGCACCTCGGGGCGATTCCACAACCCGAGCGCCCACATCAACCGGCCGTCCGTGCGCGTGACGAAATGGGGAATCTTGTTCTTGGCATCGCGCCGATCCCACTCATAGAACCCGTTCATAGGGATCATGCACCGTTGTCGCGGAACCAGATTGCGGAACGATGTCTTGTCCGTGACGGTCTCTGAACGGGCATTGATCAGCGGCACGCCCTTCCCCGGATCCTTGGACCATGACGGCACGAGACCCCAGCGCATCGTCTCCAGCTCCAGGGCCCCCTCCGGGGATGGTCTCACCACCGGGATCAGTTGTGTGGGTGCCACGTTCCAGTTTGCGAACAGGGGCATCTCGCCCCGCAGCCCGACGGAGTGTTCTCCATCGGACAAGGACGAGAACTCAGCAATCAAGTCCTCCATCGAGAACCGACCGACGAATCTCCCGCACACCTCAGATAGCGGTTTTGTCTCGACGCATGGAACGGATCGGCCCCGACAATGCGGGCCCCCAAAGCGCCCCGGCGATGATGAGTGCCCCCAGCAACGACGTCACCGTGTTGGTGATCCGAAGACCGCTGCCCAGATCCGAGATCGTGACACGCAAAGCTTCCTGTGCCAGCGAATCTTCGATGTTGCCCGCGACCAGTCCGGGCACTCGCGCCGAAAGGAGGAGTCCCAGAAGTCCCGACACCAGCAGCACCGCACCAATCAAGGTCAGGGCGGCTCGGCGCGAGCCGACAATGAACCAGATTGCGACCAGGAGGAGCGCCGACACTCCGAGCGCCAGCCACGAGACGAGCTTGACCGTCGACACTCCCCGACGGGCGTCGGAGAGTTCGTTCGAGTCCGTCGCCAACTCGTCGGCGCTGAAGACCTCGACACTCCCGAGCTCTTCGGGCAGTTCGATCTTCAAAGCCTCGGACAGAGCCGAGACTTGTGCCGCTGGAGGAAGTTCGAGATCTATCACCGGGATCTCCAGGTCGCCGGGGAGCAGACCCTTGTCCTGCAGTCCCCGCATCAACTCTGTCGCCACTGGCACGAGGTTGAGGGTCACCCCCGACGGTGCAGCATCGACGTCCTTCTCGAGGGCAGAGACGAGTTGGGCATGGAAGCCAGTGACGAGTTGGGCAAGCAACTCCTGCACCGCGCCCGAGCCCACGAGCGTCGTCGCTTGGCTCTTCAGCTCTTCTTGGAGGGCCGCCTTGATCACCTTGCCTTCGTCTTGGAAGGAAGCAGGGAGCTTCGACGAGACGTCGAAGTTCTCCTCGTAGAGGCTCATCAACTCCTTGCCGAGGAAATCACCCATCGCAGAGACGACGGCGGGCTCGGCAAGGGTCGTGGCGGCCGTCGACGAGATCGCTGAATTGTCGAGGAGTGTCCCGGTGGCCCATCTCCCCGCAAGTCCCGCCATGCCGAGGGGAACGCAGAGAATTGCCAAGACGACCGCCACCGAAACACGTGCACGAGAGAGGCGGGGCTCACGTGCACCAGTTGAGGAAACGGACACGATGAGACATTAGGGCAACTGCCCTAGCCGCACACTCAGCACCACACAACCGGCATCGCCACCTCGGAAAAATCAACGGGGACTCCATCTCGGGCGGCTGCGGGCATTAGTTTTTCCGCGATGGAACACAGCGCCAACCAGTCCAGTCCACTCGTCGCCCTCGCTGATCAACTGCCGGGCTCCGAGCTGCTCGTCATCGACTCGGCGAACCCAGTGAACTTCCACCAAGCGATCACCGACTCCCCGTCAATGGAGCGACAACCCGTCCGTGGCCTCCTCGCACTCCCCGACGGCGACGGACCCCACCCCGTGGTGATCATCGTGCCCGGGAGTTCCGGCGTGGTCGCCAATCATGCTCGTCACGCGGTGACCCTGCGTCAGGCGGGCCACGGGGTCTGCGTCATCGACCCCTTCACAACACGGGGAGTCACTTCGACCGTGGCGAATCAGACCCAGTACTCGTTCGCCGGAAGCGCTCACGATGTGCTGGCCACACTCGGCCATCTGGCGAGTGATCCACGTGTCGATGTCTCGAAAATCTCGGCACAGGGTCACAGTCGGGGCGGCGCGGCCGTGCTCATGGCCGCAATGCGCACACTCGCCGATCCCCTCGTCGGCGCGCTCTCTCTCGCCGGCGTCTACGCGGTGTATCCCTGGTGCGGTCAGCAGTTCCTTGAGCCCGACATCGCAGACACCGTGGTGCGAATCATCATAGGTGAGCGGGATGAATGGTGTTCCACACAGAGTGCACAGGCCCAGGAACGGGCCATCGCGTTGGCGGGCGGCTCAGTCTCCATTCGTGTCGTCCCGGGTGCACACCACAGTTTCGACCGTCACGAGGAGGTCAACCTGGTAGCGAATGCCAGTGTGTCCCCCGGGGCGCCCATCGAGTATCTCGCCGGTGATGGCTCGATGATCGACCCGACGACCGGGGTTCCGGATCCGCGCAGGCGAGACATCGACCAGTTCCGCGCGGCAATCGAATCCGGTCACGGCCGAAAAGGTGCGCGACTGGGGTCGGAACCGGGTCTCGCAGACCTGTTCGACCGCGACATGCTCGACTTCCACCGGAGAATCTTCTCGGCATGAGTCGCAGCTCGGCTGCGACATGTTGGTCGGGCTGGCGGGATTTGAACCCACGACCTCTTGTCCCCCAGACAAGCGCGCTAACCAAGCTGCGCCACAGCCCGAACACTGCCATGCTACTCGCGACACTGAGAGACGACTCGGGTCTCAGATGAACAGGTCGACGATCCGCCATCCGAGATACACGACGAGGAGAAAGACCAGCAACTTGAAGTGCCAGGGTGCCTTGTCCTGACCGGCCAAGTCACGCAGGTCGGATCCGGACAGGGGCCGACCGGAGATCGAGTTCAACTCTGCGATCGTTCCGCAACGAGGGCACCGACCCTCCGCGGTCATCGCCGACGGCGCCAGGTAACGCGCGCACGGTTCGCACCATGGCATCTCAGATCTCCCCGCGGATCTCGGCGCATGCGGGATCCATCAGTCGCCCTTGCGCCGAACTCTCAGTTTCAGCGGTGTCGCACCGAAACCGAACGCGTCCCGGATGCAACGCTCCAAGTACCTCAGGTATGGCTGGGGCAGTTCTCGGTTGACGAACAAGGTGAAAGTCGGCGGATCCGACGCTCCCTGCACCGCGAAGAGCACCTTCGCGCCTCCCCCGGCGGGCTGGCGCTGCTGGGCCGTTGCGATCACTTTGTTCACATCCCGAGTGGGCACCTTGCGGCGGTACTGCTCGATCGCATCCTGGAGCACGGGGCGCAGCCTGTGAACCCCCTTGCCGGTCAGGGCCGAGATCTTGAGCACCGGTGAGTCGTCTATGAAGTAGAGCATCCGGGCAAGTTGTGCCTCCACCTCCCGGCGGGCATCGGACTCGAGCAGTTCCCACTTGTTCAGCACGATCAAGATCGGGCATCCGGCCGCGTCCACGCGCTCGGCCAGTCGTTGATCCTGGCTCGTCACCCCGACGGTCGCATCGACCACCAGCATCGCCACATCGGCCTCGTCGATCGCACGAAGCGCACGCACGAGCGAGTAGTACTCGGCCGAGTCGTCGATCTTGCCCCGCTTGCGCATCCCAGCGGTGTCAACGAACACGATCGGGCCGTCCTCGGTCTCGACCAGAGTGTCGATCGCATCACGCGTCGTGCCCGGCATGTCGTGCACGACCGCCCGCTCCTCGCCCACGAGGCGGTTGAACAGAGTGCTCTTGCCCACGTTCGGCCGCCCGACAATCGCAACGCGGGGCACGCCTCCGGTGACGACGACGGCCTCGCGCTCCCCGTCCGGGATCGGCTCGTCGGTCCGAGGTAGATGAGCAGTGACGACATCGAGGAGGTCGCCGCTTCGTCGACCGTGCAGCGCCGACACCGGGAGCGGCTCCCCGAAACCCAATGACATGAACTCCCAACGCTCCTGTTCCCGGCGTTCGTTGTCGGCCTTGTTCGCCGCCACGAGAACCGCGACATCCTCCCGCCTCAGCCAGTCGGCGATGCGTTCGTCCTCGTCGGTGAGGCCGACCGAGGCGTCCACCATGAAGATGACCAGATCAGCCGTCCTCACCGCGTCCTCGACCTGCCGCGAGACCTTGTCGTCCAGTGCGCTCCCCTTCGGCATCCAACCGCCGGTGTCCACGATCCAGAACCGATGTCCGAGCCACTCGGCCTCTCGCCGGTGACGGTCGCGCGTGACGCCGGGTCGATCCTCAACGATGGCGGCCTGTTCGCCGATCACACGGTTGAACAACGTGCTCTTGCCCACGTTCGGACGACCGACGATCACGACCGTCGGCGGTCCCTCACCCGACACGACGGACCTCCCCGAGGCGGAGATCGAGGATCTCGCGGAGCACCGCGCCATCGGTTCGCACCACCTCGACATCGAATCGGTCCTGAATCTCCCCGAGCCGCACATCGTCGAGGAACCGGTCCCCGTTCAGGCACACGTCGGGCAGGAGGAACCTCATCCGACCCTGGTGTGCTTCAAGAACACTGGCGATGTCGGCCCCGGTCAGCAAGCCCGCAACCGAGGTGCTCCCCCCGAAGTGAGCGTTGGTGACGGCGACAACACCCACTTCGGCGTATCCGTTCCTGTCCAGCAGGTCGCGCATCACGGGCGCGAAGCATGTCCCCGTCACCACCCCGACCCCACCGCGTGCTGGGGGGCGCAGTCGGACCCCTCGCGGCGCGGTGCCGGTCGACGCCGGGCGCAGGGCGGTCTCTGAGGCGGGATTTGCGACGCGCACATAATCGACAGTGTCCACCGAGGCGAAGAAACCGGCCTCCTTGGACGCGTCGACATCGGACCTCTGCTCGAAGGCATCGATGAAGGCGCGCACGAGGCCGACTCCGTCCTCGAGCATCCCGAAGTCGCCGTAGTGGGCAGCGCCGGGGACCTCGCATTCGCCCGCGAGATACAGCTCGTCAGCCGCCCGGATGACGGAACGACCGGTCATGTCGCGCCACACGTTGCCCCAGGACTCGATCTGCTCGACGGCCTCCCGCGCCTCCCACCCCGTGTGGACGCGCATTCTCGCTTCGGTGTTGTGGCGCGAGAGTCCGACCGGAACCACCGCCACCGAGTCGAGCATCGGCACCTCCTCGAGCAGGCGTGCGAATGTGTCGTCGAGGACTTCTCCGTCGTTCACACCGGGACACAGCACGATTTGCGCCCTCACATCGATTCCGGCCTCGCAGAGCAGCCGCATCCAGCGCAGGCTGAACCCACCGCGATCGTTCCGCAGCATCTCGGCCCTGGTGCGCGGCGACGCCGCGTGCACACTCACGTGCAGAGGTGACAATCTCTCGGACACCACGCGCTCGAAGTCGGCTTCGGTGAAGCGTGTGAGCGTGGTGAAGTTCCCGAACAGGAAGCTCAACCGGTAGTCGTCGTCCTTGAGATAGAGGCTCCGCCGCATTCCCTTGGGCAGCTGGTAGATGAAGCAGAACTCGCAGTGGTTGTCGCAGGTCTGCACGCGGTCGAAGACCGCGCTCGAGACCGACGCGCCAAACGCTTCCCCGGTGCGTCGCTCGACCGTTCGCACGGACCTGTCGCCGTCACGGAGCGACACCACCTCCACGACCGGCGAATCCACGAGGGACATCCACTCGAGCACGTCGCGGGGAACGGTCCCATTCACCGACTGGATCCGGTCGCCCTCCCTCAGACCCGCCCTCGCGGCGGCGCCATCGGGATCGACGTGGGCAACCAACGGCATGTCGTCGATCGCGCCATCCACTCGCCCGAGGCTAACGCCGCTCACGCGAGGCGTGTCGTCCACGCCGATGTAGCCTCTGACAACCATGGTCGATCATCCGTCCCGGGGCGTGGATCGCGTTCTCCTCGCATCTCCCCGCGGGTTCTGTGCCGGGGTGGAAATGGCCATCAAGGCCCTTGCGTGGATGGTGCGGACCTTCGACGAGCCCGTGTACTGCTACCACGAGATCGTGCACAACAAGGTCGTGGTCGACCGATTCGTGGACCGGGGCGTGGTGTTCGTGGACTCGATCGAAGATGTCCCCGTGGGCTCCCCGATCATGCTGTCCGCGCACGGTTCAGCGCCGGAGGTCGTGGCTGCGGCTCGAGCGCGCGGCAGCTATGTCGTCGACGCGGTTTGCCCCCTCGTGACGAAGGTCCACCACGAGGTCAAGACACGGGCAGGCAAGGGTTTCCACATCGTCTACGTCGGACACGAAGGCCACGAGGAGGCTGTCGGGACGATGGCAGTGGCCCCGGAGTCGACCACCCGCGTGGAATCGGTCGAGGAGGTCCGTGCGCTCCCCGACCGCGGGGTCCCTGTCGCGATGCTCGCCCAAACCACCCTCTCCCACCGCGAATGGCAGGAGATCGCCGTCGAGGTGAAGAGACGATTCCCCGATGTCTGGACCCCCGGGCGGAGCGACTTGTGTTTCGCCACCACGAACCGTCAGGCCGCCCTCACAGAGATCGCCCCACGCGTCGACGCGTTCGTCGTCATCGGCTCGTCGAACTCATCAAACACCCGGGCGCTCGAGCGACTCGCAACCGAATCAGGCTGTTCTCGGGTCATCCGCGTGAACTCAGCCGACGAGGTCCCCGACGACCTCCGGGGAGTGGTCGGAGTGACGGCTGGAGCCTCGGCACCCGAGGAGTTGGTCGCGGGTGTCATCGCGCGCCTCGCCCCGCGCGATGGAGTCGCAGAGATCACCGTCACCGAGGAGGACGAGTACTTCCCGCCGCCGCGCAACATCAGGGACCTCCAGGCCGCGATGGACGGTGCGATCACCGCGATGAGCGGCGGCTCGTTCCTCTCGACCCCCGCTTCGGACGACCGCGCACTTGCGGCGAGCGCGGTGTTGGAGGGGCTCTCTCTCCGATGATCACGCCCTCCCTCGACGCCCTCCGCACCGCCCTGCACCTGCTCGGGGTCTCGGTCTGGATCGGCGGTCAGATCGTTCTCGCCGGAATCGTCCCGGTGTTGCGCACCACCGCGCCCGACGCGCTCGGGGCAGTGGCACGAGCCTTCGCAAAGCTCGCGTGGCCGATGTTCCTCCTCATCGTGCTCACCGGAATCTGGGGCTACGTGGACATCGATGCACCAACCAAGTCGAGCGCCTACACGATCACCTTCGGCGTGAAGATGCTCCTGGTCGCAGTGACAGCGATCGCTTCTCTCGTCCACGCCCAGGGGACATCAAGGGCCGCCAAGGCGATCGGAGGCGCCGCGAGCCTGGTGAGCGCCCTCGGGGCCGCGTGGTTGGGAGTGCTGCTCGCCCACCCGACCTGACGCCGTCTCAACCGGCGAGCGCAAGGTCGTTCCCAGAAAGTCCGGGAACGGGTTTAGTTCCGGGGAACCTTGCTCCAGGGGACCTCGCGGTCCACCCGCACATCACCGGGCAGACCGAGGACGCGCTCGCCGAGGATGTTCTTCATCACTTCGGTCGTGCCCCCCTCGATCGAATTCGCACGCGAACGCAGGAACGCCTTCTGGAGACCATCGAAGCCCATCGCGGTCTCGGGGCGAACCATCTGGTACGACCCGTAGAGGAGACCGTCCGCACCGAGCAGGTTCATCGTGAAGGAGTACACGTCCTTGTTGAGGTCGGCGCTCGCCATCTTGCCGATCGAACCCTCGGGCCCGGGTGAGCCCATCTTGCGGGCGGCGTTCGCGCGGATGTTCGTGAGGCGCAAGACCTCGGCCCGCGACCACAATTTCATGAGTTCGTCACGCGTCGCGTCGTCGCGCCGGTGCGACGGCAGGGCCTGCCACGCACCCACGGCCTGGGCGATCGAGCCACTTCCGCGTTGAGGAATGGCACCGCCGATGGACACGCGCTCGTTCATGAGCGTCGTGAGCGAGACACGCCAACCGTCGCCCGGGCTGCCGAGCATCTCGCCAGCCGGGATGCGCGCATCGGTGAAGTACACCTCGTTGAACTCGGCCTCACCGGTCATCTGGCGGAGCGGGCGCACCTCGACGCCGGGTGCGTGCATGTCGACGACGAACGCGGTGAGTCCGGCATGCTTGACGGCCTCGGGATCGGTGCGCACGACGAGCAGGCCGAAACGGGACAGATGCGCGAGGGTGGTCCACACCTTCTGGCCGTTCACGACCCACTCTTCGCCGTCCCTGACTCCCTTGGAGGAAAGTCCCGCGAAGTCGGACCCGCTGCCGGGCTCGGAGAACAACTGGCACCACACCTCCTCGCCGGTGAACAGGGGGCGGAGGTAGCGCCTCTTCTGCTCCTCACTGCCCCACTCGACGACCGTCGGGCCACACATGCCGTGGCCGATCGGGTTGCGGAACATCGGGTTCGGTGCACCGGCTGCGTAGACGATCTCGTTGATGGTCTTTTGGAACTTGGGTGAGATACCGAGTCCACCGTGGCCGATCGGGAAGTGCACCCACGCCAGACCACGGTCGAATTGTGCACCGAGGAACTCCACGACCGGAGTGGTCTTTGGCGGGAAGTCCTTCACGAGTTGCTGGGCCAGCTCGGCGACCCCCGTCTCGTCGATCGTTTGGATGGTGGCGGTCACGGATTCCCCCTGTCGGAAGCGATTGGCTGACAGCCAAAGACTACGACCTCGGCGGGTCGACCCTGTGCCTCTGGGACCCTCCCGAACGGGATGTGACCGAAGTCAAGTGACTAGTTTTGTGCACATGTACCCCGGAGTTCACGCACAGACTCATCCCGATCGTCCTGCGGTCATCCAAGCCGAAACCGGCGCCGTCACCACGTACGGTCAACTACACGAGCGAGCCATCAGGCTCAGCAACGTCCTGCGAGCAGCCGGCGTCAGACCCGGCGACCATGTCGCACTGTGTCTCGAGAACCACCCGCGGTTCCTCGAGGTCATCTGGGGCTGCCACTACGCCGGGTCCATCTACACGGCGTGCTCCAGCCGGTTGACTCGCGCTGAACTGTCCTACATCCTGAACGACTGTGAGGCGAAGGTCTTCATCACCTCCAAGTACAAAGCCGAGCAGGCCCTCGAGATCGCCGGCGACATCCCGAATGTGACAACACGGCTCATGCTCGACGCCGCCGTCGAGGGCTACGACTCGTACGAGAGCGTCGTCGAGGCAGCATCGACCACCCCGCTCGAGGGCATGGTGGACGGCACAGACATGCTGTATTCGAGTGGCACCACGGGCATGCCCAAGGGAGTCGCCCGCGTCTTCGCCGGCACACCGCTCGGGGATGCGGCCGGTCTCGGCGCTCCGCTCACGGCGGGTCTCTACAAGTTCCACGAGGAGATGCGCTACCTCTCCCCCGCTCCGCTGTACCACGCCGCGCCGTTGAGGTTCAACATGTCGGTTCACGCCCACGGGGGCACCACCGTGGTGATGGAGCACTTCGATGCGCAGCGCTATCTCGAATTCGTGGAGAAGTTCCGTATCACGCATTCCCAGCTCGTGCCCACGATGTTCATCCGCATGCTGAAACTCGACGACGACATCCGGCTCGGTTACGACGTGGGGAGCCTCGAAGTTGTCATCCATGCGGCTGCGCCCTGCCCCGTCGAGACCAAGCGCGCGATGATCCAGTGGTGGGGACCGATCATCCACGAGTACTACGCGGGAACGGAGGGGAACGGCTTCGTCTATTGCAACAGCGACATGTGGCTCGCCCATCCGGGAACCGTCGGCATGGCCCTGAACGCCACGGTCCACATTCTCGACGAGGAGGGCAACGAGGTTCCGGTCGGTGAGTCCGGGACGATCTACTTCGAGGGTGGGAACACCTTCGAGTACCACAATGACCCCGAGAAAACTAGGGCGAGCCGCGATCCCAGGGGGCGGGGCTGGTCGACGCTCGGCGACGTCGGCTTCCTCGATGGCGACGGCTTCCTCTACCTCACGGACCGCAAGGCGTTCATGATCATCTCCGGTGGTGTGAACATCTACCCACAGGAAGCCGAGAACTGCCTCGTGAACCACCCGAAGGTCGTCGACGTCGCTGTCTTCGGAGTTCCGAACGACGACTTCGGCGAGGAGGTCAAGGCGGTCGTGCAGCCCAAGACCATGCCATCCGACGCATCCGAGGCCGCCGCTCTCGAGAAGGAGCTCATCGTCCATTGCAAGAGCCAACTCGCCGACATCAAGTGTCCGCGCAGCATCGATTTCCGCCCCGACCTGCCGCGCCACCCGACCGGCAAGCTCTACAAGCGTCTGCTCAAGGACGAGTATTGGAAGGCGGCCGGTCGGTCGATCTGACCGCCCAGCACCGGACGGTTCGCCCTGCATCCCTTCCTCGACCACGTCGGACCGATCGCATTCGCTCACCGCGGCGGCGCGTCATCGGTGCCCGAGAACACCCTCGTGGCGTTCCAGGACGCGGTCGATCTCGGATACCGGTACGTCGAGACCGACGTGCACGCCACGAGCGACGGGGTCCTGCTCGCCTTCCATGACGACGACCTGACGCGGTCGTGCGCGGATCCCCGCCGGATCGCGGAGAACACCGCCGACGAACTCGCCTCGGCGAGGATCTCTGGCACCGAGCCGATCCCCCGCCTGGTGGAGATCCTCGACACTTGGCCCGAGATCTTCGTGAACATCGACTGCAAAGCCGACTCAGCGGTGTCGCCACTGATCGCACTGCTGCGTTCCAGGCCCCACGTGCTCGAGCGCGTCTGCATCGGCAGTTTCAGCGATGCCCGGCTCGACGCCGTGCGTGCCGAGTTCGGGGACAGGGTTCTCACCTCGATGGGACCCAAAGCTGTCCTGCGTCTGGTGGGCCGGGCCAATCGGATTCCCGTGCCACTTCGACCAGATGGAGCGCGTTGTGCCCAGGTCCCGGTGAGACAGGGCCCGATTCCCGTGGTGACCCGTCGATTCGTCGAGTCCGCGCACCAGTCCGGTCTGCAGGTTCATGTGTGGACGATCGACGATCCCGTGGAAATCGGGCGCCTCCTCGACATAGGTGTGGACGGGATCATGAGCGACGATACGAGGGCACTGCGCGATGTGATGTCTGCACGCGGTCTGTGGCGCACCGACGGCCGAAACCATCGGGGAACACAATGAGCGCCGCGCCAACTCGCACCGCCGACGAGGGCAGTCGCGTCGTGTTCGCGAACGGGCTCTTGCCCGGTGGATCGCTCGTCGACATCACCAGCACGGGTGACCTCATCACCGGGGTTGACCCGGTGGCGGCCGGCCCACGCCCGGGGAGCACCACCATCGACCTCGAGGGACGCCTCGTCCTGCCCGCACTGGTCGAGCCGCATGCTCATCTCGACAAGGCATTCCTCGCCGAGCGCGCGTCCAACGACACGGGGGACCTCATGGGAGCGATCCGCGCCCTGGAGCAGGTACGAAACACCCTGACCCGTGCAGACATTCGTGACCGTGCCGTGCGCGCTGCCGTGGAACTGTCGCGCAACGGTGTCGTTGCCGTCAGGACGCATGCCGACACGACCCTCGCGGGCGGACTCGACTCCGTGCTCGGTTTGCTCGACGCGAAGGACGACTGTTCGAGTTTCATCGACATCGAGGTCGCTGCGCTCGTGGAGTGGCCCCTCACGGGCCGCGGTGGGGCGGACCGACGGGCGCTCGCGCGGGACGCGATCGCAAGCGGGGCCGATGTCATCGGTGGATGCCCACATCTGGATCCCGATCCCCTCGAGGCCGTCAATGTCCTGATCGACCTCGCACTCGAGGCTGGGAGACCCTTGGATCTTCATGCCGATGAGAACCTGCGGGCGGACTCCGAGGATCTGTACCACCTCGCCCACCGGATCACCTCCGACGGGTTGACACTCCGGGCGAACGCGAGCCACTGTGTGTCCCTGTCCATGATGGACGAGTTCCGCCAGCGTCAGATCGCCGATTTGTGCGCCACAGCGGGAGTCACGGTGACGGCGCTGCCGCAGACCAACCTCTTCCTGCAGGGACGAGAGCATCACCGGGCGGTGCCCAGGGGAATCGCGCCCATCGCACTCCTGGCGAGCGCGGGTGTCGTCGTTGCCGCCGGAGGCGACAACCTCCAGGATCCGTTCAATCCGATGGGCAGAGCCGATCCCCTCGAAATCGCGGCCCTTCTGGTGGTGGCATCACACCTGACACCTGATCACGCCCTGCAGACGATATCCACAGGCGGTGCAGCGGTGATGGGACTCTCCTGCGGGCTCGAGCCGGGTCGGCGGGCGTCTTTCGTCGCAGTGCGTGCGACTAGCGTGAGACAGTCGATAGCGATGGGACCCCCCGACAGACTTGTCGTTCATGGTGGTGTCGTGATCGACGAACAAAAGAGAAACACAAAATAAATCGGTGCGGAATGAACGCGGGAACTCGAGCGACTACTTTTCACCCGTGCCCACGGGAATCATTGAGTCCAATGACCGGGGATTCGAGGTGACAACGACCAACGAGGCGCAGCCGTTGTTGTCCTTCGACGGGGTGTCGATGGTCTTCCCCGATGGAACACGCGCCCTCGACGAGGTGTCCTTTTCGGTCCGTGCGGGCGAGTTCGTCACCGTCGTGGGCCCCTCGGGATGCGGAAAGTCCACCCTGCTCCGAATCGCCTCGGCGCTCGAGGAGAACACCTCGGGAACATGCGCGGTCGACAGGGACAGCATCGGGTATGTGTTCCAGGACGCAACCCTCATGCCCTGGCGAACCGTGCGCAAGAATGTCGAGTTGATAGCAGAGTTGCACAAACTCCCCAAGGATGAGCGGACCCGTCTCGGCCAACAATCGATCGATCTCGTCGGTCTCAACGGCTTCGAGGACAAGTACCCACGTCAATTGTCCGGTGGGATGCGCATGCGCGCCTCGCTCGCCCGGTCGCTCGTCATGCAGCCCAAGGTGTTCCTCTTCGACGAGCCCTTCGGCGCACTCGATGAGATCACCCGAGAGCGACTGAACGATGAACTGCTGCGTCTCTTCCAGATCGAGGGTTTCGCGGGCTTGTTCATCACGCATTCGATCACCGAGGCGGTCTACATGTCGACGAAGGTCCTCGTCATGTCGGCCCGGCCCGGTCGCCTGATCGCCTCGTTCGACGTGCCGTTCAGGTACCCGCGCACCCATGACCTGCGCTACGAGCCCGAGTTCGCCGAACTCTGCGGCGAGATCTCCGTGGCGCTCAGGGGGGCACACCGATGAGTGAAGTCGGACTCGCACCCACACCCGAGGACTTCGTCCCCGATGAGAAGAACAGGATCAAACTCTCCGATCTCGCCGGACCGGGCATCGTGTTCGTTCTGTTCATCGGAGTCTGGTACCTGCTCTCGTCGGTGATCCTGCCGAAGCACAAGCGCTTCCTCCTGCCCACACCGGATGCAGTCATCACCGAAGGTTTCGGTGTCTGGCGGTCCGGTGAGCGTCGTGGGCTTCAACCGATCCTCTTGTCGCTCTGGGATTCGGCCAAGATCGCCCTCCTCGGCCTCGCCATCACGATCGTCATCGGCATGTCGATTGCGATCCTCATGAGCATGCGCAGGTGGCTCGAACGCGCGACCTGGCCGTATCTCGTCGCCATACAAAGTGCGCCGATCCTGGCTCTCACACCCCTCATCAGGGCACTGGTCGAGGGCACGCAGCGTCAACGACTCCTCGTCGTCGTGCTCATCGCGATCTTTCCGATCGTCTCCAACACTCTGTTCGGCCTGCTGTCCGCAGACAAGAGTCAGCACGAACTCTTCACCCTCCAGGGTGCGTCGCGCTGGACCCGCCTCGCGAAGCTGCAATTCCCCGCCGCGCTCCCGAACATTTTCGTGGGGTTGCGGATCTCGGCGGGGCTCGCCGTCATCGGGGCGGTTGTCGGGGACTTCTATTTCAGGCAGGGCGGGGTCGTGGGCATCGGGGCCCAGATCGACGTGTACCGGGCAAAGCTTTGGGGGCCCGAGTTGATCGCGGCGATTATTCTTGCTTCAGTATTGGGTTTGGTGGTGTTCCTTCTGTTCGGCTGGCTCGCCAAGGCAGCCATCGGCAAGTGGCACATCACCACCAGGGGTCAATGACCCGCATCTCAGAACACCAACCACACAGGAGACAACCAGCACCATGAAGCACAAGAAACTGGTCGGATTCGCCGCAGCGGCAGCACTGGTGCTGGCCGCCTGTGGCGGGGACGACTCAAGCAGCGACACGACGGCGGCACCGGCCGACGGAGGGGCAGTCGGGACGAATCTCGCCGACGTCTGCCCCGCCAAGATCGTGCTCCAGACCGACTGGAACCCCGAGGCCGAACACGGCTTCCTCTACGAGTTGATCGGAGCGGGTTACGAGGTCGACACCGAGAAGCTCGCCGTGCGCGGCGATCTCGTTTCGGAGGGTCAGACGACCGGAGTCCAAGTGGAGGTTCGGGCCGGCGGTCCGGCGATCGGATTCCAGGCGGTGTCATCCCAGATGTACCAGGACCCCGACATCATGCTCGGATTCACCAGCACCGACGAGAGCGTCAGCAACTCGGTGAAGTTCCCGACGAAGGCCGTCGTGGCCCCGTTCAACATCAACCCACAGATCATCATGTGGGATCCGGCCACCTATCCCGACGTCAAGACCATCAAGGATCTCGGCGCGACGGGTGCCAAGGTCCGTTACTTTGATGGAGCCGCCTACATGGAGTACCTGATCGCCGATGGGCAACTCTCCAAGGACCAGGTCGATGGCACCTATGACGGGAGCCCCGCCTCGTTCATCGCAGCGGCAGGCAAGGACGCCCAGCAGGGCTTCGGCACCTCGGAGCCTTTCTCGTACGAGAACGACATCAAGGATTGGCTCAAGCCGGTCGCTTACCAGTACATCCACGACGCGGGATGGACCTCCTACGCCCAGTCCCTCGGTGGAACGCCGGAGAGCCTCGAGAAGAACGCCGAGTGCCTGAAGAAGTTCGTCCCGGTGGTCCAGAAGGCCCAGCGCGACTACATCGCGAGCCCGGCGCGCACCAACGCGCTGATCATCGATGCGGTCCTGAAGTACAACAACGGCTGGAACTACTCCGCGGCGCAGGCTGACGCTGCGGTCGTGAAGATGCTGGAGGACAAGCTCGTGGCGAACAGCCCCGACGGGACCCTCGGCTCCTTCGACCTCGACCGCATCACCGCCTTCATCGCGGCGGCAACCCCGGTCTACGAAAAGACCGGTTCGGAGGTCAAGTCCGGCATCACCGCGGCCGACGTGGTGACCAACGAGTACATCGATCCGTCCATCACTCTGGGCTGATCCTCGGACATCCGAAAAGGAAGGGGGAGGGGCGAAAGCCCCTCCCTTTTTCGTTGCCCCGCGACTTGTCCTCGGGTCGAGACGTCGGTGCCGTGTGGTCCTCAGCGTCCGAAATTGAAGTGGGAGATCTCCCGCACCGCGTCACACATCGACGTGACCGCGGCATCGAACATCGAAGCTCCCAACTCGGCTGACGCCATCGTCGGGTCGCCGATGACACCCTCGGGAAAAAAGTCGTTCGACAACCAGCCGAATGAGACCGTCCCGCCGAACTTGACGTGGGTGTTGTCTGCCAGTCCCTCCGGAATCCGCCGGGACGCCAGCGACATGTCCACGAGATCGGGGCGCAGGTGGAGCATCACGGACGTTTCGTCACGCCCACCATGAACTCCCATGCCGAGTTCGCTGGAGCCGGACGAGCCCCCCTGGTCGGCCGGCATGTGGGGGTGGGCCAGGAACGTCTGTAGGCCATGCCTCAGGCGCAGCTCGCGATTGGCCATCGCGACAAGGGCGCTGTTTCCGCCGTGACCGTTCACAAAGAGCAGGCGCCGGGCGGGCGTGGCCGCGACGCATCGTCCGATGTCGTCGAGCACCGCGAGCAGGGTCGTCGCCGAGAGCCAGATCGTCCCCGGGGCCCAGGCGTGCTCATTCGACTTGGTGAATGCCAGCGGTGGGAGCAGCCATGCGTCACACTCGTCCCCCACACGCTCAACGACCGCTGTCGAGACAGCCTCTGCGACCACGAGATCGGTGCTCAAGGGCAGGTGGGGACCATGCTGCTCCACCGCACCGAGGGGCAACACGATGATGGAGTCGCGACCGAGCCGCTCCCCCACCCGGGGACCGGAGAGTTCGTCGAGTCGGTTCACTGATGCCATGGTGCAAACCTATCCAATGGTTGAATGAGAGCCGTGAGGAAGCAGTCGACAGCCGACCACGACGCGATCGTCATCGGTGCGGGTCACAATGGTCTCGTTGCGGCCGCCTATCTCGCACGACATGGGATGTCGGTTCTCCTGCTCGAGGCCCGGGAGAACGTCGGGGGCACCGCGAGCAGCGAGACCTTCGCTGGTGCCATCGTGAACATCTGCAACTGCGACCACCTCACCTTCCGCTCCACTCCGATCGCCGAGGAACTCGGCCTCGCCCGGCACGGGCTGGCGTACCTCGACATCGATCCCGCCCAGGTCAACATCGACTGGACCACGGGCCGGGCATGGACCATCCACCACGACATCGAGCACACGATCGAGAGCCTCGCTGGGGCCCATCCCGGCGCGGCCGAGGGCTACCGCAGGTACGCCGAGACCATGGTGCCGGTCGCGCGACTCGTGCTCGAGGCGGCCTCCCGGGGTTCATCGCGGGGATCGCTGGTGACGAGCGCGGTGCGGCGCAGGCTCGCGGGACTGCGCGCGATGCTGAAGATGAGCCGCATGTCGGCTGCCGACGTGATGCGCGAGTACTTCGACGATGAAGCCGTGATCGGCCCGGCCATGGTCGAGGGTCCGATCGTGTGGGGAATCTCACCCGAGACGCCAGGAACGGGCCTCGGCGCGCTCTCCTATGCGTTGCGACACGTGGTCCCGGTCGGGCGTCCCGTGGGTGGGAGTGGTGCACTCCCCGAGGCACTCAAGGCATCGTTCCTGGCCTCCGGCGGGGTTCTCGAGACCGGTGTCATCGTGACGGGGATCCTGTGCGAGGGGTCCCAGGTTGCTGCCATCCAGACCGAGGATGGCCGCACCATCACCGCGCCGGTCGTTGTTTCTGCGTGCGATCCCCGTCGCACTTTCGTGCAGTGGTTGAAGAACCCTCCCGCGCGCGCGGCGTCCCTCGTGACGAAGTGGTCCGACACGCCGGTCGGTGATGGATACGAGTCCAAAATCGATGCGGTCACGACCGAGTTGCCCCTGCCGCGCGCTCTCGGTCACCTCGACGCTGCGGCGCGCCGGGCCATCTCGGCGTCGACCACCGTCGTGAGCCCGTCGGTCGCAGAACTGCATCGTGGGGCACAACTCATGAGCGAGGGTCGCACCATGCCGCGGATGGCCCTGCTCGCCAATGCGCCCACCGCCATCGATCCGTCGCTTGCGTGCCCCGGCCACCACGTCTTCAGCCTCGAGGCCCTCTTCACGCCCTATTCGTTCAGAGGTGGCTGGGTCTCTCGCGACGAACCGGAACGCTGGCTCCGTCAGTACTGCGAGATTCTCGAGCCCGGTTTCTATGAGTCGATCGTCGACTGGCGGGTCTACACCCCTGTTGGGTACGAGAGATCGTTCCATCTCCCTCGGGGACACGCCACGAGTTTCTCCGGTGGACCCCTCGCGACCCTCCTCGGCCGCGATCCTGAACTGACGCGGTACGAGACCCCGATCCGCGGGCTCTACCTGACGGGGGCAGCCACGTTCCCCGGCGCGGGGGTGTGGGGCGCGAGCGGACGCAACGCCGCGTTGGCAATCATCGACGCATTCGGTTGACGTACGGAAACCAGCCGGCGGTTGGAAACCCGGCGTGCCCTCAGGCGTCGCGAACCAAGTTCTCCCGATGGACGACCGGCTCTTTGTCACTCCACGGGAAATTGATCCATTGCGCCGTGTGCTTCCACACGTAGTCGCACCTCACCACCGAGTGGGGCTTTTCGTAGAGAACTGCCGTGCGCACCTCCTTCACCCGACCTTCGAAGAACTCGCGCACGATTTTCAGGGTGTGCCCCGTGTCTGCGACGTCATCGACGATCAACACACGGGCGAACCGCAACTCCACGAGATCGGGCACCGGCGGCAAGATCATCGGCACCGGCAGCCTCTCCTCGACTCCGGTGTAGAACTCGACGTTCATCGTGTAGAGGTTCTTCACCGCGAGGGCGTACCCGAGAGCACCCGCAGCCAAGAGGCCCCCACGCGCAATTGCCAAGATGATGTCGGGGTCGTAGTCGGAGGCAGCGACCATGTGGGCCAGATCCCGGCTCGCCACGCCGAAGCTCTCCCATGTCATGATTTCGCGTTCGCTCACGTCGCCAAAACTAGTTCCACGGAACAGCCGGCACCCTTTTGCCCGAGGTGCGGCGGTGGACAAATTGTCAACACAGCCTCCCCGGCCCGACAATGCCCGTTCATGTTGCTCGGGATTGGGCGCACACGCCTGTGGATAGTCGTGGCACTAGGTTCACATGTGTGCATCACCCCGAGCTCGTCGCACATTGCCTCGCACAGTGCCGCACCGGTCGCAACGACCGCACGACCGAGATCTCCCGGGAATCGTTCCGGCGCGCGACATGGACCCCCGACGGTCCTGGCGTTCTCGAGGTGTGCGGGCCCGTCTCGAGCCTTCCCGTGGTGCGCGGGCACGGCCCGGGAGGGCCCTGGCTCGTCCAGTCCTGGGGTCGTCTGCGGGGCGATCACGATCGCTCCGTGGCGCTCGTTTCACGGCACCAAGCGGTGGAAAGGGCCATGCGCAACTGGTCGGCACTGCCCCTGGGCGCCAGTGGCACGCCGTACCACGAGCTCCTCCCCGCGGTCCTGGCCCAGCGCATCACCGCCAAGGAGGCCGCTGTGCAGTGGCACCGGATGGTGGATCGCTGGGGCGAGCGGGCACCCGATCCTGAGGGGCGACTGAAGCTTCCTCCGTCGCCCGAGCGGCTCGCCGAAGTTCCCTACCACGAGTTTCACACCCTCGGAATCGAGAAGAGACGGGCCGACACCATTCGGGAAGTGGCCCGAAATTTTCGTTGGCTTGCTCATGACTGGTTCGACGGAGAGCGTCAGACTCCCGAGGATGCGACC
Organism: Actinomycetota bacterium; assembly: GCA_016870775.1. Classification (GTDB taxonomy): domain Bacteria; phylum Actinomycetota; class Acidimicrobiia; order Acidimicrobiales; family Ilumatobacteraceae; genus UBA2093. The sequence continues at coordinate 88,749 of VGAK01000004.1, forward strand.
GCCTCCCTCCGACGCATCCGCGGCGTGGGCGTGTGGACTGCTGCCGTTGTGGGAGGAATCGCCTTCGGTGACCCCGACGCTCTCCTCGTGGGCGACTTCCACGTGAAGAACACCGTCGCCTGGGCACTCCATGGGCGACCGCGCGGCACGGACGAGGAAATGCTGGAGTCCTTGGCGAGTTATGCCGGTCAACGCCACCGCGTGGTGCGATGGCTCCAACTCGACGGTTGGAGAGCACCGCGACGGGGTCCGCGCCGCCGTATTGTGTCCATCGGGCGACTCTGAGACGACATCGGTCAGGGGCGCGCGACACCGACACCATGACCACCACCGACCCAGCAGCGACAGACGCCCCCTCTCCGCCTGCGACTCCGGCGACGGCCGCAGCGCCTGACACGACAGAAGCATGGTCACGCGCCAAGACGAGGGGTGCTCTCGCGTATCTCCTGTCGAGGTTCCTCGTCGTGATGGGAGCAGGCATCGCCGTGGCGGCACAGGCGGTCTGGTCACGGTGGAATGGAGAAGAACCCGTCGGGGGCGCCAGTGCCCTCGTCCAAGTCCTCGACAGCTGGGACGGCCACTGGTATCTCGATGTGGTGCGCGACGGCTACCCGCACCACATCATGGACAACGTCTCGTACTTCGTTCCCGATGCCCGAGCGGCTTTTTTCCCGCTGTACCCGATGATCGTGCGCGGGATCGACTGGATCCTGCCGGGAGGGCCAGTCAGCATCGCTCTGTTGCTCAATTTCGTCCTTGGTGGTTGCGTGGTCGCGATCGTGGGTGTGCTCGCGCGGCACCTCTTCGATGCGCGCACCGCCGAGAAGGCAATGATCATCGCGGCCGTCTTCCCGGGGAGTTTCGTGCTCAGCTGGGCGTATTCCGAGGCGCTGCTCCTGTCCATCGCAGGCCTGTGCTTTCTCGCTCTCGCACGGCGTTCCTGGTTCCTCGCGGGTCTCCTGGCTGCTCTGGGAAGTGCCGCTCGCCCGAACGGTCTCGCGCTGGTGGCCGCATGCGGGGTGGCTGCGCTCCTGGCCATCAAGGACGACAGGGACTGGAGGTCGCTCCTGGCTCCACTGCTCGCACCCCTCGGATTCGTCGGCTTCATGGCCTTCCTCCGTTGGCACACCGACGAGGACTGGGCGTGGTTCCGCGTCCAACGCGAGGCATGGAAGGAGAGCACGAGTTTCGGGGCTACCGCGGTCGAGAGAACGCTCGACTTCTTCGTCAGGCCATTCAGCTCACCCACCTCGGTGCTCACCGCCGCAACAGTCGTCGCCATGATCTGGTCGCTCTTGTTGGCGCGCCGGCACCGGATCCCCCTGATGTATCACGCCTACGCCGTCTCGGTGCTGGTGTTGATGCTCGCACCGGCAACGGTCACAGCGAGACCACGGTTCCTCTACACCGCTTTCCCACTCATTTTTCCGGTCGCGCGGGCACTGCGCGACGACGACGACCGTTGGTGGCCGATTGTGGTCGTTGTGCTGGCAGCAGGCCTCGTGACCGTGAACGGCATCTACGGGGTGCGCGGCGCAATTCCCTGACACACACCCCGACGATCGCACCAGGGCTGTCCGAGTCGATCGCCCACCCTGGTTGCGACCGATTCATCGCGTCAGAACGGAAGACGTCTCCAGATTGAAGTTGGGAGGCTTCGGAGAACCGCGAACACCGCTCCGAGCGCGCTCGGAACCCACACGATCCTCTTGTCGGACGAAATCGCAGCCACAGTGCGTGCGGCCACGGTCTCGGCATCGGTGGAGAAGGGCGCCTTCCTCATGCCTGCTGTCATGCGAGTGGTGACAAAGCCGGGTCTCACGACGAGGATCGACGCACCCGAGCCGGTGAGTTCGTGGTCGAGGGCGAGTGCGAAGCCATCCACACCGGCCTTGGACGCTCCGTACACCGGGTTGGAGCGCCGCACCCTCATCCCGGCCACGGAGGACAAGAGGACTATCTTTCCGTATCCCTGCGAGCGCAGTCGGTCGGCGAGTCCATACAGGAGCGCCATCACTCCGGTCATGTTCACCCCGACAACCTCCGACACAGTCGCCGGATCGGCGAAGTAGTCGTGGCCCTCGCGAAGGACGCCCTGGGCCACCACCGCCACATCGATGTCACCGATCGCCGACACGACCTCAGCCACGACGTGCGGCATGCTCGCGGCGTCGGCGGCATCGAAGCGAATATGATGCACCTCCAGGTCCGGTGAGCGATCGACGATGTCGACTGCTGCCATTTCGGCGGCAGATGGATCACGACTGACCAGCACGAGCCGTGCCGTCCCGGGAACGATGAGACGACGTGCCACCGCGAGGCCGATTTCGCTCGTCCCCCCGAACAAGACGATGCTCTGGGCGACCCCCACACCGTTCTTCATAAGGCTCGGTCTCCCCGGCGCCGTTTCGTCCCGGCGCGGGCATGGGACCTCCCCGAAGCGACATCCATGCGCGGGGTCACTCGGCGTTCCCCGTGTCGACGAGCGAAAGCCTCCGCGCCAGATCACTCCGCCACAGGCCCCGCGGATCCATCTGGTCCCGCACCGACAGCCACTCATCGAAGCGTGGGTAGCCACGCCGCACGGCGGACGGTGACACATGGGAGTCCTTGGCCAAGTAGTGGCGACCTCCTGCGTCCAGAACCATCTCGTCCACCTCGGCGAGCAGGCGTGGCAGACCCACCGCTCCAGCCGCCATGTCGAGGGTGAGTGTCCAGCCCTTCGTGGGGAACGACATCGGAGCGTCATTCTGGGCACCCATGCGCTTGAGGACCGCGAGGAAGCTCGCGACCCCCGCCGAGGAAAAGCGCTCGATGACTGCTCGCAGAACATCGGTGCGCTCGAGCGGCACGATGAACTGGTACTGGATGAAGCCCTGCGAGCCGTACATCGTGTTCCAGTTGCGGACCACATCCAAGGGATGGAAGAACGCCGCGATGGACTCGAGTCCCACGTGTCGCCGTGAGGGCGCCTTTCGGAACCAGGCCTCGTTGAAGGCCTTGATCGACCACTTGTTGAGCACCCCGTTCGGCATCCACGGTGGCGCTGCGATCCGGACCTTCGGGTCGTAGTCCAGGGCCCCCTCGGTGCGCTGAGCCCCGTTGCTGAGCGCCGACCGGGGCGCGTGGTCTCCCCGCGTCAGGACACCCCGCCCCATCGAGGCACCCCGCGCCAGGAGATCCACCCAGCAGACCGAGTAGCGGTATTGATCGTCTGCAGCCGGGTCGGCCATCGCAGCGCACACCGCATCGAAGTCACCGAGCCGCTCGGTTTCGACGGTCACTTTGGCAGTTTCGATCGGAATCAATCGGATCGCAGCACGCACGACGACACCCGTGAGACCCATGCCCCCGACAGTGGCCCAGAACCAATCCCGCTGCTCCGAGGGGGACAGCCTGACCACCTCCCCGGATGACAGGAGCAGATCCAGCCATTCGAGGTGCTGGCCAAAACTGCCATCCACATGGTGATTCTTGCCGTGGATGTCGGACGCAATCGCCCCGCCAACGGTGACAAATCTGGTCCCAGGGGTGACCGGCACGAACCAGCCCCGGGGCACGCTGCGCCGCAGAATCTCATCGAGACTCACGCCCGCGGCGACCTCGAGCACTCCCGTGTCGGCGTCGAGGAGGAACTCGGCCGCGGACGGATCCTCCAGGTGATTGACGAGGACCAGTCCCCCCGCGTTCTGGGCAGCGGCGCCGTACGACCTCCCGAGACCCCTCGCGATCGCACCACGAGGACCACTCGTCGACAATGCCGCCACCACGGACATGGGGTCGGTGGCCTCGACCACATCGGCGACGGTCCATGCCGTTCGGCCCCATCCCGAGAGTCGACGTTGGGTCACTGGGTGAGTCTAGGTGGCAGAGGTTCGCCGGCACGGGCGGCGTCAACGGGCATACACCGCCAAGCCGTAGATCACAGCCCACACGACACCGTAGAACTGGATGGAGCGGTCCCGGAAGAAAACCTCCTCCGGGGCTCCACCTCCACCACGCTCGAGCACGAGCATGTAGCGGAGCAGTGCCAACACCATCGGCACGATCGTGAGTCCGTGGAGTGGAACCGTCTCGTCGATCGAGGCTGCGCTCTCGAGGGCCCACATGCAGTACGTCACCGCGGTCGCGGTGCACGACACCACGAGTATCTGACGCAGGTACACGGTGCTGTACTCCGCCAAGGAGCGCCGCGTCACCACAGCCCCCTCCCCCAATTCCAGGAGTTCAGCGAAACGCTTTCCCGCCACGATGAAGAACGAGCCGAAAGTGATGCAGAGCACGAACCAGTTCGACATCGGTGTCTGGGTGGCGATCGCACCCGCCATCGCCCGCAGGACGAAGCCGCTGGACACAATGGCCAGATCGAGGACCGGTACGTGCTTCAGGCCGACGCTGTAGGCCACCTGGATGACTGCATAGAGCACGAGGATCACACCGGCCTCGGGGCGCACCGACCATGCCAGCGCAGGTCCCCCGACGGTCAGCACAGACCCGAGGACTCGGGCCACCGGCAATGGAATCTCACCGGCCGCTATCGGTCGGAACTTCTTTCTGGGGTGGGTCCGGTCCTGCTCCAAGTCGCGAATGTCGTTCCAGAAATAGACCCCGGACGACACCAGACAAAACGCCGCGAACACCGTCGCAGCTCGACCGAGCGGACCGATCTCATCGAGCACACCGAGGGCGCCCGGACCGGCAAAGACCAGCACGTTCTTGACCCATTGCTTGGGCCGCGCCTCCCGCACGAGTGCTGCGATCATCGTTGCTCGCCCACCACTCCGGTCGCAGGTCCAGGATCATCTGTCAACCCTCCGAGTTCGCGGTGTCCGACGAGAACTCCCGTCGTGGCTGCTGCCAGCATCTCGGCGTCCCCTCGGGAGTCCCCGTACGCGACGTCGAGGCCGCCCTCGAACCCGGCCCCATCCATCCACTGTCGGACGCGCACCATTTTCTCGGCTCCGCGACAGTTCCGCCCTGCCAACTCGCCCGTGAGTCTCCCGTCGGCGTGCTCGAGTTCCGTGCAGAGCACCGCGTCGACCTCGAGGAGGTCACCCACCACGTGCATGTACTCCCCGAACGAGGCCGACACGATGATGACCACATCACCCCTCTCCTGATGCGAGCGGAGCCGCGCCGCTGTGTCCCGACGCATTTTCGAGCCGACGATCCGCCCGGCGTGCTCGATTCCCACCGTCGACGCCCGGTCCACCTCGATCCCGGCGAGACAATTGCGGACGAAATGCGCCTTCAACCCGTCGTTGTCGCGCCGCACCACGAGTCGCACGATCGTCGGGAGTGTGCGCACGAGCGCCGACAGCACGCATCCGACGCCGGCAACACGAATCACATAGGGCAAGACACTGTCGCGCACAGTCAGTGTGTGGTCGAAGTCGAAGGCGACCACGGTCATGCGTTCTGGTCCACGATCGCCAGAATTCGGCGCACGAGAATCGCCCGACATGCCGAACGACTCTACTTCCGCTCGTTCTCGAGTCGGAGAATGCCGCTCATGTCCATGAAGAACGACGGCCAACTCTTTCCCACGACACTCCCGTCATCGAGTGACACGTCGACTCCAGCGAGAGACACGAGCGACAACGCCATTGCCAGGCGGTGGTCCTCGTGCGTCTTGAATCTCGATGATCGAGGCCGGGCGGCACCGCCGAGCACGAGACCATCGGCTTCACTCCGGACCTCGTAGCCCGCCCGGGCCAATTCGCCCGCGAGATCGTCGATCCGATTGCTCTCCTTGGCGCGGATGAAACCAATTCCCCGGATCCTGCTCGACCCCGCACCGAGACCGAGGGCAACCGCGACGGCGGGCACGAGATCGGAGCAATCGGCCATGTCCACGTCGACCGGAGTGATCGAGGCAGCGCCCTCGGTCACGGTCACGACATCGTCGCCATCCACGCCGACCACGGCCCCCATGTCCCGCAGGAGAACCAGGATTCGTGCGTCTCCCTGCAGGCGCGCCAGCGCGAGACCCGGGATCCTCACCCGACCCCCGGCGATCATCGCGCCCACAAGCGGGAAGGCAGCCGAGGAAAAGTCAGGCTCGATCCGATACTTCGTGGGCAGGTACGGACGGGGCGCCACGACGATCTCTGTCCCCTCGATCCTGACATCGGCCCCGAAGGTCATCATCACCGCGGCCGTCATCTCGACATACGGGCGGGACACGAGGGCGCCAACGAGCTCGATGACGAGTCCCTCTGGCAGCACCGGTGCAATCAACATCAACGCCGAGATGAATTGGCTGGAGGCGTCACCACGGACTCGGACACGACCACCTCGCATCGTGCCCGGGGAGACCGTGACCGGCAGATGCCCGGGATGGGCGGTTTCCACCCGTGCCCCGAGCACTCCGAGCGCCTCATGGAGCTCGCCCATCGGCCGTCCCCGGAGAGGCCCTCCGCCGTCCAGCCTCACGGGCGAGGTGTTCACCGAGGCAACCGCCGTGAGGAATCGCGATGTCGTCCCCGCAAGTCCACAGTCGACCGATGCCGGCAGGAGGGGGCCGTGTCCCGAACCGCCCGTGACGACGAAGTCGGTCCCGATTCCAGCGATCCGATCCACCGAGCGGAGAGCCGCCAGCATCACCGCGACGTCGTCCCCATCCGGGAGACCCGTGAGCGTTGATTGCCCGTCCGCGAGCAAGGCGCACACCAGTGCCCTGTTCGCCAGACTCTTGGAGCCAGGAACCTCCACGGAGGCGTCCACCGGACCTGAGCGACCCGCGAGGCTCACCACTCCCCGGACTGCGTTCATCGACCCACCGTCACCCACACCATCACGAGAGCGGATGGGTGGCGGGCCGGAATCCCCTCGCCAACAATCCCCCACGGAAGAGATCGACGTGCTCGCTGCGGATCACTATCACCATCACACCCTTGTCCCCTTCGACAGAATGGACGACTTCGAAGTCGTGGATGTTCACTCCAAGATCGCCCGAGAGCGTGAACACCTCGGCCGCCGCACCGGGCCGATCGGGAATCGGGATGCGCACCTCGGTCAAGTCCTCTATCGCCCCTGCTTTCGACGGCAGATTCATCCGCGCACGCCGCGCATCATCGAGGCGCCCACGGAGCGCCTCGGTGTTCCCCTCGTCTATGGAGGTGCGCATCGACCGCAGTCCGTCGATGAGATCATCGAGACCATCGAGAATCGCCGTGCGGTTCTCTCCGCAGATATCCAGCCAGATGCCCGAACGTGACGAGGCGATGCGTGTCATGTCCCGGAATCCACCGGCTGCGAGGCGCAACAGTGCGGCATGCTCGTCCGACCGGGTGGCGGCAACACCCATCAGTGCAGCCGCCGTGAGATGGGGGACGTGGCTCACCACCGCAACGAGACGATCGTGGCTCGACGGCGCGAGCGCGACCACCTCCGCACCGAGCGACGAAACAACTTCTGCCACGAGCGAGAAGGCCTCGTCGGACGTGGAGGCGGTCGGCGTCAGGACCCAGGTCGCCCCCTCGAACATGGACGCATCAGCGCCCTCGAGGCCATCCAGTTCCGATCCCGCCATCGGATGACCGGGGACGAAGCGGGGATCATCGACGGCCTCGGCCACCGGAGACTTCACCGATCCGACGTCGGTGACGACGCCCCCGGTTGAGCCAAGAGCCCACCGGACTCCCTCGACCAGTGTCGCAACGGGTGTCGCCACGAAGGTCACCCGTGCGTGGGTCGAGATACCAACGGCGTCCACCACACCCCGAGTCAGCGCCTCCTGTGCGCGCCCCTCGGCAGAATCGATCCCGTGCACCGACCACCCTGCTCGACGCAGGGCGAGGCAAACCGATCCCCCGATCAGGCCCAAACCGACGACATTGGCGATGCTCGAGGCGTCATTTCCGGGGTCACTCACGCCTAGATGCTACTTGTCCACCCTTTGTGGCTGCCGTGGATAATGCGAACACCTCGTCGGTGGACAACAGCCTCCACCGACCAGGTGCGAGCGAGGGATCCGCGAGAGGACCGATGCGGGTGCGCGCCAAACGCACGACGGGGAACCCGACGTGCTCGCACATCCTGCGCACCTGGCGATTGCGACCCTCGTGGATGACAATGCGAAGCACACCCGGTTGCGGCTGACCCACGACCGCAGGCCCAGTCGGCCCGTCATCGAGTTCCACCCCCCGGCGCAGGCGCACCAACACCCGCTCGGGCACGGCGCGCCCGTTCGAGTCGACCTCCACGAGGTACTCCTTGTCGACACCGTGACGCGGATGTGCGAGCAGGTTGGCCAGTGTTCCGTCGTTGGTCAGGATCAACAGTCCGGAGGTGTCCATATCGAGCCGACCCACGGGAAACACCCGCGGCTCGCGCGGTACGAGATCCACGACGGTCTCGCGACCGTGCGTGTCCGACGCCGTGGTCACCACGCCAGTGGGCTTGTTCAAGACGTAGTGCACCGCACCCGGCACGATCCCCACCGGCACCCCGTCGACCTCCACCACATCACAATCGGGCTCCACACGGCGACCGAGGACGGCGGTGTCGCCGTTGACCGTGACACGGCCGTTCGCGATCAGGTCCTCGCAGGCACGACGTGATCCGAATCCGATCCGGGCCAGGACCTTCTGGAGTCGCTCACCCGCGACGGCGGCTCCGGAGTCCTCAGTCACCATCGGGCGACGGGGCTGCGTGATCCACGTCGGAGTCGAGTTCGAGTCCGGGCTCGAGACGCAGCGTCTGCTCGAGCGCCTCCACGAGCGATGCGTCCGGAACGAAACTCGAGATCGGAGGCATGTCCTCCAGTGACGCGAGGCCCAGTTTGTCGAGGAACAAGGGCGTCGTCCCCCACATCACGGCCAGCCCCGGCCCACTGTCGCGCCCGACGGGCGCGATGTAGCCGCGACCGTGGAGCGTGCGCATCACCGCTTCGGGGTCGACCCCTCGGATCGATGCGATCTGCAGACGGGAGATCGGTTGCTTGTAGGCGATGATCGCGAGGGTCTCCAGAGCTGCACCCGAGAGCCGGGTGCGTTGACCCTCGAGCACGAAACGCTCGACATAGTTCGCGAGGTCGGGATGGGACTGGAAACGCCACCCACCAGCGACCTTTGCGACCTGGAACCCGTGACCCGCATCCTCGTAGACCGAGGCGAGAACACCACAGATCTCCTCGACCCTCGCAACGGGGATCTCGACGAGTTCGGCGATCAGTTGTGCCGGAACGGACTCCTGGGCGACCATCAGGATCGCTTCAATGGCGCGCACAGTCTCTTGAGCCACTGCGTCCCCCGAGGCCACGTGTCTCTCAGCCTTCGTAGACGTCGATCTCGACGTTGGAGCCGGCGTCCGGGCCCACTCCGGTCCAGGTCACGGTGATGTCGCCGAATCGGTCGTGCTGGTCGATCTCGATCCACCCCTGCTTGTAGAGCTCGAGCACGGCGAGAAAATGCACGATGATCTCGAGGCGCTCCACGAGCGAACCGGTGAGATCCCGGAACGTGACCTCCCGTCGAAGCGGGAGATCCTGCATCAGCTTGTCCACGGCCTCTGGCACCGCGAAACGCACCGGCGAGACATGGGACATCTCGAGCGACAGCCCCGACTTCGGGGTGATCGCCGCAACGAACCCCCTCTGCAACTTGGCGAGAGTGAGACCCTCCAGTGGGTCCGGGACGACCCCTGCGAACCGCTCGTCGGGGCCGGTGGTGCGGGGATAGACGAGATCGGCATCGTCCACGAACCGCGCCAAGATCTGGGCGACGTCCTTGAAGGTCTTGCACTCGAGCAACCGAGCCAGGAGCAGGTCCCGCTCCTCCCAGAGGGCCAGTTCATCGTCGAGTTCGACCGCGTCCCGACCGGGCAGAAGCCTCCGCGACTTGATCTCCACCAGCGTCGCCGCGATCAGCAGGAACTCCGTGGCGATCTCGAGGTCGAGTTCCCGCATCCGCCCGAGCTCGGCGAGATAGGCATCCACGATCGTGGACAGACTCACCTCGTGGATGTCCACCTCCTCGCGCATGATCAGGTGGAGCAGAAGATCGAAAGGCCCCTCGTAGACGGGGGTTGAAACTTCGATCGGCACGATCTCATGGTAGTGGCGCCGCCCGCGGGCATGAGGGAGGCCGGCGAAAGGTGCGGACACTGTCTCCCCCCGCGCCACTAGCGTCAGAGCGTGGCTCGGGTCCTGTCCTGCATCCAACCGACCGGAGAGGTCCACCTCGGGAACTACCTCGGTGCGCTCCGCACCTGGGTGGTCGGCCAACATGAAAAGGACGTCTTCCACGGAATCGTCGACCTCCATGCCCTGACGGTGGTCGATCAACCCGGGATCGTGGGCCGCAACACGCTCGAGTTGGCCGCGATGCTGTTCGCCGTCGGCCTAGACCCCGACGTGGCCACGGTCTTCGTACAGAGCCATGTCCCCGAGCACAGCCAACTCGGATGGATCATGGAGTGCACGGTCTCCTACGGCGAACTCAGCCGGATGACCCAGTTCAAGGAGAAAGCCGCCAAGCGGGAGGTCGATTTCGTCGCCGCGGGCCTGTTCACCTATCCGGCACTCCAGGCCGCAGACATCTTGCTCTACGACGCCGACGAGGTGCCTGTCGGCGAGGATCAGCGGCAACACGTCGAGATCACCCGCGACATCGCCATCCGGTTCAACCACCGCTTCGGTGACACTTTCCGGATTCCCCGGGCCGTGCACCCGAGAGCCGGGGCGCGCGTGATGGATCTGCAGGAGCCGACTTCGAAGATGTCAAAGACGACCTCCGCCGACACGGGAATCGTGTTTCTCCTCGATGACGACGCCACGATTGCGAGGAAGTTCAAACGAGCCGTCACCGATTCGGACTCGACCGTGCGTTATGACCGCGAGAGCAAACCCGGCGTCGCAAACCTCCTCGACATCCTCTCAGCGACCACCGGCGAGCCCGTCGAGCGTCTCGTCGACCGATACTCCCAGTACGGCCCGCTCAAGACCGACACAGCCGACGCCGTCGTGGCCCTCATCGCCCCGATTCGGGATAGGTACAACGATTTGCTGTCCGACCGTGGCGAACTCGCACGACTCGTCAGGGTCGGCAACGACCGCGCCCACCGGGTGGCGGCCGCCACCCTCGCGCGCGCGCACACCGCAATCGGTCTGATGCCGTCCACCTGAGGGCCGATCCCGACCGCATCGAGCCGGGCTCCGCACACGGTGCGCATGCGTCCCCTCCGTGCCGGACCTCGCGCGTGCCTCAGATCGTGTCGGCTTGCCGCAGGGCGTCTGCGAGCGGGTCTGTCGGGTCATCCGAGACGACGAG